>NZ_JAVAYM010000001.1:0-1071768 GCF_054185205.1 Bradyrhizobium sp. 14AA | reverse complement strand
AGCTCCCAGACGAGCATCGAGGCGTCCCCCGCCCTCAGCCGCTCGTCAAGGTTCGCTGTCCGCACGGACGCCGCTTCGGCGATCACGACATAGCGTCGGCCATTGTGGCGCGGGTCCTGGCCATCCGGGCTCGAGAACAGCAGATCGCGGGCCCAATGCGAGAAACGGCCTTCACCCAGCGTGGCGATCTCATCGTGCAAGGCGTGAGCGGGACCAAGCGGTACGCCGTCTTCGAACAGCTCCAGCGCCGAGCGCGACGGGTGATGCTCGTCGTCCCCGGCAGGAAACGTCCGCGGCAGCGCGATCCGGCAACGCTGGCCTTCCACGACCTGGATCGCATCGGGCGGCAGCTCCCAGACGAGCATCGAGGCGTCCCCCGCCCTCAGCCGCTCGTCAAGGTTCGCTGTCCGCACGGACGCCGCTTCGGCGATCACGACATAGCGTCGGCCATTGTGGCGCGGGTCCTGGCCATCCGAGCTCGAGAACAGCAGATCGCGGGCCCAATGCGAGAAACGGCCGGCTCCGAGGCGGGCCACGTCAGCATGAGCAGAATGTGCCGGTCCCAGTTCCCTGCCATCCTCAAACAGTCTCAGCATCGACCTGTCGGAGCACTCCTCGTCGTCTCCCGGCGCGAAACGGGGAGACAGTTGGAGCCGGAAGGAATTTAGTTCGACGTGTTTCGCGTCGTTGGCGGGAAGCTCAATCGTTTCGTAGAAGCGCTTGCCCGACATTCGCATCGCAGAAGCTGAAGATCGGGCGACGTGATCCGGTGTCGCTATCCGACGCTCAAAATCCGATAGCACACGCGGCGGAACGATCGTGTCGCCGGCTCGGCGAGCAACCGCGATGAGATTGGGCGCACCGGGTTGCGCGTAGCTTTGCGACGAGCCGAGAATCGCTTCAAGTTCGGTGGAGCGCCGATGCTGAGCGCCGGCAAGATCCACCTCATAGAAGACGATCACCTCAAAGCCGTGCTTGCGCAGCAGCGCATCAAGTCCCGACGACGACAAGCGGCGCATGTGCTGCCAGCGATGAAAGAGCACGCCTCCAAACGGAGAGTAGATTATCGCGCGATCGAGGTCCTCGGAATTGGGGACCGACAGGATGACCCGCCCTCCCGGCTTCAGGGCTGCGGCCAGAGAGGCGAAGAACCCTGCCAACCGCTCCTCAAGCACATGCTCGATCACCTCACAGGCGATTACCGCATCGAAGCTGCCCTGATGGGTGTGATCCAACCGATCTATATGGCCGACAAAGGCCGGGAAATGCGCGAGTTTCGCTTCGATTTTTCGAGCGCGCTCTTCCGCGGGTTCCAGGGTGGCAACTGCGTAGTTCGATGTGGCCAGGATCTCGGCCATATTACCATCACCAGCTCCGACATCGAGGTGATGCCCGCCAGGTACGAGCCAAGGCTCAATCCCGCGCAGGAGTGCCTGCCCCAAAACCTTGCCAAAACTCAAATCGTCAAGAGGCGTACCGGCGATTCGCGACCAGAAGTTCGCTACGCTTGAATCATCCCACCGCCAATTGTCCATTGCCGGCCCGGGTACAGCGGCCCGACCGCGTCGCGCTTCGAGCCATTCATTCACCTTAATGAGAACAGCCTTGTTCGAATGAGGAATGGATGGGGATTGTGCGATCCCGAACAGGGTTGTGCCAGCGCCGACATGGATATAAGCGGCGTTAGCAAAGTCAGGATCAACTGCCGCGCGATCGGCCAGCACGCGTTCGTCGAGTTCCATCTCGAACTTCGCAACCAGCTTAAGATCTGCGCTGGCAAGGAAATCACCGAGCGATGCCTGCGTAAACGATCGGATGCGCTGACCACAATGAAAGATGATGCCTGTCTTCGGACACGGGACCTCGTTTTGCTCGAGCCGCTCATCGTTTGGCACCGCAACCACGATGTGACCGCCGGGGATGACGACCAGACGCAGCATCTCCAGAAATGGCTGGACTTCCTCCTCGAGAAGACATTCGGCGAGGCCAACGGAGACGACGATATCAAACGTTGCTTCGGCAACGGCCGGAATCGAGCCTAACCACTCCTGCGGGAGCCTGGGTTCGGCGGTAGGTATCAACCAATCGCCAATGTCAGCTCGCGCAACCGAATATCCGGCTTTCAACAGCGCTTCCGCAAGACCGGGATCGCGATCGCCAACTAGGAAAACCCGCGCTCCTGTCGGGAAGCGGCGAGCCAGCAGTTCGGCGATAAGACCAGCCGCCCGAGAAGGCCAGCGACAAGCTTCCAAGTCACGGGCGTAACAGGCTTTCCAGAACGTCTCGACGCTTTCAGCTGTCCAAACCGATCTGTCAGCCTCCCAAAATTTCGAATTCACACGATCCATGGTTGCAATTCACCCCACCGCCAGTTATTCCATTATACTTTGAGGGGCAAGAGCAACTCCACGCTTCAGCGAGGAACTAAGGGGGCTCCAGTCGCCAGGCTGGAGGGTTCAGTGCAAGTTGTACATGCCATTACTGGCCTTGGCTTTGGTGGAGCCGAAGCCAGTCTTTGTTCATTTATTGAGGAAAGCCAGAGCAAGAACGAGAAGCTCCGGCATACGGTCATATCAGTTCTGTCAGAGGGGCCACTTAGGCCGAGGCTGGAAAAGGCGGGAGCGACGGTTATCGAACTTTCCGGCGCTCGAGGGGCCGCCGGGTTTCTTGCGCTGCACCGGCTCGGCTCAACGATAGCTCAGGCTGATCCCGATATCGTTCATGCCTGGATGTACCACGCGAACGTCGCCGCAGCGATCTTGCGACGCCTGAATTACTTCAAATGCCCGCTCATCTGGTCGGTTCGACAATCCATCGACGACCTGGCTCTCGACCGTCGGTTGACCCGAGCGATTATCAAGCTCGGGGCGCGGATCTCAAGCTACCCCGATTTCACCCTCTATAATTCGCTTGCCTCCGCAATGACCCACAAATCCCTCGGGTATTCGTCCGAACGATACGCGATTATCCATAACGGTGTGAACTGCGATCGCTTCAGACCTCGACCTGACGCGCGAGCCGTACTTCGCGCAAAACTCGGTTTGGCGTCCGACGCTTTTCTCATTGGTCGCATCGCCCGCTATGCGCCGATGAAGGATTTCGAAACCCTTATTTCAGCGTTCGGTAAGGTGCGGGACTCGCTGCCGCAGGCACGGCTTCTCCTCGTTGGAGACGAGATCGAAGGCAACAGTGAACTTCTGTCACTTTGCAGTCACGTGGGCGTCCTCGATTATGTTTCCTTTATGGGCCCTCGAGTCGACATTGAGATGGTCTATCCAGCCTTCGATGTCATGGTGTCGTCATCTCGCTCCAACGAAGGCTTCCCCAATGTTGTTGCCGAGGCTCTGGCCAGCGGCAACCTCGTCACCGCCAGTGCATCGGGTGACGAAGCGTTGATACAGGGTGCGCACGAAGTCGTTGCGCCCCAAGACAGCACGGCCCTGAGTGCAGCCATCATCAGGCTCGGACGACTTGATTCGCCTGAAAGATCGTTGCGCGCCAGCAAAGGGCGCAAGTTCGTTCTGGATAATTTTTCACTCCAGCAATGCTACGAAAGACATCGCGACCTGTATTTCCGCCTTACCACGAAGCGTCATGCCGATGATGGTCGCAAGCCCGAGCCACAGATCCGCTCGACTGTATCACCATAGAAAATTGAGTGGGATTTGGACCGTGAAACCGAGAGCGCGTCTCGACGAATCTCTGTCAGGTCAGACCAAGCGCATCGCATTTCTCGCGAATGATACCGCATTCTTTTTCCGCCACTTTACCCCGGCCATAGAGGCAGCCGCAGCAAGCCGGGCCAAGATATTTGCGCTGCTTCCGAGAACGCCCGACGATCAGGTCCTCGAGCGCTTCAACGGCGCGGTAGAAGTTCTTGAGACACAGCACATGCGCAGGAACAATCCGTCCTGGGCGTTCGTAAGCAAGATCTCCAGCATTGTTTCGATCTTGCGTCGGGTCAGACCCGACATCATAGTCGGTTACTCCATCCGTTCAATTATCGCGCTTACCATTGCATTCCCGCTGCTGAGTGCCGAACGGTATGTCTTCGTTGTGACTGGGCTTGGAACAATCGATATCTCAACCAATCGAAAGGCTCGCTTGTTTCGGACCATTTTCTACCTGCTTATGAGGTTGGCCAACCGCTCATCGAAAGTTTGGTTCATTTTCGAGAATCAATCGGACGCGACCAGAATTGGTATTCCTTTTACCAGAAGAGTTCGCCACCTCATCCTCATGGGAGCCGGGGTCGATCCGGATGAGTTTCACCCGGAATCAAAGCCGCAACTTCAACCATTGCGGCTCGCGACGGTCGGCCGTCTTGTTTGGTCGAAAGGAACTGACCTTGCGGCAGAAGCCGTCTCCTCTCTGGTCAAGGAAGGCTACAAGATTCTCCTGGACATTTACGGAGGCCCGGATTCGGCAAACCCCCTCCCCGTCAAGGAAGCCACAATCACCGATTGGATCAACAACCATCCGGGCGTCCGCTATCACGGCCATGTCGAGGATGTACCCCGGGTCTGGCGTGAGCATCACATCGGCATCTTTCCAACCCGCGGCGGCGAAGGGCTTCCCCGTGCGCTGCTCGAGGCGGCCGCGAGCGGTGTGCCGACAATCGTCACGCGCGTTCCCGGCTGCCAGGATTTCGTCCGGGATGGACTGGAGGGCTTTGTTGTCCAGCCCGGCTCGGTCGACGAGCTCAGGTCTGCGATCAAGAGGTTCATTCACGATCCTCAATTGATCACCACGTTGGGGCGAGCAAGTCGGGAGCGCGTCTTGCAGACCGCGACGAGCGAGATCGTGAAGCGGCAATATTTGTCCATTTTCAACCTCGGCGCTGATAAAGACACTAAGGTGATACATTCCTCGACTGGAGACTAAAAGCTCTGCCCAGGGCACCCTGGTGAAGGTCCCTCCTCCATGACCACCAAGGCCATGACGCAGTCAGATCCTTCCGAACGACTGCAATCGCGCAGTCGGTTACAATCCGGTCGCGTTTTCCGCATCTTCTCCGTCCTTGCCGTCTCATCGTGATGATCGCGGCCCGCTCTGCCGTGGTCGACGACCGCGCCTGCAATCTTTGTCGGACTATGGTTGCTCGTGGTGACGCCAACCATCAACTGGCGTGACTATGCCCGTTGCCTCGGAAAGCCGACCTTGTTCACTCCCCTTTGCGTTTCTCTTCCTCGCCCTCCTCGGCACCTTGTGGTCTGACGCAGAGTGGCCAGACCGGTTGCACGCGATCAAACCGATAGCAAAGTTGATAATCATGCCGCCGGTTTTGTATCACGACTCGCGATCGGAACAGGCGTCATGGGTCGGTTGTGCATTCCTTATCTCCTGCGCGCTGCTCGCGGTGCTGTCGTGGATCGTACTCTTCGAGCCGAGTTGGAAGATCACCGCCGCAACGTCGGAAGGCGTTCCGGTCAAGAACTACATCGACCAGAGCCAAGAATTCACGCTGTGCGCGTTTGCACTTCCCGCACTAAACTTCTGGCGCGCCCGCCGCGTCGCAGCCACTGCTGGTTGTCTATCGCTGATCCTATTCTTTATTACCAACATGATCTTCGTTGCCACAGCCCGCACAGCACTTTTCTGTATTCCCGTGCTATTAGGCCCATTTGCCTGAGGTCATTTGAGCTGGCGAGCATCCCTACTTCTGCTTGTGAGCGCTGTTGCTGAGTGATGCCAGTCGATCGACGGCGCCGCGACGCCGCCGGTGCCGCCGGCGGTCGCTGCGCCGGCCGCGGGCTTGTTCGCCTGTGCGGTCGCTTTCGGCGCCTGCGCGTTCATGGTCGCCTTGACGTCGGCTGGCTGCAGCGCCGCATCGATCGCGGCCACCGCTGTCGCGTCGCTATAGTCGGTCGATATGCCGATCTCGGAGATCTTGCCATCCCAATAGGACGCATCTCCCGAGTTCTTTCCTCGACCCAGGCACAGGCCGCCCGCATCGCTCCAATTGCCTGACGCGGTCGACGTCTGCTTCTGGGTTCCGTTGACGTAGGCGAGCGTTCCATCTGACTTGACGGTGGCAATCAGACGGAACGGCGCACCATTGGTCAGATCGTTTGGCGGGAAGCCCATGAAGACGCTGTTGCGGTTGAACGTAATGCGGTCGTTCCCGCCCTTTCGCTCGATGTCGAACGAACCGGCGTTGTTGTAGTCGTGCGTCTGGCTTGGCGCTGTGTAGGAAACAAGACGCCCACCGCCATCGGTGGCTGTCGTGAAGATCACAGCCGTGTTGCAGCAGCAGCGACATCAGGACGGCCCCATCCGATGCGAAGACATCGACCGGCGAGTTGACCTTCTGCGCGTTGAGGAAGATCTTCGCGATCGGACTGACGCGCGGCTCGGCACCGCAGCTGCCGTTGCAGAGCATCTCCCGCCCGAGGCCGACCTTGTAGCGCTGGCCCTCGTGCTCGATCGCGATGGTTTCGCGGAGCCGGCGGGTGGCGAGGCGGGGACGTGTGGTCAGATGACTTGGGGTCAATTGTCGAGCCCCTTCTTTTCGCCGCCCATGACGATCCGGTCGCGCACGGTGCGCAGGTCGGCGATCACGTCTTCGACGTTCTCGCAGCCGATCGTGAGCTGTGCGTGCGGACAATCGTCCGGTCGAGCAGATGGATGTGGATCGCTCGGCAAGCCGGGTCCGGGCAGGTTCCGATCGAGATGCTGTGCGCGTTGAAGAATGGCCGCCGTGATGTCATGCTGCACCTTCCAACGCGCGCTCTTCCAGCCTCGCGACCCGCAGGCTTGGCTTGCGGCACGCATCGACGATCATGCTTTCAAGAGAGCTTCTGCCATGGAACTGGCGTAAACTCGTGCCGATCGATGTCGAGGCGGCGTGAGGAGGGTACATGAGAGCGGGCGGTCTATCCGCGGCAGACAAATCGGCGGTGACGGCCGCCTGCCAGCAGCTGATCGAAGGCTTCCTGAAGCCCCGCTTCCTGCCCACTATCCGGCCGACGCAGTTCAACTACCCGGTCGATATCCTGGGAAAGTGCCACGGCGCCAAATATCGCCTCATTCAACGCTACCGCTCCGGCTTCCCGGAGAATCTCGGTGAAGAGTTCGACGCTCCGTTCGCTCGCCTCGACTGGATTAGACATAATCGCTTCGACATACGGTGGCACCGTCACACCGGAGAATGGTTCTGCCTCCATCGCGGCCTCACCCTCGCCGAAGCGATTGAAACGTTAAAGATTGGACGGATTGCTCCATCCATCTTAAACACCGCAACTCCGCAAGCTCAGGAGCCCGGGTCCTCGCCGGACGGATACCCACTATTGCAAGGCGGACAATTGTTCACGCGCTCGTCGAAATGTCAGCGAACGTTGCACTGACAGTGCGCGCTATGAACCGGTCCTGTAGTGCTTTTGTACTGGGGAGCCACTTTGCCGGCGCCTTTTGTCCTTAATCTGATGGGCGACTGATCAGATGGGCTGAAGTCGACGTCTCTTGCCACGTGTTCCTTCGTGCAGAACACGTTCGACAAGAACTCGAGACACGTCTCCAAAAGACCCGAATTGTTCAATCATGCGAGATGCACGGGATGCCTCAGAGAACCAGAACAATGGGCCCTGGAATGACAACGAAGTTGATGGCATCAGGACGTAATCCAGAATAGCTTCATTATTCTCTGCGAGCCGCAGCGCCACAACCCATCCTGCGGGCCACCCCACGCGGTGAACCAGCTTCCATTTTGGCGGAATGCTGACATATTTTCGGCAAGTGGCTATTCGAAAACAGATATTCACGGCATCATCGACTCGTAGACATTCAGTCGATGAGTCAAAAGTGGCGTTTCGGCCAGATTGCTCAAAGGTGTTTTGGAGCAGCCCTGCATTTTCTCGCTGAAGCTTTACCAACCGTTTATGCGTATCAAGTCTGGCCCAGTAACTCTTATTACCGGCATAACCGATCATGCGGTAGAGATTCCGCAGGGTCCCGAAGTGTTTTAGATAGGTTGCTACAGACGGAAGACCCGGGGCAGCGTCAATGATTGGCGCACTTAACTTCCCTTTCTTCATGAGAAGTTTTCGAAGGCGCACGAGCATTTCTTCTTCCGATATTTTGACACAACGCTGCTCTAGAGCTTTGCTTACGCTTCTAAAGACGTCATAATCGATGATCGCTTCGATTGCGCCCTCGCTCCTAACCCAGAGCTCTTTTGGATTCGTGGTTCTCGTAGCGCCGAGCTTCTGCGTCTGCCTATTATACACCACGTTGCCAATATAGGCTTCACGCCGCAAAAGCGCGCTGATCGAGCTTTGGGTCCAAGGTCCTTCCCTATTGGTCAAGACGCCCCGCTCGTTAAGCTCACGCGCGATTTCTTCTTGGAACGCCCCGCGTAGATATTCATTGAAGATCCATCGGACGACCTCGACCTTTGCTTCTGGTCCAGGAGCCAACCTCACCCGATCTGTCGAGAGAAATTTGTGCTCACCCGCTTGTAATGTTCCTTTCCGACGGCATTCGCCGTCCACAACCTGTCGTTCTAATCCAAAGGGTTCTCGGCCGCCGACTTTGAAGCCTTTGCTGGATAGACGAACAGACGCCGCGTGGACTTTCGCAGAAAGCTCCCGGCTGAACTCGGCCGCCATAACTCTTTTGATATTCTTCATGATGCTGGAAAGTAGACTGCCGTCATTGTCAAACTGCTCCGCGCAATATGTGACTCTTACTCCTGCCTTCCGACAGATGAACTCATAGTGTGCGCTCTCGTCGACGTCTTGAAAGCGGCCCCAACGACTAACGTCAAAGATCAGCAAATGACCAAAATCTGCCTGATGAGAGCTAATATCATCAATTAGTTTGGTTATTCCTCGCCTATTGTCGATTTTTAGTCCGCTCTCGCCCGCGTCGCGATAAGTGCGGACAATTGTCAAATTGTGAAGCTCGGCGTACGTGGCGATAACCGCCGCCTGATTCTCAATTGAATATTGCTGATGGTCTGTGGACATCCGGACGTATTGCGCCGCGCGATACTGGTCTTGCGCGCGGAGCGAACGATCCTTGTGTACAATGAGAGCTTTTGACATCGGCGTGACCGCGCCTTCCGCATCAGTTGCTCATGGCTTCAATTGCAAGATGTAGATGGAGCGTGCTGAAATACAATCAGCACTTCTGGCTTACTCCGCAGTCAATCAGCTTGAACTGCCAGTCGGATGTCTGATTCTGGGCGATTTTGTTGAAAAAGGCTGCAGTTGCGAGTCAGTGATAGCAGTGATTCAGTCTGTCAAATTGGCGGGACTGAAGATCATGATGGGACATCGGCAAGTCGAGCAGGCTGCTTTGTTCTATGAGTTCTCGCTCGAGAGGCACGTCCTTTCCGACCACTTGCTTCGCTCGATCGATAGATTTGTCGATCTTGAACAGATTAGACAGGACCTGGCCCCTTCTACAGTAAGATCGGCCGGCCTTCGATCGATCCCGAGCTGATCGGCTATTGCTTCGGCATCCGATCGGAGCGGCGTCTGTGCGATGAGGTTCACCTCAATTTGGCCTACCGGTGGTTCTGCCGGCTCGGCCTGGACGGTGCGGTGCCGGATCACTCGACGTTCTCCAAGAACAGACATGGTCGCTTTCGAGAAAGCGATCTCTTCCGTCGCGTGTTCGAGAACGTCTTGCAACGTTGTATCGTGGAGCGGCTGGTCGGCGTCGACGCGTGCCTGATCAAGGCCGACGCTAATCGGCAAAAGGGGACTGAAGGCGACAAGGGGACACCCGCCGGAGGCGGCACGCCGGCGGTTAATGAGTACCTAACTGTCCTCGATGATGCCGCTTTCGGTGCAGCGACGGAGGTCACGCCGAAGTTCGTATCGCCTGCCGATCCAGCGGCACGCTGGGCGGGCGCGCACGGCGGCCAAGCCTTCTTCGCCCACTCGACAAGGCTTGTGCGCAAGGGTTGCCTGACATTGCGATGGCCGACACCGAGGTCCGCTTTGGAGTCACAAGCTGCGGTGACGAACGGCACGGTGACCTGCCTATGTCGGGTTGGCTCTTAGCACCAGAGCGGACTGCTGGTCCGAGGCGTGATCAGGCAGCCTCTGATCTTGTACAGGCAGCGACGGCCCCCAAAAAATTGGCTGCCTCCAGCAACTCGGCTGCCGACCAACTGCCCACGAACCTTTCGACTGACTGCTCTCTAAGTCTTAGCAGCACTCCAACGGCATCGGCGAAGGACCCTGCATCGGGCCACGGCCGTTCCGTGCCGAATTTCTGCTTCCCACATGGGGGGATCGTCGGCGGTAGGTCCGGAGGATCACCATCGAGGATCCCCTCGGCTTCTCGCTCTGCCTCCCGATCCGCCTCGGCGAGATCTGCAACGTACTCTCGCTTTGCCTCATCAATGATTGCCTCCGCCTCCTCGTCAGTCTCCGGCTTACGTTCTTTGAGCGCGTTCGTAGCCGGCTCGGCCCAAGGGCGCCCAGCGAGTCGGACGAGCCCGGCGAGCGTTGCGTCCGGATAGTCGCCAAAGGTACGCCGACCGATTCCGACCTGGAAGACGCGCTCGGCGTCTCGCCTAGTTAAATGCCTTGTGGCGGCATGTTTGCACAGTTCAGCGACGACCGAGGGGAGTTTATCTTCGTCAAGGTCGAGAAGATCGTAAAGAACTGTCGCGGGGACCTTCAAATTCCGCAAATTGCGGAATCTCGACGCCAACTCCGCGACACCGGCGTATCGATCAGCAGTGTCCCAGCTCCAACCGAATTGTTCCAGCCACGCCATCCACTCGCCATATTCGCATCGGGCGCGCGCTTCGAGAAGTAAATCGCCGATCTCGAAAATCTTCTTTCTCTCCAGCTTGTGAATCTCGTGCGCGATAGTAGCGAGGGCGCGGAGGTTGGCCGCAGTCATGTGATCAAGCTCCTCTTTAGCGCCAGCTCAAACAGCACGATGGCCTTAGGATTCAGCCGGCCCGCGATCCTGAGCGGCATACTCGTCGGCGCGATGTGTCCAAATAAGCGGCCTCGTTCGTATTCCCAACTTCCGTTTCGCCAGTCGAACGGCCCTCCGTTGCGCGCCTCCTCAAGACCTATCGCAAATTCGGGGCTCTTCATGATCCACGCCACCGAAACAGGGACAGTGTGAACCTGCGTCATGGCCTTCCATCGGGGGGTAGTGGTTGACCGCCAATCACCTTCTCGAAAGCATGCACGACGCCGAGCTCGCGACCGTAGGTCTCGGGGTCGATGTGGCTGCCTAAAATGGCGTTGCGGTTGAGATCGACGACGTAGAAGTTGCCGAGGTCGCCCCACCATCGGCTACTGCGGCGACAGGATCGCATGCGCTGTTGCTCCAGCTTGAGCTTGCGGTTGATGCGCAAGATCAGCGCGCGTGTAATTGGCACTTTGTGCATCTGTGTTCATCTCCACTTGACGGGACAAACGTGAGCGCAAGCGCAGCGAGACGCAATACGCCGGAGCGCATCTGGTGGTTTGCGAACTTGAAGATATGGTTTGTTTGCGCCGATGAGTCCGGGCGACCGCGAGCGGAGCCCGTCCAGCGCGATGGACGGCGGGGCGTGCCAGACGGCGGCGAGATCAGGCGGGCGCACCATCGGGCTCGCGGCACGATCTGGCGGGGCATGCGGGAGGTGAGCGAGGGACGTTCGGGGATTTTTTTAAAAATTATAGGCGGAGGCAGAGAGGCGCAGGATGAGATTTATTCAAGGCGTCGCCGGGAACTGCGGGGGTGGGGGTAGTACTGGCTCCCCCTGGGGGTGGGCATGATCGATGCTCCGAGACTGTCACGACGGCGAACGCGCGAGGAGATCGGGTGGCGCGCTCGTTCACTTGCGCCAGATGGCGCACCTGCAAAGCCGTTGGCCGCGACGGCAAGCAATCTCGCTCCTCTACGTGGAGCGCTGTTATTGCTGAAACCACCTATTTTCATAGTGTTTTTGGTTCGGTGACATCAGCCCTACCCCCAAACTGTCCCCGCTTCCGGGCCTTCGCCTGCATCCGTTCCTTGAAGCTCAAGCTGCGCGGCGCCGTCCGCTCCAGCCGCTTGAGTATGGCGGCGATCTCGACGTAGCCGAGCGCGGCCATGACGCGCCGGGCCTCGTTCAGCGTCTCGCGGGTGAATTCGCACGACTTCAGCACGATCTCGGCATGAAGGCCCTCGTCAACGCCTGCGAGGCGCGCCTCTGCTGCGAGCAGTGCGAGGCCTTCGGCCAGCGTCTCGACGCGCACACCATCATCTGGCGCGTTTGGATCGTCGAGGTGCTGCCGCAGATGGGCGACGCCTTCCCGCACGATCTGCTGGCGCTGAAGATCAGCCGGCATCGATCACCTTCACCTTCGGCAGCCTGGTCGGCGCCTCGTTGCCCAACAGCGACACGGCGGATCGGAAGGCGTCGAGCACGTTCTGCGCATCAACGCCAACCGTCTGGTTGATGTTGTAGTCCCTCGGCATCAGGCTGGCGATCACCTTCAACAGCGCGGCAGGATCATCACGAGCGACGCGGGCGATGACGTCGGGGCCGTGTTCCTCCCAAGCGTCACGCAGATCGGCGACGAAGGCCTCGCCGAGTTTGTTGCGGGCGCCAACCTTGCGTCCGGGGCCTCCGGAATTGCCCGACACAAATCGGCCTGTCTTGCCGTCGCGATCTGCTTTGTCGGTCAGTTGGCTCATGACGTCGTCGACCAGGACATGCGGACCATCCGATCTCCATATCGCTTGATTCCGCGTTCCAGCGTATCGCAGGTGCGATACGTGCCGATCACCCGTTTCTTGCCGTAGCGCTCCATCAATTTGAACGCGCCGGTATTGCCTCGCACCGTAAGAGCCAGATGATTTGCATAGGCCCGAACTCTTCGTTCTCGTGTCATGCTCTATTCGTCGCGCTCGATGATGTCCGCGTCGCTCATGGCGTTACGTTACCGCGTCATGCCCTCGTTATGGAAGTAGCTGCCGCGAGGTTGGTGGTTCGTCGATCTCGTTTTGCAACCGCTGGGTTGATCTCGCCGCATGCGTTTCATCTTAGGGATGCGGCGAGATCATGTGAGGCACCTCTCACCTTCATCGAGAGCGAACCGCCTGCGCTCTCACCATCGCGGTGTGACGGCCTCCGGACGCCTTGAGGGCGCCGGCTGCCATCACGCCGCTGCCACCGAGCAAGCCGATGATAAGGAAGAAAGGTTTTGGTGGTGGTGGTAGAGCCTCGCTGCGCTCGGACCTCGCTACGCTCGGTCATTAAGACGAGGCAGATGTGATTGCTGCCCTAGGTACTGGAGATATAGAGGTAGTGTGGGTTTTCCCCACTAGGACAGTAGTGGGGGTTTCCCCCACTGGAGATTTGGGTTTCCAGTGTGGGTTTCCCCCACTGGAACTGGGAAAAACCCCCACTGGCTTTCTGTTTTTGCGGATGCTCCAAGCATTGCCAGAAGCAATGCTTGGAGCATCCGCCGCAATGGCCTCCGATAGAGACATCAGGCGGTTTGGGTCTGGCTTGGTGACCGGCCGCGCTCTCGGCTTCTTGGGCTTCGCAACCGGCAGGCGCGCGGCCTGGGCGACTTGTTGGGCAGCAAACAGGTCCGGGAACCTCCTCCATTCATGGGTTGGGGGGCATTTTGCGTCCGTATACGTGAAGGTCAGCCGGAACTCGCTGGCCTCGTTGAACCCTCCTGCGCTGACCCGACCTTGTTTGGTCTTCTCGACAAAGCCGAGCGCGCAGACCTCTCGGATCGCGGGCGCGACGGCGTGCCGATCCATGCCGTGCTCGACAAACTGATCGATAGTGACGGGCAGCTTGCCGTTGTCTTTGCCGCCGTGGTTCGCCAGCTCGATGCAGATACGATCGATGACGCGGCGCGCTGACAGACTCAAAGTCTTCCATGCAGGGCTATTGATCATCTCGATTTGCAGCGCGACGAATTGCCCCTCGATGGTTTTGGCGCGAGTCCTCCTGCTCATCGGCCGATCCTCCGCAATGCCCATGAGCGAGACGCATCGCGGCCTGCCACGACACAGTTGCGCGATCCGCAGCGCGAGCAACGGAGCTTCGAGGTTTGATCAAGGAAGATGCGCGCGACGCCTGCATGGCCGCAGGCGCCACATGAGACATTCAGTCGAGTCGGCAATCGCCTGATTGCGGAGCTGGCGATCGTGATCTCGATTGACGCGGAATTGTTATCTTGCGCGGGCTGCGCCTGCGGCGCTATATCGGCAACTGCTTGTGATGCCGAAGAAGACCCGCGCGCTGCCGAGTTTGCCCTCGGCGGCGCGCATTTTTTCACGCGGTACTCTCCAAGGCTAGGAAGGAAGGATTGTGTCGCTCGGTCGAAATTGCCGCGCGACCACTCAGTGTGAGTGTGTAAATCACCGTGCGCCTGCAACCGGCGCCGATCTTGCGCCTCCGGACCATCCCGGCACGGACCAGGATGTTGGCGCTCCATGTCAGCGATGCCCGGTGCGGGATGCCGAGCGCGCCACGGACCTCCATCGCGGAGGCATGCCCACCGACGCGAGCGAGGTGATGCAGCACCGCGCGCCGCAGCGGGTTGATCAGGACTTCAGAAGCAGGAATCTGGTGACGGCCCATACGCAACTCCGGCCCGATTTGGGGACCGCGAATGGCACCTCGCCATAGGCGATCAATCGCCCTCTATCCGGAGATTCGATTTCTGGAAAGAGAAATCTTGGGCCACGAATCTCCAAAAACCCCTTAAATAGCAAGGTTTCCTGACGGTTCGCGATACGCCGTTACATTGTCGTTGCATCGCGTTGCGTAACATTGCGAGCAATGGCGATGATTCAAACTCGTGGTTTGCCTAAACCACTAAGCGCGGCCAGCAGAGTTCACTTGCGAACAGTTGGGGATATGATCGGAGGTGCCATATAGGGAGCATGTGTCATGGAAACGGACAAGCCCACGCCGGAACGTCTCGCCACGGTCAAAGAGGCGATGGTCTACGGTAAGCTCGGGCGCACAAGGCTTTATCAAAAGCTGAACGCCAACATCCTCCGCGCCTTCACGCGGGAGGGCCGCACGTTCGTCGATCTCGACAGTATCGATGAAATGAATCGGGCGCTGACGAAGCCGTGGACTCCGCGCTCGCAACAGCAGGCGGCCCTAGAGAAGGGCCGCCGTGGTCGTTCCGTTACGCGGCCTTGATGGCCACGACGTTGCTCGCCCGCAACTGGTCGATCTTGTCGGCCCAGAACTGCATCAGCTCCGCCCTCTCCTGCCAAAGATTGTCGCGGTCATAGATCGCGCGGGTGCTGTCGTCGACATGGTCAAGCTGCACTTCAATCAGCTCACGCTCGAAACGGCGGCGGCCGTCGATGCGTTCCTTATTCAGCAGGGTCGAGGCGGACGAGCGGAAGCCGTGAGCGCAGTGGATGCCAGCGTAGCCAAGGGCCATCAAACCCGTATTGAGTGTGTTCTCGCTGATCGTGCGCGACTTGCCGCGCCCCGGGAACAGGAAGCGACCATGGCCGGTGATCTTGTGCAGCTCCCGCAGCAGGGCGACGGCCTGCCGCGATAGCGGCACCTCGAAAGGCTCATCAACGCGCTTGTCGTTCTTCTTGCGCTCGGTGCGCTGTTTCAGCTCGACGAACGGGACGCTCCACTTGGCGCCGTCGAGATCGAAATGAGCCCATTGCGCTTCGCCCAGCTCGCCCGGACGCGGGAACATCAGCGCCAGCAGGCGCAAGGCGAAGCCGACGATGTTGTCATTGCGGCCTTCATAAAACTCAATCTTCCGCAGCAAGGTCCCGAAGGCCGTGGGATCGACGATCGCAGGCCGTTTCTCCCGGGTCTCGTTCGGGCTGGTGAAGGCGGCGGTGAAGTTGACGCCGACGAAAGGATTGATCTCGACGTAACTCCGCCCGACCGCAAAGCCCATGATCTCGACAGCGGTGCCTTGCAGACGGACCCGGGTCTCGTATTTGCCGGCCGTCTCGTACTTGGCGAGGAGTTCGGACAGGTGCCTGACGCGGAGATCACCGACCTGTTCATTCCCGAAGCCGATCTTCAGATACCGGACCATCCGCTCGCGGCGGTCGGCGGTCTTGTCGGCCGGGCTGGTCTTCTCCTTGAAGGTCCGCCACTCGTCCGCGACCTCTCCGAACGGCTTGGCCGCCCGCTGGACAGCCTCCTCAGCCCGCCGCATCGCGACCGGGTCTTGACCTTGCTGAACGAGCCCCATGGCCTCGATATGGAGTTCTCGTGCCCTCTGGAGGCTGATGGCCGGATAGCTGCCGAACGACATCAGCCGCTCTGCCCCATTCAGCCGGAACTTGTACCGCCAGAGCTTGGCCCCCTTGGTCGTGACCAGGAGAAACAGGCCGCCACCATCGGCCAGCTTCATGTCCTTCGATTCGGCCTTGGCGTTTAGGATGCCCCGATCGGAAAGCGCTTTCCGGAACTTCATTGAAACCCCCTTCGTTGGAATTGGGGGTATTCTGAGGGGTGATTTTGAGGGGGGCAAGGTCCCTACCCCCGCCGCTACCCCCAACGTTGCCGGACTGCGACGGACATCGCTGGAAGCCATAGGACAGAACAGAACAGCGAAAACCCCTGATTTTTCGAGGGTTTATCAACAGGGTTTGTTGGATTCTGGTGTGTTCTGAGAGGCTTGAAAACAGCCTGATGGCTCCCCGGGCTGGATTCGAACCAGCGACCATCCGATTAACAGTCGGATGCTCTACCGCTGAGCTACCGAGGAAAAGGGCGAACCAGTCGTTCGCGCGGGGCTGCGTATAACAAAGCCGCTTGCGCTTGCAAAGGACGAATTCGCGATCTTGCACAGTGGGTGGAGGAAGGGCCCGCGGGCCCTCCTCGGACTTAGGTCAGGTCGCGTTACTCGGCGACGAACGAGGTGGTCTTGCTGCCGGGGTCGTAGCGCAGCCGCAGCGCGGTCATCTTGCAGAGGTTGACGTTCTTCCAGAGCACGGCCTCGTCATAGTTCTGCCAGTCGACGCGGATGTTCCAGACGCATCCCTCGTCGTCCTCGTCGAACTCGACATAGGTGCTCGCCTGGTTCTGCAAAACCTTCTCGAGCTCGTTCTCCCATTCGTCCAGGCCATCGTCCGGCGCGTTGAAGCCCAGGAATTTGATGGCATAGCCGGTCTCGTTGACGACGGTCACGTTGCGGGCGTCAGCCGCGAACGACGGCGCGGCGGCGATCGAAAGGCCGATCGCGATCAGTCCGGACAGAAAATACTTCATGTGAAAATCCCTTCGATCGAAACAGGCTTGAAGCGCCTGACGTCGATCGGCGCAGGCGCCGCGGCAACAAATGGCGTTGCCTCAAGGAATCGCCCGGAGCGCGACCGACAGGTTCAACACGCCTCGATCAATGCGCCGGCTCGTTGCGCGACGCGAGACACGCAACGAGCCTGTTCTTATCGATTCGAATTCTCCGCAGCAATGAACGGGCATTCATAGATCGGCGGTGTTTGTTTTCTCCGGCGCGGGCGCCGGCACTGCGGCGCCGTTGCTCTTGCCCGTCACGGCGCCGACCAGGGCCTTCACGGGATCGTCGCCGGGAGCAAAGCCGCTCTGGCGCAGGATCTCGTCGATCATCGGACGCAGCGCGTGCACTTTCAGCAGCTCGCCGGCGAGCCCTTCGCCGAAGCCGACGCCGCCGCCCGCAGCCCCACTCCCGTTGCCGCCGAATGCGCCGCCGGTATGGAGAATACGGACGTCCTTCAAATTGGCGATCGGCTTCACCATCTCGGCCAGCGCCGAGGGCATGATTTCGATCCGCTTCTTGGCGATCTCGAAATCGATCACGTTGCTGCCGAGCTTGTTCTGCGCCTCGTTCTTCATGGTGATGACGGCAGCTTCCGCCTCACCGATGTTCCTGACGCCGACCGCCTTGATCTTGTTGGACTCGGCCTCAGCCGTGGCCAGCGTCTTGACGGCCTCGGCGCGGTCGAGCGACGCCTTCTTCTCGGCTTCGGCCGCGACGATGAGCTCGGTCGATTTGCGCTCGGCCTCGGTGCGCGCGGCAAGCACCTGGGTGAGACGGGCACGGTCGGCGATCTCGACGGCGCGCGCCGTCACGACCTTTTCCTCCGCGGAGACGGCGACCGCCTCGGCGGTCTTGGCCTCGGCGACGGCTTCCGAGGTCTGCTTGCTCTTGGACGCGATCTGGATCTCGTTCTCTTGCGTGGCGATCTGGATTTCGCGCTGGGCGTCGGTCTTGCGCTTGTTGATCGCCAGATCCGACTCGATGACCGCAGTTTCCTTGACCTGCTTGGCGCCCGCCTCCTTCTCGGCGACCGCCCTGTCGGTGTCGATGCGCGCGTTCTCCTCGGTCAGGCGTGCAGTCTGCGTCGCGGTCGCGACCTCGGCCCGGGTGCTCGCGGTCTTGTTGGCAATGTCGCGCTCCTGCGAGAGTTCGGCTTCCTTCTTGGTCCGCTCGATGGTCAGGGTCTGCTGGCGGGCCTCGAGGTCCTTCTGCGCGATAGCCACCTCGTTGTCGCGCACGATCGAATTGCGGTCCCGCCGGCGGGTCTCGGTGACGGTCTTGAGCTGGGTCAGGCCTTCCGCGTCGAAGAAGTTCTCCGGGTTGAAGAACTTGACGTCGGTCTGGTCGAGCTTGGTCAACGAGACCGATTCAAGCTCGAGTCCGTTTGATTTGACGTCGGACTCAACGGTAGCCTGCACGTGCTTGACGAAGTCCGAGCGCTTCTCCTGAAGCTCGAGGATACTCATGGTCGCCGCCACTGAACGCAGACCGTCGACGAATTTCGCCTCGACCTGGTTTCGCAGCGCTTCGGCATCGTTGGTCAATGCGCCCAGGGTCTGGCTCGCGAGCGCAATGCTCTCATCGTCGGGGCGGACGCGCACGTAGAATTCGGCGACGATGTCGACGCGCAGGCGGTCCTTGGTGATCAGGGATTCCCGCTCCTTGCGCTCGACGGTGAGCCGTAGCGTCTTCAGATTGACGCTGGCGTAGGAGTGGAAGATCGGCAGGATCATGGCGCCGCCGTCGAGCACGACCTTCTTGCCGCCGAGGCCGGTGCGGACGAAGGCCTCGTCGCGGGTGGCACGTTTATAGAGGATGGTGAAGACGATCCCGAGGACGACGATCAGCGCGACGCCGATCATGGCCGGGACTGCGATGTCGAACATGACTTTCTCCGATAATGACTTAGCTGCTGCTTAGAGTGGGCTTGGAGGGTTTGAGTTCATCGTCGGCCCTGACCGCCACGAAACGGGTGCCGTCGCGGTCGACCAGCAGGACCATAGTTCCCTGCGGCAGGGGCGATGATGACGGTGCGGCGACCGCCCAGACGAAATGGCGGTTGCCATGGATGTCGGCGACGCTGACGCGGCCCGGTGGCCCCTGATCGAGCGGACCGATCACGACCTCACCGACGCGGCCGACGAGATCGCCGAGGCCGACCGCGTAGCTTTCGTCCTTTGGAATGACCCGCGCGATGGCCCTGCTGGCGGTGCGGACCAACGGAACGGACACCGCGACCGCCCCGATCGAGGCGGCCGTCGCCGGCAAGGGACCGGCCACCATCCGCGCAATGTCCTGGATCAGGAAACCGGTGATGGAGAAGGCCCCGAGCAGCAGCAGCAGGAAGATCAGCAGCGGCACGCCGCCGACATTGATCCAGGAGATCGCGTTGATCACCCCATTGTCGCTGGGATGGCCGAAATCGATGTTGGTGCCGAGCATTTCGCTGAGGGAAGCCCCGACCAGCATCGAGACGATCTCGACGGAGCCCACGATGAGGATCATGGCCGCCGCGATCGCGAACGGCCTGACCTCCGGTGACATGACGTGTTCGAGCAGAGCGCTCATGGCACGGCACTCAGGAGCGCGACTTCAACCGCGCGAGCCTCGCCGCAATTTCCTTGTCGCGATGCAACGCGCTGAGTTCGTCGATGTCGCTTGAATACGGGATGCCCTGCGGTACGCCGGTGGCGCGCGCCACCGCCCTGCCCGCACGCAGCGCCTTCGCCGCCGCCGAGCTGCCGCCCTGTTTCCGGGGCGACGTGGAAGCCTGATGGCTCGCCGCCGCCTCGCTCTTGGCGAGATCGGCGCGGCGCTGCTCGGCATCCTGGAGTGCCGACAGCACCGCGCGCAGCGACGTCACGCATTGCTCGATCTTGTCGTTGTTCTCGTCGATGGCGCGGGAGAGCACCTCGAACTGTGCCTCCAGATCCATCTGCCGTGCGATGCCGGCGCGCGCGAGATCGTCGCGGCTATCTGCGATCGCACCTTCGATCTTCGGCGCGAGATCGGTCATCTCGCGTTCAATCTCGGTGCGGCGCGCGTTGAGGCGGTACTCCTCGGCACGTGCCGAGGCGAGCGCATCGCGCGCCTCGCTCTCGGCGCGCTCGATCTCGCGGATGGCCTGGCCGACCACCTTCAGCTTGTTCTTGCCCTCCGCCTGCTCGATCGCGTCATAGGCGATCCCGGCGATCAGGCGCCCGACCCGGGACAGGAAATTGTCGGGGGCGGCAGCGATGGTCCATGGCGTTCTCCTCCTCTGGCAGACTGTTCGGCGTGACGCCGTAGTGAACTTCGAAGCCGTCGTCGGTGCGGATGAGGTGCGCGGGCGCGCTTTGCCCCCAGCCCTCGGCATAGCCGGCGTAGTCGAAGGGCACGCTGAAGCGCCCTTGCACGGTCGCAATCGAAATGGTGGCCGGTCCCTTGATCTTGGCGAGCTTGTCGTCGAGCGGCAGCCGGCGCCCGGACGCTGCGCGATAATCAGCGCGGTCGCGCAGGCCCAGCGTCACCAGGCGCGAAGGCAGCGCGGTTGCCTTGCGGATCGGCTCATAGGCATGCGCATGCAGCAGGACCACGTTGGAACCGACGTTATGGCTCCGCGCGACCTCGTCGAGGATCTCCATCATGCGGTCATAGGCCTGGAATGTCGCCTCCAGCGCGGCCTTGGCGGCCGGGTCAGGGGCAAGCCTGTAACGCAGCGCAGATGGCGCGTTTCGGGGCGACGGGCTCATGGAAAGCACTAAAGCACCATTTTGGTGCTTTAGGAAGAGGAGGAGCGATCACGTTCCACTGATCCTTGTGCACGATACTGGTTAGTCGCTGTCGCCCGGGGCCGCGTTCAAGGCGGGCCATCACCTCTAGATCACCGCCGATCAAGTCTTCTTGCACGCGCGGGTTGCGGGTTGCATCGAAGCCAGAGCTGATGTCCCGGACGCGCTGCAGCGTTCTTACGCTGCTGCGCAGAGCCGGGACCCAGGAAGCCGCGTGGCTTGCTGCCGCATGGGCCCCGGCTCTGCAGCGCACCGCTGAATTGGACGATGCTGCGCATCGCCAGGGGAGCGCTGCGCTGCGTCCGGGGCACGAGAGGAGTGTGACGCGCGATTCTCTCCACACCGTCACTGCGAAGAGCTCTTGCGACGAAGCAATCCAGACTCTCCCCGTTGAGGGATTCTGGATTGCTTCGCTTCCGCCTTCGCTCTTCGAGCTTCGGCGGACGAGCCGCTCGCAATGACGGAGTGCGGGGCGCTCGATGCTCTTCACCAACTCTCACCTCGCGCCGTAGACACACCTCCGCATCCTCGCGGCTTGCTTCGCCCGAGCTTTGCATCGTCCCACCCTCCTTTGTCAGAGGGCGCAGGGAAGACCAGGTGCCGGCCGGGCACCCACGGTCCACTGTGCGAAAGTTGCGCTACAAAAAGCTGCACAGCGGCATACAGGTGAAGCCTAACATCCGGCCTTCCCTGCGCGGTGGTTTTACGGCTTATGCCGAGCTCTCCCCGGGGAGCGATGCACTATTGCCCCCGTCGCCCTGCGGATGGCTGATGCACGTGCCCGGTCGGGCCGCCGCATCACCGCAAGACTTGACGCACAGACCCCGGGCGTCAGGACGACACGGTTTTACCGTACGCAGACCTCACCGGTCGTGTGCGCGCGGCTGCCGCTCACGGTTTCCCGCCCTGCGATGCCCGTCGCGCCGATGTGGCCTGCGTCCACCACGGCTCACCCCGCGTTCGTGACGATCGCGATACGCCCCTCTGACTGGGATGAGGTGGCGGCAGAATGCGACAAAGCCGAATTTCTGTAAAGGCGAATATTTTGTTTGAACGGGATTGCCCCGCCGCTTGTGTGTTTTGCCCGACCGGCAACACAAGAACTCGTAACCCGGATGAGCGAACCGACATCCGGGGACTGTTCGATCCGGGGATTGTTCGTTCGCAAGGTCCCGGATGTCGCTTCGCTCATCCGGGCTACGAAACGGAACTCACGGCCGTCGGCAGACCAGATCGATCTCGATCAGCGCATCGTAAGCGAGTCCGGTGACACCGACGCAGGTGCGGGCCGGCAACCGGTCCGGTGCAAAGAACGTGCGATAGGTCTCGTTCATTGCCGCATAGTCTTCCTTGAAGCGCGTGAGATAGATCCGCATCATCACGACGTGCTCGAGGCCGAGATCGAGACCCGCCAGAACCAATTTCAGATTCTCCATCACCGCACGGGTCTGCGCGACGATGCCGTCGGGAAGTATTCCTGGTGCTTGCGGCGTATCCGGCATCTGGCCGGTGACGAAGACAAAGCCGTCGGTCTCGACGGCGTGACTGAAGGGCGCGACCGGCTTCGGTCCGCCACTGATCATGTGGAATTTCACCTGAGATGTCCTTGTTAGGTCGCGTCCTGAAACAGGCGCTTGCTGAGGATGGCGTGCACGCCCCAATTGCCGTCGACCACCTGCGTGACGCCGAAATCGACGGCGGCCGACATCAGCGCGATGGCCTCGTCCTCGCTGAGTCCTCTGGTGTTCATCAGGAAGCGCCGCATCTTGCGGAACGCATCCTTCATGGCGAGGTCGAGCGACGACTTTGCATAGACCTCGCTCTGCCCCTGCGCACCGAACTCCGCGAGATAGTTGGGATGGCTGAAGCCAGTCAGCACCCAGTCGGTCTCGGTCTCGATCAGGGGATACGAGAGATCGGCAAAGGGACGTCCGGCGAGATCGGCCTTCTTGTGCAGGATCACCTCGAACGTCCCGGTCATCGAACACTCGATCGCGGTGCCGCTCAATTCACCGTCGCCTTGTGTGGCATGGGAATCGCCGACCGACAGCAGCGCACCGGGCACCGAGACCGGAAGATAGATGGTTGCCCCCTTCCCCAGCCGCCAATTGTCGAGATTGCCGCCGAAATAGGACGGCGGCACGGAGTCGACGAAATCGACCTCGCGCGGCGCCACGGCGATCACGCCGAAATGCGGTCGCAGCGGAATGCGGATACCATCGAGCACGGCATGGCGTCGCTTGATCGTTGCAGGCGCGACGGGAACGCCGGGATAGTCGTAGGTGGTGTGCACGACGCCGAACGGATCGGTCTGCGGCTCCCAGCGGTAGGAATAGAGCGCGCGGGCATGCGGCGCGGCGGCATCGTCAAAGATCTCGTAGATGGTGACCACCTCGCGCGGCTTGGGGCCGCCGAGAAACTCGTTGTAGTGATAACCCCACCACGCCGCGACCGATGAGCCGAACACACGGCCCGCGTGGGCAGGATTGCGACTCGCGCGCGGCACGATGTCGAGGATACGCACCTCCAGCACGTCGCCGGGCTGGGCATCCTTCACCGCCACGGGGCCCGTGCAGATGTGGACGCCAAATCCCTCGCCGGCTCCGCGGCCGAACACGCTGGCATCCATCGGACCGGCGCCACGGCGGTCGACATTCTTCTTGTCCCGCGTCCAGCCGAACACGCTCTCGGCGCCGGCATCGCCTGCGATCATCATCTCTGGGGCGTCGGAGGCGTGCTGCGTCAGCGTCTCGATGGTGATGGTGTCGCCCGAGGCGATCTCGATCTGCGGCGGCAGCGACCGGCTGAAATAGCCCCAATGGATACGGCTCGCCTCGACCGGGAGATGATGATGCCTGCGCTCCGTCGTCGTCCGCTCTTCGGCGCCGGCACGAGCGACGCGGCTGCGTGCCTCCACGCTCGGATGCGCGCGAAGCTGCGCCAGGGCCTCCTGCGGCCAGCCGCGCTGGCCGGCGACGCCGTGCTGCAAGGTCGCCCGCTCCGCCTCCTGCTGGCGAAACTCGCGCGGCGGCAGGCCGAAGCGGTGACGGAAGGCGCGGCTGAAATGCGCGGAATCGCCAAAGCCATAGGCGTAGGCGATCTCCGAGATCGAACGATGCGCTTCAGTCGGGTTGGACAGGTCGGCCCAAGCGCGCTGCAACCTGCGCTCGCGTACGTAATGGGTAAAGTTGTCGCCGACCGTCTCGAACAGCTTTTGCAAGTACCGTTCGGAAATCCCCTCGGTCTGCGCGACGCGCGCCGGCACCAGATCGGGATCGTCGAGCCGGCGCTCGATGGTCTGGCAGATCCGGTGCAGGAGCGCAGCCTGCGTCGCACTCGATCCGGCATCCGATGTCGAGGCCGCCAGTCGATGCGCGAGTGTCAGGAGGAGATCGACGAGAGACTGCGCCACCGCATTCCATTCGGCGTCGCTCAACGTGTCGAACGTGCGCGCCGTCGCATCGAGCAGGCGCGAGAACACGTCGGCAAAACCGCTGGGTGTCACGACGCAGGGCTCGCCGAGCCGCGGCCGGCCCGAGAGGCGTCCGTGCAACGCCTCCGACGTGACCGAGAGCACGATCGCGCGCATATCGCGCTGGAACACGATGCTCCAGTCGCCGCTGCGCGGCAGCAGCACGAGATGGCCGACGGGAACGATGCGGTGGCCGCCGGCGCTTTTCAGCACCATGCCGTCCTCGACCGGCATCAGCGCGATCGGAAGGTCTTCGTTCGCCTGCGCGAGCGGCCCGACACTCTGCGCGCCGGCGGCCATGCGCGTCAGTGCGACACCTGCGGCATGGCGATGCGACGCCGTTGCGTGGCCGTCGAAGAAGCTGTGGCCACCCGCCGGTCGCAGGCCGACCGCAGCCAGCACATCCCGCCAGGCTTCGGGGCGGTCGTCTTGCGCGTAGGACTCGCTCGTGAACGGACGGAAGCTCATCGGATCGACCCAGATTGCGCTCGATCGAAGCAACCTCTGTGCCAGACGTACGCGATCGTCCGTCGCCGTGACGGGCCGCAAATGCCGTTCGTCCTTCACGCGCTCATCCCGAATATGAGATGCACTTCAATGCATTAGTCGCAGCGGAAGATGTTCTTGCGGATCGTGCCGTGGACGCCCCAATTGGCGTCGACCACCTGGGTGACGCCGAAATCGGCACCGACCGACAGCAGCGAGATCGCCTCGTCCTCGCTGAGGCCGTGCACCGTCATCAGGAACCGGCGGAGTTTTCGGAACGCATCGCGCATCGCACGGTCGAGACTGCTGTGATTGGCAATCTCGGTTTGTGCATCGGCGCCGAGCGCGGCGAGATAGTTCGGATAGGTGAAGCCGTAGAACGACCAGGCCTGGTCGGTCTCCAGCATGGGATGGTCGAGACCTTCGAGATTGGTGCCGGCGAGGTCAGCCTTCTTGTGCAGGATGAATTCGAAATCGCCGGTGAGCGAGGTCTCGATCGCGGTGCCACCGAGCTCGCTGTCGCCCTGGGCTGCATGGGGATCGCCGACCGAGAAATAGGCGCCGGGGACCGCGACCGGATAGAACATGCGTGCGCCCCTGCCGATGCGCCAGTCGTCGATATTGCCGCCGGTGTAGCTCGGCGGAATCGAGCTGACGAAGTCGGCTTCCGACGGCGCGAGGCCCATGGTGCCAAAATGCAGCCGCGCCGGCACCTTCACGCTGGAAAGGATATTCTCGCGCTTCCTGATGGTGGCGTGATCGACGCGGACACCGGGGTAGTCGATGGTCGGATGCACGATGCCGTCAGGATCGGTCTGCGGCGTCCAGACGTAATTGTAGACGGCCTTCGCATAGGGCTCGCCCGAGGTGTCGAGCTCGAAGATGGTGACGACCTCACGCGGCTTCGGCTCCTCGATCAGATCATGATAGTGAAAGCCCCAGTTGGCGGCGACGTTCGAGCCGAAGCAACGGCCGGCGTGGCAGGCGCTGCAACTCGGCCGCGGCCGGACGTCGAGGATGCGCACCTCCAGGATATCGCCGGGCTCGGCGCCTTCGATCGCGACCGGACCTGTGAGGAGATGCACGCCGATCCCCTCGCCTGCGCCGCGGATGAACGGGCCTTCGACCGGGCCTGAGCCGCGCCGCGCCACCGCCTTGTGCTCGCGCGTCCACTGGAACACGCTCTCCGCGCCGGGATCGCCCTGGATCATGCGCTCGTAATCGTCGTTGGCGTGATGGGTCAGCGTCTCGATGGTGGCGCGATCCCCGGAGCGCAGCGTCAGGGCCGGCGTGACGGTCTTGGAGAAATAGCCCCAGTGGACGGTCTTCGGCGAAACCGGCAGCGTAAAATGCTTCATGAGGTGGCCTCTTCAGGGAACGCGGTCGTGAACCTTGTGGGAGCAGCGCTCATCGCACCGCCTCCGGAGTCTTGTCGGCTTCCATCACGCTGAGGAAACGCGCCGTCAGCGGATTGCGGGGATTGGAGAGCACCTCGTGCGCGGGCCCCTCCTCGATGATCGCGCCGCCGCTCAGGAAAGCGACGCGGTCGGCGACCTCGTCAGCGAAGCGGATCTGGTGCGTCGAGATGATCATGGTGAGGCCGTCGTCGATGGCGAGGCGGCGGATGACCTCCAGCACCTCGTTGACGAGCTCGGGATCGAGCGCCGAGGTCGGCTCGTCCAGCAGCAGCACGCTCGGGTTCGGCGCCAACGCGCGGGCGATGGCGACGCGCTGCTGCTGACCGCCGGACAGATGCCGCGGCAGCGCATCAGCGCGATGCGAGAGACCGACGCGGTCGAGCAGCTCGGCCGCGCGACGGTCGGCGTCGATACGTGTCATGCCGTGGACCCAGCGCAAGGGGCCGGCGATGTTCTCCTTCGCCGACAGATGGGCGAACAGATTGAACTGCTGGAACACCATGCCGACGCCGACCGTCGCCCGCTCGTTGGCGATCGCCCGCGGTGACAGCAATTTGCCGTCGTCGTCGAAGCCGAGACGGCGGCCGCCGACGCGCACGGTGCCAGCATCCCAGCTTTCGAGATGGTTGATGCAGCGGAGCAACGTGCTCTTGCCGGAGCCGCTGGGACCCAGCAGCGCCACCACCTCGCCGACGCGCACCGTGAGATCGAGGCCGCCGAGCACTTTTTGCGCGCCGTAACTCTTGGTGAGGTCCTTGGTCTCGACCGCGATGTTGTTGCGCGCAATCGTCGCCGCACGGCGGACGCGCTCCTCGCGGGTCAGTGCCAGTGGCGGCGTGTCCGCGGGCTCGGCCTGCACGGGCTCGGGATCGGCGGCCGACGTGTCCGCCAATTCGAGCTTGGTCGTGAGGTCGACGCGGCGCCACGGCAGGTAATCGGCGAGCTTGCACTGGCGTCCTTTCGCGCGGTCGAGATCGAGCAGCCACTCGACGAACAGCTGGATGACGCTGATCGTCGCGGTCAGCACGAGATAGAGCAGGCCCGAGGCAAAGAAGATCGAGAAGAAGTCGAAGGTCGAGGACGCCAACTGGGTCGAACGCAAGGTCAGTTCCTGGACCGCGACGACGGAGGCGAGCGAGGAGTTCTTCAGCGCGCTGACGGCCTCGTTGCCAAACGCCGGGATCATGGTGCGGATCGCCTGCGGCGCAATCACCCGCCACATCAGGATCCGGGGCGTCATGCCGAGGGCCTGGCCTGCGGTCACCTGCCCGCGATCGACGCCGAGCACGCCGGCGCGCAGCATCTCGGCGATGAACGGCGCCTCGTTGCAGGCGAGCGCGAGACCGGCCGCCAGCACCGCCGGCAGCTTGATGCCGATATGCGGCAGCGCGTCGTAGGCGAACACCATCTGAAGGATCAGCGGCGTGCCGCGGAAGATCACGGTATAGGCCCTGGCGATCGCCGCCAGGAGCCAGAAGCGCGAGAGCTGCATGCCGGCGAGGATCAATCCGAGGATCAATCCGCCGCCGAGCCCGAGGGCAGTCACCTCGAGGGTGAGCTCGATGCCCTCGAGCAGATACGGCATGCTCAGGTAATGGAGGAACAGCGACATCAGTCAGCCGTCAGAATGTCCGGTTCCTTGAAGTTGTTCACATCGAGCCCATGCTTTTTCAGAAGCTCCATGTGCGTGCCGGCCTTCTGCACCTCGATCAGCGCGGCGAGCACGGCGTCGCGGAATTTCGGCTTGTCCTTGGGGACGGCGATGCCGACCGAATACGGGATCGTCACCGCGATCGCCTTCTCCAGCTTGTCCGGATAGGCCTTCACCGCACTGTCGACCGTGTTGACGTCGTTGACATAGGTGTCGGCGCGTCCGGCGAGGATCGCCTGGATGCAGTTGGCGTTGTTGTCATAGAGCTGGATGGTCGGCTCGGCCTTGCCGGCCTTCTTGCATTCCGGGATCAGGGCCTGGATCAGGGGCACCTCGACATAGCCGGTGTTCTCGGCGGCAGCCGCGCCGCACATCGAGATGTTGATGCCGTTGATGCCCTTCGGATTGCCCTTGGCCACCAGCACGCCGTCGAACACCTTCGAATAGGTGATGAAGTCTGCCGCCTTGGCGCGCTCCTTGGTGGCGTAGATATCGGAGATGACAATGTCGGCTTGTCCCGCCGCGAGCGTGGTCAGGAGGGCTGCGAACGTCACCGGCTTGTAGGTCAGCTTGAAGCCGAGGCATTCGCCGATGGCTTCGCCGAGGTCGATGTCGAAGCCGATATATTTGCTGGGATCCTTAGGGTCGATCGTCTCATAGCCCGGCGTGTGCGGGTTGATGGCGTTGACGAGGGTCTTGCCCTTCCAGTCCGGATATTTCTCCTGGAGCGCGGCACAGGCCGCGGGCGCGGCTGCCCGTGCGCCCACCGGCGCGGCGGCGACGAGGCCGAATGCAACGGCGGCGCCGAGCGCGGCCTTGCGCCACGGTGACGATGCGCGCGCCGTTCCCCGCCGCGCTTGGGGCAATACCCATCTGTCCATGTGCTGCTCCTTCGAATTGGCATGGCCATGGCCATGTTGCTGAACTCGAAGGTCAGCCTAGGTGCAGAGCGCACGGGAAAGCTTGTCCGCGGGCGTACAAAAAATTGGATGGAGGCGGCCCGCGATTTGGGCAAGCGGCTGCACAAAAACTGTTCGCACGCATGAAAGCGCTACCAGTGCGGGATTCCGAATTCGGGACAACCAAATCGTCCTGAAGGACGCAGCAATCAGTGCGATTTCAGAATCATCTAGTCAGGCTGTTTGACGGAGATATGACGCCTGCTGACGGAGATACGGCGCCGGGCGAACGGATCTGAGGTCGATATCCACAGCACTCCACAGGCTGTCCGCAGCATATCCACAGGCTGACTATGCCGGATTCGCGAGACCGCACGAGCCACTTGCTGCGCACAAACTCACAGAGCTGGCATGTCAGCCGCCGGCCTGATCGAACACGGTGCGGCAAGCCTCGCTCAAGCTTGAGCGGTTGCGGCGCAGGCATGCGGTGATGGCGCGGACGTTGGGGATTTCGCCGGCGCAGAGCCGGTAGACGTCGGGGGTGCAGGCCCGCCGCTGCTCCGGCGTTCCCTGCTGGGCGTGGGCGGCGGAAGCAAACAACGTCAGGAACAATCCGAGCGTCGAGGCGCGACACGCCCGGCTTTTCACGCCCGCAAACCGCAAGAACCTCGTCTTCATGACCAGTCTCCCGTTCTGCCCTGCCCGCCCCCGGCCTTCGCTGGCCGGTGTCGTACGAGGGGTTACGAGAAATAAACCGCCGAGAATGTGATCTCCTTCACACTGGGGACGGCCGGGCGGACCATAGGGTTTCGCGGGGATTTTTTACAAATCGCTAACCACTCGGGACCTGATCGCCGGATCGTTAAAATGCGAACGATCGGCTCAATCGGGTAACAAACCGGCTTTGCGACATTGCGCCATCCGCGTTCTGCGAGGGTGTGATGAGCGAAGCCGAATTCAACTTGCTGCTGGATGCCGTCCGGGACGCCATGATCAACGAAGATTTTGCGCCTGCGCCGGAGGAGGAATTCGTGCCCCGCTCGTGGTCGTACGCCGCAACGCCCAAAGCCGCCAATGACAATGAGGGCGCCTGGCCCCTCCTGCCGTTCCCGGACGGCTGGTACGCGGCCTGCTGAGAGGCTTCTCCCACCCGCGAACCCAAGCGCCCGCGCCTCGCGGGCGTTTTGCTGAAGGCCTTGTGCCGAAAGTCGGCGCGGCCGCGATCAGGTCTTGACGCGATCCTCGCCGTCCTGCGGCGCCCGGTCGGGCGCGGCCGGCGGAAAGATGCTGTCATAGATCGCGCGGGCCTCACGGATGAGGCGAGCCCGCTCCAGCTCGGATTTCGGAACAAATCGGACGATGTCGCCCACGTGCTCTCCAGCGCTCGGGTGATGGGAAATGCATGACTTCGCAGATGCGAACTCTATGCCAGCGGGCTGAATCGCAGGTTTCCGAAGGCCCCCGGGCAAACCCCGTGACAGCGCCCCGCCGCGACGTGGCAGCGGCGCGCGCGCAGCATCGGCGGAAGCTGCGGAGATGTCGATTTTTGCTGAAGGATCAGGGGTTTATGATGGAGGCCACGACCAGAATTGAACTGGTGTACACGGTTTTGCAGACCGTTGCGTAACCACTCCGCCACGTGGCCCCATGAGGGCGGACCAATATAGGGGATCAATGGCTTAGGCAACCGCCTTCGTCCGACTTTGGCGGCGCCGGCCTCGTCCCGATGCGGGCCGAAGTCAGGCTTGCTTGCGCCGCCGGAAATCGCGGCGGCGGCCCTTCGGCGCGGGCTTGGGCGCCAGTTCCGGCATCTCGGCCTGGACCTCGCGGTAGCGCGCCAGCATCCGCTCGAAGCTCGCATTCAGCGCCTCGGCGATGTCGGGACGCTTCTCGAGGCCGGCCAGGATCGCCGCGGCCGCCTCGAGAGTCGACAGCCCGTCCTTGCGCGGCTCCTTGCGCAGGCGGCCATAGCGGGAGGGGTGCGCGGGGTTGAGGATGACGCGCTGGCATTTCAGCATCCAGGGATTGCGCCACCACAGCGCCTTGGCCTGGCTCCAGGTGCCGTCGAGCAGCACCACGCCTTCGAGCTTGCCGAGGCGCGTGCGCTGGTTGTCCGCGACCTCGCCCTTGCGGTTGAGCGCCACGATCTCGCCCTCGGCCTCGAGATCGGCGGCGCGGGCCGAGCCGAGATAGAGCACGGCCCAGTGCGAGGCGTTCTCGACGTGATGGCCCAGCGCCTTGGACAGGCTCGGCCAGGACAGGCCGACCCGCAGCGTGGCGTCTTCGAAATGCTTCGCCAGCAGCCGCGCGGTGCCGAGCGCCCTGTCCTGCTCCTGCGGATGCTGGAGGATCAGCAGCGAGAGCCGGTTTTCAATAGGCGTGACGCTGTCGCAGATGCACAGCGGCATCGGCTTCTGGCAATGCGGGCACTCGGGGATCGGATCGGCCGGCGCGGCGGCCGTATCTGGCGGGTTCGACATGGGCGCCGCTATACCCTCGAAGCGGCGCCTCAACAACCTATTCCGCCGGGGCGGCCAGCGGGCGCGGCTCGGAGCGGCGGCGCAGGCGGTCGATCAGCAGGTAGATCACGGGCGTGGTGTAGAGCGTCAGGATCTGCGAGACGAACAGGCCGCCGATGATGGTGATGCCGAGCGGACGGCGAAGCTCCGTGCCGGGGCCTGTTGCGATAACGAGCGGAATACCCGCGAACAGCGCCGCCATGGTGGTCATCAGGATGGGACGGAAGCGCGCCTGGCAGGCCTCGAAGATCGCCTCCGCCGAGGACAGCCCGCGCTGGCGTTCGGCATCGAGCGCGAAGTCCACCATCATGATGCCGTTCTTCTTGACGATGCCGATCAACAGGATGATGCCGACGAAGGCGATCACCGTCAGCGGCGTATTGGTGACCTGTAGAGCAAGCAGCGCGCCGAGGCCGGCCGAGGGCAGTGTCGAGATGATCGTGAGCGGATGGGCGAGGCTCTCATAGAGCACCCCTAACACGATATACATCGCCACCAGCGCGCCGAGGATCAAGAGCGGCTGGCGGCCGCTGGTCCTGGCGAAATCGCCGGCATTGCCGTCGAAGCTGCCGCGGATGCCTTCGGGCATGTGCAGCTCCTCGACCGCGCGCTGGATGTTCTGCGTCGCGGCCTGGAGCGGCACATCGGGCAAGAGGTTGAACGACACCGTGGTCGAGGGGAACGACTGCGAGTGATAGACCGCGAGCGCGGCAAGGCCGCGCGTCGCGCGCACCACGGCCGACAGCGGCACCTGCACGTCGCCCGCGCCGGCGACATAGATGCGATCGAGGTTGGACGGATCGACCTGGAATTTCGGGTCGATCTCCAGCACGGTCATGTACTGGTTGCGCTGGGTGTAGATGATCGAGATCTGCCGCTGCGAGAACGCGTTGTTCAGCGCGTTGTCGATGTCCTGGACATTGACGCCGAGCGCCGAGGCCTTCCGGCGATCGATGCTGAGTGTCAGCTGGAGCCCGCCGGGATCGCGGTCGCTGGAGATGTCGGTGATGCCCTCGACGCTCTCCATGCGCTTGGCCACGATCGGCGCCCATTGCTGCAGCAGGCCGAGATCGGTCGCGGAGAGCGTGTACTGGTAATCGGAATCGCTCTGCCGTCCGCCGGCACGCACGTCCTGCGCGGCGAACATGAAGAGGCGAATGCCGGGCACGGGGTACAGAGCGCGCCTGAGGCGGTCGATGACGAGTTGCGTCGAGACGTGGTCGCGCTCCTCCGGCGGCTTCAGGCTGATGAACATGGTGCCGCGGTTCGAGGTCGCTGCCCCCGGGCCCCCGCCTCCACTGCCGACGGTCGACCCGATGCCGGCCACGGCAGGATCCTGCATCACGATGTCGGCGAGCCGCTGCTGGAGGCCGAGCATGGACTGGAACGAGATGTCGGCCGAGGCGCGCGTCGCCCCGATGACGAAGCCGGAATCGTCGGTCGGGAAATAGCCCTTGGGGACCTTGATGTAGAGCGTCACCGTCAGCGCGATGGTGGCGAAGAACACCATCAGCGTCAGTAGCGGATATTCCAGAACGGTCCGTAAGGTCCGGGCGTAGAAGGCGACGATGCGCGACAGCGAGCCTTCGATCATGCGATCGAACAGCGTCGCGGTGCCGGAGGTGGTCTGCCGGATGTAGTGGGCGCAGATCATCGGCGTCACCGTGAGCGACACCAGCGTCGAAACCAGGATCGCGAAGGTCAGCGTCAGCGAGAATTCGCGGAGCAGCCGGCCGACGATGCCGTCCATGAAGATCAGCGGCGTGAAGGCGGCGATCAGCGACAGGCTGATCGAAACGACCGTGAATCCGATCTGCCTCGCGCCCTCCAGCGCCGCCTGCATCGGCCGCATGCCGTGCTCGAGATTGCGGTACATGTTCTCGATCATGACGATGGCGTCGTCGACCACGAAGCCTACGGAGATCGCGAGCGCCATCAGCGACAGATTGTCGATGGAGAAGCCCGCGACCCACATCCCGGCACAGGTGCCGGCGAGCGCCAGCGGCACCGAGATGCCCGCGGCAATCGTCGGCGTGAGGCGGCGCAGGAACACGAACACGACGACCATCACCAGGATGGCGGTCGCCAGCAGCGTCCACTGCATGTCCAGCACACTGGCGCGGATGGTGCTGGTGCGATCGACCAGGGTGGAGATATCGACGCCCGCGGGGATCCACTGCTTCAGGTCGGGGATCAGCGCCTTGACCCTGTCCACGGTGTCGATGACGTTGGCGTCGCCCTGCTTGGTGATCTGGATCAGCACCGCCGGCTGCTTGTTGAACCAGGCAATCGAGCGGGCATTGCGGACGGAGTCCTCGATATCGGCGACGTCGGACAGCCGCACGAAATTGCCGTTGGAACTCTTGATGACGATGTCGCGGAACTCTTTCGCGGTCCGCATCTGCTTGTTCAGCGACAGCGTCTCGCTCTGGCGCTCGCCGTTGAAGATGCCGACCGGACCGAGCGGATTGGCGTTGATGATCGCGGTCCTGACGTCGTCGGTGGCGATGCCGGCGTTCGAGAGTGCGACGGGGTTGAGCTGGATCCGCACCGCCGGCTGGTCGGCGCCGCTCACGGTCACATCGCCGACACCGGGCACCTGCGAGATGCGCTGTGCCAGAACGGTATCGGCCACGTCGTAGATGGCGCTCGCGGACAATGTCTTCGAGGTCAGCGCCAGCACGAAGACGGGCGCACCGGCCGAGTTGGCCTTGCGGAATTTCGGCAGCGTCGGCAGGTCGCTTGGCAGGTCGACCAGCGATGCGTTGATCGCCGCCTGGACGTCGCGCGCGGCCTTGTCGATGTTGCGGCCGATGTCGAACTGAAGCTGGATGTTGGTCGTGCCGAGCGAACTCGTCGAGGTGATCTGGTTGATGCCGGATATCTCGCCGAGCCGCCGCTCCAGCGGCGAGGCCACCGTCGCCGCCATCACGGACGGGTCGGCGCCGGGCCGGCTGGCCGAGACGAAAATGGCGGGAAAGTCGACGTTCGGGACCGAGGCCACGGGCAGGAACTCGTAGGCCACGACGCCCAGCAGGAACAGTCCGATCGACAGCAGCGTGGTCGCAACCGGACGCCGAATGAAGGGCTCCGAGATCGACACCATCACTGCATCCCCTCGGTCGCGCCGGCGACGGGCGGGCCGCCGGACTCGGCCGGCGGCAGCGCCTGCTCGAGGCGGCGATTGATGCGATCCAGCGCGAGGTAGATCACAGGCGTGGTGTAGAGCGTGAGCAGCTGGCTCAGCAGCAGGCCGCCGATGATGGAGATGCCGAGCGGGAAGCGCAGCTCGGCGCCCGTGCCGCTCTCGATCGCCAGCGGCAGCGCGCCGAACAGCGCCGCCAGCGTCGTCATCATGATGGGACGGAAGCGCAGGAGACACGCCTGCACGATCGCCTCGTTCGGCGACATCCCCTGCCCGCGCTCGGCCTCGAGCGCGAAGTCGATCATCATGATCGCGTTCTTCTTGACGATGCCCATCAGCAGAATGATGCCGATCAGGCCGATCACCGAGAGGTCCTGCCCGCACAGCAGCAGTGCCAGGATTGCGCCGACGCCGGCCGAAGGCAGCGTCGAGAGGATGGTGATCGGGTGGATGTAGCTCTCGTAGAGCACGCCGAGCACGATGTAGATCGTGATCACGGCGGCGAGCAGCAGCCATGGCTGTCCCGCGAGCGCCTTGGCGAATTCGGCGGCGTCACCCGCATAGACGCCGACGATGCTGTTGGGCATCTCGATGCGGGTCTCGATCGCTTTCACGGCTTCGACGGCGTCGCCGAGGGCCGCACCCGGCGCGAGGTTGAAGCTGAGCGACACGGAGGGGAATTGCGCCTGGTGCGAGATCGCGAGCGGTGCCGTGGTGCGTTTCAAGGTCGCCACCGCCGACAACGGCACCTGGGCGTTGGGCGCTCCCGCGACGCTGCTCGCAGCGCCCGGCAGGTAGAGCTTCGACAGGATCGAGGGATCGCGCTGGTACATCGGCAGCGCCTCCAGCACGACGCGGTACTGGTTGGCCTGGCCGTAGATGGTCGAGATCTGGCGCTGCGCGAAGGCGTCGTTCAACGTGTCGGTAATGCCCTGGAGGCTGACGCCGAGCTGGCCGGCCCGCGTGCGATCCACATCAAGCTGTGCCCGCAGGCCACCTTCCTGCGCCTCCGAGGAGACGTCGCGGAACAGCGGATCGCGCCGCATCTCCGCAACCAGCTTGCGCGCCCATTCCGACACCAGCGCCGCATCGGTGCCGGTCAGCGTGTACTGGTATTGCGAGCGGCTCGACTGGGTCGAGATCTGCACGTCCTGCACCGGCTGGAAATAGACGGTCATGCCGGGGATGCCCGACACCCTCTCCTTCAGCCGCGTCACGACCACGCTGACATCGTCACGCCGCTCGCCGCGCGGCTTCAGCGTCATGACGAGGCGCCCGACATTGGTGGTCGGGTTGACCGAGCCTGCGCCGATCACCGAGACCACCCCGACCACGTCAGGATCGGCCTTGATGGCGTCGGCCGCCTCGGCCTGCCGCTTCTGCATCTCCGCGAACGAGACGTCGGGCCCGGCTTCGGTCACCGCCGTGATCGAGGCAGTGTCCTGGAGCGGCAGGAAGCCTTTCGGCGCGACGACGTAGAGAACGAGCGTCGCGACCAGCGTCGCGAAAGTCACGACCAGCGTGGCGCGCTGGCGTTCCAGCACCCACAGCAGCGTCCGGTGATAGGCCTCGACGGTGCGGTCGATGAAGCGGCTGATGGCCGCCAGGCCCGGCACCGCCAGCTCTTCATGGGCGTGCCTCAGAAGCCGCGAGCACATCATCGGCGTCAGCGTCAGCGAGACCACGGCCGAGGTCACGACCGCAATCGTCAGCGTCAGCGCGAATTCGCGGAACATGCGCCCGACGAGGCCCGACATGAACAGCAACGGGATGAAGACCGCGATCAGCGATACCGTCAGCGAGATCACGGTGAATCCGATTTCGCTGGCGCCCTTCAGCGAGGCCTCCATCGGCCCGTCGCCGTTCTCCATGTGACGGACGATGTTCTCGATCATGACGATGGCGTCGTCGACGACGAAGCCGGTGCCGATCGTCAGTGCCATCAGCGACAGATTGTCGAGGCTGAAGCCGGCGAAATACATGATGCCGAAGCTCGTGATCAGCGACAGCGGCAGCGCCACGCCAGCGATGAGCGTGGCCCGCAGCGAGCGCAGGAACAGCAGCACCACCAGCGTCACCAGCACGACGCTGAGGATCAGCGTGAACTGCACGTCGCGCACCGAGGCACGGATGGTGACGGTGCGGTCGGAGACGATGGTGAGGTTCACGCCGGCCGGAATGGCGCGCTGGACCTTCGGGATTTCGGCGCGGATCTGGCTGACGACGTCGATGACATTGGCGCCGGGCTGGCGCTGGATGTCGATGATGACGGCCGGTGTGCCCTGGTACCAGCCGCCGGTGCGGTCGTTCTCGAGGCCGTCGACGATCTGCGCGACGTCGGCGATGGTGACGGGCGAGCCGTTGCGGTAGGCGATGATAACAGGCTTGTAGGCGTCGGCCGCGGCGATCTGGTCGTTGGCGGCGATGATGTAGGATTGCTGCGCGCCATCGAGCGAACCCTTCGGTCCGGAGACGTTGGCATTGGCGATCGCGGTGCGCAAATCTTCCATGGCGATGCCATAGGCGGCGAGCCGCGCGAGATCGGCCTGGATGCGCACGGCCGGCTTCAGCCCTCCGAGCACGGAGACGCGCCCCACCCCGGATATCTGGCTCAACCGCTGCGCCAAAATGGTGTCGGCGATGTCGCTCATCGCGCGCATCGAGATGGTGTCGGAGCGCAGCGCCAGGGTCATCACCGGCGCGTCCGCCGGGTTCACCTTGGCGTAGGTCGGGGGATAAGGCAGCGTCTTGGGCAGCACGCCAGCCGCCGCGTTGATCGCGGCCTGCACGTCCTGGGTGGCGCCGTCGATGTCGCGGTTGAGATCGAACTGGAGCGAGATCTGGCTGACGCCGAACGAGCTCGTCGAGTTCATCGCCGACAGCGACGGGATCTGGCCGAGCTGCCGCTCCAGCGGCGCGGTGATCAGCGAGGCGATCACGTCGGGGCTCGCGCCGGGCAGCTGCGTCGTCACCTGCACGGTCGGGAAGTCGACCTGCGGCAGCGCCGAGACCGGCAGCGCGAAATAGCCCAGCAGTCCGCCGATCAGGAGCGCGATGCCGAGCAGCGAGGTCGCGATCGGCCGTCGGATGAAGGGTTCGGAGACACCCATGGAATCTGCCTGCCGCTCAGGCGGCTGTTGTCGGGATCATGGCTGCTTGGCTCCAGGTCCCGATGCCCCCGGCCCCGGTGCCGGTCCGGTCTGCCCCTTCTGGTCGCCTTCGGCGCTGTTCCGCTTGGCGCGGTGTTCGTCGTCCTTCTGGCCGTCCTTTGCCTGGCCATCCTTCTTCTGGGCATCCGGCCCGCGCGAGCGCTTGCGCGGGGCGAGATCGGCCGACGGGGTCTGGTCGTCGCGGCCGACAATCACCTTGGAGCCGTCGGACAGGTTGGCAAAGCCCGTGGTGACGACCTTGTCGTTCGCTGACAGACCGCTGGCGATGACGGCGTCATGCTCGTTCTGCTGCGTCACGGTCACGGGCTTGGCCGAGACGACATTGTCCTCGCCGATGACGTAGCTGAAGGTCCCGATCGGTCCGCGCTGCACGGCCGAGGTCGGCACCACCAGCGCCTGCGTCAAGGTCTCGACCTTGAGACGGACGTTGACGAACTGGCCGGGCCAGAGCTGGTAGTTGGCGTTGGGAAACTCGGCCTTGAGCTTGAGCGTGCCGGTGGTCTGGTCGACCTGGTTGTCGATGCCGGTCAGCTTGCCGGTGTCGATCACGGTGACGCCGTCATTGCCGAACACGTCGACGGCAAGCGTGCCCTTGGCGGCCGCCGCGTTGACGCGCATGATCTGCTGCTGCGGCAGGCTGAACCACACCGCGATCGGCTGCAATTGCGTGATCACCACGAGGCCCGTGGTGTCGGCGGCGTGGATGATGTTGCCCTGGTCGACCTGGCGCAGGCCGGCTCGGCCCGAGAGCGGCGCCACGATCTTGGTGTAGCTCAACGTTGCCGCGGCATTGTCGATCGCAGCCTGGTCGGCCTTCACCAGCGCCTCGGTCTGCGCGACCAGCGCACGCTGGGTGTCGGCCTGCTGCTTCGAGCCGGCGTTGGACGCCGCGAGCTGCTCGTAGCGCGTGAGATCGATGCGCTGGTTGGCGAGCTGGGCCTGATCCTGCGCCTTCTTGGCGACCGCCTGGTCATACGTCGCCTGATAGAGCGCGGGATCGATTTCGCCGAGCACGTCGCCCTTCTTGACGTCCTGACCTTCGGTGAAGTTGACGGCGATCAGCTTGCCGTCGACCTGTGAGCGTACGGTGACGGTGTTGAGCGCGCGAATCGCGCCGACGCCGTCGAGATAAACAGGCACGTCTTGGATGCGCGGCGTCGCCGCCAGCACCGGCACCGGCAGATCGGGCCGCTGGTTGCGGCCGTTGGCCTGCTGCGGCTGTTGATGCCAGACGGTCCATCCGAAATAGCCGAGCCCGCCGAGGATCGCGAGCGTGATCAGGGTCATGACGAAGCCGCGGCCGGGCGATGTCTTCGCCGTCCCCTCTTTCGCGCCTTGCTTGGTATCCGGCTTAAAGAGCATTGACCGGTTTCTCCATCCTCGGCTCCCAGCCGCCACCGAGCGCCTGATACAGGCTGACGATGGCCAGAAGCCGCGCGAGTTGGGCCTGCGACAGCGCGTCTTCCGCCTGGAACAGGGTCAGTTGGGTGTTGAGCACGGTCACGATGTCGGCTGTGCCGGCGCGCAATTGCTGCTCGGAGAGATCGAAGGCGCGGCGCGAGGCGGCAACGACGTCGCGCTGCAATTGCAGCTTGATCGTGGTCTGCTTGATCGAGAACAGCGCGTTGTCGACGTCGGTGAAGGCCTGAACGATGGTCTTGCGGTAGGTCTGCAGCAGCTCGTCCTGCCGAGCCTTGGCGAATTCGAAATTGCCGAGGATCTTGCCGCCGTCGAAGATCGGTTGCGTGGCGCTGCCGACGAGCTGGAAGAACGCGGCATGCGGCTGGAACAGCGACACCAGCGCCGAACTCTGGTAGCCGCCGTTGCCGGTGAGCTGAATGGTCGGAAAGAACTGCGCGCGGGCGTTGCCGATGTTCGCGGTCGCCGAGGCGAGCTGGGCCTCCTGCCGGCGGATGTCCGGCCGCTGCGTCAAAAGCTCCGACGGCAGGCCGGGCGTGACGCGCGGGATCGCGATCCGGTCCAGGGAGCCGCCGAGCACGCGCACGCTCTCGGGCGGGCGCGAGACCAGCACGGCGAGCGCGTTGACGTTCTGGTCGAGCGTCTGGCGCAGCGGCGGCACCAGCGCCTTCTGGTTGGCGAGCACGCTCTCCTGCTGGGCGACGTCGAGATCGGTGCCCGTCCCCGCCTTGCGCCGCTCCCTGACGGCATCGAGGATGCGCTGCGCGCTCGCAATATTGCGCTGTGATGTCCTGAGGCGGTCCTGCGAGGCCAGCACCTGGAAATAGGCATTGGCCACGCCGGCAAGCGTCGTCAGCGCGACCGTGTCGCGATCGAAGCGGTTGGCGTTCGCCGTCTCTTCCGCCGTCTGCAACGCATCGCGGTTCTGTCCCCAGAAGTCGAGCTGATAGCTCGCGCTCAGCGAGGCCTGGTAGTTGACGACCTCACGGCCGCCATTGGTGAGACCGGACGACGATGAGCCCGACGTGCGCGAATAGGTCTCCTGCCCGGTGCCGGACAAGCCCGGCAGCAGTGCCGCGCCTGCCTGCCGCGCCTGGGCGTCGGCCTGGACGATGCGCGCGACGGCGGCGGCGATGTCGAGGTTGACGGTCTGCGCCTCCTCCATCAGCTGCGTCAGCTCCGCGGAGCGGAAGCCGCGCCACCAATCCAGCGACGGCGGCGCATCCCCCTTGCCCGCGTATTTGTACTGCGTCGGCACGTCGAGCGCGGGATCCGGAAGATCCTGGGTCAGCACGCAGGCGCCAGAGCCGGCAGCGAGGCACGCGACCGCAAGCCAGCGCGCCGCACGCCGCGTCCGGGATCCAGAACCTGGAGACCGCCGCATCGCGATCGCAGGAACATCCTGTGTCACATCCACCCCCCGCCGGGCAGATCGAGCCGCCGCCGCGCAACCGGATTAACCGATTCGCGGCGGGACGGTCGGGGGGCTATGTGGAGCTCGTTCACAGCGATGATGCTTTCTGCGGAACCTTGAGCGTCATACTAGCCGGGCGCGGAACAGCGGGACAGTCCCGCAGGTGCGAAATGCCCACCCGAACGAGCCGATATCAAAATCGTGAAAATGCAAAATAGTCCTGTCTTGCAGCGACTTCTTGCATTCCGTCTCGATCCGGAGGCGTGCTCAAGCTTACCAAGATTTCATGTGATATCGCGGTCACGCCAGCGCGGCGCGATCCGGCCGCACCAGCCTGCAGCAGCAGCCAAGGCTCCAGCTCGGCCCGAAGCCTGGTCTCGCCATTCTCGCAGCTCGCCGAAAACGAACAGGCGTTCGTCTGCAAGGAGGCCTGTCTTCCGCCGTCCGCGCGCCATCTGGGCTCTTCGACAGTGAAGATTGGTCGTGCGGAGCACTGACGACGACCGCCATCTTCCATGTTTCGGCAGAGAGTCAGTATATCGTCCTACCGACGTCCTGCCTCGCGGCCTGGCATCATCGATGCCCGTCTCTCCTCCAAAATATCCTGGCCTGGCGGGCGTTTCGGCCGATCTCGCCGCAGCGCAAAAGCCTTCCCCTTTGGCCTCTCAAGCACTAGGTTCTGGCCTAACCTGCTCAACCCCTTTTGGTAGTGATTTCCCCCGACATGACCATTCGAAACGACGTTGTCGAAGCCATCGGCAACACCCCGCTGATCAAGCTCAAGCGCGCCTCGGAATTGACCGGCTGCACCATTCTGGGCAAGGCCGAGTTCATGAATCCCGGCCAGTCGGTGAAGGATCGCGCCGGCAAATGGATGATCCTGGAAGCCGAGAAGCGCGGCGAGCTCAAGCCCGGCGGTCTCGTCGTGGAAGCGACGGCCGGCAATACCGGCATCGGGCTTGCGGTCGTCGCCAGCGCGCGGGGCTACCGCACGTTGATCGTGATCCCGGAGACGCAGAGCCAGGAGAAGAAGGATTTCCTGAAGCTGTGCGGAGCCGAGCTGATCGAGGTGCCGGCCCTTCCTTACGCCAACCCCAACAGCTATCAGCATGTCGGCCGCCGGCTTGCCGACGAGTTGCGCAAGACCGAGCCCAATGGCGTGCTGTTCGCCGACCAGTGGAATAACCTCGACAATGCCAAGGCGCATTACGAGTCCACGGGCCCGGAGATCTGGGAACAGACCGGCGGCAAGGTCGACGGGTTCGTCTGCTCGGTCGGCAGCGGCGGCACGCTGGCCGGCATCAGCCGCTATCTGAAAGAGAAGAACAAGGACATTCGCATCGCCTGCGCCGATCCGCATGGCGCGGGCATGTATGAATACTTCAGGACCGGTGATCCCAAGGCGACGCCCGGCGGCTCGATCACCGAGGGCATAGGCCTCAACCGCGCCACCGCGATCGTCGAGACCGCGAAGGTCGACGACGCCTATCTCGTTCCCGACGCCGAAGCCGTGACGGTGATCTACGAACTGCTCCAGCACGAGGGCCTGTGCCTCGGCGGCTCCACCGGCATCAACATTGCCGGGGCGGTGCGGCTGGCAAAACAGCTCGGGCCCGGCAAGACCATCGTCACCGTGCTCTGCGATTCCGGCAGCCGCTATCAGTCAAAACTGTTCAACGCGGATTTCATGCGCGCCAAGAACTTGCCGGTGCCGGAGTGGCTGGAGAAGCGCAGCAACATCAAGCCGCCGTTCGTTTGATCGCCGCAGCACTGCTCACGTCGGGGACGCGCGTCCACAACGTCCCCGCGGTTCGGCCGGTTTAGGCCACCTCGCCGCGTTCCGAGGTTGCGGCACAATAGTCGCGCCAGAACCGGCGATAGGCCGCTTCGACCTCGCGCGTGTAGATCTCGACATTGCCGGCGCGCGAGGCTGCGATCCGGGCCGGCAATTCGGCGCGCAACTTCGCCAGATGCGCGGGCTGCGCCGCATATTTGCAGGCGATCGCGGCGTACCCCTCCTGGTCCTCGGCGACCCAGTCGTCGAGGCCGACGGCCGCCACGATCGAACCGCCGGCGCGTGACGAGGCACCCTTGCCGAGCTTGGCGACGACCGGAACGCCCGCATAGAGCGATTCCCAGGTGCTGATGCCGCCGTTCTGCGGGAATGGATCGAGCGAAATATCGACGTTCGCGAAGGCCCGCAGATGCTCCGCGCGCTCGGACGTGCCCAGGCAGGTGATGTTTTCTTCCGCAATCCCCTGCGCCACGAACCGTGCGAGGAGGCCGTCGCGCACCAAGGGATCGTCAAGCAGTGTATGCTTGATGATGATCTTCGATCCGGCCACCTCGCGCATCACCTTCGACCACACGCGGATGGCCTCGTCCGAGATCTTGTTGACGCGGTTGAACACACCGAAGGTTACATGGCCGTTGCGGAGCATGGGAAGCTCCGAAGGCGGCACGTCCAGGATCGGATCGATCGTGATCAGGCACGGCAGGTCATAGACTTTTTCAGCAAGCAGATGCCGCGCCGATTCCGGAATGAAGATGGGATCCGCGAGCACGTAGTCCATGGTTCGAAGGCCCGTGCCCGTCGCATGCCCGAAGCCCGTGACCTGGATGGGAGCCGGCTTCCGCGCGAAAACAGGGAGCCTGTTGCCCGACGAATGCCCGGACACATCGATCAGGATATCGACCCTGTCGGCCTGAATGCGATCGGCGAGCTCGTCGTCCGAAAGTTGCCAGGCGTCGACCCAGACGTCCGCCATCGACTTGAATTCGGCGGTCGTCTCATCTCGTCGCGGCGAGCACGAATAGCAAACGATCTCGAACCTGGCGTGATCGTGATGGCGCAGCACCGGCAGCAGGCCCAACGCCGCCGAGTGGTACCAGAACTCGGCCGCGACATAACCGATCACGATCCGCCTGTCGGAATCGAGCTGCCTGGGTGCGAGATTCCTTTGCGGCACCCTGGCGCCGACCGTTTCACCCCAATATTTCCGCGCGGCCTGCTGGACTGCGAAGTCGGCCTCGGGGAGAAAGTCGAGAAAGAAGATCTTCCGCGCGATCAAGTCCGGATCCGGCGCGATGGCCAGCGCGGCGTCGAGATGGTCGATCGCGGATGCGATCTCTCCCTGGTTCGCAAAACAGGCGCTCAATAGCGCGAGCGCGATCGCCGAGCGCGGATTCTCCTCGAGCAACGTCTTGCAGGCCAGGATCGCCTGCGCCGTATTCCCCATGCTCAGCGAGACTTCCGCCTTCCCCCGCAAGGCCACCTCGAGCTTCGGCGCAAGCGCAAGTGCTGCATCAAAATCTGCTGCCGCCCGTTCCGGCCGCGACAGCGCAAAGTTGAGCCGTCCGCGGTGCGCCAGGACCTTCGGCGAGCCGGGCCTGATCGCGAGCGCCGCTGCAAGCGCGGCTTCCGCCTCATCGTAGTGCTTGAGCTCGATACTGACCACGCCCTTGCCGACGAGCGCTTCGGCATGACGCGGCTGAAACAGCACCGCGCGCTCGAAACTTTGCCTGGCGCGATCGAACTGGCCCAGCGCCAGTTCCGCCAGGCCGCGATTGCAGAGCGCATCGGCATAGTCGGGCTTCAGCTTGATGGCGCGATCGTACATCTCGATGGCCTGCTCGGGCAGGTTCATCTGGAGCAAGGTATTGCCGAGGCCGGTCAGGGCCGGGGCAAAATTCGGCTTCAGCGCGATCGCCTTCTCCTGGCATGCACGAGCGGCCTCGAATTTCTGCAGGACGAAGTATACGGCTGCGAGATTGTTGTGGGCCTCGTGCGAACGCGGATCGATCGCGATCGCGCGCTCGAGCAGCTGTTGTGCCTCTTCCAGGCGCCCGCCCTGCTGCACGCTCAGGCCGAGCAGGTGCGTGGCGTCGAAATGATCCGGAATAGCCTGCAGGACCTGGCGGCAGAGCGCCTCGGTCTCCGCATATTTGCCCTGGCCGTAGGCGCTCGCCGCGGCGGGGATGACGGCATCCGCCTGCTTCTTCAATTTCTTCTGCAATCGCGCATTCTGGAATGCGCGCGCGCCGGCGCTGCTCTGCAAGGTGTCTCTCCGGAGATGGCCCGCGGAGAGTCTAGCTGATTCGCGTGCCTGGCCGGCTGATCGGCGGCACCGGCAACACCGCCGCAATCTCCCGGGCGATCGGGCGCAGGAACCGCCAGGTGCGTCCGGCCTGCCTACGCAGCGTCGCCGGCTTCCGACGCCGCGGCACAATACTCACGCCAGAACTGGCGATAACCCGCTTCCAGCTCACGCGTATAGATCTCGACATTGCCGGCGGGCGAGGCTGCGATCTGAGCCGGCAAGCCCGCGCGCAACTTCGCCAGATGCTCGGGCTGCGACGCAAACTTGCGGGCGATCTCGACATAGCCATCGTCGTCCTCGGCGACCCAGTCGCCGAGACCGACGGCGGCCACGATGGAGGCGCCGGCACGCGAAGAGGCCCCAATGCCGAGCTTGGCGACGACGGGAACGCCCTTGTAGAGCGATTCCCAGGTGCTGATGCCGCCATTCTGCGGGAACGTGTCGAGCGAAATATCGATTTTGTCAAAGGCCATCAGGTGGTCGTCGCGCGAGGTGCTGCCGAGGCACGTGATGTTCTGCTCGGCGATGCCCTGCACCACGAAGCGCGCGACGAGGCTATCGCGCAGCAGGGGATCATCGAGCAAGCCGTGCTTGAGAACGATTTTCGATCCCGGCACCTCCCGCATGATACGCGACCACACACGGATCGCATCATCCGAGATCTTGTAGATGCGGTTGAACACGCCGAAGGTGACGTAGCCGTTGCGGAGCATTGGCAGTTCGGAGGGCTGCAGATTTGTGACGGGCTCCATCGTGATCAGGCACGGTAGATCGTGGATTTTTTCGGCAAACAGGTGCCGGACCGCCGGGGGAATGAAAACGGGATCCGCGAGCACATAGTCCATGGTCTGCATGCCCGTGCCCGTCGCGTGTCCGAACCCAGTGGCCTGGATCGGGGCCGGCTTCCGCGCGAACATCTGCAGCCTATTACCGGTCGTGTGGCCCGAGACGTCGATCAGGATGTCGACATTGTCGGCCTCGACGCGATCGGCGAGTTCGTCATCCGAAAGCCCCCAGGCGTCGACCCAGACGTCCGCCAGTTCCTTGAAGATCGCGGTGTATTCGTCCGCTCCCGGCCAGGAGTAATAGCAGATGATCTTGAAGTTGGCGTGATCGTGATGGCGCAGCACTGGCAGCAAGGTGAGCCCCGCCGAGTGTTGCCGGAATTCGGCGGCGACATAGCCGACCACAATCTGCTTGTCCGGATCGAGCGGCCGCTTCGGCAGCGTCCGCCGCGGCACCTTGGAGCCGATCAGGTCCCACCAATCCCGTCGCACCGCCTGCTGGAGCGCGAAATCGGCTTCGGCGCGGTAGTCCTGCAAGAAGATCTTGCCCCGGATCGCATCCCCATAGTCCGGGCGAATCGCCAGCGCACGATCGAGATATTCGATCGCGACGTCCATATCGCCCTGGTTCGAATAGGAGAAGCCCATCAGGGCCAGGCCCATCTCGGAACGGGGATTTTGCTCGATCAAGGCCGTCGCGGCCGCCATCGCCTGCGCGGTCTTTCCCATCACGAGGCAGGCCTGCGCCTTGCCCCGCAGGGCCAGTTCGAGCTTGGGCGAGATCGCGAGCGCCGCGTCGAAATCCGCAAGCGCCTCGTGCAGACGCTGCAACTCGTAACTGAGCCGCCCACGCTGGGCCAGGATTCTCGGCGAGCCGGGCTTGATCGCGAGCGCCATGGCAAATTTGGCTGCCGCCTCCTCGTGATGCCGCAGCTCCATGCTGACCATGCCGTTACCGACGATGGCCTCGGCGTGACGCGGCTGAAACAGCAAGGCGCGATCGAAACTTTCCTTGGCGCGCTCGACCCGTCCAAGCAAGATCTCGACCATGCCGCGATTGCAGAACGCATCGGCATAATTCGGCCTGATCTTGATGGCGCGCTCGTGCAGCTCGAGCGCCTGTTCATACTGCCCCAGATGCATCAGCGTATTGCCGAGGTTGGTCAGTGCCACCGCGAAATTCGGCTTCAGCGAGATGGCCTTCTCCTGGCACCGCCGCGCCTCCTCGAAATTGCCGAGGTCGAAATACACGGTCGCAAGATTGTTGTGGGCGTCGTGCAGACGCGGATCGAGCGCGATCACGCGCTCGAGCAGCTCCTTCGCCTCCTCGAGGCGCCGGCCGTCATGCGCACACATCCCGAGCAGGTGCATGGCGTCGACATGTTCCGGAAGCGCTTTCAGGATCTCACGGCAGAGCGCCTCGGTCTCGGCGTATTTTCCCTGGCCATAGGCGGCGGCCGCGGCGGAGAGGATGGCGTCCGCCTGCTTCATCAATTTCTTCTGCAATCGCGCGTTCTGGAATGCGCGTGCGCCAGCGCCGCTGTTTTGCAAGGTTGCTCTCCGGAGAATGGCCCAGGATGAGTCTAACTGATTCGCAAGCCTGGCCAGCCGGTCGGCTCCTCCGGCAACGGCCCCGGGATTTTCCGGTGTTCAGCGTTCAGGAACAGTTGCCCGCGCGCCCGTCCAAAGCTGATGTCGATCAGCTCAGGCATCCCACCCGGCACAGCCGATCTGCCTACCCATCCTCGCCGCGCTCCGAGGCCGAGGCACAATAGTCGCGCCAGAACTGGCGATACCCCGCCTCGACCCTGCGCGTGTAGACCTCGACATTGCCGGCAGGCGAAGCGGCGATCTGGGCCGGCAATTCCGCGCGCAGCTTCGCCAGGTGAGCGGGCTGGGCGGCATATTTGCAGGCGATCGCGGCATAGCCCTCGTCGTCCGCGGCGACCCAGTCGTCAAGACCGACGGCCGCCACGATCGACCCGCCTGCGCGTGATGACGAGCCGTTGCCGAGCTTGGCGACAACAGGTACGCCCGCATAGAGAGATTCCCAGGTGCTGATGCCGCCGTTTTGCGGGAAGGTATCGAGCGAAATGTCGACATCGGCAAACGCCCGCAAGTGCTCGTTGCGCGGCGTCGAGCCCATGCAGATGACGTTCTCCTCGGCAATGCCCTGTGCCACGAACCGCGCGACCAGGCGGTCGCGCAGCAAGGGATCATCGAGCAGACCGTTCTTGATGATGATCTTCGATCCCGTCACCTCGCGCATCACTTTCGACCACACCCGGATCGCTTCGTCCGAGATCTTGAAGATGCGGTTGAACACGCCGAAGGTCACATAACCGTTGCGGAGCATGGGAGGCTCCGAAGGTGGCACGTTCAGAATGGGATCGATCGTGATCAGGCACGGCAGGTCATAGACCTTTTCGGCCAGCAGATGGCGCGCCGATTGCGGAATGAAGATCGGGTCCCCGAGCACGTAGTTCATGGTCTGCAGGCCCGTGCCGGTGGCGTGCCCGAAACCCGTGACCTGGATGGGGGCCGGCTTCCGTGAGAACACATGGAGTCTGCTGCCGGTCGTATGCCCGGACACATCGATCAGAATATCGATTCCGTCAGCCTGGATACGATCGGCCAGTTCGTCGTCCGACAACTGCGCGACATCGACCCAGACGTCTGCGCAAGGCTTGAACCTCTCGGTCATCCCATCCTGCAACGGCCAGCAGGAATAGCAGACGATCTTGAACTTGGCGTGGTCATGATGGCGCAGCACCGGCAACAGGGTGTATGCCGCCGAATGCTGCCTGAATTCGGAAGCGACATATCCGATCACGATCCGCCTGTCCGGATCGAGATCGCGCGGCGACAGCGTCCTTTGCGGAAGCTTGGCGCCGATCTGATCCCACCAGTATTTTCGCGCCGCCTGCTGGACCACGAAATCGGCCTCCGGCAGGTAATCCAGCACGAAAATCTTGTATCCGATGGCCTCGGGAAAGTCCGGCGCGATCGCCAGTGCCGCGTCGAGATGTTCGAGCGCCGTCGCGATGTCTCCCTGGTTCGCATAGCAAGAGGCCAGGAGCGACATGCCCGCCTCGGATTGCGGATTGACCTCGAGCAGGGTCTTGATGCCCGCCATCGCCCCCGCCGTGTTCCTCACGAAAAGGTCGACCTGCGCCCTCCAGCACAGCGCGAGTTCGTTCCGGGGCGATTGCGCCAGCGCGGCGTCGAAATCCGCGCCCGCCTGCTCCAGCCGGTACAGGGTCATATGGAGCCGTCCGCGCTGCACCAGAATTCTCGGCGAGCCCGGCTTGAGCGCGAGCGCAGCGTCGAAAGCGGCTTCCGCCGCCTCGAAATGCCTGAGCTCGAGGCTCACCATGCCCTTGCCGGCGATCGCTTCCGCATGCCCCGGCTGAAACGACAGGGCGCGATCGAAGTGCTCCCCGGCGCGCTCGAACTGGCCGATCATCAGTTCCGCCATGCCACGATTGCAAAATGCGTCGGCATAGTCCGGCTTCAGCCTGATGGCGCGCGCGTGCAGTCCGATCGCCTCTTTGGGGAGGCCCAGGTGCAGCATCGTATTGCCGAGATTGGTCAGGGTGACCGGACAATTCGGCTTCAGCGCAATGGCCTTCTCCTGGCATGCGCGGGCGTCCTTGAATTTATCGAGCGCGAAATACACGGCGCCGAGATTGCCATGCGCATCGGGCGAACGCGGATCGAGCATGGTCGCACGCTCGAGCAGGAACTGCGCGTCCTCGAGCCACCCGCCGTCGAATGCGCGCAGGCCGAGCAGGTGCGTGGCGTGGAAATGATCCGGAACCTCTTTCAGAATCTCGCGGCAGAGTGTCTCGGCCTCGTCAAGCCTGCCCTGCCCGAGCGCCTCGATGGCGAAGGACATGACGGCGTCCGCCTGCTTCCTCAACTTCTTGTGCAATCGCGCGTTCTGGTAGGCGCGCGCGCCGAGACTGCTCTGCAAGGTTTCTCTCCGGAGGATGGTCCGGAAAGAGCCAAGCCGATTCGCATGGTGCCAGGCTTGCGTGTCGGTCCGGCCGGCAAGGCCGCCGGACTGCGGGGGCTCAGCGCAAAATCTGGCTCAGGAACAGCTTCGTGCGGGCGTGCTGCGGGCTGGCGAAGAACTCGTTCGGGGTGTTGGCCTCGATGATCTGGCCGGCGTCCATGAAGACCACGCGGTTGGCGACCTCGCGGGCAAAGCCCATTTCGTGGGTGACGACCAGCATGGTCATGCCCTCCTCGGCGAGGTCGACCATGGTGTCGAGCACCTCCTTGACCATCTCGGGATCGAGCGCCGAGGTCGGCTCGTCGAACAGCATGACCTTCGGGTTCATGGTCAGCGCGCGGGCGATCGCGACGCGCTGCTGCTGGCCGCCGGACATCTGGCCCGGAAACTTGTTGGCCTGGTGCGGGATCTTGACCCGCTCCAGGAATTTCATCGCGGTCGCCTCGGCATCCCGCTTGGGAATGTTGCGCACCCAGATCGGCGCCAGCGTGCAGTTGTCGAGCACAGTGAGGTGCGGGAACAGATTAAAGCTCTGGAACACCATGCCGACTTCGCGGCGCACGGCGTCGACGTGCTTGAGGTTCGGCCCGAGCTCGATGCCGTCGACGACGATCTCGCCCTCCTGGAATTCCTCCAGCGCGTTGATGCAGCGGATCAGCGTCGACTTGCCGGAGCCCGAGGGCCCGCAGATCACGATGCGCTCGCCCTTGCGAACCTCGAGGTCGATGTCGCGCAGGACGTGAAACTCGCCGTACCATTTGTTCAGGCCGGAAATCTTGACGATGGGGTCGGACATGATGACCTCGATCAGTTGCGACGGTGGGCGTTGAGGCGGTGCTCGACGAACAGCGAGTAGCGCGACATTCCAAAGCAGAAGATGAAGTAGATGATCCCGGCGAAGGCGAAGCCGGTGAACGCGGTCGACGGCGTCGACCATTTCGGGTCCGAGAACGAGGCCCGGAGCGAGCCCAACAGGTCGAATAGCGCCACGATCGAGACCAGTGACGTGTCCTTGAACAGCGAGATGAAGCTGTTGACGAGGTTCGGGATCACGTGGCGCAGCGCCTGCGGCAGGACGATCAACGAGGTCGTCTTCCACCAGGACAGTCCCAGCGCCGCCGCGGCCTCGCCCTGCCCGCGCGGGATCGCGGCAAGCCCGCCGCGGACGTTCTCGGCCTGATAGGCGCCCGTGAACAGCGCGATGCCGATCAGCGCGCGCACCAGGCCGTCGACGGTGAAATTGCCCGGCAGGAACAGCGGCAGCATGTAGGTGGCGAAGAACAGCACGGTGATGAGCGGCACGCCGCGCCAGAACTCGATGAAGGCGATCGAGAAGATCCGGATCAGTGGAATGGTGGAGCGGCGGCCGAGCGCGAGCGCAATGCCGATCGGCAACGAGGTGACGATGCCGGTGACGGAAACCACCAGCGTCACCAGAAGCCCACCCCACAGGCTCGTCTGCACAATGGGAAGGCCGCCGTGATCGAGCCCCATCAGCTTGATCACGATTGCGATGGCGACGAAGGTGGCGATGCTCGATGTCAGAGCGCGCCATCCGGTACGCAAGCCGCCGCCGAGGATGAACACGATCGAGGAGACGACGACGGTCGTGATGGCGACATCGCCCCAGACCGACTGTCCTGTCCCCTGGATCTGATCACGCAGCCAGATCAGCGGAAAGATCAGCCAATAGATCGCTGTGCCGATGAGCACGACAAAGTTGCCGATCACCCACAGCAGCGGCGCGAAAGTGGACGTCTTGCCGAGATTGAGCAGCACCTGCCCTGCGCTGATGATGCTGTCGTCGAACAATTGCAGGAGGCTCGCCGTCCAGCTCAGGCCAAAGCCGGTGATGCCGCCGCCATGCAGAAGGAAGAAGGCGACCACCGGGAAGGCGAAAAAGAACAGCCCGGCATTGAGCCCCTTGGCCGGTAGGCGCGGAACGAGCATTGGCACCAGCAGGACCGCTGCCAGGACGAACGTGAGGTTGACCCGCCAGCGCTCGGCCTCGGGATAGAAGCCGTAGATCAGCTGCGGCAGCTTGGCCTGGATGTAGGGCCAGCAGGCGCCGACCGTGAAGCCGGCGTTCTCGGCGAGGCATGCCGTGCGGTCCTTGCCGGTCCAGACCGCATCGACCATCAGGAACCTGACCGAGGGAACGATGGTGACCCAGAGCAGCAAGGCGCCGAGGATCGTGAGCAGGATGTTGGTCGGCGAGTTGAACAGCCGGGTGCGTACCCAGCCGACGAGGCCCGTGGTCTTCACCGGCGCGGGACGCTCGTTGACGAGGTCGTGGCGAACGAAGGAGGACGAGGTGATATCGCTCATGCGCCAAGGCTCCGGCTGACGCGCCAACCGTAGACGCTCATGACGGCGCTGGTGACGAGCGAGATCAGCAGATAGACGCCCATCGTCATGGCGATGATCTCGATCGCCTGCCCGGTCTGGCTCAGCGACGTGCCGGCGAACACCGACACCAGATCAGGATAGCCGATCGCGACCGCGAGCGAGGAATTCTTGGTGAGGTTGAGATACTGGTTGGTCAGCGGGGGCACGATGACGCGCATCGCCTGCGGCACGACGATCAGCCGAAGCGTGGTGCCGCGGCTGAGGCCGAGTGACGACCCCGCCTCCATCTGTCCCTTATGGACGGACAGGATGCCGGCGCGCACGATCTCGGCGATGAAGGCGGCGGTATAGGTCGACAGCGCGAGCGTCAGCGCCACGAACTCCGGGATGATGCGTGAGCCGCCGGCGAAATTGAAGCCCTTGAGCTGCGGCAGCTCGAAGGTGAAAGGCAGACCGAACACCAGCGTGGTGAGGAGCGGCAGCCCGAACAACAGGCCCAGCACAGTGGGCCAGATGCGGATCATCCGCCCTTCCTGAAACAGCGCCCGCCGGGCATAGAAGCGGAGCGCCAGCGAGGCGACGATGCCGAGCGACAGCACCGCCATGAACGGCTCGAACCCGCTCTCGCCGATCGGGCGCGGAATGACGAGACCGCGATTGCTGACGAAGGCAAGGCCCAGCAGCGAGATGCTCTGCCGCGGATTGGGGAGTGCCGCGAGCACCGCCAGGTACCAGAACAGAATCTGGAACAGCAGCGGCAAATTGCGGATGATCTCGACATAGATCTCGCCGACGCGCGAGAGCAGCCAGTTCGGCGATAGCCGGCACAGCGCGACGACGAAGCCGATCAATGTGGCGAAGACGATGCCCACCACCGAGACCACGAGCGTGTTGAGGAGCCCGACCACGAACACGCGCAGGAACGTGTCCGAGCCGGTGTAGGGGATCAGCGTCTGGTTGACGTCGAAGCCGGCATTGTTGCGGAGGAAGCCGAAGCCGGCGGCGATGTGCTGGTTCTCGAGGTTGGCGCGGGTGTTGGAGATGATTTCATAAGCAATCCACCCCAGGACCGCCGCGAAGGCAAACTGGACGGCGACGCCGTTCCAGCCAGTCTTGCCGCCCAGAACGCGCCTGATCTTCAGCGCGATCTGGGCCGGCGGTTTTCGAGCCTCGGTGCTCATCGCCGCTTCAGCCGTTCAGGCGAGATCAGCGGATCGGTGGCGCGTACTGGAGACCGCCCTTGTTCCAGAGATTGTTGAGACCGCGATTGATGGCGAGGGGCGAGCCCGCGCCGACGTTGCGGTCGAACACCTCGCCGTAATTGCCGACCGCCTTCACGATCCGTACCACCCAGTCCTTGGTCAGGCCGAGCTGTTCGCCGAAATTGCCGTCGGAGCCGAGGACGCGCTTCAGCTCCGGATTTTCCAACTTCGCCTTCTCGTCGACATTCTTCGAGGTCACGCCGAGCTCTTCGGTGGTAACGAGGGCGAACAGCGTCCATTTCACGATGTCGAACCATTGGTCGTCGCCGTGGCGCACCATCGGCCCGAGCGGCTCCTTCGAGATGATTTCGGGGAGCACCATGTGGTCGTTGGGATTGGCAAGCTTGAGACGGTTCGCGTAAAGGCCCGACTGGTCGGTGGTGAAGACATCGCAGCGCCCGGCCTCATAGGCCTTGACGGTTTCGTCGTTGGTGCCGAACGCGATCACCTCGTACTTCATGTTGTTGGCCTTGAAGTAGTCGGCGAGATTCTGTTCGGTGGTGGTGCCGGTCTGGACGCAGACCGAGGCGCTGTTGAGTTCGAGCGCCGAATTCACCTTGAGCGACTTCTTCACCATGAAGCCTTGCCCGTCATAGTAGGTCACGCCGGTGAAGTTGGCGCCGAGCGAGGTATCGCGCGAGATGGTCCAGGTGGTGTTGCGCGAGAGCACGTCGACCTCGCCGGATTGCAGCGCCGTGAAACGATCCTTGGCGGACAGCGGTACGAATTTGACCTTGGTCGGATCGTTGAAGATCGCCCCGGCGATGGCGCGGCAGACGTCAACGTCGAGGCCGGTCCAGTTGCCCTTGTCGTCGGGCGAGGAGAAACCCGGCAGGCCCTGGCTGACGCCGCAGGACAGCGTGCCCCGGTCCTTGATGGTCTTGAGCGTTTGCGCATCGGCGGCTTGGGCAGTCAGGCCGGCGGCGAGAGCGAGAGTGAGAGCCAGGGTTACGCGTTTCATGGGCTTGGGGCCTTTCAAAGTCGTCTCAAGGTCAGGAACGTTGTCTTTGGGGATCATCTCTGCCAGGGCTAATCGTACCAGGGCTAACCTTGCAAGAGTCATGCTGGAAAACCTTGCCGAACACTCGCCCATCCCGAGAGGCCATACCCTAATCCCCGCCGCAGGCGCCCGCCGTTTTGGCCGTGGCGCAAGGTCCGGTCAGACGATGGATCGAAGGTCGCGGCTGCCCCTCAACATGCGGCGACTGAATAGCACCTACGCATTGGAGGGCGGCCGGCGAGCCGGGTCAAGGGGTTGACGGGACTCTTCTGTGTTCTGTTATTAACGACAGCGGCCTCCGGCCAGCCCGTAAGGCGCCAAGCGCGCCCGGCGGAAACGCGGTTTTGAAAGCAGACGCATGGATTCCTCGCACCCCTCCGAGCAGCACGCCGAGACCCGGCTGGTCACCTCCGGCCGCGACACCAAGGCGCAGAAGGGGTTCGTCAATCCGCCGGTGTTCCACGGCTCGACCGTGCTCTATCCGACCGCCGAGGACCTGCACGCCCATCGCGGCGAGTTCACCTATGGCCGCCACGGCACCCCGACGACCAGGGCGTTCCAGGACACGCTGATGGCGCTGGAGGGGCCGCAATGCGCCGGCGTCGGCATCGTGCCGTCGGGGCTGTCCGCGATCTCGACCACCCTGCTCTCGGTGCTCAAGGCCGGCGACCACATTCTGGTCGTCGACAACGTCTATCGGCCCTCGCGCAATTTCTGCAACGGCATGCTGACCCGCTTCGGCGTCGAGACCACGTACTTCGACCCGCTGATCGGCGCCGGCATCGAAAAACTGTTCAAGCCGAACACTCGCGCGGTGCTGGTGGAGGCGCCGGGCTCGCAATCCTTCGAGATGCCCGACATTCGCGCCATCGCCGAGGTCGCGCATGCGAAGGGCGCGCTCGTCATCGACGACAACACCTGGGCAACGCCGCTCTATCACCGCTCGCTCGAGCAGGGCGTCGACATCAGCATGCAGGCAGCCACCAAATATATCGGCGGTCATTCCGACATCATGTTCGGCACCATCTCGGCCAACGCCAAGGCCTGGCCGCAGATCGCCGAAGGCATCCGCCTGCTCGGCGTCTGCGCCGGTCCTGACGACGTCTTCCTCGCGCTGCGCGGCCTGCGCACGCTGTCGGTGCGATTGGCGCAGCATCATCGTTCCGGGCTCGACATGGCGCGCTGGCTCGCCGCCCGTCCCGAAGTCGCGCGCGTGCTGCATCCGGCGCTCGAGAGCGATCCGGGCCACGCGATCTGGAAGCGCGACTTCACCGGCGCCTCAGGCCTGTTCAGCATCGTGCTGAAGCCGGCGCCGCAGAAGGCCGTCGACACCATGCTCAACACGCTCAAGCTGTTCGGCATGGGCTTTTCCTGGGGCGGCTTCGAGAGCCTCGCGATTCCCTTCGACTGCGACGACTATCGCACCGCGACCAAGTGGTCGCCGGGTGGCCCGACGCTGCGTCTGCACATCGGGCTCGAGAACGTCGACGATCTCAAGACCGATCTCGACCGCGGCTTCGCTGCCCTCAAGGCGGCAATGTGAGCCTGCTCACAAGGCATTGCGCCACGGGAACGAGCAACCGACGCAAACGTTAACGCCGCACGCCAACAAAGGGTTTGATCCTCAGACGTTTGGCGCTAGCCTCACCAATCGACTCCAATCCGGACACGGAGCATGGGAACGTTGGTTCTGCTCGATCTGATGGGCGGCGTGGCGCTGTTGCTGTGGGGCCTGCACATGGTCCACAGCGGAATTCTGCGCGCGTTCGGTCCCGATCTGCGGCGACTGCTCGGAAAGGCGCTTGGTAATCGCTTTAATGCGTTCGCCGCCGGCCTCGGGCTCACCGCGCTGCTCCAGAGCAGCACGGCGACCGCCCTGATCACCAGCTCGTTCGCGGCCGAGGGCCTCGTCAGCCTCGCCGCGGCGCTCGCCATCATGTTGGGCGCCAATGTCGGCACGACACTGATCGTGCAGGTGCTGTCGTTCAATATCGCGGCCGTTGCCCCCGTGCTGTTCGTGCTCGGCCTCGTCGCCTTCCGTTCCGGCCCGCGCTCGCGGATCAAGGACGTCGGCCGCGTCTGCATCGGCCTCGGATTGATGCTGCTGTCGCTGCACATCCTGCTCGACACGCTGGCCCCGGCGGAGAACGCGCCGGGCGTTCGCGTCATGATGTCGGCGATCACGGGCGATCCCATCCTGTGCATCGTCATCGCGGCGCTCGTCACCTGGGCGGTGCATTCGAGCGTCGCCAGCGTGCTGCTGATCATGTCGCTGGCCTATTCGCAGTTCATCTCGCCCGAGGCGGCGCTGGCCCTGGTGCTGGGCGCCAATCTCGGCAGCGCCATCAATCCCGTGTTCGAAGGCGCCAGGCGCGACGATCCCGCGAGCTATCGTCTGCCGGTCGGCAATCTCGTCAACCGCGTGGTCGGGATCGTCCTCGTCCTACCGTTCCTGAACGTCATCGCCGGGCACATGCATGCCTGGCAGCCGGATCTCGCGAAGATGACGGCGGCTTTCCACATCGCCTTCAACGTCGGCACGGCCGTCATCTTCATCGGACTGCTCGACACCATGTCGCACCTGTTGACGCGGCTGCTGCCCGATCGGGTGCAGGAGACCGACCCGGCCCGTCCGCGCTATCTCGACGAGAGCGCGCTGGAAACGCCGTCACTGGCGCTTGCCGACGCCGCCCGCGAGGTGCTGCGCATGGGCGACCTCGTCGAGGTCATGCTGCGCAAGGTGATGACCGCGATGATGACGGGCGACCGCGCGCTGGTCGATCAGGTCTCGAAGATGGACAATGTCGTCGACAGTCTCGACGAGGCCATCAAGCTCTATGTGACCAAGCTCATGCGCGGCAGCCTCGACGAGAGCGAGGGGCAGCGCGCCATGGAGATCGTCTCCTTCGCCATCAACCTCGAGCATATCGGCGACATCATCGACAAGAGCCTGAGCGAGCTTGCGACCAAGAAGATCAAGCGCCGCTTCCAGTTCTCGGCCGAGGGCGCCGAGGAACTCGCCGCCTTCCACAAGCGCACGATGGAATCGCTGCGGATCGCCTTCGGCGTGTTCATGTCGGGCGATGCCAATGAAGCGCGCAAGCTGCTGGCGGAGAAGACCACGCTCAAGAACACCGAGCTCGCCGCCGTCGAGCGCCATCTCGACCGCCTGCGCGAGGGCCGCCCCGAGACCATCGAGACCACCTCGCTGCATCTCGACGTGCTGCGCGACCTGCGCCGCATCCACTCGCATATCTGCTCGGTCGCCTATCCCGTGCTGGATGCGGCCGGCGAGCCCTATCGCAGGAACGAGACGGAGACCGCTACCCTGCCCGCGTCAGGCACGGCGTCGGCGCTGCCGCGTTAATCCAGCGCGAACGAGAACCGCACCTCCCGTCAGAAGCAGGCCGGCGCCGCAAAGCAGGCTAGGCACGATCCACAGCGTCAGGAACGACAGCAGTCGCGCATCTTCGGGCCGCCGGGGATCGTAGGCGATCCCGACCCGCTCGCCGTCCGCATAGGGTTGCCCGGTCGACCCCGACGAGGACGCGAAGGTCATCGCGCGGCCGTCCTGCGTCACGAATTCAAATGTCGGATAGAGAAAGGTCCCGCCATGGTTTCCGCCGCTTCGCGCGCCGGCGCCGGCGAAGCGCGCCTCCGTCCGCTCGGACCTTGCGAGAAATGCGATGGTGCTGCCGAACTCGAAAAGGCCGAGGCCAAGCGAGACCAGGCCGACCAGAACAACCGATGCGAACAGAACGATCGCTGACTTGCTCATTCCGATCGCGAAATCCGGATGCCGGCCCTTGTTCACCGCTCCAGCGTCTTCGAGCTGCGGCCGCGGTTCTTGATGATCAGCATGATGTTGCGGACATAGATGATGGTCGCCAGCGCCTGTCCGAGAATGATGACCGGCTCGCGCTTCACGACGCCGTAGACCAGCGTCATCAGCCCGCCGCCCATCGAGCAGAACCAGAACGCCATCGGCACCACGCTGTTGCCGGCGCGTTCGCTCGCGATCCACTGCACGAGGAAGCGTGCCGTGAAGAACAGCTGCGCGACGAGACCAAACGCCAGCCAGAAATCGAACTTGGCGACGAAGACGTCGTAGAGATAGTTGCTCAGCGCCTGACCGAATTGAATGATCATGCGTTCACCTCAGTCACATCTGGTGTCGGTTTCTTGCGGCGGATCAGCCACCACACGCCGGCGAGATCCATGATGCCGATCCACAGCCGGTCGAAGAAGCCATAATTGGACACGCCGGAACGGCGTGGCCGGTCGATCACGTCGACATAGGCGATGTCGTAGCCTTCGCGGCGGACCAGCGCCGGCAGAAAACGATGCAGCCCGTCGAAATAGGGCATCATCAGGAACACCTCGCGGCGGAACGCCTTCAGCCCGCAGCCGGTGTCGCGCGTGCCATCGTTCAGGATCGTGTTGCGAACCTTGTTCGCCACGCGCGACTGGAATTTCTTGAAGCCGGTATCCTTGCGCCCGACGCGTTGCCCCGCAGCGAGGCCGACGCGCCCTGCCCCCTTCTCGACGGCCGCGATCAGGTCGGGCAGGAAAGCCGGATTGTTCTGGCCGTCGCCGTCGAGCGTCGCCACGATCACCCCGCGCGCCGCACGCACGCCGCTGCGCACGGCCGCCGACTGGCCGCCCGACCTGGCGTGACGCAGCTGACGCAGATTGCTCCGCTGCGCCATGATGGTCTCGAGCCGTTCGCCGGTCGCGTCCGTCGAGCCGTCGTTGACGTAGATGATCTCGTAATCCCAGCGGCCGTCGAGCGCCGTCGTGATCTCCTCGATCAGGGGCGCGATGTTGTCGGCTTCGTTGCGCACGGGAACGATGATGGAAACCGAGGGCTGGGAAACCGAAGGCTGGGACGTCGACAAATGAGGCTCGTGGTTGGAATTGGCCTGCCCTCGGGGAACCGGCGGTCCCGGCAGGCAGCCGCTTTTATGAGGCGGATGCCCCGCGGGCAACCCTTTTGAGACGCCCGCCGACCGGTCCCGGAAGGGCCAAGATGCTGCCGTCGGCGCGGATGGCAAAAGCGAGCCGCCGGGCCGCGAACCAGTAGCGGACGGCCATGGCACCGACCAGGCCGACCAGGGCGCCGGCCGTGACGTCGCTCGGGTGATGGGCCAGCAGCACCAGGCGCGTCAGCAGGATCACGATTGCGTAAGTGAACATGAACACGCGCAGGCGCGGCCACAGCGCCGAGACCGCAAACGCCAATGCGAACGCCGTCACCGCATGGCCCGACGGCAGGCTGGCATAGGCCCCGCTGCCCTCGAACGGGATGAAGTTGAACGGATCAGCCTTGCCGCCGACGAACGGCCGCCCGCGGCCGATCAGATATTTCAGGATCTCGGCGACGAATACCGACACGGCAACAGACAGAAATATGTACTGAAGGCGCGTGCCGAGGCCGAGCAGCAGCGCGCGGCGGGGACCATGAAGCCCGGCCGCAACGAGCGCCAGCGCCACCAGCGCAACTCCGAGCACCGAGAGCACATAGTCGTCCTTGCCGAAATCGGTGAGGATGCGGATCGGCCACAGGCTGGGCGTGCCGCGCGCCGGCATCAGCTGGATCTCGGTCAGGTCGAACGCGACCATCAGCGCGATGATCAAGGCCGCGCCCGCCGCGCTGAGCCACAGCGAGTGCCGCGCCAGCTTTCGCGCGGCCTCGGCGCGGCGCGAATGCGAGGGTGTGCGGACCAGCTGCGCCAGCGCACGCCCCGACACGGAGAGCAATTGCGCGGGGTAGCCCGCCTGCGGCGCGATATCGGTTGAGACCGGCATCCTATTCGGTGCCTTCGGAGCGGAAGATCGAGATCGAGATCGCGCGCCCTTGCGAGAAATTATAGCCGTCGATCCGCGAGCCGACCTTGTAGCGCAGCCCGATCGCCTCGGCGCGCTGCACGAAGCTGCGCTCCGAGCGCTGCTCGATCAGCGCGAAGCGGCAGCTTCCTTGCCGCAGGAAATCCGCAGCGCCCGAGCCGTCGGTGAGCAGCGTCTGGGTGCCCGTCAGGAAGACGAGGCTCGGCTCGTGATAGCCCGCCGCAGCCGCCTTCGGCCCGACACAGGTGACGTTGCGAAGCGCGCGCGCGACCTCGATGCTCGGAAACAGCGGCGTCAGCGACGGCAGCACGATGCCGTAGACCACGACCGCCAGCATCAGGGCCGCAACCAGCGCGTTGAGCACCGAGCGCTCGGCGCGGTTGGTGTCGAACAGCCACCAGGCGAACAGGCCGAAGATCAGCGAGGCCGCGATGAACGGCCAGGCCACGAAAGCCGGCTGCCGAGTCAGCATCACCGCGCCGACAACGGCGATGATCGAGGCGGCGGCGGGGATCGCGAACCACCAGGCCGAGCCGCGCATCAGCCAGGACCGCGACAGCACGCGCCGCTCCACTGCGCCGACGGTGAGGATCGCGATCGCCGGATACAGCGGCAGCACGTAATGCGGCAGCTTGGTCAGCACCGCCTCGAACACGATCCAGGACGGGATCAGCCAGGCCAGCAGGAATTGCGCACCGGGCTCGCGCCGCGCCCGCCACACCGCGGGCGCTGCCATCGCCGCCAGCGGCGCGCCGGGCCAGAAGGTGATCCAGAACAGCGCGAGGTAAAGCCCGGGCGGCGCACCATGGGATTCCTGGGCACCGATCTTGCTCAGCATGTCGCCGCCGACGGAGTCGGCGAAGAAGGCATCGCCCGCGCGCCAGAAGATCGCGACGAACCAGGGCAGCACCAGCACCAGCATCCACATCAGGCCCCAGAGCGGGCGCAGCTTCCAAAGCCAGGAGGCGTCGCGATCCAGGATCGCGAGCGTGACGATGGTGAACCCTGCGAACATCAGGATCAGCGGGCCCTTGATCAGGATGCCGACCGCGAGCGCGGTCCAGAAGATCGCGGGCCAGCTCCAGGGTGGATGCGTCTCGTCTTCGGCGCGTTGCCAGGACAGATAGGCCCGCGCCATCGCCCCCATCGCAGCGACGACGCAGAACAGCAGCATGGCGTCGGTCTTGGCGAGCCGCGCCTCGACGCCGAGCAGCACAGAGGCGCACATCAAGAGCGCCGCGAGCACCGCGGCGCGCCGCGTGACGAAGCCGAGCGCCGCCCAATAGGTCATGAGCACGGCGCCGATCGCACCTAACAGCGACGGCAACCGGTAAACCCAGATCCGCAATTCGGCCTTCGGCAGCTTGAGCGCCGAGGCGGCTTCAACCGCGGCCGACTGCAACCAGTAGATGCCGACCGGCTTCTTGTAGCGGACGTCCTCCTGGAAACGGATGTCGACATAGTCGCCGCTCTCGACCATCTGCTTGGTGGCCTGGGCAAAGCGCGCCTCGTCGCGGTCGACGGGGGGGATGGTGAAGAAGCCCGGCAGGAACAACAGCAGCGCGCACACCAGCAGGAAGCCAACGGCGCGGGCATGGCTGGCCGTGACGATGTCGAGCATGGCCACGAGCCGGCTGCCCGGATTTACGGGCGTTTTCGGCTCACGGGGCGCTCCAAAACGGGGAGTTGGGTAGGTCTCGGCCATTGGTTCCGCTTACGCTGAAACCGCCATCGCCACAACCGCTTGAGGCAGGGTCATTGAATTCGAATGACAACTGTGTCCGCGGCGCCCGTGGCATCGATCACGGTGAGCCGCGCAAAGCCGGGTCCTGGCGGATCGATCAGCCGCTGGCGGCGGCCGTCGATCTCTCCGCGCGTGGTTCCGTTAACCATGACGGTCATGGGCAGGACACCGCCGGCGACCTTGACCGGCATGGCCGCGCTGCCCTCGCCGCCGGAACGATCGACGTCGATGCGTGAGCCGTTCAGCGGGAACTGGATGTGGAGCGCCTGCTCGCCGCCGCTGCGCACCAGTTCCCCGACCGGGCGGAACCGCCTCAGCGGCAACGGCAACTTCGCGTTGCTGGCGACCAGGGTTCCCTTGGGCGACTTCGGCAAGGGAGCCAGCGTCTTGCCGGTCCGGGCGAAAGCATCGAACAGGATCGGTGCGGCGGCGACGCGGCCGATCAGGCCGGGAACCGGCGCGCCATCGGGCCGGCCGACCCAGACGCCAATGGTCATGCGGCCGTCGAATCCGACCGACCAGGCATCGCGATAGCCGTAGGAGGTACCGGTCTTGAAGGCGATGCGGTTGTGGGCAGCGTTCTCCGGCGGCGGCGTGCCCAGCAGCACGTTGCCGATCTGCCAGGCTGCGACCTGATCGAGCAGCCGCAGCGGCTCGCGGTCGTCCTTGGCGGCCATGACCTCGCGCAGCGGTTTGGTGGTGCCGAGCCGGGCGAAGCCCGCATAGAGCTGGACGAGGTCCTGCAGCGTGACGCCGACGCCGCCAAGGCCCATGGCAAGGCCCGGCGCCTCGTCCTTCGGCAAAATCAGATTGCCGCCGGCCTGCCGCAGCCGCGAGGCCAGCCGGCTCGCGCCGACGCGGTCGAGCAGCACGATCGCCGGCACGTTCAGCGACAATTGCAGCGCCTTCTTCACCGGCACCGTGCCCTGGAACGTCATGTCGAAATTTTCCGGCGCGTAGGAGCCGAAGCGGACCGGGCGGTCGTCGATCAAGCTGTCGGGATGGACAAAACCGTCCTCGAAGGCGAGCCCGTAGATGAAGGGTTTGAGCGTTGAGCCCGGCGAGCGGATGGCGCGGGTCATGTCGACCTGCCCTGCCCGGCTCTCGTCGAAATAATCTGCCGAGCCGACGCGCGCCAGCACGTCGCCGCTCTCATTGTCGACCGCGATGATGCCGACCGAGATGTTCGGCCCCAGCGCAATGGCGCGGTCGCGCGCCAGCGACTCCAGCACCTTCTGCAAGTTCGCATCCAGCGTCAGCTTGATGACCGGGGTGTCCTTGACGGTCGAGAGCGCGGTGTCGGAGGCGTGCGGCGCCAGGACCGGCATCGGCTTGCGCAGTTTTGGCACGGGCACGGTCTTGGCCTGCGTCGCGTCCTCGGTGCTGACCACATGCTCCGAGACCATGCGATCGAGCACGCGGTCGCGCGCCTTGCGTGCGGCTTCGGGATAGCGGTCGAGCCGGCGCGTCTCCGGCGATTGCGGCAGCGCGACCAGCAGCGCGGCTTCCGCCAGCGACAATCGTTTCGGCTCCTTGCCGAGATAGGCAATCGAGGCGGCGCGGATGCCTTCGAGGTTGCCGCCATAGGGCGCGAGCGCGAGATAGAGGTCGAGGATCTGCTCCTTGCTCATGCTGCGCGCGATCTCGATGGCGCGAACCATCTGCCGCAGCTTTGCATAGAGCGAGCGCTGCCGCCGCGGCTCCATCAGTCGCGCCAGCTGCATGGTGATGGTCGAGCCGCCCGACACGATGTGGCCGCGCGTTCCCAGCTGCAACGCGGCGCGGCCCAGTGCGAGCGGATCGATGCCGTCATGGGCATGGAAGCGCTGGTCCTCATAGGCGAGCAGCAGCTTCAGATAGGTTGGATCGACGTTTGCTTTGGCGTCAACCGGCAACCGCCAGCGCCCGTCCGCCATCGCATAGGCGCGCAGCAGCTTGCCGTTGCGATCGACGATGGTGGTGGAGACCTGCCGCGCCTCGTCGAGCGGGAGCGGACCGAGCGAGTAGACCCAGGCGACGAAGGCGGTGATGGCGAGGATGAAAGTGAGTGCGAAGGCCGATAGGATACGCATGGTCGCGCGCCGTTCTCCACGGCCGTCATTCCGGGGCGGCTCGAAGAGCCGAACTACGGTGCGCAATTGCGCACCGGAGAATCTCGAGATTCCGGGTCTGGTCCTTCGGACCATCCCGGAATGACGAGAGCTATTATCGGCTTCGCTCATCTCACTCACTTCGCCGCCCGCACCTCAACGGTGCCTGTGCCCGTCCGCCCGTAGCGCGAGGGATTGTACATGTCCTCGACATAGGCTTGCGGCAGCACGTATTTGCCGGGCGAGACCACGCGCACGACATAGGCGACGGTGAACACCGACTTCGAATCCGAGGCGCGATCGACCGCCGCCGTGAAGCGATCGTCGCGGAACTCGGTATCCTCGGGCTCCTCGCCGTCCTCGATCCAGTCCAGCGTGCCGCTGTCACCGGACGAGACCAGCTTCGGGTTGTCGATCTCGAGGCCCGCCGGCAGATAGTCGGACACCATGATGTGGCCGTACTCCGGCTTCGCCTCGGTGATCTTCAGCACCACCGCGAAGCGCTGGTTCTGCTTGACCTTGCTGATGTCGGCCGGCTTGCCGTCGAGCGTGAAGTAATTGCGCTCGATCTTGAAGCCGTTCGATGCCGCCGGCTCCGGCGTCACCGGCGAGCCCGACACCGAGACCACCGCCTGCACCGGTGCGTCGCCGGTGTTGGTGATCTTCAGCGGCTTGCCGTCCAGCGTCGCCGCCTTGTAGCTGCGATAGAGTGCAGTCTTGATCGGCTGGCCGTCGACCTCCATCGACAGGTTCTCCTTGGCGAGCGCGCGCGCCGCCAGCACCAGCCACGCATTCTCCTGCGTGGAGGTGTAGGGCGTGAGCCCGCGCGCGGTCTCGACCCGCGTCACTGCCTGCGTCAGCGTCGCCTTCGGCGCGTTGCCTTCGCTCGCGAGCGAGACCAGCGCTGCCGCATCGCGCAGCTGCGAGCCGTAGTCGGTGCGGCCGAACTCCAGCACCGGTTTTGGCGCGAGGCTGTCGAGCGCGGCACCATAGACGCGTTCGGCGCGGTTGCGGTCGCCGACCAGGGCAAGCGCCGCCGCGAGTTGCGACTTCGCGATCGGTGTTGCGAGGTTGCTGAGCTTGGTGTCGGCGAGATAGCGGAGGTCGCCGATCGGCGCGGCGCCGTTGCGTGCGAGCACGTAGAGGCCGTAGGCGAGATCGCGCCCGCCGTCCTTCTCCGGCTCGTTGCCGTTGACGACGGAGTTGCGGATGCGGTCGAGCGCGTTCTTGAACAGCACGTCCGGCACCGCAAAGCCCTTTTCACGGGCGCGGGTCAGGAAGTCCGTCACATAGGCATCTAACCAGGCGTCGTCGCCGCCGGCCGACCACAGCCCGAACGAGCCGTTCGGGCCCTGGCGCGCCAGCAGACGTTCGATCGCATCGCGAATCCGCTGGTCGACCTCGGTGTCCATGGCCAGATGCGCGCCGGCCGCGAGTTCGTTGACATAGAGCAGCGGCATGGCCCGGCTCGTGATCTGCTCCGAGCAGCCATAGGGATAGCGGTCGAGCGCTTTCAGGATCGTCGCCGCATCGAGCGCGGTCGACAGGCTGGCCGAGACCGAGACGCTGCCCGTGCCCGGCACGAGGTCGGAGAACATGTCCGAGGTCAGCGTCAGGCTCTCGCCCTTCGCTAGCGTCCGGATCGAGCGCCTTGCCAGCACCTGCGTCGCCGCCTTGACGTCGAACGCGTAGTGCCGCGCCAGCGCGAGGCCGTTCGGCCCCTTGATGTCGACGTCGAGTGTCGCCTGCCCCGCCGCGGTCGCGTCGACGGCAAGCGAGAACGCGTTGCGCTGCTTGGCGGCGAGCTTGACCGTGGTGGCGGGATTGCCGGTCATCTTCACCGGCCCGCCGGCCTTCACGTTGATGACGTAGTCGCCCGCCTGGCCCTCGACGTTGTCGATCTCGAGGTTGACCGTTCCGTGGTCACCATTGAGCAGGAAGCGCGGCAGGGTCGTGGTCAGCACCACGGGATCGCGGATCACGACATCCGTATTTGCGCGGCCAAGTTTTGTGGCGGTCCACGCCACCGCCATGACGCGCGCGGTGCCGGCGAACTCCGGAATATCGAAGCTCACTTCCGCGGTGCCATCAGCAGCAACCGTGACGATGCCCGAATAGAGGGCCAGCGGCTTTTGCGCGGGCGGCGAGCCCTGCAATTCACCAGCGCCGGCGTCGCCGCCGGACTTGATCTGTCCGCGCGTGCCCGACATGCCGTCGATGAGCTGCCCATAGAGATCGCGGATCTCCGCGCTCAGCCGGCGCTGGCCGAGATAGTAATCGTCCGGTGCCGGCGGCTTGTAATTGGTGAGGTTGAGGATGCCGACATCGACCGCGGCAATCACCACCTTGGCATCCTCGCCAGGGTTGAGACCGTCCAGCTTGACCGGGATCTTCAGCGTCGCGTTCGGCCGGATCAGCGTCGGCGGGGTCAGCTTCACCTGGAGTGTACGGGCCTGCTTGTCGATGCCGAACCATTTCAGCCCGATCGCCCGGCCCGGCATGCGCTGGGCAGCCGCGTCGAGCGGACGGCGCAGCGTCGCCACCACATAGGCGCCGGTGCCCCAGTCATTGCCGACCGGGAGCTTGACCTGCGCGGTGCCTTCCTTGACGTCGATGGTCTGCGTCGTCAGCAGGCGGTCGCCGAGCACGTTGACGGTGAGCTTGCCCGCGGAGCGGACGTTGATCGACACCGTCATGGTATCGCCGGAGGAATATTGCGGCTTGTCGATCGAGGTTTCCAGCAGATCCGGCGTGTCGGCGCTGCCGTCGGAATACCAGCCAACGTCGAACTGCACCGAGGTCACCGGGCCGTCGGCATCGTTCGACTTCACGTCCAGCCGGTAACGGCCCGGCCGCGGCGTGAGCGATATCCGCGACGGCTTGTCGGCTGCGATCGTGACATCACCGTCGGAGACGCGCGCGGTCGACTTGACCGGCTCGTACTCCCAATAATTGTTCTGGCGGTACCATTGGTAGCGCGACTCCATCTTCAGGAGCTCATAGCGCAGGCCGTCGCGCGGCAGCGTCTTGCCTTCCGGCGAGACGAACACGATGTCGAACTCGGCCTTGTCGCCCTCGGCGACGTTCTTGTCGCCGAACAGCGGCTTGATGCCGATCATCGCGCTCACGGGCGCGACCGGTAGCACGAGCTTGCGCTCCACGGCGCGGCCGCCGGTCTCGACCATGCGGACGAAGATCTGCGCCTCCTGCGGACGCGTCGAAGCCGGCTGCTTGTCCAGCGTCACCGGGAAGGTCGCAACGCCATTGGCGTCGGCCTCGGGCAGGTTCTCCAGCGGCGTGCGCTCGTTCGAAGTGGTCTCCTCGTCGGCGACGCCGAACTGGTAGCCGGCAAACCCCGGCCGTTCGCTCGCCGGCGCGACCAGCATGTCGCCTTCGAGCTGAAGCCCCGAGGCCGGCGCGCCATAGAGGAAATGGCCGTCCGCCTTAAGCTCCACTGGAGCGTTAGCTTTGATCAGCTTGTCCTTGGCGGACAAGTCGAATTCGATCCGATCAGGAACGTAGTCTTCGACCATGAAGGTGGTCTCGCCGACCGACGAGCCCTTCGGGTCGGTGAAGGCGCGCACCCGCCACGTCCCGGTCGGGACAGCGGAGTTGAGCGGCACAGAGAGCGTGCGGCCGCCGGCGCCCTGGTCGGCCAGCACGGCGCGGCGGAATTCGACGCCGTCGGGGCGCTCAATGACGAGCGTCAGCGGCCCGCCGCTGACGGCGTTGCCCTGCCCGTCGCGGAGCAGCGCAGTGAGATAGACGGTCTCGCTGGAGCGGTAGACGCCGCGCTCGGCATAGACGAAGGCGTCGGCGCCAACAGGCACCGCGCGCCCGGAGACGCCACGGTCGGACAGGTCGAACGCGGAGGTCTTCAGGCTGAGGAAGGCGTAGTCGGCCTTCTCGCCTGACACGGTGAGCATCGCCGGCGACAGCCCGCCCTCGCCTCGCGCAAGGCCGGCCTCGAACAGCACATGGCCGCTGTCGTCGGTCTTGCGGGTCGCCAGAATCTCGTTGTTGCGGGCGACCAGCCGTACCTCGGCCTTGCCGATTGGGTCGGTCGAGGCCAGCGAGTTGATGAAGACATGGATGCCGTCATTGCCGGAATAGGCGGAGACGCCGAGATCGGAGACGATGAACCATTGCGTGGCGAGCTGATACTCGTCGTCCGAGCCGGGCCCCTTGGCCGAAGCGGTCATGACATAGACACCGGGCTGGAGTTCGCCGAGCGCCTGATCGACCGGGAATGCGGTGGTGACGTCCTGGTTCAGCGTCATCGCGGTCGCGAGCTCGCCGGTCCAGACCTTGACGCCGCGCTCGTCGCCGAGATCGCTGAGCTGGTATTTCGACAGCGTCTTCTGGAAATCGCTGTCGACCACCGTGTTGATCAGGTTGCGGTCGCCGATCCGGAAGACGTTGATGTTGACCGCGGGCGTATTGACGCTGACCACGGGAATGCCGCGCTGGCCGGTCCTGGGCAGCACATAGGCGCGGCTGGTGAAGCGCACGAAGGGCTTGCGGTCGCGCACATAGATGTTGAACTCGGCCGATTTCGGCAGGCCTTCCTTGACGGTCGACGGCAGGCCGGCGCGCAGATTGATGTTGTAGCGCTCGCCGTGCTTCAGCCCGTCGACACAGAGCTGCTTGCCCTCGGCCGACAATGCCGGCTTGTCCTGCCCCGCCAGCGCCAGGAACGGCGCGAAGTCGGTGCGCTTGGCCAGCTCTTCCGAGAACTGGAAGCAGGCACGCGGGCTCGCCGAGTCCGAATCCACGGTATAGTCGAGCAGCCGGAAGCCGTGCTCGTCGCGCATCTTCTCATATTGCCCGCGGACGTCGGCGACCTCGCGCATGTCGAGCGACAGCCGCAGCGCATCCAGCGCCGGCCGCCACAGTTTCCGTTCGGCCAGCGATTTGCCGAGCACGGCGAGCGCGTCGGCCTCCTCGCCCGGGTTGCCGGCGCGCTGATAGGCGATGTAGGCGGCGGTCGAGGCGCGCTCCAGCAGGAATGTCTGCTCGCTCGAGTTCTTCGGCCAGATCTGGAAGATCACCTTGGCGAGGCGCAGCCAGTTGCCGGCATCGTCGGGCGTGGTGGCCGCGATCTGGCCGAGCACCGACAGGCCGGTGCGGTAATCATTGCGCTTGAAGGCGGCGTCGGCATCCGTGCGCAGCGTCGCACTGGTCTTGGCGACCGGCCCCGCCTCGCTCTTGATCTGCGCCTCCAGCTTGATCGCGGAATCGGCGAGATCGTCGCGTTTGAAGGCTTTGTCGGCGGCCTGCGCAGCCGAAAGGCCGAGCGCCAGCGCGGCGCAGATTGTGACGGCGCGAACAAGACCGATCATGGATGGACTCCCGGAAATCGCGGACGAACGCCGCTTGTCGCATGAAATGCGCGGAAAGGTGACGGACTCAAGGCGATGGAACCAAAGGTGCAAATCGTCGCATTCGCCATGACAAGGCAGGCCCAGAGGAGACCGGCCGAGATACCGCCGCGCACGCCGTCCTGATGGCGCAGCAATACCAGACCAGTCGACCGGCGGCCGTGTCCCGGAAGCTTGCCAGCGTTCCCGGCGATGTGATCCATCGTCCAGTCCGCTGCCGCTCAACCCGGCACCCTGACACCCCACCGTTCCGCTTTGTCGCGCCATTGAGGAAAACGGTTCGGTTCAGGCTTGGCGAAACGCCAGATTTTTCATATTGGCATGCTAGATGAACGGCCAGCCCCCAAACCGGGGCGGCTCAAGACGGTCCCGTAGCTCAACTGGATAGAGCATCAGATTTCTACTCTGAGGGTTGCAGGTTCGAATCCTGCCGGGATCGCCAGCCTCCTTTTTCGCGCACATGCGATGGCCTGATGCGGCACCTGGCTGCCAATCACCGTCTTTCACGAACGCGTGGGGCACCCCACTCCGGACTTTGAACCTCACACATCAGCGCCTACCTAAGCGCCGGGCGAATTGCGCCCGACAAGGACCCCGATGCCGCAATCTGACTGGACGAGAATGGCGATCGCATCTGCGGTTGCCGTGATCGCAATATCGTTTTTGGCCGTTGATGCAGGCGTCGTGAATTCCAGAGCGATCACGGAGCGCGTCGAGGTCGCGCGGGCTTCCATCGCGGGCGCGGCCGTGAGCCGGCATCAGCTCGCCTTCGCGGTTCAGGAGTGGGCGGGCCGCAGCGAGCAGAAGCCGGCCTTGGAAGAATGCCTGGCGACAGACTGATTCAGACGCGGCGATATATCGGCCGGCTAGCCGATCATTTGTTCGGAGGCCCGAACTCAGCGGTCGCCGGCACGCTTCTTTCACCTGCCCAAGCCCTCATTGATTCGACGCCCGCCACCACCGCGCAATCGCTGCGGTGAGATCGTCCCACAGCTCCGTCGGCAAATCCGGGACCGCGACCCGGACGCTGTACCGATCCGTGGTCGCATCGTGAAACCATTCGGTCGCGGCGAAGTCGAAACCGAAGCTGCCGGCGTGGCGAATCGGAAAACCCTCCCCGCTCAGATCACGGCTCATCAACTCGGCGGCCCGGCGCGCGCCGGCCTCATCGAACGGATGCCTGCCGCTCAGCGTGACGTAGAGGCCGTGGGTGAAGTGGAGTTCAGAGGAGAGCTGCGCCAATTGCGCGGCGAAGTATCGGCTCATGCGCCGGCCGTTGCGCAGGATCGCTGCGATGCGCTGTCGTGTCAGCCCCCAATAGGCGGCCGTGCCGACATAGGGCGGAAAGTGTGCCGGCAGAGCCGCGCCGCCGAGCAGGCGCACCGCATCGCTTGTTTCCTGCGCCAGGCGCCCGCACAACGAATGGCCCTCACCCGGGCCCACGAAAACCGCCGAACCAAGCCGGCCGTATTCCGCCCCTAACGAATCCAGCTTGGTATGGCTTCGCACCATCACGACGGGAATACGCCATCGCCGCGCCCATTCGCGGACACGGCGGATGCGGCCCGATCCGCCGGCGAAACATGTCGTGTCGAAAACGAGCAGATCGAGCCCACCCCAATCGGCGCGAAGAGCCGCCTCGAACGCGCCGGCCGGGACGCATGAATCCAGCAGCAGAATCTGCCGCGCGCCCGTCCGCGCGAACGCCTCGCCGGGCGGCAGCTTCAAGGTGACGCGCCGCAAATGCGGCACGAAGCGCTCGATCAACTCGATCGTTTCGCCGTAGCAGCCGGGCGTCACCAGGATGTCGGCCTTGCCGAGGACCCGGGCGCAAGCCAGCAGCAGCGCCGAGATCGCCGCCATGCCCGAGGCCGTGTAGATCGCCGCGTTGCTGCCGTCGCTCTCGCCTTGATAGAATGACGGACCGCGCACCTTCAGGTCCGCGCGCTGATAGTCGTAGCTGAACGTGAACGGGCCACTGCTGGGACGGGCCGCGTGCGACCATGCCGTCTCCGTCGCCTTCCACTGAAGCAATTCGTGCTCAGCCCGCAGTGCCGCCGTCACCTGGAATTTCGATTTGATGACGTCGTCGACCGATCGCGGGCAAGACAGCTGCACCGGATTGCTCAGGCAATCGTTCAACAACCCGAGTTCCCTGTGCTTCCGCCCCAGATAGGCTTGAATGGTCTCCATGCGCGTCTTGGCAAATCCGATCCGCGTTCAACGTTCGGCAAGCGCGTTGGGTCCAACGCGCGCCTGCTGCAGCGAAGATCGGCGATCGCCGACGCCGTGCCGAAGGCGGAAGCGGCATGAGACACTGAGCCCCTTCGGGGGCATTTTGTTTGTTCACGTTCCTGCTCCGCTTCGTTCTTCACAGCGAATCGCGGTCGCGAACTTCGTCGTCCGAACAAATCTTAACGCTGCGTTTCGCACAGCTCGCGCGTCAGGCATCGAAGGGTCACGAGCACGGGCCGAACTCGGTACGCGTCGATTGCCGAGTTCGACAGCAGCAATCTTCGCCTCTCTCCGCGCAGCATCATGCGATCGATTCTGTTCAGGATGAAGCGAGCCGATTCCCTGTGCTCGCCGGTGAGCAGGCCGGACTGGGCGAGAAATCTCCAGGCGATTTCGAAGGACTGCGCGCGCAATTCGGGATCAGTCATAGCCGCCCAACGTCGCCGCGGAACGAATGTTCCTGCGTGCGAGCGTCGCGCGTGACGTCGAGACCGTGGAATTGATGGAAGCGGAACGTACGCGCGACCGGCGCGTTGAGCCTGCGAATTGAGTGGTGCCGATCTGCCAGCCCCGATCGGCTTTGAAGGACCCTGTGCTCGTCCCCCGGGCACAGGGTTTTTCTCATGCTCGCCGATGCGGTTGGCCAAACTCGGCCGGTCATCGCTTGATGCGGGATTTCCCCGAGAGTGGCTTCAGTCCGCCTGCCCTTCGCGCCGATCCCGGGCGAGCTCGTGCCAGGCCAAAGCCAGTTGGATAAGTCTTTGCCGGTCGGGGCCTTCGGTTGCAGCGGCCCGCTTCATCGCGGCCTCGGCTTCGTGCTGTGGATCGTACTTGGGACACATGAGGCCGACACTAGCCGACCGATCTGGACAAGCGGATGGCAATTTCGTCCGTATGAATGCGGGGTGGCTCCACGGATCTGTGAATTGCGTCACAGCCTGCGCCCGGCGTCTGCGCTAACAAGGCATCAACGCGCCGGAAGCGCGACACAGCGTGGTGGCGGTCATGAGACAACAAACAGCAACCGAGGCTCACGCCCGGACAGGCCGGGAGCGGTCGGACCTGTTCGGCGTTACTGTCCTTGCGACGATCGGCGTCGTGATGCTGGCCTGGGTCGCGGGCCTGGTCTGGGCCGCGATCGCGTTCTTCGACTGGCTCGTGGCGTGAGGCGCAAAGCGACCATTGGTCGGCCGGCGCCAAAACAAAAAAGGCGGGGTTTTCCCCCGCCTCTTCGATTCGGATATTCGGCTGAAGTCTCAGTAACAGGCGCGCGGATCGGCCTGCACATACTGTCCGCTCGGATAGCGGTAGTAGCAGTTGCCCTCAGCCAGATAGTAGCCGGGGCGCGAAGCCGCGGTGGCGCCCGCGATGGCGCCGGTTGCGCCGCCGAGAACCGCGCCTGCCGCAGCCCCCGTCGCGTTACCCGAGATCAAGCCGCCCAGCACGCCACCGACGATGGCGCCGCCAAGCGCGCTGGCGCCCGGATCGGCCGGCGGCGGAGGCGGTGGTGGTTCGTAGGCGACCGGAGGCGGCGCCGGGGCATAGGCCACCGGCACGTCGTCGTAATATTCCTCCGAGATGTAACCCGGCGGACCGGCCATCCGCTGCGGATAATAGTACCAGACGCCGCCGACGTCCCACCACCAGCCGGAACGGCCGTTGTGGACTTCGCGGCGCCAGCGCCCGCCATCCCAGGCAACGTTGCCGCGATAGGCGTGTCCGCCCCAGTCGCGCGCCGGTGCGGGGCCCCTGGCGTAATTGCGTCCGGGCGGCGGGCCGCCCGCGGCGTGCGGAGCGGGACCGGGACCTGCGTGGGGCTGTCCGCCGGGCTGCAGTGCGGGCCGGGTCGCCTGCTGCGGCGGGGGGGCCTTGCGCATGGTCTGATTGTTCTGGGGCGGCCCACCGGCGCTGGGCCGGTCCGGCAGCTGGCCGGCATCCCTCGACCTTTCCTGCGCCTGCGCCGAGAGCGCGAGCAAGGACATGGCCGAAACCAAGGGAATGATGATCTTCATGCGGCTGGACGCACTCATGCGTGCTTAACCCCCTACTTTCTCGATTGCCGTGGTCCCTGGCGCGATAGACGATTCGCCCCGCGTCGGGGTGATGCCGGCTGGCATAACTGACCTGCCTGGTCGGCTATGTCCCGTTACAAATGATTAAAATCACGGCATTTTTTCGGCCCGACGGCGCTCTGGAGCGCTTCTAGCGCGCCGGCTCGATCACGTTGCAATTGCTCCGCCCCGACATCAGGCAGTCCTGCATCTTGCTGGCAGAGGTGAGATCGCGGGCCAGCCACCAGCCGACGCCGAGGATCACGATGGCGATGATCAGGCCGGCAATGGTGCCGCGACGGTTGTCGCCGGACTGGCGCCTGGGCTGGGTCTTCGGTCGGGAATTGGGCTTCTCGACGGGGTCAGACTTTGACTCGGATTGGGTCTCGGGCTTGGGCATGGCTACCTGGTCGCGCGGGCGAGCCGGCTTTATCACCTCTGCGGCGTGGCGTCACATCCCGAGCCAGCCCAATTCTCAGCCCCGGGTCGCCCGGATTGCATCCTTGCGCGAGGTCTCGACTGCCGGGATGGCCTGCTGGGCCCGCGGTGCACAGGTGGTCAGCACGAATGCAGTCGTGCTGCATTCCCAACCCGCCCCCAGGACGGCACTTTCGATCGGGTGCGGCCGCGCCAGCAGAAACGCGGCGCCGGCCACGGCTGCCACTGCGACGGTAATTGCGAGCGCCTTCAGGCTCTGTCGGGAGATCGTCATGCCCGTGCTCCGTATCGGGGCGGACGCTAGGCGCCGCCGCAGGTGGCCCTTTATGAGGGACATCACAATTCGGCAGTTTTTCCGGGCTACGAGAGATCGTCGGGGATGGCGATTTTCGTTGACCTGATCGGCTGCGATTATGGGTGGCTTCGCGACGCGCGCCGATGTACACGCTTCTGCGTCGCGTGGTGCCCGCTATGCCCAGCCGACGTACCAACAGGCGTTGATGTAGGATCGAAAGCGAGGAAGACAAGGCTCGTCGATGAGTGGATTCAGGGAACCCGGCTTCGCAGACCGGCAAAAGGCAGCGCAGGACGCTCGCAAAAATCTGTTGAATAAATTCAAGTCGCAGCCGGGGCAAGACGACCCGGCAGTGGCGGCGCGTCGCGCCGAGCGCGAGGCACTTGCGGCCAAGCGCGCCGAGGCAAAGGCCACGCGCGAAGCCGAAAAGGCCGAGCAGAAGCGTATTGCGGAAGAAGCTGCAACCGCTGAGGCCGCGCGGCTCGCCCGCGAAGCGGAAGAAGCGGTCGCCAAGGCGGCTGAACTCGAGGCTGAGCAGAAGGCCAAGCGCGACGCCCGTTATGCCGCCCGCAAGGCCAAGCGCAAGTAGCGTTGACCGGTCACGTTCAATTGAACTTGAACTGACGTCCGGGGCGGCCCACGTGACCGCCCCGGGCTTTTGACGCGCGGTCTGACTGCCGCAAACGCCGCGGCGACGGTAGCGGATCAGTTCTTCTTCATCATCCCGTCGTCTTTCTTCATTCCGTCCTTCGACATCGTGTCTTTCTTCATGCCGTCGTCCTTGGACATGTGATCCTTCTTCATGGCGTCTTTGGACATCGTGTCCTTCTTCATCATGCCGTCATCCTTGCCCATCTTGTCCTGAGCAAAGGCGGCCGGCGACAGCGCGAGGCCAAGCGAGAGAGCGGCAGCCGAGACGCCGAGCACGATGCGGGTACGAATGGTCATGACTAGTCTTCCCTTCGAGATGGTGTGTGTCAGCGACGGACGCCGCTACTCAATCTCGACGGATTGACGGCCGTCGTTGTTACGGCCTCGCCGATAAAATTCCGCGCGACCGGGGCCGTTGACCTCATCACGTCCGCGCGAGCGCGCCGATCCGTCAAACGGGTTGATGCCAGGCCGATGCGAAGTGTGCAGCGCAGCACGGCCGACACTTGCCGCGGCATTCGGTCTCGAACTATCAGATGAGAGAACATCGGGTGAAAGACCGGCTAGGATGGGCCCAAGCACCGGTCTCGAAGACCTGAACCCAATCACACCAACAAGAACCGTTCAAAGAAACGTTCAAGGGGATTACACCATGCTCACGCGCCGTCACCTGATCGCGACAGCCGTCGCCGCACCCGCCATCCTCCGCTTCGGCATTGGCACCGCGCATGCCGCGACCACGCTGAAGATCTCGCACCAATTCCCGGGCGGCACCATCGACAAGGGCGATTTCCGCGACCGCCTCTGCCGCATGTTCGCCGCCGAAGTCAGTAAGCGCAGCAATGGCGACATTGCCGCCGAGATCTATCCGAACTCCTCGCTGATCAAGACCAACGCGCAGTTCTCCGCCATGCGCAAGGGCGCGCTCGACATATCGCTCTATCCGATGCCCTACGCCGGCGGCGAATTGCCGGAAACCAATATCGGCCTGATGCCCGGCCTCGTCACCACCTACGACCAGGGCCTGCGCTGGAAGAAGGAGCCGGTCGGCAAGGCGCTGACCGACTTCCTCGCCGACAAGGGCATCATCCTGCTCACCTGGGTCTGGCAGGCCGGCGGCGTCGCCAGCCGCTCCAAGCCGATCGTTGCGCCGGAAGACGCCAAGGGCATGAAGGTGCGCGGCGGCTCGCGCGAGATGGACATGGTGCTGCAGACCGCCGGCGCCTCGGTGCTGTCGGTGCCCTCGAACGAAATCTACGCGGCGATGCAGACCGGCGCCTGCGATGCCGGCATCACCTCCTCCACCAGCCTGATCTCGTTCCGTCTGGAAGAGGTCGCGAAGTCGCTGACCTCAGGCGCCGGCGCCTCCTACTGGTTCATGCTCGAGCCCTTGATGATGTCGAAGGCGATCTTCGACAAGCTGCCGAAGAACCAGCAGGACGTCCTGCTCACGGTCGGCACCGAGCTCGAAGCCTTCGGCCGCAAGGGCGCGCAGGATGACGACGTCGAGGTCGCCAAGGTCTATGAGAAGGCCGGCGCAAAGGTCTCGGTGCTCGATGCCGCGACCGTCGGCAAATGGCGCGACATCGCCCGCGACACCGCGTGGAAGGATTACAGCGCCAAGACCGCGACGGCGGCGAACCTGCTCAAGCTCGCCACCGACGTCGCGGCATGAGCCACGGTCCGCTTCCGGATCGTGATGACCTGGCGAACGCTGCCGCAGGGACAGGCCTTGCGGCGGCGATCGATCGGGGTCTTGCCGTCCTCAACAGCATCATCGTCGTGTTCGCAGCGATCGCGCTGGTCGCGGCTTGCGCCATCCTCAGCTACAGCGTCCTCAGCCGCGCTTTGTTCAAGGCCGCCAATTACTGGCAGGACGAGGCCGCGGTGTTCCTGCTGGTCGGCGCCACCTTCATGACGGCGGCCTATGTGCAGCAGAACCGCGGCCACATCGGCATCGAGGCCTTTGTCGGCCTGCTTTCGCCGCTGGCGAACCGGATCAGGCTCTGGCTGGTCGACGCCGCGACCTTCCTGTTCTGCGCCTTCTTCACCTGGAAATCCTGGACGCTCGCGCATGAAGCCTATGTCGACGGCCAGGTCTCGAACTCGATGTGGTCGCCGCCGCTCGCCATTCCCTATTCGCTGATGGCGCTCGGCATGAGCCTGCTCTGCGTCCAGATTCTCGTGCAGCTTGTGCTGCCTTTCGCAGGAGCCAGGCGTTCATGAGCGTTTTCGGTATCGGCCTCGCCTACGGGATCGCGACGCTGCTCGTGATGTTTTCGGGCATGCCGATCGCGTTCGCGCTCGGCGCGGTCGCGGTCGTGTTCATGGGCATCTACATGCCCGCGGCGTCCCTCGATACGGTGACGCAGAACGTCTACGAGGAAATGGCCTCGATCACGCTGCTGTCGATCCCGCTCTTCATCCTGAAGGGCGCCGCGATCGGCAAGTCGCGCGCCGGCCAGGATCTCTATTCGGCGCTGCACGCCTGGCTGCACCGCGTGCCCGGCGGCCTCGGCGTCGCCAACGTGTTCGCCTGCGCGCTGTTCGCGGCCATGGCGGGCTCCTCGCCCGCGACCTGCTCGGCGATCGGCTCGGCCGGCATCCCCGAGATGCGCAAGCGCGGCTATTCCGGCGGCTTTGCCGCAGGGATCATCGCCGCAGGCGGCACGCTCGGCATCCTGCTGCCGCCCTCGATCACCATGATCCTGTTCGCGGTCGCGGCCGAGAAGTCGCTCGGACGGCTCTTCCTCGCCGGCATCGGCCCCGGCCTGCTTCTGGTCACGCTGTTCGGTACCTACGCCGTGATCCGCTTCCGCCGGGAATACAAGGCGGCTGAAGCCATCTACAAGAACGGCGGACCGGAGGCTGCGATCCTCGCCCGCGACGAATACACGCTCGCCGAACGCTTCAGCGTATTGCCTCGCGTAATTCCCTTCGTGCTGCTGCTCACCGGCGTCATGATCGCGCTCTATGGTGGTTATGCCACGCCGTCGGAAACCGCCGGCCTTGGCGGCCTCCTCGCGCTGGCGCTGATCGCGGCGATCTACAGCGTGTGGCGACCGAGCGACCTCGCGCCCATCATGAAATCGACGATCCGGGAATCGACCATGCTGATGATGATCATCGGCATGTCGCTGCTCTATTCCTACGTGATGAGCTATCTGCACATTTCGCAATCGGTCGCCGAATCCATCGTCGCGATGCACCTTCCGCGCTGGGAGCTGCTGTTCGCGATCCTGGTCATGGTCGTCGTGCTCGGCTTCTTCCTGCCGCCGGTCTCGATCATCCTCATGACCGCGCCGATCATCCTGCCGCCGCTCCGCGCCGCCAATTTCGACATCATCTGGTTCGGCGTGGTCATGACCATCGTGATGGAGATGGGCCTGATCCATCCACCCGTCGGCCTCAACATCTTCGTCATCCGCAACGTCGCGCCGGATATTCCCTTGCGCGAGGTGATCTGGGGCACCCTGCCCTTCGTGCTGCTGATGATGCTCGCGGTGCTGCTGCTCTGCCTGGTGCCGGGGATTTCGACCGGGCTGCCGGATCTGGTGATGGGACCGGACGGCAGCAGGTAGCGGCAATCCAAACTGCCGTAGGGTGGGTTAGACCTGCGGTCGCGCAAAGCGCGGTCCGCAGGGCGTAACCCACCTCTTCAGTTTCCCCGGAGACGAACAGCGGTGGGTTACGCCTTCCGACTGCGCGTTACGCAGCCGCAAAGCTAACCCACCCTACGATTTCTCCTTCCGCCGCGACCGCGGCGCGATCGCCACGACCTGCAACAGATCCTTGCGCACGGCTTCGATGTGCCGCTCCAGGAAGCGGCAGGCCTCCTCGACCTTCTCTGCACGGCACAGCGCGATCAGATGGGCGTGCTCCTTCTCGGCAGTGCCCATCGCTTTCGTATTGGAGAGCTGGAGGCGCGTGTAGCGGTCGCTGGTCTGGAGCAGCGACAGCACGATCGCGCGCGTGCGCGGTTGCGGCGCGTGCACGTAGAGCGCCATGTGGAAGTCGGCGTTGAGCTGGCCCCAGTCGCTGACATTGCGCGCCTTGATCGCCTTCTCGAAGCTCTTGTGGATGTCGTCGAGCCCGTCGAAATCCTCCGCTGTGAAACGCGGCGCCGACTGCGCCAGCAATCGCGGCTCCAGGATGCGGCGCAGGTCGAACACGTCGTTGATCTCGTCCAGTGACAATTCGGAGACGATGGCGCCCTTCTGCGGAACGATCCGCACCAGCCCCTCGGCCTCGAGCTGGAACAGCGCTTCGCGCACCGGGATGCGGCTGACGCCATAGGCCTCGCCGAGCGCATCCTGGCGCAGCTGCGAGCCGGCCGGATAGGTGCCGTCGAGGATCGCCTGCCTGAGCTGATCGACGATCGCTGCCGACAGGGTGCGATGCTTCAGAGGCTGTTTCATCTGATCGTCTGTTGTCCTTCCCGACTCATCGGAGCGAAGCGGTCCCTCTTCCATGTCGAGGGGGCCAGCAAAAGCCAAGCACCCACAAAAGCAAAGTGCCCAGCAAAAGCGCGCCCTGCCGCCGAAATGACCGCAATCTCCGTTTGACACCCAAAATGTATAAATTATACATTTGGCAATCGCACGACAAATCTTTGGGGGTTGGGGCCTCTTCATGATCGAGCAGACGATGCCGGCCACGCGCGCATTCAGCGTCCGACGTACAATCGTCCGGACCTCGAGCGCCCTGCTCGCCTTCGAGCGCCTGGCGCTGATGGGCCTGATGTACCTGCTCACCGGATTGATCCTGGTGAACGTCGTCACCCGTTACTCGCACTTTCCGATCTACTGGATCGACGAATCCGCGGTTTATTGCGTGGTCTGGCTGACCTTCATCGGCGCCTCCGCGATGACGCGGCTGCGGCTCGACTTCGCGGTCACCATGCTGACGGAACGGCTTTCGCCGCAGCACCAGAAGATCGCCAAAGTGATCTCGACCGGCCTCGTCGTGGTGTTCGGCGTCGCGCTGATCATGACCTGCGTGCTCTGGATGGATCCGGTCGGGCTCGCCCGCGCCGGCTTCGACGGGCGCAAGCTCGCCGCCGAGACCTTCAACTTTCTCTACACCGAGCACACCCAGACGCTGAACTGGCCGACCTGGGTGCTGTATCTGACGCTGCCGATCTTCGCGGTGTCGATGACGGTGCACGGCCTCGCCAACCTGCTGGAAGATCTCGGGCTGGTCCCGCGCACGCCGCCGAAGGGATTCCAGCTCTCCGAGCTCGACGGGGTCAACTGATGGTCACCTCGGCAGCCTTCGTCGCAATCATGCTGGTCGGCGTGCCGATCGGCCTCTGCCTGTGCCTCGCCGGCCTCGTCTATATCGCCGCGTCAGGCAATCCCGTGCTGTTCCAGTCCTATCCGCTCCAATTGTTCGGCGGCGTCGACAGCTACGGCCTGATTGCCATCCCGCTCTTCATCCTGATCGGCGAGATCATGAACGGCGGCGGCATCACCCGCCGCATTGTCGACATGGCGATGGCATTCGTCGGCTCGCTCAAGGGCGGGCTCGCCTACGTCAACATCCTCGCCAACATGTTCATCTCCTCGATCCTGGGATCGGCGACAGCGCAGGTCGCGATCATGGCCCAGATCATGGTGCCGGAGATGGAGAAGAAGGGTTACGACAAGACCTTTGCCGCGGGCCTCACCGCCTATGGCGGCATGCTCGGCCCGATCATCCCGCCCTCGGTGATGTTCGTGGTCTACAGCGTGCTCGCGCAGATCTCGGTCAGCGACATGCTGATCGCCGGAATCGTGCCGGGCGTCATCCTCACGGTGATGTTCTGTCTCGTCATCGCGCTGATGGGATACATCTACAACTATCCGCGCGCGGAATATCAGACGCCGCGCCAGCGCGTCATGACGATCCTGCGGACATCACCGACGCTGCTGATCCCGATCGTCATCGTCGGCACCATCCTCGGCGGCCTCGCCAACGCGACGGAATCTGCCGCGGTCGGCGCCGTGGCCGCAGCACTCGTCGGCAAGTATTGGACGAAAGAATTCGAGTTCTCGCAGCTGCCGCAGATGATGCTGCGCAGTGGCATCTATTCGGCGATCGTGCTGTTCCTGGTGGCGGCCGCGGCGGTGTTCTCCTGGGTGCTGATCTTCGGCAAGGTGCCGCAGGAAACCGCCGGCTGGATCCAGTCGGCCGCCAAGGACCCGATCAGCTTCATGCTGATCTGCAACGTGATCCTGCTGATCATAGGCACCGTGATCGACGGCATTCCCGGCCTGATCATGACGGTGCCGATCCTGCTGCCTGTTGCAACCGAGGTCTACCACATCGATCCCCGGCATTTCGGCGTCGTCGTGGTGATCAACCTCGTGCTCGGCTTGCTGTCGCCGCCGGTCGGGCTCTGCTTCTTCGTCGCGGCCGCCGTCACCGGCGCCAAGCCGGGCAAGATGTTCATGGTGACGCTGCCGTTCTTCGTCATCTCCTGCGTCCTGCTGGTGCTGCTCTCGCTCTATCCCTCGCTCTCGCTGATCCTCATCAAATAGGCCCGCACAAAAGGAAGCCCGACCATGCCGCTTACACGCCGCCGCTTTCTCGCCGCCAGCGCCGCCGCATCGGTGTTCGCGCCGTCGCTGGCACTCGCGCAGGCCAAGGAATTCCGCCTTGGCCTGATCACCCCGAACGGTCATTCCTGGAACAAGGCCGCGCTGAAATTCGGCGACGACCTCAAGGCTGCAACGAACGGCCGCCTGACCCTGACCGTGTTCCACTCCGGCCAGCTCGGCAACGAGCCCGCGATGATGCAGCAATTGCAGTCCGGCGCACTCGACATGGGCTTCATCCAGGCCGCCGAGCTCGGCTCGCGCGTGCCGCACATCGCCGCAATCAACGCGCCCTACATCGTCCGATCGACGCCGGCGGTCGCGAAATTCGTGCGGCATCCGGCAGCCGTCAAGCTGTTCGAGGTGTTGCCGCAGGAGACCGGCACCATCGGACTCGGCTGGGGCATCACCGGCATGCGCGCGGTGTTCTCGTCCAAGGATCTGACCTCGCTCGCCGACATCAAGGGCATGAAGCTGCGCATCAACCCGACGCCGGTCTATCGCGATTTCTATTCCTCGCTGGGCGCGGCACCGACGCCGATCCCGACGCCCCAGGTGTTCGACGCCATGGCCAACGGCCAGGTCGACGGGCTCGAGGCCGATCTCGAATTCTCCTGGAACCAGCGCTTCGACAAGGTCTCGAAGGTGATCCTGCAGATGAACGCCGTCTTCATGCCGATGGCGGCGGTGGTTTCGGGCCGGGTCTGGCAGTCGCTGCCGGCGGCCGACCGCGAGTTGATCGCCAAGACGATCAAGTCCACGTTGGACGCGCAGATCGACGAGCTCGCCGGCAACGAGCCCGCGCTGATCGAGAATTTCAAGAACGCGCCGATCCCGATCCGTCAGGTCCCCGCCGGCGACACCGAAGCCGTCATTGCAGAGTTCGACAAGATCTGGCTGCCGAAGGCACCGGTTCTCGCCGAGCTGCGCAAGGTCGGCGCCACGCTCTGATCCCACCCCGTCATCCTCTTCGCAACTGCCGGCGGCCCCAGCCCCCCGCCGGCAAATCTACCTGGAGTCAAATCATGAGCCGCCGCGTTTCCTGGGAAGGCGTCTTCCCGGCCGTCACGACCCAATTCCACGACGATCTCTCGCTCGATATCGACGCGACCGCGAAAGTCATGGACGGATTGATCCGTGACGGCGTCTCCGGCCTGATCGTCTGCGGCTCGGTCGGCGAGAACACCTCGCTCGAGCGCAAGGAGAAGGTCGCGATCATGGAGACGGCCAAATCCGTCGCCGCGGGCCGCGTGCCCGTGCTGTGTGGCATCGCCGAGTTCACCACGGCCTTTGCGGTCGAGACGGCCAAGGAAGCCGCACGCGTCGGCATCGACGGCGTGATGGTGATGCCGGCCCTGGTCTATTCGTCCAAGCCGCATGAGACCGCCGCGCATTTCCGCGCCGTCGCCAGCGCGACCGACCTTCCCGTGATGCTCTACAACAACCCGCCGATCTACAAGAACGACGTCACCCCGGACATTCTGGTCACGCTCGCCGATGTCGAGACCGTCGTCTGCTTCAAGGATTCCTCCGGCGACACGCGGCGCTTCATCGACACCCGCAACATGGTCGGCGACCGCTTCGTGCTGTTCGCAGGGCTGGACGACGTCATCGTCGAGAGCGTCGCCATGGGCGCCGTGGGCTGGGTCTCCGGCATGTCGAACGCCTTCCCGCGCGAGGGCGAGACGCTGTTCCGCCTCGCCAGGGCCGGGCGCTTCGCCGAGGCCATGCCGCTCTACGAATGGTTCATGCCGCTGCTGCATCTCGATGCACGCCCGGACCTCGTCCAGTGCATCAAGCTGTGCGAGCACATCATGGGCCGCGGCACCGCGCTGACGCGCCCGCCCCGTCTCGCGCTGCTGCCGCAGGAGAAGGCCGAGATCGAGGCCATGATGGTCCGCGCCCTCAAGAACCGGCCGCACCTGCCGGATGTCGGGTTGAAGGCAGCCTAGGCGAAGGTCTCGTAGGGTGGGCAAAGCGAATGCGTGCCCACCATTCAAGACCAAAATCGCGGGGGGATGGTGGGCACGGCGCTACGCGCCTTTGCCCACCCTACGGCACCTGCGCTTACAATGCCGAAGACCTACGAGCTCGCCCGCTTCCTCTTCGCGTTCAGCGCGGACGCCACGCGGCTGACCGGCGGCTTGCCCAGCACGCCGCTCATCTCGTTGGTGGCCGCCAGCAGCTTGTCCATATCGATGCCGGTCCTGATGCCCATGCCTTCGAGCATGTAGACGACATCCTCGGTCGCGACATTGCCGGTCGCGCCCGGCGCGTAGGGACAGCCACCGAGACCGCCAGCGGCGGCATCGATGACGCGGACGCCCTCTTCCAGGCCGGCATAGAGATTGGCGAGCGCCTGGCCGTAGGTGTCGTGAAAGTGCATCGCCAGCTTGGCGGGAGGGATGTTGGCGGCAACCGCGCGCAGCATCTCCTTCGCCTTATCAGGCGTGCCGACGCCGATGGTGTCGCCGAGCGAGATCTCGTAGCAGCCAAGGTCCCACAGCGCACTTGCCAGATCGGCGACCGCCTTGGGCTTGATCTCGCCGTCGAACGGACAGCCCAGCACGCAGGAAATATAGCCGCGCACCTTCACACCGTCGGCCTTGGCGCGCACCAGCACCGGCTTGAACCGCTCGATGGACTCCGCGACCGTGCAATTGATGTTGGCGCGCGAAAAGCCTTCCGAAGCCGCCGCGAACACCGAGACCACCTTCGCACCCGCCGCGCGGGCGGCGTCATAGCCCTTCTCGTTCGGCACCAGCACATGGAATTCGGCGCCCTTGACGTGGCTGACGCCGCGCAGCACGGCATCCGAGCTTGCCATCTGCGGGATCGCCTTGGGCGAGACGAAGGCGCCGACCTCGACCGTCGTGAGCCCGGCCGCGACCAACGCCTCGATGAAGGCGATGCGGGCTTCGACGCTGACGGCCGTCTTCTCGTTCTGGAGGCCGTCGCGCGGCCCCATCTCGATGATGCGGACCTCGCTCATGTCACTCTCCTGAAGGCTCCACGACCGCGAGCTCGACGCCCTCCTGGACGATGTCGCCGACCTTGCACTTGATCGTCTTCAGCACGCCGGCATAGGGCGCGCGCAGCGTCTGCTCCATCTTCATGACCTCCAGGGTGAGGATCGGCGCGCCCTTCTCCAGCTTGGCGCCCTCCTCGGCCAGCACGGCGACGACGGTGCCCGGCAACGGCGCTGCGATCTTGTCCTCGCCGACATGCTCCTCGCTCTCGCCGCCGAACGGATCGACCCAGTGCAGGTCGAAACGGCCGTTGCGGGTGCGCAAGTACAGCTCATGGCCGTCGATCACGGCCGCGACCGTCGATTTGACGCCGTCCAGCGTCAGATCGAAACCGCCATCCTTCGGCGCGATCGCGAACGCCAGCTCGCGTTCACCGATCACCAGCGTCGACGGTCCGCTGCCGTAGTTCAGGACGATCTTCTGCTCGGGTCCGTGACCGACGCGGAAGGCAAAGCTGCGCTGGCGGCGGCCGACCGGCTGCCAGCCGAACGTCTGCCAGGGCGAAGTCGCCACGCCCTGCGCCGCCCGCTTCTCGTCGCTGACGATCGCGGCGACCGCCGCGCAAAGCTCGAGTTCGCTTGGCGCCGGCGAGGCCGAGGTCAGCACCGTCAGCTCGCGCTCGATGAAGCCGGTGTCGATCGCATTGGTCCGCACCTTCGGATGCGTCATCAGCGCCGACAGGAACGGGATGTTGGTGACGATGCCGCGGACGTCGGAGTCCTCCAGCCCGCGGTTCAGCCGCTCGATCGCGACATCCCGCGTCGGCGCCCAGGCGATCATCTTGGCGAGCATGGCGTCGTAGTACGGAGAGACGCTGTCGCCCTCGCGATAGCCGGCGTCGATGCGCAGGCCCCCGGTTTCCGCAGGCAGTCGCCAGGTCGAGATCTTTCCGACCGATGGCATGAAGTTCTTGGTCGGATTCTCCGCGTAGACGCGCGCCTCGACGGCATGGCCGTGGAGCTTGACCTCGTCCTGCTTCAGCGGCAGCGCCTCGCCGAAGGCGACGCGCAGCTGCCACTCGACGAGGTCGATCCCGGTGATCAGCTCGGTCACGGGATGCTCGACCTGGAGGCGCGTGTTCATCTCGATGAAGAACACGTCCTTGCCGTCGGAGACGAATTCGATGGTGCCGGCGCCGACATAGTTCACCGCGCCCGCCGCCTTCCGCGCGGCGGCACAGACCGTCTCGCGCTGCGCGGCATTGAGCGTCGGCGACGGCGCCTCCTCGATCACCTTCTGGTGCCGGCGCTGCAACGTGCATTCGCGCTCGAACAGCGACAGCAGATTGCCATGGCTGTCGCCGATGATCTGCACCTCGATATGCCGGGGATTGTCGACATATTTTTCGATCAGCATGCGGTCGTCGCCGAACGCGGCCAAGGCCTCGCGCTTGGCGCTGACGATCGCGGGCGCAAGCTCGGCCGCCGAGCGTACGATGCGCATGCCGCGGCCGCCGCCGCCGGCGGAGGCCTTCACCAGGATGGGAAAACCGATCTTGTCGGCCGCCTTCGCAAGCGTCGCCTCGTCCTGGGCCTCGCCGTGATAGCCGGGCACCAGCGGCACGCCGGCCTTCTCCATCAGCTCTTTCGAGCCGGACTTCGAGCCCATCGCCGTCATCATCCCGGCGGTGGGACCGACGAACACCAGCCCTGCATCGAAACAGGCCCGCGCGAACTCGGCATTTTCCGACAGGAAGCCATAGCCGGGATGCACGGCCTCGGCGCCGGTCTTGCGCGCGGCCTCGATCAGCCGCTCGACATTGAGATAGCTGTCGCGGGCACGTGCCGGCCCGAGCAGCACGGCTTCGTCCGCGAGCGCGACATGCATCGCATCGCGGTCGGCCTCGGAATAGACCGCGACCGTGCGCAGGCCCATGGCGCGGGCGGTGCGGATGACGCGGCAGGCGATCTCGCCGCGGTTGGCGATCAGGAGCGTGCGAAAACGACGGTAGAGCTTTGAGTGGTCCATCGCATCACATCCTGAACAGGCCGAATTTCGTCGGTTCGATCGGCGCATTCGACGCCGCCGAAAGGCCAAGGCCGAGCACGAGGCGCGTGTCGGCCGGATCGATCACGCCGTCGTCCCAGAGGCGCGCGGTGGCGTAATACGGGTGTCCCTGGCTCTCATACTGGGCGCGGATGGGCTCGCGGAATTTGTCTTCCTCCTCCTTCGACCAGCTATCGCCCTTGGCCTCGATGTTGTCGCGCCGGACCTGGCTCAGCACCATGGAGGCCTGCTCGCCGCCCATCACCGAGATGCGCGCGTTCGGCCACATCCAGAGGAAACGCGGCGAGTAGGCGCGACCGCACATGCCGTAATTGCCGGCGCCATAGGAGCCGCCGATCACGACGGTGAATTTCGGTACCGAGGCGGTCGCGACCGCCGTCACCAGCTTGGCGCCGTCGCGCGCGATGCCGCCGGCCTCGTACTTCTTGCCGACCATGAAGCCGGTGATGTTCTGCAGGAACACCAGCGGAATGCCACGCTGGCAGCACAGCTCGATGAAATGCGCGCCCTTCAGCGAGCTCTCGCTGAACAGAATGCCGTTGTTGGCGATGATGCCGACCGGATAGCCCCAGATGTGGGCGAAGCCGCACACCAGCGTCGTGCCGTAGAGCTTTTTGAACTCGTCGAACTCGGAGCCATCGACGACGCGGGCGATGATGTCGCGCACGTCGAACGGTTTGCGGCCGTCGACGGGCACCACGCCGTAAATCTCTTCCGCGGCAAACAGCGGATCGCGCGGGGGATGCATGTTGAGGTTCGGCCGCACCGACGGCTTCAGCGTGCCGACGATGCGCCGGGCGATGCCGATCGCGTGGGCATCGTTCTGCGCGTAGTGGTCGGTCACGCCCGACTGGCGCGAATGCACGTCGGCGCCACCGAGTTCTTCGGCGCTGACCACCTCGCCGGTCGCCGCCTTCACCAGCGGCGGGCCGCCGAGGAAGATGGTGCCTTGGTTACGCACGATGATGCTCTCGTCCGACATCGCCGGGACATAGGCGCCGCCGGCGGTGCAGGAGCCCATCACGATCGCGATCTGCGGGATGCCCTGTGAGGACATCTGCGCCTGGTTGTAGAAGATGCGGCCGAAATGCCGCTCGTCGGGAAAGATCTCGTCCTGAAGCGGCAGGAAGGCGCCGCCGGAATCGACCATGTAGACGCAGGGAAGATTGTTCTGCCGCGCCACGTCCTGGGCGCGCAGATGCTTCTTCACGGTCATCGGGTAATAGGTGCCGCCCTTGATGGTAGCGTCGTTGGCGACGATCATGCATTCGCGCCCCGAAATGCGCCCCACGCCCGTGACGACGCTCGCCGAATGCACGTCGCCACCATAGAGGCCGTAGGCCGCCAGCGGCGACAGCTCCAGGAACGAGGTGCCGGGATCGACCAGGAGGTCCACGCGCTCGCGCGCCAGCATCTTGCCGCGCGAGGTGTGGCGGTTGCGTGAGGCCTCGCCGCCGCCGCCGGCGACCTGGCTGAGCTTGTCGCGCAAGTTCGCGACGAGGGTGCGCATGGCCTCGGAGTTGCGCGCAAAGTCTGCTGAAGACGGATCGATGCTGGAATGGAGCGGCATGTTGTCCCGCGTGTTGGGTGATTGGTGAGGGGCCGCCCGTTTCGCGGCACCGATTGCGTGAAAGAGCTAGGCCGTCTCGGCCATCAACTCGCGGCCGATCAGCATGCGGCGGACCTCCGAGGTGCCGGCGCCGATCTCGTAGAGTTTTGCGTCGCGCCACAGGCGTCCGACCGGAAATTCGGAGGTGTAGCCGACCCCGCCCAGCGCCTGGATCGCCTCGCCCGCCATCCACGTCGCCTTCTCCGCGGAATAGAGGATCGCGGCGGCCGCGTCCTTGCGCAGACTGCGCGCGTGATCGGCGCGGTCGCAGGCGCGCCCGACCGCATAGACATAGGCGCGCGTGGCTTGCCAGGTCGCATACATGTCGGCGAGCTTGCCCTGCATCAGCTGGAAGTCGCCGATCGGTTGGCCGAACTGCTTTCGCTCGTGCATGTAGGGCACGACCGCGTCCATGCAGGCCGCCATGATCCCGAGCGGGCCGCCCGACAGCACCGCGCGCTCATAGTCGAGGCCGGACATCAGCACCTTGACGCCCTCGCCCACCTTGCCGAGCACATTCTCCTCCGGCACCTCGCATTCGTCGAAGAACAAGGGATAGGTGTTGGATCCGCGCATGCCGAGCTTGTCGAGATGCTGGCCGTGGGTGAAACCCTTGAAGCCCTTCTCGATCAGGAAGGCGGTCATGCCGCGCGGGCCGGCGTCCGGATCGGTCTTGGCGTAGACGACCAGCACGTCGGCATCGCCGCCATTGGTGATCCACATCTTCGAGCCGTTGAGCACGTAGCGGTCGCCGCGCTTGTCGGCGCGCAGCTTCATCGAGACGACATCGGAGCCGGCGCCGGGCTCGGACATCGCGAGCGCGCCGACATAGTCGCCTGAGATCAGCTTCGGCAGATAGCGCTGGCGCTGCGCGTCGTTGCCGTTGCGGCGGATCTGGTTGATGCAGAGGTTGGAATGCGCGCCGTAGGACAGGCCCACGGCCGCCGAGCCGCGCGAAATCTCCTCCATGGCGACGACGTGGGCGAGATAGCCCATGTTCGAGCCGCCGTATTGCTCCGGCGCGGTCATGCCGAGCAGGCCGAGGTCGCCGAAGCGCTTCCAGAGGTCGGCCGGGAACAGATTGGCCTTCTCGACTTCGGCGGCGCGCGGCGCCACCTCCGCCTCCACGAAGGCGCGCAGCGTGTCGCGCAGCATGCTGATGTCTTCGCCCAGATCGAAATCGATGCTCGGAATGTTCAAGGCGATTCCTCCGTATTCTTGTCGCCCGAACCTAGCGGGGTCCGGGCCCTTCCGCCGTCGAAAAGGTTGCATTTTCCGCCAAACTTGGCGAGGATTTTCCCGAGGGAACTCCGATGACTTTTCAAGCCGCAACCGCGATCCCGCGCCGCGCCGTGACCCCCGCCGCCTTCGTCCGCGGCGTGGTTGCCGCCTATGAGCGATACGGCTGCGACCCCACGGAGGCGCTGAGCCGGGGCCAGGTTGCGCCAGACCTTGTCGCTGCTCCGGATGGGCGGGTCACGGCCGCCCAGTTCGAGGCCCTGGCGGGCCATGCCATGCGCGAGCTCGACGACGAGGCGCTGGGCTGGTTCTCGCGCCGGCTGCCGTTCGGCACCTATGGCATGCTATGCCGCGCCTCGATCACCGCGCCGACGCTGGAGGTGGCGGTCAAGCGCTGGTGCCGGCATCATCGCCTGCTCACCGAGGACGTGGTGCTCGATCTCGCGGTCGGCGAGGAGACCGCGACCATCTCCATTCGCGAGCAGCGCGACCTCGGACCCTTGCGGGAATTCTGTCTGGTCACCCTGCTCCGCTATGTCCTCGGCTTCTCCTGCTGGGCGGTCGATTCCAGGATCGCGCTCCGCGCCGCGGAATTCCCGCATCCGGAGCCCGGCCACGTCTCGCTCTATCCGACCATCTTTTGCAGGACCGTCCGCTTCAATGCGGAGCGGGCCTCGATCGTCTTCGACAAGCATTATCTCTCGCTGCCGCTGACCCGCAGCGCCGCCGATCTCGACAACATGCTCAAGGGCGCGCTCAGGCTGACCGTGCTGCCCTACCGGCGCGACCGGCTGCTGGTCGAGCGCGTCCGCCGCGTGCTCCGCAATGCGCGCGGGCGCAGCCTCGGTGCCGAGGATGTCGCGAGCGAGCTCGCGCTCTCCACCCGCACCATGCACCGGCGCCTCCGCGAGGAAGCGACCTCGCTGCGCGATCTCAAGGAAGAGGCAAAATTCGAACTGGCAAAACAGGAGCTGATGCGCGGCCGCACGCCGATCAAGCGGATCGCGGAGATCGCAGGCTTCCGCAACGAGAAGAGCTTTTCCCGCGCCTTCCGCACCTGGACGGGCGCCTCGCCGCGCGAGTTTCGCGGGCGGTATCGTTGAGACGAGCGCGAGCGCGACGTCGCTCATTCCGATGAAATTACGGCCCCCGGGATGAATCCCGGAGGCCGCAATGTCTCGAGACTTGCCTGGCGTCAGTTCGAGTTGGTCTGCGCGCCCGAGCGAAGCTTGGGCTGCTTCGCCTGCTTCGGCTGGAAGGCAAGCGCGTCGTTGTTGGTCTTCGCGCCGCCGCTCTGCGCGCACGAGCCGCCGATACCGCCTGCCGCAGCCCGACAGGCCTCCATCGTCGGATAACCGCAGCCGTGCGCGGCCTGGGCACCGTTGGTAATGCAGTAGTCTTCCGCCTGCGCGGCGGGTGCGGTCATCATGAGAAACGCAGAGGCGAACAGCGTCGCAGCTGACACTGCGAACGTCTTCGAGGTCGAGGTCATGGTGTCTTTTCCTAGCTCAGGGTCCCACAAAAGAGTCCTCGGCATGCGACGCAGGCTGAGGGTTCACACCCTGCATCTAGGCGCCGCACCGGAACCGACAATCACGGCTCAGCGCATTGCAGGACTTCCCAATTCACATGTCACAGTTAGGTGAGTTACTAAGCAATATAGTTCGGGCGCTGATTCGGCTTTTGTGAAATACCAGCGCGGGTCACGCCGGGACAGCATGCAGCTCCCTAGCCCGCCGCCGCGACCTCCAACGGCAGCGGCACGTCCTTCGCAACGCCCAGCACCGGGAAGCTGCGGACGTTCTTGACGTTCGGCATAGCGGCGAAATGCAGCAGTTGCTGGCGCATGCTCTCGACGCTCGGCGCCACGCATCTCAGGAGATAGTCGGTATCGCCCGAAATCCGCCAGCACTGCTGGATGCGCGGGATCGCGCCGATCGAGCTCTCGAATGCTTCCAGCACTGGCTGGGCCTGGCTGCCGAGCTGGATCGAGACGAACGACACCACCTCACAACCGAGCAGCCGCTCGTCGATGACGGCGCGGACCGCCCGGATCACGCCACGGCTGAACAGCGATTTCAGCCGCCGCAGGCAGTTGGGTGCGGACACGCCGACGCGCAGCGCCAGCTCGTTGTTGCGAACCCGCCCATCCTGCTGCAGCTCGGATAATATCCTCAGATCGACGCCGTCGATCTGGTCACGCCCCGCCATAGCCCACCCCGTCATGGTCGTGTCATGGCGCCAGCGAAGCACGCGGGGGAATTGATGCCAAGGGCTGCCCCGGGATACGGCGCTATCGCGTACGAGTGGAATGCCGTGTCCCGGCCATCCACGAGTTTTCACACAGCTCCAAAACGTGGATGCCCGGGACAAGCCCGGGCATGACGAGCGAATCGCGTCAAATGAAGTCGGAGCGGCCAGCGCCGCCCCTTAATGCGTCCAGGGCTCGCCGCGGCGGAACGAGAAATTGTCGGCATAGGCGACCGGGCGGCGGATCGAATCCTGGGGCTCGATGACCTGGTAGGCGATGCCCTTGCGCTCGCAATAGGCGACCGCCTCGTCCTTGCTGTGGAAGCGCAGCGTGATCTGCTGCTTCATGTCGCCGGACGAGGTCCAGCCCATCAGCGGCTCGACCGCGCGCGGCTGCTCCGGCTCGTAGTCCAGCTGCCACTCCTTGGTCTTGGACCGGCCGGATTGCATCGCGTTCTTGGCGGGCTTGAAAATGCGTGCGGTCATTTGGCTGTCCGGCCCCTCGTCTTTTACGTTCGATTTCGATGCGTCACGGTAGCAGTTGGTGCAAACCTCAGGGATAGTATAGAGACACCGGTCGGGAACTGATCGGTGATTCCGGCCCCCCGGCACCCTCGCCGACGGTATAGTCATTATGCTGCACCGTGACAATTGCGTACCCGCCTTCCGCGCCGGGATCCCGCCCGGCGGCACTGCCTCGCTGACGCCTGCGTATCCGTCCCCTCCGAAAGTCCCGTCGCATGGCCTTCCTGAACATCAATGCCACGCTCCCTGAAAAAGGCCGTGACCTCCGGCTCGACCTGTTTCGCGGCGTCGCGAACTGGGCGATCTTCCTCGACCACATCCCCGACAACGTCGTGAACTGGATCACGACGCGCAATTACGGCTTTTCCGACGCCGCCGACCTGTTCGTCTTCATCTCCGGCTACACCGCCTCCTTCGTCTATGCGCGCATGATGCTGGACCGCGGCTTCCTGGTCGGCGCCACGCGGCTGACCAAGCGGGTCTGGCAGCTCTACGTCGCCCACATCATCCTGTTCGTGATCTACATCGCCTCGATCAGCTATCTGGCGCTGCGCTTCGGCGATTCCGAGATGATCAACGAGTTCAACGTTGCCGGCCTCGTCGACAACGCCACCGAGACGCTGCGCCAGGGCCTGTTCCTGCGCTTCAAGCCGCTCAATCTCGACGTGCTGCCGCTCTACATCGTGCTGATGGGACTGTTTCCGCCGGTGCTGTGGTTCATGCTGCGCAAGCCCGATTTGACGATGGTGCTGTCGATCGTGCTGTGGCTCGCCGCCCGCCATTTCGGCTGGAATCTCACCGCCTATCCGGCCGGACAATGGTACTTCAATCCCTATTGCTGGCAGGTGCTGTTCGTGTTCGGCGCCTGGTGCGCCATGGGTGGCGCGCGGCGGTCGATGACGCTGATCAATTCGCCTGTTACGCTGTGGTTCTGCCTCGGATATCTCCTGTTCGCACTGGTCATGACCATGGCCGGCCGCTTTCCGACCTTCGGCGGCATGTTCCCCGAATGGCTGTTCTCGGCCTTCAACCCCAACGACAAGACCAACCTAGCGCCCTACCGCTTCCTCCATTTCGTCGTGATCGTGATCCTGGTGATCCGCTTCGTGCCGAAGGAGTGGCCGGGACTGGAATGGAAGGTGTTCGATCCCCTGATCGTGTGCGGCCAGCAATCGCTCGCCGTGTTCTGCGTCGGCGTGTTCCTGTCCTTCGTCGGCCATTTCGAGCTGTCGATGAGCTCGGGCTCGCTGTTCGCGCAGATCTTCGTCAGCGTCGCCGGCATCGCGATCATGACGACGGTGGCCTATTACATTTCCTGGTCGAAGAAGCAGGACAAGCCGCTGAAGCCGCCACCGCCCAAGCCTGCTGCCGCGGCAAAGGCCGCCTGAGTTGGCGGCAGCGAACCGCGCCGGACGGCAGCGAAACCGCGCCGGACGGCAGCGATGCCGCCTCAGGCCGCTTCTTCGCCGTCGAACTCGGTGAATCTCCTGTAGATCCAGTCGCGGCCGTCGTGGCGGCGCCAGACCTTGCCGACCACGAGCTGCCCGTTGATCGAGCGGCGCGGCACGATCACGGTCCAGAGGTGCCAGATCTCGGTCCAGCTCGAAAGCGGACCGACGGTTCGGGCGTTGCGATCGAAAGACATGACACAGGACTCACAGGATACGAACGCCGCGACGAACTGTGATCTTGCATGAGCACGGATTGTAGGCAGCCCATCGCGAGCCGGGACCGATCTGATAACAGTCACCGGGGCGGCCGCAACAAGCGCCCGCCCTTAACCTAACCGATCAACCTTACTTCCGGTGACGGGGCGGCGAGACCGGTTGAAAGCGGGCGCCGAGTTTTCTAGACTGGATGCGCGATTTGAGAATGAGCGCGCCGTTTGAGGATGCGCCGTGTTTTTGAACTGACCCGAATTTTGAAAACCGAAATTTTGAAGCCAATACACTTGCCGGGACGAACCACAATGAATTTGCAATATCCCTGTTTGCGCCTGGCGCTGCGTTCGACGCCGCCTGCGCGGATCACGAGGACGCCGGCTCAAGAGCCGCCGCAGGCCGCCAATGACAACCAGATCGTCTGGCCGTTCGTCCCGTTTCCGGCCGGCTGGCACGCCTCGAGCTGATCGGCTCCGCCTGAAAAGCGCAACGCCGCTCAAGCGGAATATCATCGCTTGGCGGCGTCCGTTTAGGCATTGGGCGCTGAAATCCCCAACAGAGATATGTCTATCGCGACGTCCAAAGGTTCGATGAAGCTTTGGTAATTCTGCGCAAGTTCGTTCAAAGGCCGGCGCTTGCGCTGGACGCCGCCTGGGCATTGGCACTCAGCGCGCCCTGGGCGTTGTAGGTCTGCCCCGCCTGATTGCCCTGATTGTCTTGTTTGCTCGCCGAGGTCTGGACCTCGGTTGTGCCGTCGGAATAGGTGATCGTCGTCGTGGTGATGCCGCCAACAGTGGTTGAGACCTCGCTGACGATGGTCTTGGCCGAGCCGCCGCCTCCCGACCCCGAGCTGCCACCGGCCGATTGCGCGGACGACGTCTCCGATGTCGCTGACGTCGAGGACGTCGCCGAGCTCGATGATGTCGCGGAGGACGACGTTGCGGCGGTCGACGGAGACGTCGTCACCGCCGCACTGGTGGAAGCAATCGCGCTGATCGACATGAGGACCTCGCCTGAAGGGGGCTCGAAGGACATTCGAGGCGCCGCACCGATCGCGCGCCCTCTCCTTCAACGCAGCGAGCGCGCTAGGCAGGCGCTCGATGCGAGAAAAATCCTTGGCCAGGTACGGATTTCCGCTCGTGGCAGCGCAACCAATTTCCGCGCCGCGAGTTGCAGCTTTTGCCCGCCTGTCCGGGGTGGCATCCGCGCGTCCGCATGGACGGCCGGATCGCCTCACGTCCGTGTGAGCTGGAGCGCGGCGGGTGAATTTTCGCGAGCGAGCCGAGACCAACAAACAGCAGGCCGCAAGGCAAGGGGGCGATGTGAGCCAGATCGATACGACCGAGAAACTCGAAGGCACGCCGGAGGCCGAAAGCTCGCTGCTGGCGCTCTGCGGGCTCGGCGTGGCCGGGATCGTCATGCTGGGCTGGATCTGCGCCCTCGCCTGGATCGCCTGGCGTCTCGCCGACTGGCTGCTGTTCTGACGCCAGAAACGGCCGACCTCGATCACATCAACGCAGGGCTCGCAACACTCCGAACTCTCGCATTGGTTGCGCTCGGGCCGGGACGATGACGGAACGGCGCAAGCGCCGCGTCAGACCCGAAGTGAAAAGCAGAGGAAATTCAACGTCGGGACTGGTCGGGGCAGCTGGATTCGAACCAACGACCTGCAGTACCCAAAACTGCCGCGCTACCAGGCTGCGCTATACCCCGAATGTCCAGCGAGCCCCGTCGATACACGCTTCCAAAGGCGCCAGCAAGCTTACAAACCGGCGCCAGCAAGGCTGGCAATGCCCTCGCCGCCGGCCCTATTTGCTGCCGAACAACGGGTGGCCGACGCGGTCACCGGGCCGGATTCCGTATTTCTGCGCCGTGCCCGCCACCACCTCCAGCACGGCCCGGGCGGGCCCTTGCGACGAGATGATCTTCGTCGACATCGGCTCGGTATTCTCGGCGATGCGCAGGATGCGGCCGTCGGCGCGGATGAAGATCATGTCGAGCGAGACATAGGTGTTCTTCATCCACATCGACACTTCCTGCTCGGGATTGAAATCGAACAGCATGCCTTTGCCGTCGGCCAATTCCTTGCGGTACATCAGGCCGGTCTGCTTCTCCTGCTCCGTCGTCGCCATCTCGACCGAGAACACCTGCACGCCGTTCCTGGTGACGATCTCGAGCGGCTGGAAGCTGGCGGCGTGGACAAGTCCGCTCGCGAGTGCAACGCCGGCAACAACGAGGATGGCGGCAAGCCAGCCCTTTGCAACGGACCAGACAGCCTTTCGATCAGAATTCATGGGGACACTCGGGGCGTGGAACTGGAGCAGTCCTTACGCGGCGGTCGCCGGAAAAGCCAGAGGCGCGCCGGTCTGCCAGCGCGCCTCTGCTCACGATTGCGGGAATTGGAAAGCTAGTGCGACTGCAATCCCGGCGAGCCCGTCTCGGGATGGATTTCTGCCGCCATCATGCCCTTCGAGCCGGGCCCGAAGCGGACCAGAACATATTGGCCGGGGCGCAGCTCGGTCATGCCGAACCGGCGCAGCGTCTCCATGTGCACGAAGATGTCTGGCGTACCCTCGCCGCAGGTCAGGAAGCCGAAGCCGCGCAGCCGGTTGAACCATTTGACCTGAGCCCGCTCCAGCCCGCTGGTCGGAGTGACCGTGACGTGGGTGCGCGGCGGCAGCATCTGCGCCGGATGGATCGCGGTCGACTCGTCCATCGAGACCACGCGGAACGCCTGGTAGCCCTTGGCGCGCTGGATGCACTCGACGACGATGCGGGCGCCCTCGTAAGCCGTCTGGAAGCCGTCGCGCCTAAGCACGGTAACGTGCAGGAGCACGTCGGGCCAGCCATTGTCGGGAACGATGAAGCCGTAGCCCTTTGAGGCGTCGAACCATTTGATGACGCCGTGAACCTCGACGAGGTTGGCGCTGCCCTCACCTAGTCCGGTGAAGGGGCTGAGCGCACTCTCGCGACCGGCGCCGCCGTGTTCGCCCACCGCGGGAACTCCGATCTTCTTGGACTCAAATCCGTCCGACGACCCCATAACCCCGGACCCCACACTGCCATGCAACCCGCCACATTGGCGGCGCTCGAATCACGCGTCTTAAGAGAATGTTCTCAATTCGACGCGACGCGAATCTTTCGACTCAAAAGATAACACTCCCGGTTGCGAGGCATAGATAAAAAAGAGATTCGCCGGAACCTATGAACAGCTTGCACAGCCGCGAATCAAACTAACGCCTCAATTGCCGACGAAGGGTCCGAGCGTTTCGCCGATGTCGTGGTGGATCACGAGGTCGGCGATGTCGTCCTGCTCGGTCGGCTCGCGGTTGATGATCACCAAACGAGCACCGGCGTTCTTCGCCATCATCGGAAAGCCCGCCGCAGGCCACACCACCAGCGAAGAACCGATCGCGATGAAGAGGTTGCAGGCTCGCGCCAGCGCGGTTGCACGCTGCATTTCATCGTCCGGCATCATCTGACCGAATGAGATCGTGGCGGTCTTCACCGGTTCACCGCAGTCGATGCAGTCGGGCGCGGCGCCCTCCTCGATGAAACGGCGCTTCACCCAGTCGAGCTGATAGACCTGCCCACATCCGATGCAGCGCGCATAAGTGGTATTTCCGTGAAGTTCAATCACGTGCTCGGCGGCAACGCCCGAGGCCTGGTGCAGATTGTCGATGTTCTGGGTGATGACGGCGGGAACCTTGCCGGCGCGATAGAGCGAGGCGAGCGCGCGATGGCCGCGTCCTGGCTTCGCCGCGGCGAAGACCTCCTCCATCGCGAAGCGACGGCGCCATGATTCGTCCCGCGCCGACTGGCTGGCGACGAATTCGTCGAACTGGATCGGACGGTTGCGCGTCCAAATTCCACCCGGCGAGCGGAAGTCGGGAATGCCGCATTCGGTCGAGATGCCGGCGCCGGTGAACGGCACGATGACTCTTGCTTCGGCGATCATGTCGCCGAGCCGTTCGACGCCGCTGTGAAGATCCGGTGCAATCATGGCGGCCCCCGATTCGTTTTGCGCCTGGCTGCGACATGCACAAGCGGCAAGATTGTTGACGCTCTTATCCACTGCCGCGCAAGACGTGGTCGGCAATTTTTTCCGACCTTCGCATATCACAATCCTGCAATGCCTCCTCCCCATTGACGCCCCATTCGGAAGCGCCAATGCATATGCGAATGCGACTCAAGACGATGCGGCGGCAATGCTTGAGTTCAGTGAAGTGAACCCGAGGGGATGGTCATGACCGAAGACGAAGAACGCAAAGCCCGTGAGCGCGACGAGATCGCCGCCCGTGTTGCCGCCTTCCGCGCCACGCAGGAAAAATTCAAGCGCGAGCGTGAAGAATATTTCGTGTCGACACTCGAGAATGCCCGCAAGGTCGAACGGCCCTCGCTCTGGCCGTAACACCGCGTCTGATCACCACACGTGAAAAAAGCCCGGAGCATCGCTCCGGGCTTTTCGCATTGTTCAGCCGTCACCAGTGACGGTAATAGTGGTGCCGGTAGTACGGCCCGCCGCCGTAATAGGCGTAGGAACCAGGTCCGTAGTAATAGCCGGGGCCGTCGTAATAGCCGTAGCCCGGACCGTAATAGCCGTACGGATGGGACGCCGCGACCGCGCCTGCGGTGATCGCGCCGGCGGCGAGACCGAATGCGAGGCCCGGCCCGATGCCGCGACCACGCGCCTGCGCAGGCGCTGCGACTGCGGTCACGCCCACGGCTGCGACGGTGGCCAGAACTGCCAGTGTCTTCTTCATGCTTTCCTCCTTCCGTATCTCGCAGGGGTAACGACGGACAGCTGCGATGGTTGCGCGCGGCGCGGAACCGGCGGCGATCAAAAAAATCCGCCGCAGCGGGGGAACGAAACCGCCTCGCGTGGATTGAACCTGCAAGTGCGGAAGCCTCCGCCATCCGGGTTGAGGCAACAGCACGAAGACCCCGTCAGCATCTCCGCGATGCTGGCGGGGTTTTCAATTTCAGGGAAGCAAATGGCAGCAGACGATAAGGGTTGCCAACGGGGCGGAGGAACGAGGAGGAAAGATTGCCGATATCCGCTTTGCTGGCCCGCATCCGCAGGCTCGTTCCGAGATCCGACGACAGGCATTACGACGAGATCGTCCGCAATTTCAGCGTCGGCACGCTGCGTCCGCCGCCGACGCCGATGAGCGACGGCGAGCTGGCGCGGGCCATTGCCGAATTCCTCAAGGAACGGCCCTCCAGCGAGTCCGTTGCGAGCCTTGGCCGGCGGCTCGACCCCTCCTCGCCGCTCTGAAACGGATTCTTTTCGGCTGCGGGGAACCAGGCTTGCGCGCGGACGTTGAGTCCGTCTTCAGTTGAGTGAGGCCCGACATGCCCGCGTGGCTTGAAGTTTTGCTGAACCTGTCCGGCTATGCCGGCTTCGTGGCGCTCGCCTCGCGCGGCGGCTGCGACCGCGCGCGTGCCGAGGACCGCCTCTACGGCGACGAGCGCTAAAGCATGATCCGGACCCGAAGGGCCGCGTTAGCGCAAAGTGCGCAGCGGTTTTCCGAAAAGATCATGCTCAAACAATAACCTAAAGCGCGATGACGATTCATCCCAACTTCATCGCGCCTTAGTTGGCGTGCGGCGCCTGCCCGGCGGTGCGCACCAGCCTGTCGGCCTTGACCGCGACGCGCGTGTCCTCGAGCTGCGGGCGCAGCGAGAAGCTGATCACCACGAAGGCGAGACAGAAGAGCGTGCCGACGATGGCGACGCGCCGGTAGGTCGGCCGGTCGCCTTGATAAAAGGACGGTTCTGAAAAAGGTGTCATGAGAAAACTGCTTCTTGGCAAAGTCGTTCTTGTCTTTGCCGACACACCTATCCCAAGCAGCGCCAAGCGCAACGCGATTGGGCTTTTAACCTAACCGAATAGGGTTATCCGCTTCCCTGCAAGCTTTCGTTAGGACTTGCGCAGCGCTTCGGATCGCAGCCGAGCAGTCTCGGTCAGGTGCGAGCACCGACGCCGAGCACCGACGCCGAGCACCGACGTCATGGCGCGCGGTTCGCCGGCCGGGTTTGTTCCAGCTTCGACGGCATTTCGTTCTCGAAGAACGAATCGGAATCGAAGAAACCGGCGCGGAGCAGGTCTTAACGCAAGGTATCGATTGCACGCGACGAACGCACGATCACATCGCCTCTTCCGACGTCGATCGCGGTGGCACCGGCGGCACCGACGGCTTGCCCTTGCGCAAGCGCGGATGGCGGTCGTGCGAGAAGACCTTGGCGATCTCGACGAACATCTCGACGAACCAGCCCGCATCCATGTCGCTCTCCCACGGCCCGATGTCGTACGCGAGACGACACGACAGGACCGTGCGAGGCATCACGCTGTCTCGTTTCGACACGCGCGTTCGCATCGAGATCGACAGGCGCGGCTTGTTCTGCATCCGACTCCATTTCGTTCTCGAGGAACGAATCGGAGTCGAAAAAATCGGCGGGATGCGAGTCCTAACGATCGGTGAAAGCGCGCGTCGTCGGATGCGATCGCGCTTGCGAATGTCCGCCGGCGCTCCTCCAGCCGCGCTCGCCTCGAGCCGCTCCCGTCACGCCGCGCGCTTCACGCCGCGCGCTTGGCTTTGCCGTTCTCGGAAAAGCATTCCAGGATCTGGATGCGGAGCTCTTCTGCGGCCGGGCCCTCGAGCTTCCGGAGCTGATTCCAGAGCCTGATCACTTCGCGCTGTTTTTCGATGGTCATGGGTCACCTCCAAGGATGACTCACTAGAACAAAATGAGAACAAAAAGTCCAGCCCTCCCCCTCGAAAATGCACGGGGATATCGTTTTGAACTTTTTCGGCGCTGCGCGGACCCATGGAGGCTGGGGATTTCAGCGCCCAGTCAATTCGCAGCGCCGCCTGACGAGCATATTCCGTCATCGCGGCGCTGTTGCTTTTTGGATTTTCAACCTTAAGTTAGAAGGCGATCTTCGTTTTTGAGATGGCTGGCGGCCAGGCGCTGAAATCCCATCGCCGTCAGCGAGAAGGCCCCGTGCGCAAGCGCGGGGTTTTTCTTTTCGGCCGACGTTGCTTCCGCCGTTGAACCTTTTGCACGCTGGCGCGTCCTATTGGATGAAGCGTCCCCAAGCTTCGTCCCCCAAGAAGACCCCGCTTCCCCCAGGCGGGGTTTTCGCTTTTTGCGGCCTCGACGTCGCCGCAGAAGCGTCGCGGCGCTTCGCGCAGGAAGCGGCCGCAACGCTACAGCCTGCCTCTTAGACCGAGTCCTTGGCCACCTTCAGCGGCGAGGCTTTCACCGACTTGCTCGCGGGCTTTGCCGCGAACTGCATCGGCTCCTTGGTGAAGGGGTTGACGCCCATGCGGGCTTCGGTGGCGGGCTTGTTCACCACCGACATCTTCACGAAGCCGGGAATGACGAACTCGCCGGACTCGTTGAGCTCCTTGTATCCGACCGTCGCCATGTACTCGATCACCGACTTCACGTCGTTCTTCGAAAGCTGCGTGCCCTCGGCAATTGCATCGATCAATTGAGTTTTCGTCATCTTCGCCATGTCTGAATTCCTTTTGTGCGAGCGAGCAAACTTTGCTGAGGACGCGGCCTGAACCGCGCGGGCGCGCTCCTGATTCATGCCCGAGGTCATGAAGTGACCGGGCTTAGAGCCCATCAAGTCCGGAAATGCAAGCCGCCGTTCAGTGTATGTTCCGCACTTCCTTTGCAGAGCGCCGCCGCGTTTTGGACCGAATTTTCCGGAACGGATCATCATCCACGGCATCGACCGTAGTGGCAGTAGCCCGCCGCGTCGCGTTTGGGTGAAACCTGTGATCGGCCTTCCGTCGTTCAGACTTCAGTAACCCAACGGCCTCAATCTCGCGTCAGTATCGTTGCGTTGGAGTACCCACAGTGCTGGATTTTAACGAGCTGCGCGAACTCGCGGCGGATGTTCGTGTTTTCATCGACGTCGCCGAAGACAAGGCCGAAGCGCTCCGCGCCGTGATCGCGGCGTATGACGTGGTGCTGGCGATCTTCCCGTCCGAAGAAGGCATGGGCCTCCACGTCATCAAGGGCAAAGAGATCCTGGACGGGATCGCAAACTCGCGGAGCCACGCGGTCTACAGCCACACCGCCATCGCGGTTCCCGACCTGCAACATGCACAAGCGCTGAAATACCTGACCGCTCCCGTCGAACAACGGGTCGCAGCGTAAGTCCAGCCGCCCGCTGCACCAGCCGGGCGCACGGAGACCAACTCGAGCAGACGCGAGGAAGCTTTCGCGAGACCGCCGCCAGGCGCGGTGAGCGGCGGCCTCGCCTCTTGCCGGGGCTATGAGTGAGAGATCAGCCGCCCGGCGGCTTGTAGGACGAGCGCAGCTTGGCTGCGTTCTGCCGCACATGCTTGATCTCGTCCTGCGTGAACAGCCGCGTCAGCTTCACGTTCTGCAAGGTACCGGCCGTGACGGTCAGGCCGGAAATGGCAGGCGCCGCGCTCGGATCGGGCACGTCGAAAATCACGAGAACGCCGGGGCCGTCGGCCGCAACGCTGTACATCGAGACCAGCTTTCCGCCGGCCGCCTCGATCAGCTTCGCCGCGGCTTCCTGACGATTGGTCGTCGGGTTTTCCAGAATGGCATTGAGAGCGCGCGGCGTGTATTGCCCTGTGAGACAGAAATGCATGGCTGACTCCGTTCTGAAATGAAGACGCTCGTCGCGACGCTGACCGTCACGACGATGGGATCTGAAAAATGATGGAGTACATTGCCCGCCGTGGGCATAAACGCCGCCAGGTACTGACGAGGTTTCGGCACACCTCGTTGGCGGCTCACCTGCACGATACATCAGCGGGCGCGTGCGTGAAAGGCGATTTCGCGGGCGGTCGATGCAACGCGGGCGAGATGTCGCACCATCGCCAAACGCGCGACGACAAGGATCGTGTCAACCGATCGATGCGATGGCAGCAAGGTACCGTCGAACGCGTCGCGACATTGCCGATGACGCTTCAGTGCGCGATCAGCGAAGCCGATTTGGATCTGCAGCGGAAGCCCATGATGCAAGCTCCATGACAGCGGCAGCGCGATGGCCTACGCAACCGTCGTCCGATGGCGCGTTGCGTGAACGCGGGCGTCATCGCATCATTTGGGCTTGCCCGCGGCGCGGCTCTTGCACATGGCGAGACTGTTCCAGCGACGGGCCGAGGCATCGGCGCCGTCACCATTGAAGCCGCCTTTGGCTTCCTCGGCTTTGCAGCAGGCTTGCGAGAAACCTGCCTGCAGGCAGAGCGCCATGCTGCCGGCGGCATCGGCCGCGCCAATCGACGCGGCCGTGAGCAGCAAGGCTGCGAGCAGCTTCATGTCGGCCGCTCCGCCTAGCGCTTGTAGGTATCGAAATTGCCGTCCTTCTTGCCGACCTCCCGCGCCTGCTTGGTCGAGATGCCGTCACGGCAGGCGATGTAGGACTGGACCTGCGCGTTCGTCCCCGCACGACGTGCCCGCCACATCTCGGGTGTGAACCCGTTCTTGGCCATGCATTCGACCGCGTGAGGGGTGCTGTTGGAGGCCGCGTGAGCGGGGATGCTGGCCAATGACAAAACTATCGTGGAAATGCTGAAAAGAACTTTCACTTATCCTCCCGATGGCTGGCTATTGTTGCTTGCAGACGAAGGGCGTTCCGTTGGACGTTCGTCCCGTGACCGTCTTGCCCTTTTTGGTCACCGGATAGTTGTTGCCTCTCTCATAGGGCGACAGATGGATGTAGGCGGTATCGCCGCCGGCGTAATTGCCCGACACGATGTTCTTGGCAGAGCATGTCCAGGCCTCGGCCTGCGCACTGCCGCTCATGGCAACGAAGACAAATGCGAGCAACCCCAGGCGCCCCATCATTTCGAATTCCCCCCAGTCGAGAGCAATACGATAGCGGACGCCGCCGAAACCACAAGTGGTCGTTGCCGGAGCGCTCAATTTTCGCGCGGTCAAGCCAGGCACCGGTCACGAGACCGCACCTGTCGCGTCCGCCGTGTCGGCCTCATGACGATCACGCCAAGCCCGACTGGCAGGATGCTCCCGCTGTTGTATGGTCGGATGTATCTCGCGAGGGGCCGATGAAGATTGCCATTGTTGTCGCCGGCTTGATCGTTGTTGCCATTGCCGCCCTCGTGGCGATCCAGCCCGGCTTTTTGAAGCCCGCATCGCTGGCCAGCGTGAAAAAGTCCGACATTCTCGGCTTTTCGCCCGGGATGACATTCGAGGAGACGAACAAGCTCATCACGCAGCGCCGCTACCGCTGCCGCCAGGTTCGCGATTCCTACACTCTCGAATGCGCGGTCGATGGCGCCAAGGTCACGATCGACAGCGATGATGTCGATGCCAGGCATCCGATCTGGCGCGTCAATGCGGAGCTGACCAATCCGGGGCCGCAAGACGCGGCCGTCAAATCGATCTCCGACCAGTTCAACGCCCAGCCGACCAGGGACGCCCGCGAGGGATGGATATGGATCGTCGGCCGCGGCTTGAGGCTGAGCTACGACGGCGCCGCGTTGAAGCTCGTGGACGAGGCTGAAGAGGCCCGGCGCAGCAAGGACGGATCAAGGCGCTAGTGCGCGCGATGCGATGCCATTGAAATCCGCCGGGATCATTCACTCCCGCATGTCCCTGGTCGCGAAGTGACATCCAAACGCCACCATGGCCAGGGTAAACGACGAGCCGAGCAGGACGCGGAGGACGAGTTCAGTCTTTTCGCTCACATACCTGACGTCGTGCCGGTGCGCGTAGCGTTCAGGATGCGCGGCATCAGGCTGCTGCGGCGAACTCGTCAAAAGCACCAGCCACGCGACGGTGCCGCAAAGCGCAGCAATCCTCGCAATCTTTCCGAGCCGTTGCAGCCAGCGCTTCATGTCGCCCGCAGCACTTTTACAGCGCCGAGAATGGCGAAAGCTTCGAAACCATAGATGAGCGCATTCACGAGCCAGGAAATAGCGACGCCTGCGAAGGTGGAGCCTCCGGCCGCTCCCCAGAAAAAATACGCTGCGGTGATGCCAGGCCACTCCAGCGAAAGATAAGCGAAGTCGGTGAGCGGCTCGATGACGAGAAGCGTCAACGAGATGAGCGCCCCGATGGCCAATGCAATGATGAGGTTCGTCTTCACGGAGGGCATCAAAGACCCAGCAAGCCGGCGATCACAGGAATGAGGAAATAGGCGGCGATCCCGAGCAGGCCACCGACGACAAAGCGTGCAGCGCGGCCGTGAATCTTCGTATCGAGCCACGCACAAACGGCCACCGCAGCCTGTCTCAGCCAGCTACCGACGAGGCCTCTGACGAGATCGAACAGGAGTTCTGCAAAGAATGCGGCCATGGCGTTTAGTCGCCCCATCTCTGGCGGGGTTCAACTGCCCAGGGTGGTGCCTGTGCACTAAATTCATCGGCCATCGCCCGGCCGGCTCTGCGGCTTCAGTCCACGCTTAGCGGACGCGCCAATTGAGTGCTTACCGCATGGTTTGCGTGCCGTGCGACCGGCATGTTAATCCGATGGACCAACCGAGACGATTCATGACACGCAAGAATGTCTATCCGTTCGCACTCGCAGTCCTGATGTTCGCAGGTTCGGCCCATTTTTCGATGTTCGTCACGTGGCTGGGATTTCCCGACGGATTCATGTCTCAGCTCGATCGCGCCGAGCAGCAATTGGCCATCTGCCTGACCTGGTTCAGCCTCGCCTTCGGGATCGGATTCCTTGGCCTCGGCGCATGGTCATTCCGTGCAGATGTGAGGAAGCCGCTGATATATGCGAGTATCCTCGTCCTGCTCGTTGCTGCCGGCTCTGTTGTGCTTGATCTGCATTTTCGAAGCTACATGATGGACAGCGCTGGCGGCTGAACGTCAGTATGGTGCGAGCGACAGTGCATTCAATCCATTCTCCGTCGCCCGCCTGCTGCCATTGCGGTGACAGTGCACTCAATTGTTCTCGCCGCGGCTGAGCCGCCGGCGCTCCTGTCGCCGCAATTCCGATAGGTCCACGCTTGGCGGACAGCGCCAATTGAGTGCACTGTCACGGTAATTTAGTTCACTGTTAGGCACAGGAATAGCGTGATTTGGAGCCGCATCGCCGTCAAGGTTTCCGAAGCTCAGTCAATGGCCTCGCATACAGCTCATTCGCTTTGGCCTCGAAATCTTCTTTCTTGGAGTACTTATCGAGGAAATCTGCTGCCTCAGTGGTGTAACCGCCCTTCATCACACAGCCGGTATAGATGCGAAGCACGTCTTGCGCGAACCGTCGGGTGATCTCCAAGTCTTCCTCATCCATCCACTCACTTGGACGAGGGGTCTCGCGCTCCAGCTCCGCTTTCATATCGTAAGTATAGAGGCGCTCGAAAGGATTTTGCCCCCCTTCGCGACGGACCCACTTCGTATAGCCTTCCGAGTGTTTCTCGCGTGCGCCAACGAAAGCTGGCTGCTCTGATCTTGCTCGCTCCACCAGGGCCGTATAGCGAAGGCCACCGTATGCCTCAATGGTCCGAGAGAATATCTGATACAAATCGAAACCGATGATACGCACGATGGGACGGACAACATCCTCCCGCTCATCCGACGCCAAATTAAGGTCCAAAAGCTGCTTCTCGATCTCATCTAGCTGAGCTTTCTTTTCTTTGGCCGTTGGCGAGGCCATCCGGTTTCCCCAAGCCAACTGGCTATAGATTGCCTTTGCGCTATTCATCGAGATACGTCGTAGCTGCGCTATCGACATTTGAGCCTGGTCAAGTTGCTCCTTGAGTTCTACTTGAACCTCCCAAACCTTGAATGTCTTCACCTGCGACAGGAAGACAAACACACCGCACATTATCCCTGTCACGAGCAAGATGCTCGCCGAACCATATTTTTCGTGCCAACCTTGGAAAACGCAGAGGAGCAATGATATTGCACCTAGCCCAAAACAAACGAACGTGAAGAGCTCGCGGAGTTTTTCCATTTCCTCTGACACCGATTGCCCCAACAAAAAAGCCGAGACTTTTGTCCCGGATAACCATAGGTAGCAGATTTGGGTAGTGGGTACTAGCTGAGAACCAGCTAGCGGACCTAGTCACTTCCGTGCCAAGAAAAAAAGGACTGCATCAGAAACAATTGAGCGCCGGTCCCTTTTTTGACGCGAGCTGGCTGCGATATAGATCCTGGACCTTCTGAAAGACGTCCACTCCCTTTCCGGGATCGATGCTCGCGAAATCTTCAAGAGTTAGCCTGGCCTCAACCAGGTCTGAAATCACTTTGGTGCCATATCTTCCGTCGTAGTAGTAATTTTCCGGATACTTGCAGTACATGTCGTAGTAGGCGAGAAATCCGACGATGGCGGCTTTGCCAAGAAGCTCCTCCGTCGGTTTGGCGGGCGTGAACGGCTTGTCAAAGGCCGCCTGGATGATCGGACTTCTGCTCTCTTTGCGAATCCTTTTCGCGATCATCTCAGCCAGCTCGCCCTTTTCGAGCACCAACACTCCGCGCTTGGACTTGTCGTCCTTGTCTGTAAAGGAGCACACAAGTCCCGCAGCACTGTGCGCACAGACATAATGCTCGAGATCGAATCCACGGTCCTTCGCCGGATCATCGATATCCCGATAGAAGCCGTCGTAAACGGTATGAGTCGCCTCGAGCATCGAGGTCAGCGCCGACTGTGCGAATTTCTTGTCCTCATTGTCGTCCGAAACCTTGGCAGCCGCGAACAGGCTGGTGAGCAATGCGGCAAACATCAAGAGAGCCTTTACGCCGTCTCCCGGCTCTTTCCAGAGAATACCCAACCACGCGACGAGGCAGGTGACCGCAATCGCAAGATAGTCCATCAAGCTTTCCTTTCTCGATTGCCGGTGTCGATATTGTCGGCAATGGCATCGATCGGTATGGCACGCGTAGCTCGAGGTTTTGGTTCAGCTCTTCCTCTTCGCCGCGGTACGGCCTTTCGAGCTGTCCTTGGGGCCGCCTGGATAGTCACCATCCAGGCAGGCTTGATACCGCTTGTAGATGGCAGCCACCTCGGGAGATGAGGCCCGTCCCGTATAACCGGGGCCACCTCCGGCAACGCCTTGGCAGAATGCGGTGCTTTGGGCCGAGGCCGGCACCGAAGAAGTTGCGGCCATCAAAACCAGGCTCAGGCAGAGAGCGGTAATCAAAATTCTCACAGACAACGTCCCGTTGAAAGAAGCATCTATGCCCGTAAGGATGTCGCGCGACTAGGTGTCCATGCGTGAACGCTCAGGTTTATTTGATGCCTCGCCTTCCACGCTATTTCCGCCAACGCCTTCGCGGCGGTCCAGGGAGCTCGGACAGAGGCGGGCTCGGCGGATAGAGCTGGCCAAGAGTCTCCACCGGCGCATCAGAGCAAAGTGAGATTTACCCGCACGTATGGCAGTGCCCTCCACTCCGTTTTCCTGCTATTGAGTGCGCCCCGGTGCCCTATCGCACGTAAGAACAACAAACGCTCTCAAGGAGTTCTGCAAAATGAGATACCTCCACACCATGTTGCGCGTGCGCAATCTCGATATCGCGCTGAAGTTTTACCAGGATGCGCTGGGGCTGAAGGAGGTGCGGCGGATCGAGAACGACAAGGGGCGGTTCACGCTGGTGTTCCTGTGCTCGGCGGACGATCTGGAGGCGCTGAAGAAGCAGCCGCAAACGCGCGGCGCGCCGCTGGTCGAACTCACTTACAACTGGGACGAGGAGAAATACGGCGAGGACCGCTTCTTCGGTCATCTCGCCTATGAGGTCGACGACATCTACGCCACCTGCGCACAGCTGCAGAAGGCCGGCGTCACCATCAACCGTCCGCCGCGCGACGGCAACATGGCCTTCGTCCGCTCGCCGGATCTGCACTCGATCGAACTCTTGCAGAAGGGCGAGCCGAAGGCGCCGCAGGAGCCGTGGTCGTCGATGCCGAACACCGGCCACTGGTAAGCATCGCCCGCAGGAACAAGCGCGCGCAACCGGCGTTTTCCCTCCAACGAAGCGATTGGAGGAGAATGCGATGGGACGCGGGATTTTGTTGTGGCTGCTGGGCGTGCCGATCCCGGTGATCATTCTGTTGTGGCTGTTCTTCGGCCACTGATCAACGGGTTCAACGTGTGAAAGCTCCGCCCATGGCGGAGCTTTTTGCATGAGGGGCTCGGCACAATCGCGTGTCGCTGGACTAGCGAAATTCCGCTAACACCCGCGGCAAGCAGAAACGCCGCGGGAGATGCTTCATGCCTGACGCCAAGCTGACGATCTGGGGCCGCGCCAATTCGGTCAACGTGCAGAAGGTGCTGTGGTGCCTCACCGAGCTTGGCCTCGTCTATGAGCGCATCGACGCCGGCATGGCGTTCGGCAAGACGCGCGAGGCCGACTATCTCGCGATGAACCCCAATGCGCGGATCCCGACGCTGGTCGAGGGCGATTTCGTGCTGTGGGAGTCGAATTCGATCATGCGCTATCTCTGCCTCGCGCATGGACGCGGCACGCCGATCTACCCGGAGGCGCCGAGGAGCCGCACCAGCGTCGACCGCTGGCTCGACTGGACGCTGTCGGCGGTGCAGCCGGTCGACCGCCCGGTGTTCTGGGGCGTCGTGCGCACGGCGCCCGCCGAGCGCGACATGATCCAGGTGCAGCGCGATGCCGATGCCGCCGCCGAGGTCTGGGCGATCGCCGACCGCCTGCTCTCCTCGCGCCGCTTCATGGAGGGCGACACGTTCACGCTCGCCGACATCGCGATCGGCTCGTATGCGCGGCGCTGGCTCGGCGTCGAAGGCATCACCCGGCCGGCGCAGCCGCATCTGACGCGCTGGCTCGCCGAGCTCAGCAAACGGCCCGGTTTCGCACAGTTTGTCGCACCGCCGATGTCGTGAGCCGGCGGCGCGGGTTAAATCACGCTGACGTCGCGATGAATCGCCGTCTTGCCGCACGCCTCCGGCGGCGCGGGAGCGCTTGACGGCTACTGTGCATGGGGTTGTTTTCGCGTTTTTTGTTGTGAGGGGCCGTCTAACCCCAGCCGCGCTCGACCAGCACCACGCAGATGATCAGCACCAGCGTGACGACCGCGGTGGCGAGCCTGGCCGCCCAGCTCAGGCCGCGGCCGACCCACCACAGCAGCGCGCAGTACATCACGACGGGGACGATGATATCGAGCCGCATCAGATCCGGCGACATGCGGGCCTCAGCGCCGGATGGTGGTGTCGATGCTAATCGAGCCGCCGATCTTCACGCAGGTGCCGGTCGCCTCGATCATGGTGAAGCGCGGGCCGTAGGCCGCACACGAGTTCGCCCTTGCCGCCCCGGCCTTGCTCTTCAGCGGCAAGGTCTTGCCCGCCTGCGGCCGCTCAGCGGGCGGCAGACGCAGGATCTCGGATGCGGCCGCGGAGGTGGCTATGGCCGGCAGCGAGATGAGGATGAGGAGCAACGCGCGCATCGCGCCGTTCTAGCCCGGACAGGCGCTGCGCGCCATCGGCAGGCCCGGCGTCCGCGATCAGATGAACTTGACGCCGGCCGACTTGCCGCGGCGCCAGACCACCTGGCAGCTTCGCCCGGTGCGGGCATCGCGGGCGAAGGCCATCCGGATCACGCCCGGCAGCTGGCTGGCGTCGTCGTCCATCGTGATCTTGGCGCCCGTGTCCGAGATGTCCTGGACCAGGCAATGCCGCGCCGCGAATCCGCCGGCGAGCGTGATCCAGGCGTGCTGCGACAGCAGCTTGCGGGCTGCGCGCTTCTTCGGCTGTGGCATTGGCCAAAAATCTCCCATCCCAGCGCTAGCGCAGGGAACCCTAAGAAATCGTTGAAATCGGCCCCGAATGATCCCGGGGTGGACGCTATCCACCGGTTCCAAAAGACCGTTCCCGAACGGCTTGCCCGCCGCCCCAAAGGCCACTATACGTTCGCCCGCTGCAAGCCGCCGGGCACTGTTCGGGCGGCCGGCGGCCGTGCCGCGAAAAGCGGCGGGGCCCAGTGTTAGCTCCCTTCGTCTATCGGTTAGGACGCCACCCTTTCACGGTGGAGAGAGCGGTTCGATTCCGCTAGGGAGCGCCACGATCCGAAGCAATCGGATCACGCGGCGAAATCAGCCGCCACCGCATGAACCTCCCCGCCCCCGACCTCCGACCAATCTCCGATCGAAACCGGTTGCAGGTCCATGGAGCAGCGCGAATCCCCCTCGGAAGGTCCGTCCGGCGCTGCCTCGCAGCTGCCGCCCTGGATTCGCCGCACCACGCCCTATGCACCGGACCGGCGCGCCAGAATGCTCGAGCACATGGCGCGCGCCAGATCGCTCCCTCGGGCCACGGCCACGCCGCAGCCCCCGCTCGCGTCTGGCTGGAACATCCTCGGTGACGCCTACGGCTACACGATCCTGTTCGGCATCATCGCGCTCCTCTTCAGGTCCCCCGTGCCGCTCTACCTCGGCGCGTTTCTCTTCCTGACCGACGGCGAGCGCCTCGAGAGCGCGCTTCGCGCGATCGGCATCCGGTTCGACCCCGATACGATCGGGCCTGACATCATCAAGGGCTCCGTGTCCTGGTTCGGATGGTTCGCACTGCTGGCATCCATGCGAGGCTCCGTCCCCGCCTGGCTCGCGCCATGGCTGCCGCCGGCCGACTCATGGTCTTTCATTGCCGGCATCGCTCTCGCGCTCGCCGTCGTCGAGGCGTTCGCAGCGTTGACGATCCGGCGCGCCGGGCCGTGGTTCGGATGGGCGATCAATCCGGACAGCCTGATCTGGACGACGATCAAGCTCGTTATTGCCGTTGCTGCACTGGCTCTGCTGGTGCTGCTCGGAGCGGTCTGAACGCCCGCGGTTCGCGCCGCGCGATGACGACGTTGTGAACCCTCACAGCTGCAAATCGGCAATTTGTCGCGCAGGCCCGGCGCATCACCGGCTCATGCGTTTACCGGAAATTTACCCCTGCTCATGAGCGCCGGTATCATTTGCTTAGAATTTGACCGCTACCGTGCATTTACGGAAACGCCCCAAAAAACACGATTGGCACTCATGTCCGTCACGGATTTCCTCAGGCAGCGTGCGGTGGACGTCACGGTGAGCGGCAGCTACTCGCTGCCCCGCTGGTACGATTGCGAGGGCAAGCTGCGCACCTTCGCCTGCCGGACCAAGCGCGTCTCGCCGTTCCGCATGATTGTGGACGTGCCTGTCGTCGGCAAGATCGGCGAGCGCGTGACCTCCTATTTCCAGGATTTCGGCGAATTCCAGTGCACGATCAGCGCGACGCTGAAATCGGGTTTCCTGATGGAACTCGACATGACGCGGGCGCGGCGGGCCTGGATGTCGGAAAAGCTGACCTGGCTGGAGAAGAAGCAGAAGGACGCCAGCGTCCAGGAGCTGCGCAACGATGCGCGCTTCGTTCCGCAGGTCGCGCACACCTTCCTGACCCTCGCGGACGGCGGCACCCATCCCTGCTTCATCATCGACGTCTCCACGGCCGGCGTCGCTGTGTCCTGCGAATACGACCCGCCGGTTGGAACGCCGCTTGCGGTCGGCGCCTGCGTCGGGCGCGTCATCCGCAAATTCGACAACGGCTTTGCGGTCAAATTCGCTGAGAAGCAGCAGCGGGACGACCTCGTCCGCCTGATCGTGCGCCAGGCCGTGCTGCAGTCGGCCTGAGGCCAGCCGGCCGATTCCTCCGCTCGCTGCCCTATCGCGGCCCCATTGCGGGATCAGCCTTTGCGGGTCCGCGCCTCGTGCCGGACGTGACGTGCAGACTTGCGATCGGGGGACCGGATGGCAGTCGACAAGATCACAGTTGATAAGATTACCTGGGACAGGGTCGGCCGGGTCACCGAGCCCGGACGCTACATTTACACGTTCGGCTGGCTCACCATCACCGCCGGCGATCTCGCGATCTGGAAGCAATACCCGCAGGCCGCCTTCACGCTGCTCGCGCAACCTGCCGAGCCGGACGAATCCATCGGCGAGGAATTCCATCTCGGCGCCTTCGACGTTGCCCCCGACGCGGCGCCGCCGTTCACCACCCACTGAAAGCGGAGAACGCCGGCCGCCGCGGGAGAGCGTGGCATGCGCGTTGCTTCATCATCGCCATGATACAGATCCCAGCCGTCGACCAGGCCTTCCTGCTGCTGCTCGTCGTCTCCTGCCTCGGCACGTGCCTCGTGCGCGCCTTCTGGGAGCTGGAGCAGGTGCGGGCCCGCCGGGTCGCGCCGTCCCGCAGGCGTGCAGCCAAGCGTGACTGAGGCCGCCCGGCCAAGCGTGCCCGCAGGCAGGCGGCCTCGCCTCCGGACTGGCCGCAGCGACAGATGCTTCGTGAATCGAAGAAGCCGGCGTATTCTGTTGATCTGGCTTGGCAATCGCCATCCGCCATCGAACCTGCGCGATCATTGCCATGGATGACGAGCAGGTTCTGTCATGCAATTGATCGCGCTTGATTTCTACCTTCCACGGACCGATGAACGCCACCTGTCGCGCTCGTTAAGCGACGCGACAGCAATTGCATGACACATGGTCGCACCGGTGAATGTAGATAAGCGGATCAAGGGAACCTATTTTCGGCGCCGATGTACCTGATTGAAGCGTTACCCACCGTCATCGGAACTGCTGCCATCGCCCCGGCGCTGCTGATGCTGTGGCTTGTCATTGCCGCCGAGGAACGCCCCGGACCGCCCGCCCAGGTCTGGACCGCGTTCCTGCTAGGGGCGGCCAGCATTTCGTTGCTGGGCCTCGCCCGCGCCCCCTTCGCCAAGATGGTCGCCGCCCCCGACAATCCCTGGGCGGCGCTGGCCATGCATTCGGTCTTCGGCGTCGCGCTGCCGGAGGAAGCCGTCAAGGTGATCGCCATCGTGCTGGTCTCCTCGACCAAGCGGCGGACCTTTGCCAACCCCATGGACACCGTGGTCTATGGCGCCGCCGTCGGCCTCGGCTTCGCCGCCTACGAGAATCTCGCTTATCTCGTCCAGCATGCCGAGATGTGGCGCTCGCTGGCCGCCTTGCGCAGCGTGCTGACCGTGCCGTTCCACGGCGCCCTCGGCATCATCGCCGGCGCTTACCTGACGATCGCGCGCGCCGGCACGGCGCTCGGAGCCAACCGCCACCACCGCGACTGGGCCCGCCTCTCCAGCCGCCTGCTGATCTTCGCCGGCCCGCTTGCGCTGCATTCGGCTTTCGACTTCCCGCTGCTCACGCTCCAGCGCATGCCGGATCTGGACCCGACACTGCGGATGTGGCTGGGTGCCGCGAGCCTCCTGATCGGATTCAGCTCGATCGCCTTCGCCATCCGCCTCGTCCGCCGCGTCGCGCGCCATCACGCGCCCCGGACCGACGTCGCGCGGGAGCGGCTCAGCCAGCTGCGCCGGATGTGGGCGTTGCTGCTCGCGGGCGGCGGCGTCGGCTTTCTCGGCCTCGCTTTCGTGCTGACCTCGATCCATCACTGGCTCATCAACCCCGAGCGCAATCTGACGCTGGCCCTGATCCCGATCGGCCTTACCTCGATCCTGCTCGGCCTGGCGCTTCTGGTTGTCACAACGGCGATTTACGTTCTTGGCCGCAACCGCATCCGCACCAGCGCGGAAGGCTTTTCCTCGGCGCCCGGCGGCGGCTGAGCCGCGGGATGGCGAGCGCGCCGTGCGCATACTAGACTGAGCACAGATCTCTCGATCCGGAGTCTGCCGATGACATCGCCCGAGGACTTTTCACGGCTGCAATCCGCCATGAGCCAAACGGTGAAAGCGCATTGGAAGGCCTTTTTGTTCGAAGGCATTTTGCTTGCTGTTCTCGGCATCGCCGCGCTGATCCTGCCGCCGCTCGCGAGCCTTGCCATTGCGATCTTCCTGGGCTGGATGTTCCTGATCAGCGGCATTGGCGGACTGATCGTGACCTATTGGGCGCGCAGCACGCCGGGCTTCTGGTGGTCGCTGATCTCGGCAGCGCTCGCCGTGCTCGCCGGCATGCTGCTGCTGGCGCGGCCGATGCAGGCCGTGCTGACGCTGACCATCGTGCTCGGCGCCTACTTCCTCGCCGAAGGCGTCGCCACCATCATGTACGCTCTGGAGCACCGCCGCGAGCTCAGCGGCCGCTGGTCCTGGCTCCTGATCTCGGGCCTCGTCGACATCGCGATTTCGTTCATGGTGATCACGGGACTGCCGAGCTCGGCGGAATGGGCGATCGGCGTCCTCGTCGGTATCAATCTGCTGTTCGGCGGCGCCACCCTGATCGGCATGGCGCTGGCGGCGCGCAACAGCAACACCTGAGGGCTCTCGTCGCCCGCCGAGCCGATTGGGGGGTGACAACCCGCCAATGGCACGCTATATGGCGTCCCATGATCACCCTCGTCACCAGCTATTTTTGGTACTTTAGCTACGACAGCTCGCTGGCGGCAGGAGGATCGCGCTCAATCTGAATATTGAAGCAAACGTCCGAACAAGCCGCCAGACCTGGCGGCTTTTTTATTGGCCGGCAGGTTCTCTAAACAAACAGGAGCCCGCCGTGCTGAGCACGACCGACGATCTTCGTATCCGCGAACTGAAAGAGCTGAGCACGCCGGATGAGGTGATGCGGGAGGTCCCGCGCACGCTCACCGCCACCCGCGTGGTGATGGCGGCGCGCAACGCCATCCATGCCATCCTCAACGGCCTGGACGACCGCCTCTTGGTCGTGGTCGGTCCCTGCTCGGTGCATGATCCCAAGGCGGCGCTCGAATATGCCGAGCGTCTCGCGACTTTGCGCGAGGACCTCGCCGATCAGCTCGAGATCGTGATGCGGGTCTATTTCGAGAAGCCGCGCACCACCGTCGGCTGGAAGGGCCTGATCAACGATCCCGATCTCGACGGCAGCTTCGACATCAACAAGGGCCTGCGGCTGGCGCGCAACGTGCTGTCGGCCGTCAACAATCTCGGCCTGCCCGCCGGCACCGAATTCCTGGACATGACGACGCCGCAATACATTGCCGATCTCGTGTCCTGGGCCGCGATCGGGGCGCGCACGACCGAGAGCCAGATCCATCGCGAGCTGGCCTCGGGGCTGTCCTGCCCGGTCGGCTTCAAGAACGGCACCGATGGCAATGTTCGCATTGCCGCCGACGCGGTGAAATCAGCCTCGCATCCGCATCATTTCATGGCCGTTACAAAACTCGGCCGCTCGGCGATCGCCTCGACCGCCGGCAACGAGGACTGCCACATCATCCTGCGCGGCGGCAGCAAGCCGAACTACGATGCGGCAAGCGTCGCGGCGGCCTGCAACGATCTGGCGAAAGCGAGCGTCGCGCCGCTGGTGATGGTGGATGCGAGCCACGCCAATTCGAGCAAGAAGCCGGAAAACCAGCCGCTGGTCATGGCCGACATCGCCGGTCAGATCTCGGGCGGCGAGAACCACATCATGGGGGTGATGATCGAGAGCAATCTCGTCGCCGGCCGCCAGGACGTGGTGCCGGGCAAGCCGCTGACCTACGGCCAGAGCATCACCGACGGCTGCATCGACTGGGCAACGACGGCGACCGTGCTCGAGCAGCTCGCCGACGCGGTCGAGATCCGCCGCAACACCAGAGGTGCGGGCCTGCACGAGCGCTCGGCTTAGTTCGGCAAACGCGGGCGGGGCGAGCTGTCGCGCCCTGCCCGCCGGGTGCCGCCTAGCAGCCCCGGCAGATGCTCTTGATCTTCTTGTCGAGCAGGGCGTCTTCCTTGTTCGCGGGACTGTTCGGATCGCTCAGATTCTTCTCGCTCGGCACATCGCCTGCGCGCGGCTGGCGATGACCGACGGGCGCCGGTGGCACCGATGATCCGGAGGATGCGCCGCCGGAGGTCGACCCCTTGGAGCCGCCGGTCTGTGCAACCGCCGCGCCGCCGAGCAAGACCACGAGCGATGCTGCCACCATGATCTTCTTCATTTCTGTTCCTCCATTCTCAACCGGCGTCCTCTTCGCCACCGCTCAGGTCTCGGGCGGATAGAGATGAACGTCGCCGCAATAGTCCACGATACGATAGCGCGTTTCCGCCTCCGCATCACGCGCGTCGGGTGCGGTATTTTGTGCCGCCAACACATAATTCGGCCCCACCGGGGACTTGCCGGCGCCGCCGGGAATATCAATGACATAGTCGGGCTGACACAGCCCTGACACCCGCCCGCGCAACTGCCGCATCAACTCCTGCCCCTCGGCCAGCGTCGTTCGCAGATGCGCGGTGCCCGGTGCGAGATCGCCATGATGCAGGTAGTAGGGCTTGATCCGGCATTCGACGAAAGTTCGCATCAGATCCGACAGAGCGGTGATGTTGTCGTTGACGCCGCGCAAGAGCACGGACTGGCTCACCAAGGGAATTCCGGCATCAGCGAGCCGTGCACAGGCGGCGCGCGCCGGTTCCGTCAGCTCGCGCGCATGATTGGCGTGCAATGCCACCCAGGTGGTGGCACCCGTGACCTTCAGCGCCGCGACCATCTCGTCGCTGATCCGGGCAGGCTCGGCCACGGGCACGCGGGTGTGAAGGCGTATGATCTTGACGTGATCGATCGCGGCCAGTTCAGCCATGATCTCGCTCATCCGCCGCGGCGACAGCATCAAGGGATCGCCGCCGGTCAGGATCACCTCCCAGATCTCGCTGTGCGAGCGGATGTAGTCGATGGCCGCGCGATAGGCGCCGTCCGACAGCGCGTTCTCCTTGCCGGGTCCGACCATCTCGCGGCGGAAGCAGAAGCGGCAATAGACCGCGCAGACGTGAACGAGCTTGAACAGCACACGGTCGGGATAGCGATGCACGATGCCGGGAACCGGCGAATGCGGGTGATCGCCGATCGGATCGGCGCTCTCGCCTGGCTGCATCTCCAATTCGCTTGCGCTCGGAACAAATTGCCGCGCGATGGGATCGTCCGGATCGGATGTGTCGATCAGTTCGACCAACGCCGGCGTGATCGCAACGGCATAGCGCGCGGCGACACGCTCGAGGGCGGACAGCGCTTCGGCCGGAGCAAGCTGCTCGGCCACGAGTTCGGCCGGCTCACGCAAGGTTCGTGCAAGGTTCGTCTTCGTCATGTCTCACTTAACGTTTCATTTGCAGGCGGTGTCCACACCACCTGATCAATCCGCGAAGCGCCGCTCGCCAGCATCACCAGCCGGTCGAACCCGAGCGCAACGCCGCTCGCTTCCGGCATTGCGGCGACCGCGGCTAGAAAGTCTTCGTCCAGCGGATAGGCCTCGCCGTAGCGGCGCTGCTTCTCCGCCATCGCTTCCGTGAAGCGCTTGCGCTGCTCCTCGGCGTCGGTCAGTTCGCCAAAGCCGTTGGCAAGCTCGACGCCGCAGGCATAGACCTCGAACCGCTCCGCAACCCTGGGATCGTCGGCCTTCGCGCGCGCCAGCGCCGCCTCTGGAGATGGGTATTCGAGCAGAATGGTCAAACGCCCCTGCCCCAGATGAGGCTCGACATGCTCGACCAGGACCTTGCTGAAGATGTCCGACCAGGTGTCGTCCTCGGCGATGCGGACCTTTCCGGCTGCCGCCTGGGCAAGCGCGGCGCGGTCCCCCTCGCCACCCGAAATGGTCGCCAGCAGGTCTATGCCTGCGAACCGATCGAAGGCACCGGAGACCGTCACGAGCTCCGGCTCGGCGAAAGGATCGGCGGTCCGGCCGCGGAAGGAGAAAGTCCCGATACCGGTGGCCTGCGCCGCCCGGGCGATGACGACGACGCAGTCGGCGATGATGGCATCATAGGGGGCGCCCACCCGGTACCATTCCAGCATGGTGAATTCGGGCAGATGCAGGTCGCCGCGCTCGCGGTCCCGGAACACCCGGGCGAACTCGAAAATCCGCTCTTCGCCCGCCGCCAGCAGCTTCTTGCAGGCGAATTCCGGCGAAGTCCGCAGATAACGGCTGGCACGGCTGCCGTCGGGCCGCATGATCTCGGTCCGGGGGGCGTGCAGATGGGTCTCGTTGCCCGGGGAGACCTGGAGAACGGAGGTTTCGACCTCGACGAACCCCTGCTCGGCGAAAAAGCCCCGTAGAGACCCGGTAATGGCCCCCCTGGCCCGGAGGAACGGCCGCCGGTCGAGGTGTCGGCCAGGCGTCCAGAACGGCGATATCGGCTTGTCCCCAGCCATTAACCCACCGCTCCGCGGGGCAGCAAAGTGCTGGCATCCAACGGCAAAATCAGTATGTTGCGGCCCGAAACGGGCGCCGAGGTCTGATTTGAGGCCCCAAGTCCCCCATCGATTTGACCACGTCCTGGCCGATGCCGGGCCAAGCAAGCAGGAAATATAGCTTTGAGAGTCATCGCCAGTTCTATTCGCAAGGGCAACGTGATCGAGCAAGACGGCAAGCTTTATGTCGTCGTGAGCGCCGAGAACATCCATCCCGGCAAGGGCACCCCGGTCAGCCAGATCGAAATGCGCCGAATCTCGGACGGGGTAAAGATCTCCGAGCGCTACAAGACCACCGACCAGGTCGAAAAGGCCACGATCGAAGAGCGCAACTACACCTTCCTGTATGAAGATGGCGACGGCTATCACTTCATGAACCCCGAGACCTACGATCAGGTCCAAGTCTCCAAGGACGTGATCGGCGACGCGGCCGCCTATCTTCAACCGGAAATGACCGTCAAGCTGTCGACCCACGACGTCAACGTGGTCTCGATCGCGCTGCCGCAGCGCGTCACGCTGGAAGTGGTCGAGACCGAGCCGGTGACCAAGGGCCAGACCGCCTCGTCCTCCTACAAGCCGGCCGTGCTCTCCAACGGCATCCGCACCACCGTGCCGCCGCACATCGCAGTCGGCACCCGCATCGTCGTGATGACGGAAGACGGCTCTTACTCAGAGCGCGCCAAGGACTGACGGGGAACGGAGCGATCGCAACAGGCGCCGCCGGGGGGCGAGACAGTGGTTGGGAAGGGTTTCCGCTTCGTCTCGCAGCTGCTGGCGTTGCTGTCGCTCCTCGCTGCCATCCCGCTCGCTGCGGATGAATTCCGCAGCCCCTCGCTCACGGCCCTGCGCGTCGATTGGCGCGTAGCGCTCGACCAGCTCCGCACCGAGATCAACGGCCATCCCCGGGTCGCGGACGATTTCATCTTCGTCCCCCGCCGTTCGGTCCCGCGCTACGATCCGCGCGCGATGCCGGCGCTGGTGCAGCTCAACGCCCTCTCCTCGCAATTCTTCACCGGCATCGCCCGCAGCTCGGTGCCCGTGCTGCTGCCGTTCGACGCCGCCGCCTACCTCGAGGCGCAGCGCAGCGGTGCGCCGGCAACGCTCGCGCTGTCGCGCTACCAGGCTGACTTCAATTCCGTCGACATGTTCGATGCCGGCCCGGCCGGCTACAGCGCGACCTTCTCGTTCGAACCCGGCGCCGGCGACGGCATGCCGAGCCGGGTGTTCGCAAGGCCGGTCGAGGTGCAGATCACGGGCTCGGCGCTGGTCTACGACATCGCCGATCCCTCGGGCGGCAAGGGCGAGCAGGTCAAGCCGCTCACGACGCTCTATCCGGACCTGCGCAAGTTCATCCGCGAAGGCTATGTGCGCTACGCCTTCACCCGCTTCGGCGTCGCCTATGTGGTATCGGTCCAGTGCCTGGACAGCGTCGCCAAGCCCCGGCGGCTCGCCTGCAAGGAAGCCTATCCGGTCGCCGAACGCTTCCTGAAGGCCCTGCACGTCGCGGGTGGCCAGCGCATGCGGCCACTGATGGACATTGCCTCCAACATTCTCGCTCGTCCCGCGGAGCGCTCGCCGGATTTCAGCTACCGGCCGAGCGGCGACATCATCCCCAACACCGGCTATCGAAACAAGGCCGGCCATCCCGACGTGATGGCCTACGCGCAGATCCGCTTTCCGCTCGAAAAGGCGCCAGCGTTCATCCGCTCGCAATCCTACGGCAAGCGCGACAAGAACGACGGTCCGACGGCCTACCCCTGGCGTGACAATTTCTGCGAGTCCCGCAGTTTTGAGGTTTGGCAGTGCGGCGGCGGCTACGGCCACCAGGGCGAAGACATCCGCGCCGCCGACTGCCCGCCGTCCGGCGAAGGCCGCGAGGCCTGCGATCCCAAGCAGCGCGGCGTCGTCGCCGTGCGCGACGCCATCGTGATCCGCGCGGCCAAGGACCAGGCGGCGACGCTTCAAGTCAACAGCCGGACCGAGCACATCCGCTTCCGCTACATGCACATGAACCCGCAGGTCATGAACGCCGATGGCCTGCTCAACGGTCGCCTCGTCACCGAAGGCGAGAAGATCGGCGTGGTCTCGAACTATCTCGACCATCCCGCCGGCACCTCGATGCATCTGCATTTCGACGTGCAGGTGTTCACCCGCGACGGCTGGATCTGGGTCAGCCCCTACGTCACGTTGGTCTCGGCCTATGAACGCCTGATCCACGGCCGCGGCCGCGAGGTCGGCCCGGAGATCGCAGTCACGGCGCAGCCGGTGGCCCATGCGCTGCCGGAGGACGTGATCAAGCCGGACCTGCGCGAGGGATCGAGCAGCGAGGAGAATTGAGGCAATTCGCGCCTCACCGCGCAGCCCCCCGCCTCATGCACGCGCAGACTGGCCGGATCAGCGTGAGGACCATCCCGAAGCATCGCGCCTTCTCTGGCCCCGGAATTGCTTTGCTCCCGCCGGGCAAACTGGAAGAAGGGAAGCACATGCGTCGTCTCACCACGGCGGTCGTTCTGGCCGTTGCATTCACCGTGCCGGCTCATGCGGACGAATTGACCGGCACGCTGAAGAAGATCAAGGACACCGGCGCGATCACGCTCGGCGTGCGCGACAGTTCCGTGCCCTTCAGCTACATCGACGAGAAGCAGAAGACGGTCGGCTACGCCATCGACATCTGCATGAAGATCGTCGAGGAGATCAAGGCCGAGCTCAAGCTGGACAAGCTCGCGGTCAATGAGAATTTGGTCACTTCGTCCAGCCGCATTCCACTGATGGCGAACGGCACCATCGACCTCGAATGTGGATCGACCACCAACAACGCCGAGCGCCAGAAGCAGGTGTGGTTCACCAACACGCATTTCCTCACGGCGAGCCGCTTCGTGTCGAAGAAGGCCTCGAAGCTCGACCAGGTCGATGATCTCAAGGGCAAGGCCGTCGTGTCGGTCTCGGGGACCACCAACATCACCCAGCTCAACAAGGCCAATGCGGCACGCTCGCTCGGCATCACCGTGATGAACGCAAAGGACGTCCCCGAGGCGTTCCTGATGGTCGAGACCGATCGCGCTGAGGCCTTCGTCATGGACGACATCCAGCTTGCGGCGATGATCGCGTCCGCGAAGGATCCATCGCTCTACGCCATCAGCAACGGCGCTTTCTCCGATCCCGAGCCCTATGGCATCATGCTGCGCAAGGACGACGTCGCGTTCAAGACCGTGGTCGATCGTGCGACCGCAAAGCTCTACAAGAGCCCGGAGATCGAGAATGTCTACAACAAATGGTTCATGGAGCCGGTGCCGCCGCGCGGCCTGAATTTCCACGTTCCAATGCCGGTGTCGATGAAGAAGTCGTTCGAGCACCCGTCGGACAATCCTGATCCGGCGTCGTACGGGGGCTGACGGCAAGTATCCTCCGCCGAGTAGCCCGGATGAGCGAAGCGACATCCGGGATTCTCGCGGCGGCCGTTCCCGGGTATCGCTTCGCTCACCCGGGCTACAGGATCGTGCGATTACTCCAGCAATGTCGTCAGCTGGGCGCCCTCGTCGGCTACGAACACCGCGATCAATTCCGCCGGCTCCGTCGCGCTGGCGTTGGCCGAGACCAGATGCGTCGAGCCCGGCGGCTCGAAGAAGGATTGGCCGACGCCAAACGTCTCGACCGGGCCGCCGCCGAGCTGCGAGCGGATCTCGCCCTTGGTGATGTAGGCGGTCACCGAGCCGGCGTGGCGATGCGGCCGCGTGAATCCGCCGGGACCGTAGAACACGCGGACGATCGTGACGCGCTTGCCCGGGACGTTCGGCAGCGCGTAGGAGCCGATCTGCTCGACCTTGTCGAGCGGCGAGCTCTCGGCGGCGGTGGCGCAGAGCGGGGCGAATGCGCCTGACACGGCATCCATCGTCAGCGGCAGGGCCTTACCGATCGCGAGTGCGCAGGCGAGCCCGCCCATGACCGCCAACGCCATCGCACGCGATGGCACCGGGCGCTGCGCGGCAGTCAAACTCATTGCTGTCATGACAACCTCCCCTCGTAGCGATCAGGACGCCGCGGCATTCGCGGCAACGGGCCGCTTCGCCGGTGTCCAGCGGTATGCCGCGCCAAAACGGTTCCAGACGTTGATCGAGGCGACCGCCGAGGTCAGGTACATCAGCTCCGTCTCGGAGAACGCGCCAGATGCCTCCGCATAGACCTCTTCGCTGACCCCGTCGGGCAGGAAGGTCAGCGCCTCGGCCCAGGCCAGCGCGGCGCGCTCGCGCGCGGAAAAGATCGGCGCCTCGCGCCAGACCGCGACCAGGTGGAGCTTGTCCACGGCCACGCCGATCCGTTCCGACAACAGGACGTGATGTTGCACGCAGAAGGCGCAGCCATTGATCTGCGAGGCGCGCAGCTTGACGAGCTCGAGGAGCTCCTTGTCGAGACCGGCCTTGGCCGCAAGCTGGCCCAGCGCCAGCACCAGATCATAGGCATCAGGCGCGATCTTCCTGAAATCCTCGTATTCGCCGCGGGCGTGAGACATTGCCGTTCACCTCGTCTTATTATAAGAGTGCTTATATCTTATAAGAGCCCTTACATGCCACGCAAGACCACCGACATCACAAGATCGCAGACCGCGCGGAAGATGCCTTCCCCTGCAGCCAACGGCGCGGTGCGCGTTCCCGCCCCCGGCGAAGGCAAGCGCGGCGAGCAGGGCTATCTCGGCTATCTGCTGCGCCAGGCCCACGCCGCAGTCCGCCTCACGATGGAACGGGCGCTGGCCGATCTCGGCGTGACGTCGCCGCAATTCGCCGTGCTGACGATGCTCAACGCCTACCCGGGCCTGTCGGGCGCCGACGTCGCCCGCCTCACCTTCCTGACGCCCCAGACCGTCGGCGTCATCATTCGCAACCTCGAACGCGACGGCGCTATTCTGATGACGCCCCATCCCGTTCACGGCCGCATCCAGCAATGGACGCTGACGCCGCGCGGCGCGACCCTGTTGAAAGCATGCCGGGAACGGGTGATGGCACTGGAGAAGCGGCTCGCCAGGGGGCTGGATGCCGCGGCGGAAACCTCGATCCGGCGTTGGCTCGCCGGAATCGCGGCTGATTTGCAGGAGGACTAGGCGATCCGCATTCGCCGCGGACGAAGCCTAGTCGCCGCCCGCCCCGCCGTCGCCCTGAATGCCGCGACCAAAATTCTCGGCAATGATCATCAGGATCACGACGAACAGCCCCGCGCCGAACGGCCAGGGATTGGCACGGATGATGTCGAGCAGCTCCCGCATGCGTACATTTCTGCGTAGACGGAAGCGAACCGACCGTAAAGCGGCACGCTTAAATTTGGGGATATGTGAGCTGGCGTCGGGGCGTCCTACCCGTCCTTCAACGCATTCTTAACCTCACCGTCCGGCCACGTCTCGCCCGCCGCGATCACCCGCACGCGGCTCTGATCGGCGGTATTCACCAGCACATGCGAACTCACCCGATCACCCGCGCGCTCGAGGCGCAGATCGGTTTCGGGTTTCCAGCTCAGCGTGGTCGCGAGATCGCCGGGAAAGATCTGCCATTGCGATCCGTCGTCGAGTTCGACGACATGACTTTCCGCATGCATGCGTATCTTCATTCAACCCCGAATTCTCGATGAACCGACAGCATGCATCTCCTCCTCCAATCCAGTGCGGAGGGAATGCAGCAGTGCGACGGTTTGTTCCGGCAAACGCCGCCCCCTGTTCCTCGCGTTCCAGGAACCGTCCCACAGGCACCATGTTTTCCCGCTAGAATGGGTTCATGAAACCAGCTGATTCCTCGGCCCATCCCAGTCGCCGCGCCCTGCTCCAATCCACGCTTGGCGCAGCCGCACTCCTGACACTCCCGACACAAGGTTTCGCCGCGCCTCCGGGCTTCGACGAATGGCGCGAGAGTTTTCGCGCGCGTGCAATGGCCAAGGGCATATCGGCTGCGACCTGGCAGCGCGCGATGGCGCGGGTCGAGCCCGACATGAGTGTCTTCAAGCAGATGCGCAACCAGCCCGAATTCCACGAGCAGGTCTGGCAATACATCAACCGCCGCGTCTCGGACTGGCGCGTCATCAACGGCAAGATCGCGTTGAAGAACAACGAGGCGCTGCTCGCGCGCATTGAGCGCGATTTCGGTGTCGAACGCGGCACGCTGCTGGCTTTGTGGGGTGTCGAGTCCGCCTATGGCGATCCCCTGGTGCAGCAGAACCACATGACGCCGGTGTTTGCCTCGCTCGCCGCGCTTGCCTGGAACGAGCCGCGCCGCAAGGCCTATTGGGAGACCGAGCTGATCAATGCGCTGCGCATCGTCGACAAGGGTTGGAGCACCCCCGAGGAGATGAATGGCTCCTGGGCCGGCGCGATGGGGCATTCGCAGTGGATGCCGGAAGTCTGGCTCAATGTCGGCATCGACTATGACGGCGACGGCAAGGTCTCGCCATTCGGCAGGCCGGATGATGCGCTCGGCTCGACCGCAAAATATCTCGTCAAACGCGGCAAATGGCATCGCGGCGAGCATTGGGGCTACGAAGTGCGCGCGCCCAGTGAGATGAGCGGCAGCCGGACCTATGCGGCGTGGCAGGCGGCCGGCGTCACCCGTGCCGACGGCCAGCCGTTTCCGCAGGCCAATGCGTCCGCGCAGATGTGGACGCCGGTCGCGGGCGGGCCGACCTTCCTGCTGGGACCGAACTTCTACTCGGTGAAGAGCTACAACCCTTCCATGAACTATGCGCTGGCGATCTGCCATCTCGGCGACCGCTGTCTCGGCGCGCCGCCCTTCATCCAACCCTTCCCCGGCTCCGAGCGTGCGCTGACGCTCGCCGAGGTGCAGGAGATGCAGACGCGGCTGACCAAGGCCGGCTTCGACACCGGCGGCACCGACGGCCGCGTCGGCAACGACACCATGAAGGCGATCAAGGATTTCCAGCAGCGCGCGGGGATCACGCCGGCAGACGGCTATGGCGGGCTGAAGGTGCTGGCGAAGCTGCGGCAGGGATCGTAGGCGGTCTCAGTGCCGGTACTGCGGCTCTTCCGCGTCGAGCTGGCGACGGACCGCGGCCAAGTGCAACCGCGCGGATTCGGAATCGCCCTCTCGCATCTGCCTGTAGGTATCGGCCGCGATCGCGGCATCGACCGGCAGCACTTTCCGACCCGTCGACATCGCCAGCACCTGCACCTCGGCGGCGCGCTCGAGGTAGTACAGATCGTCCCAGGCCTCCGCGATCGTCGGCGCCAGCACCATCACGCCGTGATGCTTCATGAAGACGATGTCGGCATCGCCGACGGCGGATGCGATGCGCGCGCCTTCGCGGCCATCGAGCGCGAGGCCGTTGTAGTCGCGATCGACCGCCGTGCGGCCATAGAATTTCAGCGCGGTCTGGCCGGCCCAGATCAGGGGATCGCCCTCGGTCATCGACAGCGCGGTCGCATAGGGCATGTGGGTGTGGAAGGCGACTTTCGCGCGCGGCAGCAATCTGTGCATCTCGGCATGGATGTAGAACGCGGTCGCCTCGGGCACGCCCTCGCCCTCGAGCACGTTGCCGTGGAAGTCGCAGACCAGCAGCTTCGACGCCGTCAGTTCGCGGAAGGCGTAGCCATAGGGGTTGACCAGGAAGAGATCGTCATGGCCCGGCACCACGGCGGAGAAATGGTTGCAGATGCCCTCCTCAAAACCGTTGCGCGCAGCCATGCGGAAGCAGGCGGCAAGGTCCTCGCGCGCTGTGCGGATCGCGTCGGTGGCAAGGTCGGGCCGGTTCGAGCGGATGGGCTCAGGCGCGGACGAAGACGAATGAAGGCTGTGCGCCATGGCGAAGGACACCTCTGTCGGTCGGAAAGCTCCTCGCCTTGTACAGGGGCTGCGCTTGTGCGTCAGCCCCTGCGATCGCCACCCTGTCCTGCGCGGCTCAGGCGCGCCGCGGCACGCCGCCGGCGTTCATGCCGCCGTCGATGACGAGCTCGCTGCCGGTGACGTAGCGCGAGGCATCGGAGGCCAGATACAGCACGCCTGAGGCGATCTCGGCGGCCTGTCCGGCGCGGCCGAGCGGGGTTGCGACCTTGGCGCGCTCATCCGGATCGATCGGCGCGTTCTGGCCGGCGCCGGTCGCCCCCGTCGGGATCTTGCCCCATATCGGGGTGTCGATGATCCCGGGATGCACGGAGTTGACGCGGATACCGTCGCCCGCCGCCGCGCACTCCATCGCAATCGATTTGGCGAACAGCCGGACGCCGCCCTTGGTCAGCGAATAGGCCGAGAGGCCCGGCGCGCCGCGCAGGCCCGCCAGCGAGGACATCATGACGATCGAACCGCCGCCGGTTTTGCGCATCAGCGGCAGGCAATGTTTCACGGACAGAAACACGCCGTCGAGATTGATCGCATTCTGCTTGCGCCAATCGCTGAGCGTCATGTCGACGATCGAGGGCACGGCAATGCCGATCCCGGCATTGGAGACCATGACGTCGAGCCGGCCGTAGCGCTTTGCGACCTCAGCAACGATCTCGATCCAGCGCTCCTCGCTGCTGACGTCCTGCTCCAGGAAGATCGCCTTGCCGCCGGCTTTTATCACTCGCTTGGCGAGTTCGGGCCCGCGTAGCTCGTCGATGTCGGTGATGACGACGGTGGCGCCCTCGCGCGCGAACAGCTCGACGATGGCCTCGCCAATGCCGGAGGCGCCGCCTGTCACCAGCGCGACCTTGCCCTCAACCTGCCCTGCCATGTTCACTCCCTTTTCTTGTTGTTTGAGCGACGTATTGTCTGCTGCCTGATCTCGTCAGATCTTGCGTTATCTAATCACGGATGGCCCCTGGTCCGGTAGCGCGACGTCCACGACGCGGAATTGCACGCGCTCGGCGCCCTGGTAGCGATCGACCGACAGCGAGCCCGCGACATGCAATTGCTGGCCGCGATTGGCGAGGAGCGCATTGCCGAGCTTCTGGCCGACCGCGCGGAACGCGATGCCATTGACGATCGAACCGTCGCCCGACTTGAAGCGCAGGCGCAGATGTGCCTGGCCGACCTCGTCGGCAAAGACGAGCTGATGCGCCGGCAGCGCCAGCACGGCTTCCGGATTGCCGCTGCCGAAGGGACCGGCGCGGTTGAGTGTGGTCGCGAGCTCCGTCGTCACCGCGCGCGCGGAGACCGCGCCGTCGATATAGAGCTCGTTGACATGGCGGGCCTCGGCGACGTCGCGCGCCAGCGCGTTTTCGAGATAGGCGCGGAATTCCGCGAGCTTCTCCTTCCGCAGCGTTACGCCCGCGGCCATGGCGTGGCCGCCGCCTTTCAGCAGGATGCCGTCGGTGACCGCCTGCCGCACCGCCTTGCCGATATCGACGCCTGCGATCGAGCGGCCCGAGCCGGTGCCGATGCCGCCGGGCTCGAGCGCGATCGCAAAAGCGGGCCTCGAGAACTTCTCCTTCAGCCGCGAGGCGACGAGGCCGACCACGCCGGGATGCCAGCCTTCGGACGCCGTGACGATGATGCCGAGCTTGTCCTCGAGACCGATCGAGGCGAGCGCCTCGGCCTCGGCCTGCGCTTCAGCCGCCTGCTCGATGATGCGGCGCTCGCTGTTGAGACGGTCGAGCTCGGCGGCGATCCGCGCGGCCTCGACGCTGTCGCCTTCGAGCAGTAGCCGCACGCCGAGATCGGCGCGGCCGATGCGGCCGCCAGCGTTGACGCGCGGACCCAGCATGAAGCCGAGGTGCCAGGCTTCGGGCGGCCCGTTGAGCCGCGCCACGTCCATCAGCGCGGTGTGGCCGACATGGTCGCGCCGCCGCATCGCGATCAGCCCCTTGGCGACGAAGGCGCGGTTCAGGCCAATCAGCGGGGCGACGTCGGCGACCGTGCCCAGCGCGACGTGATGCAGCATGCCGAGCAGATCGGGCTCCGGCATCTCCGCAGTCCAGAAGCCGCGCTGGCGCAGCTCGCGGTTGACCGCCACCAGCGTCACCAGCACGAGGCCGACGGCGGCGAGATGGCCGAGGCCGGAGAGATCGTCGAGCCGGTTCGGATTGACCAGCGCATCGACCTCCGGCAACTCCGTGCCGGCCTGGTGGTGATCGATCACGACCACGGACATGCCGAGGCGTTTGGCTTCGGCGAGCGGCTCGATGCTGGTGGTGCCGCAATCGACGGTGACGAGCAGCGTGGCACCCTTTGCGGCCAGCCCGCGCACGGCTTCGACATTCGGCCCGTAGCCCTCGAAAATGCGGTCGGGAATGTGGATCAGCGGATCGAGGCCGCAATGGCGCAGATGCCAGGCGAGCAACGCCGCCGAGGTGGCGCCGTCGACATCGTAGTCGCCGAAGATCGCGACCTTCTCGCCCTTCGCCGCGGCATCCGCGATCCGCTTGGCGGCAGCTTCCATCTCCGTCACCGTGAACGGGTCCGGCAGAAGCTTGCGGATGGTCGGATCGAGGAAGTCTGGCACGGCGTCGATATCGACCCCGCGGCCCGCCAGCACCCGTGCCAGCAGTTCGGGAAGCTGGTGCCGCTGCACGATGGCGAGCGCCTGGGCCGCCCCGCGGGCATCGAGCCGGTCGCGCCACAGCTTGTCGGTGAGCGAGCGCGCCACCCCCAGGAAGGCCTGGGGCGCTTCGACAGGCAAGGCTGTGGCAGGCGGCGTCATGACGAGGCTATCGGTTGGGAACTCGGATCCGGGCGATCACGCTGGCGGCCCGGGATCTGGCTTCAGGGGATTGGCGCGGAAACCCCGGCGATTTGCAACGGCCGGGACGCACAAAGCGGTGGATGGCCGGCCGGCAGGCCGGAGTGACTATCATTTGGGCATTCCGCGGAACAGCAAATTAAGCAGGCGTTAGGCGGAATCTTCGAAAAAGACTCGTATTCGATCTGTAATCGGTTGTTCCGGGTTCGTTGCAGATCAGACCTCATTGCCAAGGGAAGCCCCCGATGTCTGCTGCGCTGGGTCTGAAGGCCAAGCCGATCACCGCCGAACCCGCTGACGACGATTCCGACATCTCCGCACTGATCAATCGCCTCACGGCGGAGGTCAACCAGATCGCGGTCGACAAGACCAAGGCGATCCAGCAGATCACCAACCAGATGAAGATGCTGGCGCTCAACGCGCTGATCGAAAGCTCGCGCGCCGGCGCGCAAGGAGCCGGCTTCGCCGTGGTGGCGCAGGAGGTGCGCGGCGTCGGTCAGCAGGTCGAGACCATTGCGCGCGAGCTCGAAAGCCAGCTGACGAAGCGCACCGGGGATCTGGTCGCCTCGATCGACCGCATGAGCCAGCGCTCCCGCGGCGAGCGCATGGTCGATCTGTCGCTCAACGCCATCGAGCTGATCGACCGCAACCTCTATGAGCGTACCTGCGACGTGCGCTGGTGGGCGACCGACTCCGCCGTGGTCGATTGCGCGGCCTCGCCGAGCACGGCGGCCGTCTCCCATGCCTCGCAGCGCCTGGGCGTGATCCTCGGCGCCTACACCGTCTATCTCGACCTCTGGCTCTGCGACCTCGACGGCAATGTCATCGCCAACGGCCGCGCCGACCGCTTTCGCGCCGTCGGCCAGAACGTCGCCCACACCAAATGGTTTCGCGAGGCGCGCACCTTGCGCTCCGGCGACGACTATGTCGCCGGCGACGTCGAGAACCAGCCGCTGCTCGGCAACGCGCAGGTCGCGACCTACTGCGCCAGCGTCCGCGCCGGCGGCCAGGCCAACGGCGCCCCGATCGGCGTGCTCGCCATCCATTTCGACTGGGAGGCGCAGGCCCGTGCCATCGTGCAGGGAGTCCGTGTCGGCGACAGCGACAAGGCGCGTGTCTTGCTGGTCGACTCGAATTTGCGCGTGATCGCGGCCTCCGACGGCCAGGGCATCCTCAGCGAGCGCCTCTCGATCTCGCTGAACGGTCAGCGCTCCGGCTTCTACCACGACCGCACCGGCGCGCTGGTCGCCTTCCATGCAACGCCTGGCTACGAGACCTATCGCGGGCTCGGCTGGTACGGCGTGATCGTCTGCGGGGCGTGAGGCCGGGCGGCGCCGGTCAGCAGACCGGCGTACCCAGTCAAAACCGCGAAAACAACCCCATGCACAGTAGAGCGAGGGTTGCTTTCATTGCAGTTTTGCGCTCGCCTAAACGCCTCGCCGAAAAGCTCACCAGAGCGCCTCGTCAGAACGCTTTGACACGTCGGGCAAAACACTGGCATTCTGCGATCATGGCGTTGCGCACGAGCCTGGCTGCTCGCCGCGGCGGGAGTACGCCTTTCAGTCATGACATCGAGCGACGCTGCAACGAGCAAACCGCTCCTCTCAGACCCGGTCGCCCGTGCGACCTCCAGCAGCACGGGACGCGCGCCGCAAGGCGGCTTTGCCGACCTCGTTCCCGAACTCGGCGTTTCCAGCATTCAAGACAGCCTGTCATTCTGGCGAGACCTGCTCGGTTTTGAAATCGCTTACGACCGTCCCGCCGCCCGCTTTGCGTATCTCGTCAGGGGACGTTTGCAGGTGATGCTCTGCGAATTGAACGGACGCTGGGAGACGGAGCAGATGCAGCGACCGTTCGGACGCGGCATCAATTTTCAGATGGCGGTGGATCGCATCGAGCCGATGCTGAAGACTCTCAGCGCCGCCAAATGGCCGCTCTACGAGCAGCCGAATGAAGCCTGGTATCGGGTCGGCGACCAGGAATACGGGCAGCGCGAATTCCTCGTTCAGGACCCGGATGGTTACCTGATCCGCTTCATCGAACGCCAGGGAATGCGCGCACCTCGTGACAGGGAATGAACCCTTACGCAATCGCATCGCGCCCCGATGTCTTGAGCATTTTTCGACAACGCAGGCCGTTTACAGGCAAGAGCTCGCCCCATTGTCTGGGTAAGCTGCTGATCGCATCACGTTGATCGACGTGACGGCGTGAGCGCCAGATCGTTCCGCGCCCGGCACATGCCAAGGAGACATGCCATGAAGATCGTCGTGATCGGCGGAACCGGATTGATTGGATCCAAGCTCGTGGCGAAGCTCAAGCAGCAGGGCCATGGCGCCGTGCCGGCCTCGCCGAAATCGGGCGTGAACGCCGTGACCGGAGAAGGCCTGGCCGCCGCGCTGGCGGGCGCGGATGTCGTGGTCGACGTGGCCAACGCGCCGTCCTGGGAGCCCGCCGCCGTGCTCGAATTCTTCGAACGTTCGAGCCAAAATCTTGCTGCGACCGAGGCTGCCGCGGCGGTCAAGCATCACGTGGCACTGTCGATCGTGGGGACTGATCGGTCGCCCGACATCGCCTATTTCCGTGCCAAGCTCGCTCAGGAGACCATCGTCAAGGCATCTGCGGTCCCCTACTCGATCGTCCGCGCCACCCAATTCTTTGAATTCCTCGGCGCCATTGGCGAAGCGGGAGTGATCGGGGGCAAGATCGTGGTGCCATCGGCGCTGTTTCAGCCGATCGCGGCCGACGACGTGGTCGATTGCCTCGCAGAGATCGCAACGGGGCGGCCGCTGAACGGCACCATCGATATCGCAGGCCCCGAGAAGGCCCCCTTCAACGAGTTCGTTGCGCGCCGCCTGAAAGCGTCCGGCGACGGCCGTCCGGTGGCGGGCGATCCAAACGCGCAATATTACGGCGCTCCCATTCACGACACATCGCTGAACCCGCTTGGCGAGGCACGGCTCGGGAAAACGCCGCTCGCAACATGGCTCGCGCGGGTCTGAGATTCCGCCGGTCCTGCACAATACAGCCACGGCAATGAAGGACATCCCATGCGCAGATTGCTGATCGCAGCGGCGGTTTGTGCCGCAACTTTCCCGACGGCCCATGCGGCCGAGACGGCAGCGCCAGCGGCCAAAATCACCGTCGTGTTCGACCAGGCGCTGCCGAATGTCCCGGGCAAGAGCATGAAGGGCGTGCTGGTCGAGTATGGTCCCGGAGGCTCTTCGCCGGCACACATTCACGCGCCCTCCGCCTTCATCTATGCCACGGTGCTCGAAGGCGCGATCCGCAGCCAGGTCAATGACGGCCCGGCCAAGGTCTTTCACAAGGGGGAGAATTTTTCCGAAAGACCCGGCGACCGCCACGGCGTCAGTGCCAATGCCAGCGATACCGAGCCGGCGAAGCTGCTTGCCGTGTTCGTGGTGGATACCGCCGACAAGGAACTGACGACGCCGATCGCGAAGTAGTACCGGATCGGCAGCAGGCGGCAGGCGATGGCCACCAGCGTCAATTGGGACTCTCAACGAAAGCGACTGGCGTGCCTTTCGAGAGGCTCGCCGCGACACGTTCGGCGTCCCAATTGGTGAGACGCACGCAGCCATGAGATTCAGCCTTGGAGATCTTGTCCGGCGAAGGCGTGCCGTGAATGCCGTAGCCTTCGGCTGACAGGTTGATCCACACCGTTCCAACCGGATTGTTCGGACCTGGCTTGATGGTAAAGGGCTTGCGCGAACGGACGCCCTTGAAGTGATAGGCGGGATTGTAGCGATAGAGCGGATTCTTATTGACTTCGGTGACCTTGAGCATGCCTGAGGGCGACGGCTTGTCCTCGCTTCCGACCGTCGCGGGATAGAATCCGATCAGGGCATTCGACTTGTCGAACAACTTCACGGTCTGCCTGACCTTGTCGACCTCGACCCTGTCGGCCTTGGCAGGTGCACCATTGCCCTCGTTGCCGATGTTCACCACGACGATGCTCTCGCCCGCCCGGTCGAAATGGCGCCCGGGGTTGAGCATCTCCAGGAGTTGCTCGCTCATGTGAAATTTCTCGGCCAGCGCTTCGCGCGGGCTGGTGTAGCCGAGCTTCGGGATGTCCTTCATGTCTTCCATCTTCGACGGGAGCTTGTTCAGGAAAGGACCCGCCACGTCCTGCTGGGCGATGGTGTAGGCCGCGGTCGCCGGCCGGTCATCCGCTTGCAGCGCCTTCCAGACATCGTCCGATAGGGCATCAGCACTCGGCAATTGCTGCGCTTCCGCATAGGCCCGCAGCGCTTTCCTGGCATTCTCTCCGAACTTGCCGTCGATCTCGCCTGGGGAGAAATGCGCCCGATCCAGCAGAACCTGCAATCGCACGCCCGCCGGGGTCGGCTTCTCATTCGAAAGGCTCTTCTTCGCTGGCTGGGCAGAATTGACGGCATCCGCCGTCATCTCGGCAGCAAACGCCGGCGAGGCCGCCAGCGCAAATACAAGTAAGATGCAAATCTGTCCCGCTTTCGTCAGCGACATCGCCGCCTCCTCTCAGGTTTCCTGCGATTGCGTGTTGAATCCTCGGGCTGCAGCGGCAACCAGCTCGCGATACCGTTGTTCATACTGCCGCGCCATTCGACCTCCGGTGAAGCGTTCCTCGAAGCGGGCACGCACCTTCCTTCGATCCAGCTTGCTCAGTTCGTCGACGGCCTTGACCGCCTGCTCTTCGTTCTCGACGATGAAGCCGGTCACACCGTGCTCGATCACCTCAGGGACGGAGCCGGAACGGTAGGCGATCACGGGCGTTCCGCAGGCCATCGCCTCGATCATGACCAGCCCGAAAGGTTCCGGCCAGTCGATCGGAAACAAAAGCGCGGCGGCCTGGCCGAGGAACGCCTGCTTTTTGATGTCATCGACTTCACCGACAAGCTGGATCTTCTCGCCGTCGATCTGGGGCTCGAGTTGCTTCTTGAAGTAGGCGGTCTCGGCGCGTGGGATCTTCGCGGCGATGCGGAGAGCCATCCGCGCCGCGTGCGCGATCCGGATAGCGTCCTCCGGCCCCTTCTCGGCGGTAAGGCGACCAAGAAAAGCCAGATAGGATCCCTCCTCATAGGAGGGGCGCAACAGCTCCGACGGCAATCCGTGCTGAATCGTTCCGATCCATTTCGCATCGGGAAGCGGCAAGCGCTGGTGATCGGAAATCGACACGAAGCTTGCCTCGGGGAATTGCCGGATCACGTCCGGTAACCCCGGCAGGTCGAGGCGGCCGTGCATGGTCGTGAGGAACGGCACGTCAAGGCGAGTGAGCAGCGGCAGTGGCACCCAGTCGACATGCGCGTGGATCACGTCGAATTCCCTCGCCCGCTTCGCGATCGCTTCCAGCAGCATCGCGCTGGCCGCCCCGGGATCCGCGCCCTTTCGGCCGAGTCGCAGCGCGCGTGGCCATACCGGGTGAAGCTTGCCGGTCGTTCGGGAGTCGCCGCTCGCAAACAGCGTGACGTCATGTCCGAGCTTGACCAGCTCATCGACCAGCCAGGCGACCACCCGCTCGGTGCCGCCGTAGAGCTTTGGAGGGACGCTTTCGGCCAGGGGAGCAAGCTGAGCGATGCGCATGATAGCCCGCCGCTATATCGCTGATCGGACGATCAGCACGATGGCTGCGGACAGCAGGTTCGAAATCGCGAGCAGCGTCCAAGCCGGCCTGGCGCTTGCGCTCGCCAGGCGGCACACGAGGCTTTCAACGGACCTCAGCATGAGTCATCGGAAAGCCGCTCGAGATAGACAAGCCCGAAACCTGTGAGTTCCTGGGCGTCGCCATTACTCTCTCGCGCTTCCCGTCTCCCTCGCAGGTGGCGCTCGAGCAGACAACGGCGGCCGTCCGCAGCATCGACATCGCGATGCCGGGCGCGGTACACGCACCAAGCGGTATCGACCGCTGTTCGTAGCGGGCCGTCGTCGACCATGCTCCCAGCTCCGACGTGGAGATCTTCATGGGACGCCAACTCGTTGCGAGGGCGGAAGTTTCCAGTTTTTCCCTAAAGTCTAAGTCTGCGCGCGAGGCGAGCGCAGCCGGCGCTCGCTCCATTGCTGCGTGCAAAATCAGCTGGGACGCCCCGCCGCCATCTCCGCGGCGAGCAGCAACGCGGCCCGGCTGGCGCCGATCGACGCGATTCCTTGTCCTGCGATATCATACGCAGTGCCGTGCGCGGGCGTGCAGATCGGGAATGGAAAGCCGCCGAGCAAAGTCACGCCGCGATCGAAGCCCATCAGCTTCATCGCGATCTGGCCCTGGTCGTGATACATCGTAAGCACGGCATCGAAGGCGCCGCCCCTGGCGCGCAGAAACACGGTATCGGCGGGAAACGGTCCCTCCACGGCAATGCCTTCGCGCTGGCCGGCCGCGACGACGGGCGCGATCACGTCGATTTCCTCGCGACCGAAATTGCCGCCATCGCCGGCATGCGGATTGAGGCCGGCGACCGCGATGCGCGGCCGCGCGAAGCCGGCGTTGCGCATGCAGGCGTCCGTCAGCTTGAGCGCGCGATGGATCCGTTCGCTGGACAGCTTTGCAGCGACGTCCTTCAGCGGAATGTGGGAGGTGACCCGTGCGTTCCAGAGCCGGTCGAGCACGTTGAATTCGCTTGCCGGGTTCTTGAGGCCGACGACTTCCGCGGAAAACGCGATCTCGTCGTCATACTCGGCGCGGGCGAGCCGCATCGCCTGCTTGTTGAAGGGGGTGAAGCAGACCGCATCGACGCGGCCGTCGCGTCCGAGCTCGAGCGCGTGCTTGTAGTTCGCCAGCGCGAATTGTCCGCCGGCAAGGGTAGCGGTCTTCGGCTCGACCTCCTTGGGATCGAGATGGCGAAGATCGACAAAAAGCGCATTGCCCTTCTCTGCCCGCAGATCCGCGCCCTGCTCCACCCTGGTCAGCTCAGGCTCGACGCCCGCGACGCGTGCCCCCTCGTCGACGACGCGGCGGTCGCCGATCACGACGAGCCGGCAGCTCGCGCGGATGTCGTCCTGCACCACCAGCTTCGCCGTCAGCTCCGGGCTGATGCCGGCGGGATCTCCCATCGCCAATGCAATGAGCGGCTTTGCTGTCATATGATCACCTTCTCCTGGCTCGTCGTGTCGGTCGCGGGCGATGCGGGCTTGCGCCAGAGGCGCGTGAGCTGCAAGGCGAGCGGAAGCAAGAGCAGCGCGATGCCTGCCACGATCAGGCAGGTCACCAGCTTGTTTGCAAAGAAGATCCCGAGCGATCCCCTGGACATCAGCATCGACTGCCGGAACGCATCCTCGGCCTTGTCGCCGATGACGATCGCGAGCACGAGCGGCGCCAGGGGATAGAACAGCTTCTTGAAGAGATAGCCGACGATGCCGAAACCCAGCATCATGACCACATCGAGATAGGAGTTCGACACCGAATAGGCACCCACGACGCAGATGATCACGATCAGCGGCGCGATGACCACGAAGGGAATCCGCATCAAGGCTGCGAACACCGGGACGGTCAGCAGCACCAGCGCGACGGCGACGATGTTGCCGACATACATCGAGGCGATCAGGCCCCAGACGAAATCCTTCTGGTCGACGAACAGCATCGGTCCGGGATTGAGGCCCCAGATCATCAGCCCGCCCATCATCACGGCGGCGGTCGCAGAGCCGGGAATGCCGAGCGAGAGCATCGGCAGCAGCGCGCTGGTGCCGGCGGCATGATCGGCCGTCTCCGGCGAGATGATGCCTTCGACCTCGCCGGTGCCAAAATATCGGCCGCGGCGCGAGAAACGGCGGGCGATACCATAGCTCATGAAAGAGGCCGCCGTCGGGCCGCCCGGCGTAATCCCCATCCAGCAGCCGATTGCGGCGCTGCGCAACAGCGCAACGCTGTGGCGCGGCAGGCGGCCGACGGCGCGGAACACCTCGCGCCAATCGATCTTCGAGGACACGGCGCGGGCATGAAACTCCTCCTCGACCGCGACCAGCAGCTCGCCAATGCCGAACAGGCCCATGACAGCAACCACGAAGCTCACGCCCTTGACGAGTTCATCGACACCCATGGTGAGGCGGACGCTGCCGGAGACGGTGTCGATGCCGATCGCCGCGATCGCAAAGCCGATCGCGAGCGCCACGACAGTCTTGATCGGGGCCGCACCGCCCATGCCGACGAAGCTGGCGAAGGCCAGGAAATAGACGGCAAAGTATTCCGCCGGGCCGAAGGCGAGCGCGACCTGCGCCACCCAGGATGCGAGGAAGGTGATCAGGATGACGCCGATCAGCGCGCCGAACGCGGCCGAGCCAAAGGCGGTGGCGAGCGCCGTGGTCGGCCGGCCGTCGCGCGCCATCGGATAGCCGTCGAAGGTCGTGGCGACCGACGACGGTTCGCCCGGAATGTTGAACAGGATCGAGGTGACGGAGCCGCCGAACAGCGCGCCCCAATACATGCTGGAGAGCAGGATGATCGCCGAGACGGGCTGCATGCCGAAGGTCAGCGGCAGCAGCAGCGATACCCCGTTCGGCGCGCCCAGCCCCGGCAGCACGCCGACGAGAATGCCGAGCAGCACGCCGACCGCCATCAGGACCAGATGCGGCACCGTGACCGCAATAGTGAAGCCGTGCAGGAGCTCCCCGAGATTGTCCATCGGCCCCTCCCTCAGAAGCCGAGCGCGGCAGCGAGCGCGCCGTGCGGCAGACTGACCTGGAACATGCGCTCGAACACGACGTAGAGTGCGAGCGCCGTGGCCGCGGCCATGGCGAGCGCGCGCGGCAAGGATTGGTGCCGCGGGATCGCCAGCACCGCGAAGACGTACAGGGCCGATGCCAGATACATCCCGAGCAGCGGGATCGCGGCGACGAAGATCGCGGCCGGCACGAACAGGCCGGCAAGGCGGCGCAGCTCGATCGGCGTGATGGCGATCGGGACATTTGCGAGCGTTGCGGCCGGCAGGACGCCTCGCACCAGATTGTAGAGGCTCCCGAGCACGACGATGATTCCGGTCAGGAATGGGAATGTGCCCGCATCCACGCCCGCGCTCGACCAGCCGATGCCGTTGTCGAGACTGGAGACGACGACGGCCACACCAAAGCTGCCGGTGAGGACGGCAGTCGCAAGTTCAAGCGCGCGGCGCGAGATCATCGGGGGCTCCAGGCGAGCGGCGGACCCAACATTCGGAGTCGTCCCGGCGAAAGCCGGGACCCATAACCACAGGGAGGAGTTTGACGAAGACTGGGAGTTAAATTCACGTCGGTACGGTGACTTGCACTCCTCGATAGATCACGCGGTATGGGTCCCGGCTTTCGCCGGGACGACGGAGAAGTTTGAAAGACGCCCCTTCTCACTTGACGAGCCAGCCCTGCTCGCCCGCGACCTGCTTGACGTGTTCGAGGTCCTCCTTGATGAACTTGTCGAACTCGGCGCCGGTGAGGAACGTGTCCACCTGGGAGGTCTTCTCGATGTAGTCCTTCCACTCCGGCGTCGCCTGCACCTTCTTCATGAGGTCGACATAGAACGCGGCCTGGTCCGGCGTGACCTTGCCGGGCAGCCACACTGTCCGCGGCTGCTCATATTGCTTGATGTCGAGGCCCTGCTCGACGCAGGTCGGAACGTCGCCCCAGCCTTCGGTCGCGGTGATCTTGGCGCCCTGCGGCAGCCGCTTCGGGCTGAACACGCAAAGCGGTCGCTGCGTGCCGCCACGCCATTGGCCGAGGCTCTCGCTGGGATTGTTGACGTGGGAGTCGAGGTGTCCGCCGGCGAGCTGCACGGCGGTCTCGGCGCCGCTCTTGAAGGGGATGTAGGTCAGCTTGACCTTGCCGGCCTTCTCGATCATGCGGGTCAGGACTTCGTCGGTGTCCTTCGACTGCGCGCCGCCCATCTTGAATTCGCCCGATGCGGCCGCCTTCAGATAATCGCCCGCATTCTTGTAGGGCGCGTCCTGCTTGACCCAGAGCAGGAACTCGTCCTGCGCCATCGCCGCGATCGGGGTGAGATCGGTGTAGTTGAACGCAACCTTGGAGACGAGCGGCTGCTGCCATGCGTTCGACGTGCCGAAGATCACCTTGTAGGGATCGCCGGCGGAGGCCTTGCCGTAGACATAACCTTCCGCGCCGCTGCCGCCGCCCTTGTTGACGACGACGATCGGTTGCTCCGTCAGCTTGTGCTTGGTGATGATGTTCTGCACCGCGCGCGCGAGGTTGTCGGTCCCGCCGCCGGGACCGGCGGTGGCGACGAACTCGATCGGCTTTTGCGGTTGCCAGGCACTGAGCGCCGGCATCGTGCCGGCAAGCACGATCGCGGCTGCGGAGAGCAGAAATGTTGACGTCCGACCCATGATGTCCTCCAGCTGATTTTTGTCTTTTGTTGTTGTCCGTCGTATCGACGTCCGATCAGGCGACGCGTTCTTCGCGCTCCCTGGACGCCGACACGATCGCGCCTTCTTTTTCGAGCGCTTCGATTTTTGTGTCGTCAAATCCGTATTCTGCCAGCACCTCGCGCGTATGCTCGCCATAGACGGGAGCGCCGGTGCGCACCTTGCCCGGCGTCTCCGAAAACTTGACCGGAAGCCCGATCGTCTTCACCGGGCCGAGCGTGGAGTGCTCGACCTCGACGACCATCTCGCGCGCCAGCGTCTGCGGATCGCCGAGCGCCTCGAGCATGTTGTGCACGGGACCGCACGGCACGCCCTTCTCGTCCAGCGCAGCGAGCCAATGCGCGCGCGATTGGGTGCGGAAGCGCTCGCTGAGGACCGCCTCCAGCTCCTTCAGGTTCGCCATGCGGTCGGCGCCGTTGACGAAGCGCGGATCGGAGGCGAGCTCGTTCGCGCCGAGCGCTTCCAGCATCAAGAGCCAATGTTTCTTGTTGGCGCCGCCGACCACGAGCCAGCCGTCCGAGGCCTCGAAGGCCTGATACGGCGCGTTGAGCGGATGCGCCGAGCCCATCGCGCGCGGCGCGGTGCCGGCGGCGAGCGCGATGGTCGACTGCCAATAGGTCTGCACCAGCGCGGCCTCGTAGAGCGAGGTCTCGACCCACTGCCCCTCGCCGGTCTTGAGGCGGTGCGTATAGGCGGCGAGGATGCCCATGCTCGCGAGCAGGCCCGCCGTGATGTCGGACAGCGGCGGACCGCATTTGACGGGCGGGCCATCCGGGCGTTCGCCGGTAAAACTCATGATGCCGCTCATGGCCTGGGCGACCAGGTCAAAACCGCGGCGATGCTTGTAGGGGCCGGTGCGACCAAAGCCCGACAGCGAGCAGTAGATCAGCGCCGGGAATTGCGCGTGCAACGCCTCGTAGCCGAAGCCGAGACGCTCCATCGCGCCCGGCGCAAAGTTCTCGACCAGCACGTCGGCATCAGCAATCAGCCGCCGCAGCACTTCTTTGCCGCCCTCGGTCTTCAGGTCCAGCACGATGCCGCGCTTGTTGCGGTTCATCATCAGGAACGAGGCCGCCTCCTCGCCGATCTTCGGCGGCACCGAATGGCGGGTGTCGTCGCCGTTCGGCGATTTCTCGATCTTGATGACGTCGGCGCCCATGTCGGCGAGCATCAAGGTGCAGGTCGGCCCCGCCATGACATGGGTGAGGTCGACGACCTTGAGGCCGGCCAGCGGCCCCGAACGGCGGGAGTTGGATTGCGAGCGATCGCTTTGCATCGGGGCGTCCTATTGGCCGCGCCATTGCGGCGCGCGCTTGGTGAGGAAAGCATCGAGCCCTTCGCGAAAATCCTGGCTCGTGTAGCACATCAGGATGAGGTCTTCGCCTTCGTCCCGCGTCAGCCGTCGTTGCAGGCGGGCCACCGCCTGCTTGGTCGCAGTCAGCGTCAGCGGCGCATGACTGGCGAGCAGCCGGGCAACCTCGTCGGCGCGCTTGTCCAGCGCCGCAATGTCATCGACGACCTCGCCGAGCAGCCCGACGCTGGCGGCCTCCGTGGCATCGACCAGGCGCGCGGTGAAGATCATATCCTTGACTCGCGCGGCGCCGATGAGCGCCGTGAGGCGGCTGACATTGGACATCGACAGGCAATTGCCGAGTGTCCGGGCGATCGGGAATCCGATTTTCGCGCTTTTCGTGCCGATGCGCAGGTCGCAGGCCGCGGCGATTCCCGCGCCGCCGCCCGTGCAGAACCCGTTGATCGCCGCGATCGTGGGTACGCGGCACTGCTCGATCGTGGTCAGGACCCGATCGATACGGTCCTCGTAGTCGACCGCGTCCTGCGGCGTCTCGAACGCGCGAAACTGGCTGATGTCGGTGCCGGAGGCAAAGGCCTTGTCGCCGGCTCCGCGCAGCACCAGCACCTTGAGCGTGGGGTCGCGGTTGGCCTCCTCGCAGATCGCGGCGAGCCGTTCGTACATCGCGAAGGTGAAGGCGTTGCGGGCCTGCGGGCGGTTGAAGGTGATCCGCCCGATGCCGTCCTGGCGCTCGAAAACGAGGTCTTCTGCCTCTGCTTGTAGGTCCATTTCCTCTTGCCCCTTTGTTTTTTACATTTTTGAATTCAAAATTTGGGAATATCAAGCTGGAACTTGGAAATAATACCTCATATCCTCGTTTTTGAATTCAAACTTGAGAGCGCCCCATGCTCCACGAAGACGTTGTCAGCCGCATCCGCACCATCCTGCTCGATGGCGAAATCCCGCCCGGCGCGCGGATTCCGGAGCGCGAGCTGTGCGAGCGGCTCGAGATCTCGCGCACGCCACTGCGCGAGGCGCTCAAGGTGCTGGCCGCCGAAGGCCTGGTGCAACTGCTGCCGCATCGCGGCTCGCGCGCGGCGAAGCTGACCGACAAGGACATGCGCGACCTGTTCGAGGTCTGCCAGGGCCTCGAGGCCCTCGCCGGCGAGCTCGCCTGCGAACGCATCAGCGACGCCGAGCTCGACGAGATCGCGGCCGCGCACGCGGCGATGGTGCAGCATTATCGCGAGGGCGATCTGATCCAGTACTATCGCGGCAACCGCGCCATTCACGAAGCCATCGTCACTGCGGCCGGAAACCCCGCGCTCACGGGGCTCTACACGTCGGTGACCGCGCGCATCCGCCGCGCGCGCTACGTCACGCCGATGACGCCGCAGCGCTGGGCGCTCGCCGTGAAGGAGCATGACGCAATCCTGAACGCACTCCAGCGCCGCGACGGCGTCGGCCTCGCCCACATCCTGCGTGCGCATCTCCGCCACAAGCGCGAGGAAGTCCTGCAGGCTGGCTTTGCCGAGACCGAGGGAAGCGACGTCGCGCTGAAAATTGCGTAAGGCGCAATTCGTGTCGTCCTGATCAGCAGCGTCCACACGCGGCCTTCCCGTTCCGCGGCACGTTCCCGCTGCACGTGCATCTGACCAGTAATTCCACTTGCTAGCCTGTCGCGGCGAGCGCAGCATCCTTGCCTGCCGACCTGCGGCCACGTGGCCGGTCAGGCCGGACGCAACGCGCGAACAATCGCGCAAAACAAAAGACAAAAGCGAGGAACGCATGACAATCGATGTCTCACGTCGCTCCCTTCTCACACTCGGAGCTGGCCTCGGTGCCAGCGCAATGTTCGGCAGCAGCGCGCTGGCGCGGGCTCCCAAGCTCGGCACCCAGACGCCCTACTGGCACCGCTTCGTTCTCGGCGATGCCGAGGTGACCGTCGTCTCCGACGGGCCGCTACCCCTTGGTGATCCCTCCGGGACGTTCACCGGCGTTCCCAAGGAAGACGTGAAGAAGATGCTGGCGGACAATTTCCTGTCGCCGGACAATGTCGTGCTCGAACAAAATTCCCCGATCGTGAACACCGGCGACAAGCTGATCCTGTTCGATACCGGCATGGGCTCATCCAAGATGTTCGGCGCCACCACCGGCCGGCAGCAGAAGAGCATGGCGGAAGCCGGCATCAAGCCGGAGGACATCGATGCCGTGGTCTGCTCGCATGCCCATATCGACCACATCGGCGGCATCGTGGATGCCAACAACAAGCCCTTGTTCCCGAACGCCCAGATCTACATCTCCCAGACCGATTTCGACTTCTGGACCGACGAGGGCAAGCTCGGCAGCCCGGCCAAGGACTTCGTCGTTCACGCCCGCAAGAACCTGCTGCCGGTCCGCGACCGCATCGTGTTCTTCAAGGACGGTCAGGAATTCCTGCCCGGCGTGCAGGCGATCGCGGCGCCGGGTCATACTGTCGGCCACACCATCTTCATGGTCTCGTCGGCCGGCAAGTCCTTTGCCTTCCTCGGCGATCTCTCGCACCATTCGGTGCTGCTGCTGGAGCGGCCGCGGATGGAGTTCTCCTACGACAGCGACCCCAAGCAGGCGGCGGAATCGCGCGTCAAGCTGCTGACCATGCTTGCGGCGAACAAGACGCCGGTGATGTCCTATCACTTTGCCTGGCCGGGCTACGGCCACGTCGCCAAGGCCGGTGACGGCTTCCACTATTATCCCGAACCGATGCAGATGACTCTGTAGGTTCTCAAGATCAGGTCCGGGCGGCGCGTGCCGTCCGGACCATCGGCGTGCCCTATTCCGCGGGCTCCGCAACCACACCAGCGGCTGCGTCCGCCCGCTTCCCAGGAAATATCCGTCGGACCAGAACGAACAGCGCGGGGACGAAGAAGATGCCGAGCACGGTCGCCGCGATCATGCCGCCGGCAACGCCAATGCCGACCGCGTTCTGGCTGGCCGAGCCCGCGCCGGTCGCCACCGCCAGCGGCAGCACGCCGAGGATGAAGGCGAGCGAGGTCATCAGGATCGGGCGGAGCCGCTGACGCGCGGCGTGCAGCGTGGCGTCGACGAGGCTGCGGCCGGCCGCGATCTGCTCCAGCGCAAACTCGACGATCAGAATCGCGTTCTTCGAGGCGAGACCGATCGTGGTGAGCAGGCCGACCTGGAAATAGACGTCGTTGGCCTGGCCGAACAACGTCGCGGCGAGCAGCGCGCCGAGCACGCCGATCGGCACCGTCAGCATCACCGCGAACGGGACCGACCAGCTCTCATAGAGCGCGGCGAGGCTGAGGAAGACGATCAGCAGCGAGATCGAATAGAGATACAGCGTCTGGCTGCCGGTGAGCCGCTCCTGGAACGACAATCCGGTCCATTCGTGGCCGTAGCCCTTGGGCAGCTTGGCCATCTGCTCCTCCACCGCCTGCATGGCGACGCCCGAGCTGATACCCGGCCCCGCCTGCCCCTGGAGCTCGACGGCGGCAACGCCGTTGTAGCGCTCGAGGCGCGGCGAGCCGAAGCTCCAGCGATCGGTCGCGACAGCCGAGAACGGCACCATCGAGCCGGTGGCGTTGCGCACGTACCAGCGGCCGATGTCGCTGGTATCCATGCGGAACGGCGCATCGCTCTGCACATAGACCTGCTTGACGCGGCCGCGATCGATGAAGTCGTTGACATAGGCGCCGCCCCAGGCCGCCGACAGCGTGGTGTTGAGATCGCTGAGGTTCACGCCGAGCGCGGTGGCCTTGGCCTGATCGACGTCGAGGTTGAATTGCGGCGTATCATCCTGGCCGTTCGGCCGCGCCTGCGCCACGCGCCTGTCCGCCGCGAGCTGGCCGAGCAGCTGGTTGCGGGCCTGGATCAGTGCCTCGTGACCGTTGCCGCCGGTGTCCTGGAGATAGAGGTCGAAGCCGCCGGCATTGCCGAAGCCGGGAATCGAGGGCGGCAGGACCGCGAACACCATGGCGTCGCGGATCTTCGCGAATGCGCCCATGGCGCGGCCGACCACGGCCTGCGCCGAGGTCCCCGGATGCTTGCGCTCGTCGAACGGCTTCAGGCTGACGAAGGCAAGACCGACATTCTGGCCCTGCCCGGCGAAGCTGAAGCCGCTGACCGCGAACACGCCCTCCACCGCATCCTTCTCGTTGTCGAGATATTGGTGCTCGACCTGCTTGATCACGTCGAGCGTGCGTGCCGAGGTCGCGCCGACAGGAAGCTGGATCAGGGTCATGATCGTGCCCTGGTCCTCTTCGGGCAGGAACGAGCTCGGCAGCCGCTGGAACAGGACAACCATGCCGGCAACGATCGCCACGAAGGCGATGATGACGACGGCGACGCGCCTGATCGCGCCGCCCGCGGTGCGCTGATAGCCGTCGGCCATGCGGTCAAAACCGCGGTTGAACAGGCCGAAGAAGCCGCGCTGCGTGCCATGATCTTTCGGCGGCCGCAGGATCGTGACGCACAAAGCCGGCGTCAGGATCAGCGCCACCAGCACCGAGAGCACCATGGCCGTGACGATGGTGAGCGCGAACTGCCGGTAGATGATGCCGACCGAGCCGTTGAAGAACGCCATCGGGATGAACACGGCCGAGAGCACGACGCCGATGCCGACCAGCGCGCCCGTGATCTCGCGCATGGATTTCTCGGTCGCCTCGCGCGGACCGAGATGCTCCTCGACCATCAGTCGCTCGACATTCTCGACCACGACGATCGCATCGTCGACCAGGAGGCCGATCGCCAGCACCATCGCGAACATCGTCAAGGTGTTGATGGAATAGCCGGCAAGCGACAGCACGCCGAACGTGCCGAGCAGCACCACCGGCACCGCGATGGTCGGAATGAGGGTGGCCCGCCAGCTCTGCAGGAACACGAACATCACGACGAACACGAGCACGATCGCCTCGAACAGCGTGTGGATCACCTTCTCGATCGACAGCTTGACGAAGGGCGTGGTGTCGTAGGGATAGACGACGCGAAGCCCCTCCGGCATGGTGGCACTGAGCTGGGCAACGCGCGCCTTCACCGCTTCCGAGGTTGCGACCGCATTGGCACCGGTCGCAAGGCTGATGCCCATGCCCGCGGCCGGCTTGCCGTTGTAGCGCGCCGCTGAATCATAGGACTTCGAACCGAGCTCGATACGCGCGACGTCGCCGATGCGCACGGTCTGGCCAGTCGTCGCGGTGCGCAGGATGATGTCCTTGAACTGCTCGACGGTCTGCAAGCGGCTCTGCGAGGTGATGGTGGCATTGAGCTGCTGGCCGCCGACGGACGGCAGTCCGCCGAGCTGGCCGGCCGTGACCTGCGTGTTCTGGGTCTGGATCGCCGCGATCACGTCGCCGGGCATCAGATTGTACTTCGCCAGCTTGTCGGGATCGAGCCAGATGCGCATGGCGTATTCGGCGCCGAACAGCGTCACCTGGCCGACGCCGGCGACCCGGCTGATGGGATCGTTGACCGAGGACGCCACGTAGTCGGCGATGTCGCTGGCGGCGAGCCGGCCGTCCTCGGAGACGAAGCCGAGCACCATCAGGAAGCTCGCCGACGACTTCACGACCTTGATGCCCTGCTGCTGCACGACCTGCGGCAGCAGCGGGGTCGCGAGCTGGAGCTTGTTCTGCACCTGCACCTGGGCGATGTCGGCGTCGGCCTCGTTGGTGAAGGTCAGCGAGATCTGCACCTGGCCGGTCGAGGTGCTCGACGACGACATGTACTGGAGATAGTCGAGCCCGGTCATGTTCTGCTCGATGACCTTGGTCACCGAGTTTTCCGCGGTCTCGGCGTTGGCGCCGGGATAGGTCGCGGTGATGGTGACGACGGTCGGCGCGATCTGCGGATATTGCGCGATCGGCAGGCGCATGATGGCGAGCACGCCGCCCAGCATGATCAGGATGGCGATGACCCAGGCGAAGATCGGCCGCTTGATGAAGAAGTGCGACATGGCGGTTACTGCTCGGTTGCGGCGGGTGCGGGCCGCGCGTCGGCCTGCCGCGTCGGGTTCACGGTCAGGCCGGTTGCCGGATCGACCGCGACCTCGACGGTCTTGACCGGTGCGCCGGGGCGCGCCTTCTGCGTGCCCTCGACGATCAGGCGGTCGCCCGCCTTGGCGCCGGCGCGGACCAGCCAGTTGCCGTCGATGTCCTCGCCGAGATCCAGTGTGCGCTGCTCGACCTTGCCGTCCTTGTCGACGAACATCGCCACCGCCTGCCCCAGCGGATTGCGCGAGACCGCCCGCTGCGGCACCAGGATCGCCGCCGGATCGACGCCGGCGACGACGCGCGCGCGCACATACATGCCGGGCAGCAGCGCGCGCTCGGGATTGGCGAAGATCGCGCGCGAGGAGACCGAGCCGGTGCTCTCGTTGACGCTGGCATCGGTGAAGCCGTACTTGCCCTTGTGGCCGTAGGCCTTGCCGCTCTCCATCAGCAGTTCGACCTGCACGCCCTCCGCCGGGCGCTTAAGCTGGCCGCCGGCGATCTGGTTTCGCAGGCGCTCCATCTCGGAGGTCGACTGGTCGAGATCGACATAGACGGGGTCGAGCTGCTGGATCGTCGTCATCGCGGTCGCCTGGCTGGCGGTGACCAGCGCGCCGGGCGTGATGCTCGACTTGCCGATCCGGCCCGAGATCGACGCGGTGACCTTGGTGCGGTCCAGCGAGATCGTGGCGGTGTCGCGGTTCGCTTCGGCGGCCTTCAGGTCGGCCTCGCCCTGCTTGTAGGCGGCAACGGCATCGTCGACGTCCTGCTGGCTGGCGGCGTTGGTTTGCAGGAGCTGGGTCTTGCGGGCGGCCTTCAGCTTGACGCTGACGAGCGTTGCCTCGGACCTCTGCACCGCAGCCTCGGCGCTCGCCAGACCGGCCTTGTACTGCACCGGATCGATCTCATAGAGCAGGTCGCCCTCCCTCACCTCGGCGCCCTCCACGAAGTCGCGCTTGAGCAGGATGCCCGTGACCTGCGGCCGGACCTCGGAAACCTGGTAGGCGACGACGCGGCCCGGCAGGACCGTCGAAATCTTGGCTTCCTGCGGCTTTAAGGTCACGATGCCGACCTCCGGCACCATCTGTGGGAATGCCGCTTGCTGGCTCTGGTCCCCGCAAGCTGCAAGCAGCAGGGCAATCAACGGAACAGCACGGGCGATCGGGGGGCGCATGATGACGATCCATGGGTGAGATTGCGGTCCCTCGACGGGGAACGCGCACGGAAACATTTGGAAACTAATCAGTTTCCATCAGGAAACTTTGTAGTTTCCATCCCCGAAGTCAAGTGCTAGGCTGCCCGCATGGTTGCGTTCAAGCAGTCGTGAAGGCTGCTTACATGCGAGGCAGGTTCGACATGGCGAGGAATCCCGGCAGTCAGCGCAGCGACGGCAGTCCCCCTTCGGCACGGGACCGGCAGAGCAACGACCTGCCCGCCCCGGACGCGCGCATGACGCAATTGATGGCGGTGGCGAAGGACACCTTCACCAGCAAAGGCTTCGCCGCGACGACGATGGACGACATCGCCGGCGCCGCGGGGATGTCGAAGAAGACGCTCTACAAATTGTTCGAGAGCAAGACCGAACTGTTCCGCGCCATGCTGCTGAGCAGCCTGCCCCAGGCCGACTACGCGGACGCTCCTTCGGAAGGCTCACCGGCGACCCGGCTTCGCAACATGCTCCGGGAGGCCGCAGACGTGGCGCTATCGCCCAGTGAGATCGCGCTGCAGCGCCTGATCATCGGTGAACGTCAGGCCTCACCCGCGCTGGGGCGCATGTTCGCCGAGGTCATCATGGAGTCCGGTACGGACCATATCGTCGACCTGCTCAAGACGGTTCGCCTGGAGCCCCGCTTCGAGGGCGTGCCGCTGCGCCTCATCGCCGAAATGCTATTCGGCATGGTGTTCGGCCACGATCATTTCAGGCTGCTGACCGACACCGGATTCAAGCTCAATCGCCGCGTGCTGGACAGGCGGATCGACCTTGCGATCGCGACGTTCTGCGCAACCGAAGAGGCGCAAGCCTCATAATATTCTGGCCCTTCGCAACCCCGGAGTCGGACCAAACAGGTTCGAGGGAGCCCGAGCGTTGCTTGACGCAAATCAACATCCGACCGCTCGCGGCAACAATGCTGGCCCACGGAAACCCGAGCGAGCCGTGTCATGGACGATCTCTCGAAAATCGGGATTGATGCCGCCAGGCTGCCGGGCTGGCTCCGCTTCGTGGTGGTGATCGTGATCGTAGCGCTCGCCGCCGGCGCGAGCCTCGCTGCCTATCGCTGGTACATCCGACCGGTGACACTGTCGATCGCAGTCGGATCCCTGGATGGCGACGCTCCCAGGATCGTCTCGGCGCTCGCGAGCAGGCTGGCCGTCAACAACGCGCCAGTGCGCCTCAAGCTGGTCGAGACCAGCGGGCCCATCGAATCCGCCGCGGCGTTCTCGTCGGGCAAGACCGACCTCGCCGTGGTGCGCGGAGATGTCGGCGATCTCTCTCAAGCGCAAGCGATCGTCGTGCTCACCGAAGCCGTCGCCCTGCTGGTGGCTCCGCCGGGATCGGCGATCTCGGATATCGCCGGCCTGAAACGCACGACGGTAGGGGTTGTCGCCGGCGAGACGAACCAGAAGGTGGTCCGCGTCCTCACCAGCGCCTACGACCTTGGCCGCGCCAATGTCGTCTTCAAGAACATCGCGATGGACGACGTTCGCCGCGCGCTGGACGCGAAGGAGGTGCGCACGGTGCTTTTCGTCATGCCGCTCAGCGAGCGGTATCTGTCGCTGCTGCGCGGCCTGTTCTCACAGACTGCCAAGACCGCGCCGGTTCTGATCCCGATCGAAAATGCAGGCGCGATTGCGGAGAAGGAGCGCGCCTATGAGAGCTTCGACATCCCCAAGGGAACGCTGCGCGGGTCCCCGCCTGTTCCCGCGGACGACGTCACAAGCTTGCGCGTCGCCTTCTATGTGGTCGCCAAGAAGAGCCTCGACAACGACGTGGTCGCCAGCTTCACGCAGGCCATCACTGCCGCGCGCAGGGACATCCTGTCGGAATGGCCGGTCCTCGCCCAGTTCAAGGCGCCCGATACCGATGCCGGCGCATATCTCCCGGTCCATGCCGGCGCCGCCGAGTTCTACAATGGCAGCCAGGTAGGCTTCCTCGACAAGTGGAGCAACGTGATTTTTCTGGCGCCGATGGCGCTGGGCGCGCTTGCATCGATCGCGGCGGCGCTGTGGCGGTTTCTCAGGTCGGACGAACGCAAGCCGCGCGAACCGGCACTGGACTCTCTGTACGCGCTCGGCCGACAGATCCGCGAGGCCAAGAACGAAGCCGATTTGCTGGCGATCGAAGACCAGATCGACAATGTGTTGCGTAACCAGCGCGCGAGATTGGACGGCGACGACAACGCGCTGGATGCTACCACCCTCAACGTGGCGGCCCACCGCCTCGAGAACCTCATTCACGAGCGCAGGGCCGTGCTGACTGCGGCGCCCGCCGAGTCGCGGTAGCAGCGCGCTGTCAGCAGCCGAGCTTGTCGGCGACGCCGCCAAAATCCTTGGCGACGATGTCCCAATTGCCGGTCGCCTCGAAGTCGACCTTCTGATGCGGGCCGTATTCGGTCGGCCGCGCCACGAACGCGGTCTTGAGACCGTTCTTTTGCGCAGCCGCGAGATCGCCGTTGTGGGCGGCGACCATCATCACCTCTTCCGGCTTGAGGCAGAGCAGCCGCGCGGCGCCGAGATAGGTTTCCGGATCGGGCTTGTAGTGCTCGAACAGCTCGGCCGACATGATGAGGTCCCACGGCAGACCTGCGAACTTCGCCATGTTGGTGAGCAGCGCGACGTTGCCGTTCGACAGTGGCGAGATCACGAATTTTGTTTTCAGCCGCGCCAGGCCGGCGACGCTGTCGGGCCAGGGATTGAGGCGATGCCAGCCCTTGGTGAGATGATCGAGATCGGATTCGGTCAAGCCCTTGATCGCAAACTCCTCGACCAGCTTTTCCAGCGAGCGGCGATGCAGATCATCTAACATGACGTAGCCGCGCTCGGGATGCTGGCGCACGTCGTCCATCGAGGCCATGTACATGCCGCGCCAGCCGTCGACCAGAGCGGTCCAATCGGCGCTGATGCCGCGGCCCCTCGCCCACCACATGAAGTCGGTGATGAGGCTGGTGCGCCAGTCCACGACCGTGCCGAACACGTCGAAGACGAGGGCTTTGACGGCGGAGAGATCGGACATGGGCGCTTCCCTGAATCTTGCTTGTTCTTGGTCATTCCGGGATGCGCCGCGAAGCGCAGGCCCGGAATGAGGGTCGCGTGTCGTGACTTAGTCCAGGTGGAACTTCGCGAGCTCGCGATGCTCGGCCTTGATGTAGCGCACGGTGCCGGTGACGGAGCGCATCACGACCGTCTCGGTCTCGATCACGCCGTCCTTGCGGAACTTGACGCCCGAGAGCAGCGAGCCCGTGGTGACGCCGGTGGCCGCGAACAGGCAATCGCCGCGCGCCATGTCCTCGATGCCGTAGATCATCTTGGGATCGTTGACGCCCATCTTGGCGGCGCGCTCGCGCTTCTCGTCGGAATCGAGGATCAGGCGGCACTGCATCTGGCCGCCGATGCAGCGCAGCGCCACGGCCGCGAGCACGCCTTCCGGCGCACCGCCGGTGCCGAGATACATGTCGACGCCGGTGTTGTCGGGGTCGGCGCAGTGGATCACGCCGGCGACGTCGCCGTCGGTGATGAGGCGCACGGCGGCTCCGGTCGAGCGCACGCTCTCGATGATGCTGGCATGACGCGGACGATCGAGCACGAGAACGGTGATGCCGTCAGGCTGGACACCCTTGGCCTTGGCGAGGCGGCGGACGTTGTCGGCAGGGCTCGCATCGAGATCGACGACGCCCTTGTCGTAGCCCGGCCCGATCGCAAGCTTCTGCATGTAGACGTCGGGGGCATGCAGCAGCGTGCCGCCGTCGGCCATCGCCATGGTGGCGATCGAACCCGGCATGTTCTTGGCGCACAGCGTGGTGCCTTCGAGCGGATCGACGGCGATATCGACCTGCGGGCCGGCATTCATGCCGACCTTCTCGCCGATGAAGAGCATCGGCGCCTCGTCGCGCTCGCCTTCGCCGATCACGATCGTGCCCTCGATCGGCAGCTTGTTGAGCTCGCGCCGCATCGCGTCCACCGCGGCCTGGTCGGCGGCCTTTTCATTGCCGTGCCCGCGCAACCGCGCCGACGACACTGCCGCCCGCTCTGTCACCCGCACGATCTCCAGCGTCAGGATGCGCTCGAGCAACGCGTGCGGCGGGACTGAAATATGGGTCGACATCGGCTCACTCCTTCGAAACGTTTGGGACGGAAATCTCCGTCCGCATCAACTCGTAACACCCACAGTTCGTTCGAACCGTGTCAGTTCTTCTCGATTCGTATGACCTGCGGCCGTCCGCTGATCACCTTGTCCTTCTGCACGGCAGCGAGCGCGCGGCGCACCGCGTCCTCATGCGTTGCATAGGTGATCAAGATGACGGGCACGGGGACCGCCTTGCCGTCCGCGGGCGCAGCGCCGCCATTGGGATGACGCTGCACGATCGATTCGATCGAAATCTTCTGTTCCGCAAGCCGGGTCGCGATCGCAGCCGCGGTGCCCGGGAAATCGCGCGCCAGCAGGCGGATGTAATAGCCGCCCTCGTGTCGCTCCATCGGCGCCTTCTTGGTTTCGCGGAGCTGCGCAATCGGCCGGCCGAACGGATTGGCGCGGATGCCACGCGCAACATCGGCGATATCGGCGACGACGGCGGATGCGGTCGCTGCTCCCCCGGCACCGGGGCCGACCAGCGTGATCGGCGGAATGCCCTCGCCATCGATCGTGACCGCATTGGTGACACCCATCACCTGCGCGATCGAGGAGGACTTTGGAACCATGGTCGGGTGCACGCGCTGCTCGATGCCCTTGGCGGTGCGAACCGCAACGCCGAGCAGCTTGACGCGGTAACCGAGATCGGCGGCCGCGCGCAGATCTTCCGGCGCGATGGAGGAGATACCTTCGACATACACCGCGCTTTGAGCAACTTTTGTGCCGAAAGCGAGGCTGGCGAGAATGGCGAGCTTTTGCGCGGTGTCGTGGCCATCGACATCGAAGGACGGATTGGCCTCGGCGTAGCCGAGCCGCTGCGCATCCTTCAGACATTCGGCGAAGGACAGGCCCTCCTGCTCCATCCGCGTCAGGATGTAATTGCAGGTGCCGTTGAGGATGCCGTAGACGCGGTTGATGCCGGTTCCGGCGAGACCTTCGCGTAACGTCTTGATGACGGGGATCGCGGCGCCGACGGCTGCCTCGAAATTCAGCGCGCCGCCGTGCTTTTCGGCGGCCTTTGCCAGTTTGATCCCGTGCTTGGCGAGCAAGGCCTTGTTCGCCGTGACGACCGACTTGCCGGCGTTCAGCGCGGCTTCCACTGCCGACAGCGCGGGATCGCCGGCGCCGCCCATCAGCTCGACGAAGCAATCGATGCCGGGATGCATGGCCAGCGCCATCGGGTCCTTCACCCATTCGACGCCGCGCAGATCGACGCTGCGCTTCTTGGCCTTCGAGCGCGCGGTCACCGCGACGACGCGGATGCCGCGGCCGCTGCGGCCGGCAAGCACGCGGGCTTGCGCTTCAATCAAACGGACAACTTCGGCGCCCACGGTGCCGAGCCCCGCTATGCCCACTTTCAGGGGTGCGACCATGATGCTTCAGAAAACCTGCAGAAGAGAACTTAACGCCGATTGGCGAGCGGAACGACGTTGTGCAACGTTTCGATGCCGCTTTCAAGGAAGCGGCGCACGCCGCGCGCGGCCTGCCTGATCCGTTGCTCGTTTTCCACCATGGCGATGCGGACATATCCTTCACCATGCTCGCCGAAGCCGACGCCGGGCGAGACCGCGACGCCGGATTTCTCCACCATCAGGGTGGCGAACTGCATGCTGCCGACGCTGCGGAAGGCCTCCGGCAGCGGTACCCAGGCGAACATCGAGGCCTCCGGCGGCGGAATCTCCCAGCCGGCACGGCCGAACGATTCCACCAGCGCATCGCGCCGCTTGCGATAGGTGTCGCGCATCTCCTTGATGCAATCGTCCGGGCCGTTCAGCGCAGCGGTGGCGGCGACCTGCACCGGCGTGAACGCGCCGTAGTCGAGATAGGATTTGACGCGGGCGAGTGCCGCGATCACCCGCTCGTTGCCGACCGCGAAGCCCATGCGCCAGCCGGCCATCGAATAGGTCTTCGACATCGAGGTGAACTCGACGGTGACGTCCATCGCTCCGGGCACCTGGAGCACCGAGGGCGGCGGGTTGTTCTCGTCGAAATAGACCTCGGCGTAAGCGAGATCGGACAGGATGAGAATCTCGTGCTTCTTCGCGAAGGCGACGAGGTCCTTGTAGAAGTCGAGGCTCGCCACATAGGCGGTCGGATTCGAGGGATAGCAGACGACGAGCGCCAGCGGCTTGGGGATCGAATGCACGATCGCCCGCTCCACCGCCTCGAAGAATTGCGGCGTCGGCTCCGAGGGCACCGAGCGGATCACCCCGCCCGCCATCAGGAAGCCGAAGGCGTGAATCGGGTAGCTCGGGTTCGGGCAGAGGATGACGTCGCCGGGCGCCGTGATCGCCTGCGCCACGTTGGCAAAGCCCTCCTTGGAGCCGAGCGTCGCCACCACTTGGGTGTCGGGATTGAGCTTCACACCGAAACGGCGGTCGTAATAGGCGGCCTGGGCCCGGCGCAGGCCGGGGATGCCGCGGGAGGCCGAGTAGCGGTCGGTGCGCGGCTTGCCGAGCGTCTCTTTCAGTTTCTCGAGCACATGCGGCGGCGCCGGCAGGTCCGGATTGCCCATGCCGAGGTCGATGATGTCGGCGCCGGCATTCCGCGCGGCCGCCTTGGCCCGGTTGACCTGCTCGAACACGTAAGGCGGAAGGCGGCGGATGCGGTAAAACTCTTCCATGGCTCTCTGGGCTCCGGGCAACCGGTCAGGACAGAATCGACAGGCCAAGACGGCCGTTCGGAAACGCGCCCAGCCCCTCTCGAAAATTACTCAAAATCAAATACTTGGAGCAATTCTCGACGATAGAGGCTGAAGTCGTTCGCCCTGACTCTCGGCTGAACCCAAGTCTTTTAGCACGGCAAGACGAGGGCGCCAGCGCTTACCTGCGCCTGATTTGGCGCCCTTTACTTCGCATCCTTGGCGGCAACGGCCTGGCGATCGCGCGCCGCGGCAAGCTCGGCCTCGATCTTGGCGCGCTGGTCCGGCGGGATCACCGCCTGGTCACGATCCGGCGGCAGATCATGCACCGGCAGATAGCTGCCCGGCTCCCTGGGATGCGCCTGCGCATCCGCGGGCGTCATATCCGCGAGCTGACTCGAGCAGCCGCCCAGCGCGAACGCCACGCTCAGCAGCGCGCCACAGATCAGCAGCGACTTTTGCAGGTCCCTAAACGCCAACACTTGGGAAATCCCCTACTCGTCCCAAAGCACGGCCCCGGGCAAGTCTTACCCGACCCCGCGCCCAAGCTCAAACCATTGCTGCCCAAATGGTGCGAGCGAGAAAACAGCCCGGGACCACCAAACCGAGCGGTGCGGCTCGATTGTGACGGAACCAAGAAAATTTGTCGCACTGCAACACATCTTCGAGAGTGTTTAACGCCAAAGATGCGAGCTTCGCGGTGACGAATACGGAATGACTCGTTACTGTTCTGCTCATGAGCATGGCCACGACCGACACGCCCAAACCCGAGACGAAGTTCGATGCGGAAGCCTTCGCGATGAATGTCGCGCGGGCGATGGAGAGCGGCGGCAAGGCGCTGGCCGCCTACCTCAAGCCGCGCGAGAGCGGCGAGGTGCAGGATCGCCCGCCGGCCGAGCTTGCCGAGGTCGTCAAGACCTTCACCTCGGTCGCCGAATACTGGCTGTCGGATACGTCCCGCTCCTCCGATCTCCAGACCAAGCTCGCGAAGGACTATCTCGACCTCTGGGGGTCGGCGGCGCGCCGCATGGCAGGCCAGCAGGACGCCCAGCCCGCGATCGCGCCCTCGCCGCGCGACAAGCGCTTTGCCGATCCGGAATGGAAGTCGAACCAGTTCTTCGATTTCCTGATGCAGCTTTATCTGCTCACGACCAAATGGGCGCAGGAGCTGGTGCGCGACGCCGATGGTCTCGATCTGCAAACCCGCCGCAAGGCGGAGTTCTACATGCAGCAGCTTACCAACGCGATCTCGCCATCGAACTTCGTGCTGACCAATCCGGAAGTGCTGCGCGAGACGGTCGCCAGCAGCGGCGAGAACCTGGCGCGCGGCCTGAAGATGCTGGCCGAGGACATCGCGGCCGGCAAGGGCATGCTGAAGATCCGCCAGTCCAACCCGGACAACCTCGTGGTCGGCGTCAACATGGCGACGACGCCGGGCAAGGTGATCTACCAGAACGAGATGATGCAGCTGATCCAGTATTCGCCGACCACGGAGACGGTGCTGCGCACCCCGCTCCTGATCGTGCCGCCCTGGATCAACAAGTTCTACATCCTCGATCTCAAGCCGGAGAAATCCTACATCAAGTGGTGCGTCGACCAGGGCATCACCGTGTTCGTGATCTCATGGGTCAATCCCGACAAGCGGCTCGGCACCAAGAGCTGGGAAGACTACATGAAGGAAGGCCCCCTCACGGCGATGGACGTGATCGAGAGGGTCACCGGGGAGATGAAGGTGCATACCGCCGGCTATTGCGTCGGCGGCACGATGCTCGCGACCACCCTGGCCTGGCTCGCCGAGAAGCGCCGCCAGCGCGTGGCGTCCGCGACGTTCTTCGCGGCGCAGGTCGACTTCACCCACGCGGGTGATCTGCTGGTCTTCGTCGACGAGGATCAGATCTCAGCGCTCGAGCAGGACATGAAGGCCGCCGGCGTGCTCGAGGGCTCGAAGATGGCGATGGCCTTCAACATGCTGCGCTCCAACGATTTGATCTGGTCCTATGTCGTCAGCAATTATCTGAAGGGCCAGCAGCCGAGCGCGTTCGACCTGCTGCACTGGAATTCCGACGCAACCCGCATGACCGCGTCGAACCATTCCTATTACCTGCGCAATTGCTATCTGGAGAACCGGCTCTCCACCGGCACCATGGTGCTCGACAACACCCTGCTCGATCTCTCCAAGGTCAAGGTGCCCGTCTACAACCTCGCCACCCGCGAGGACCACATCGCGCCGGCGGAATCGGTGCTGTACGGCTCGCAATTCTTCGGCGGCCCGGTGAAGTACGTGCTGTCGGGCTCGGGCCACATCGCCGGCGTCGTCAACCCGCCGGCCTCGAACAAGTACCAGTACTGGACCAACGACAACGTCAAGGACATCAACGTCGCCGAGTGGATGAAAGGCGCGGTCGAGCACAAGGGCTCGTGGTGGCCGGACTGGCGGCAATGGCTGGGCGGGCTCGATCCGGAGGAAGTCCCCGCGCGCGCCGTCGGTAGCGACGCCCTGCCGGCGATCGAGGACGCGCCCGGCAGCTATGTCAGGGTTCGCGCATAGCGGAATCTGCCGCGCTTTCGTATAGACTCGCTCTCGACACAGCGACCACAGAGGGGACGGACTATGACGCGCGAATTATTCTGGCTGACACTGACGGTGATCCTGACCGGAATCCTCTGGATTCCCTACACCATCAACCGCTGCCAGGTTCGTGGTCTCACCGGCGCGATGGCCAATCCCTCCCGCGGCGACAAGCCTCAAGCCGAGTGGGCAAACCGGTTGATGTTCGCGCACGACAACGCCGTCGAGAACCTCGTGCTGTTCGCCCCGCTGGTCCTGATCCTGAACGCGATCGACTATTCCTCGAAATGGACCGTGCTCGCCTGCGCCGTCTATTTCTGGTCGCGCGTCGCGCATCTGATCGTCTACGCGCTCGGGATCCCGGTGTTCCGCACGCTGGCCTTCACCGTCGGCTTCCTGGCGCAGGCCGTGCTGGCGCTGGCTATTTTCAAGGTGTTTTGAGCCCCCGTGTCCCAGCTCTGCAGCGCACCGCCAAGTGGCGTTGCGCTGCGTCCGGGGCACGAGACCGCCCTACTCGTCCGCCAAGCCCAACATCAGCCGCATGTTCTGCACGGCTGCGCCCGAGGCGCCCTTGCCGAGATTGTCGAGCCGGGCGACCAGCACCGCCTGGTGATATTTGTCGCTGGCGAAGACGTAGAGCTCGAGCATGTTGGTCTCATTGAGCGCTTCCGGCTCCAGCCGGCCGCCCTTTGACGCCTCGTTCTGAAGCGGCATCACCGAAACGTACTTTGAACCGGCATACCGCTTGGCCAGCGCGGCCTGCAGGTCGGCACCACCGGGCTTGCCCGGCAGCGTGTCGAGCTGGAGCGGCACCGAGACCAGCATGCCCTGCCGGTAGTTGCCGACCGAGGGGATGAAGATCGGCCGCCGCGTCAGGTTCGAATAGAGCTGCAGCTCTGGCAGATGCTTGTGCTCGAAGCCGAGACCGTAGAGCTCGAACGACGGCGCGCTGCCGTCTTCAAAACTCGCGATCATCGACTTGCCGCCGCCGGAATAGCCGCTCACCGCGTTGACGGTGATGGGATAGTCAGGAGGCAAAAGGCCCGCATCGACGATCGGCCGCAGCAACGCAATGCCGCCGGTCGGATAGCAGCCGGGATTGGAGACCTTCCTGGCGGCCTTGATCTTGCCGGCCTGCTCCGGCGTCAGCTCGGGAAAGCCGTAGGCCCAGTCAGGCGCGACCCGGTAGGCGGTCGAGGCGTCCAGCACCTTCGGGCCCGCAGCGCCCATGCTGTCGACCAGCGCAACCGTTTCCTTGGCGGCATCGTCGGGCAGGCAGAGGATGACGAGATCCACCTCCTCCATCAGCGCCTTCTTGGCCGCGGGGTCCTTGCGCTTGTCGTCGGCGATCGTCTTCACGACGACGTCGTTCTGGAGCTTCAGCCGCTCGTTGATGCCAAGGCCGGTGGTGCCGGAGCCGCCGTCGACGAAAACGGTGGCCGGCTTCTTGGCCGCGCCGGTGGTCGGTGCTTGCTTGGTGTCAACGAGGCTCATGGCGCGCTCCTTTCTAGCATATTGGTTTCGTTCGCGAAGGCTTCCGGCCTCACGTCCTGCATCAATTGTGCGATTTCCCTGGCGTCGGCGTGAGCTTGCGCACCGAGCGCATTGGCGATCGCCGCGTAGTCGGCGTCGGACTTGTGCTGGTTGAGCTTGAAGCTGCCTTCGACCTCTTCAACTATCATGACCAGCCCCACGATCCCCTTCTTCATCGCTTCCAGCCGGCCCGCCGTCATCTTGCCCGAGGTCCACGGCTTCTTTGGCAGAAGCCAGTTCTCGAACTTGTCACTGAGCGTGTCGATCTGCACCGCCAGCTCGTCGTCCGACAACAGCCGCACCGGCCCGCTCAGATGCACCGACTGGTAGAGCCAGGTCGGCACCTGATCCGGGGAGACGTACCAGTCCGGCGATACATAGGCATCGGGGCCATTGACCGCGAGCAGCCAGGCCGCCTCGCCGCCCGCAAGCTTTAGCAGCGGATTGTGACGGGCGACATGAAAGGCGGCCTGCGGCGTGCCGTCGGCGGCGTAGGTCAGGTAGAACGGCAGCGGCGAGGCGACCGGCTTGTGGCCGTCAAAGGCGCACATGGTGCCGAAGCCGCGCTCGTCGGCGAATTTCAGGCTCGCGGCGCGGTCCTGCTTGAAAAACGGTGGCGTGTACATCGTGGTCTCCTGCTGGGCCTCCTTGGGGGGCCGCCGGATCAGATCGCGCTGACAGGAGAGAGAATGCCGCGGATCGGATCCAGCGGCAAAGACGATGATCTCAAACGCGATCGACCGCCCAAACCGCTAAAGAGCGGCGGCGGCGACGGGCGAACAGGATGGTCGCGGCGTTGATCATGGCGCGCGGCTATAAGGCCAGTTGCGGTTCCCGTCAAGGATCAGGCGTCAGATCACCCGCCAGATCCATTCCATGATCTTCGCGATCACGTCGCCGAACAGCAGCAGCGCCGCCGACCAGATCAGGGCCGAGACGAAATTGGCGGCCTGGAAGCTCCAATAGGGCATTTCGAAAATGCCCGCGGCGAGCGGTACCGAGGCGCGCAAGGGACCGAAGAACCGGCCGATGAAGATGCTGGGCACGCCCCAGCTCCGCACGAAGGCCTCGCCCCTGGGCAGGAGTTCCGGATAGCGCGAGAGCGGCCACATCTGGGCAACATGCTCCTTGTAGCGGTAGCCGAACCAGTAGGAGACCCAGTCGCCGAGCGCGGCTCCGAGGCCGCCGGCAATCCAGACCGGATAGAAGCTGATGCCGCTGGCCCCGATCAGCGCACCGATCGCAACCAGCGCCCCCCAGGCCGGGATCAGCAGCGAGATGAAGGCGAGCGACTCCCCGAAGGCGAGCAGGAACACGATGGGGGCTGCCCAGGCCTGGTGAGCGCGCACGAAATCGGCCAGGGCGTGCGCATACTGCTCCATTCCAGATTAGCCTTCCCGCCCTGTCTCAAGGTGCTGCTCGATGAAAAGGACTGGTAAGCCAAGGACTTGTGTGACATCAAGTCACAAAACCCGGCTGAAGCCGGACCGGGACGTCAAATTGCCGGGAATAGATGGGCCCGCGGCGTAAAATTGCCGGGATTGGCTCCCAACCACACCGCCCGGCCCGCCCCTGCGGTAACCTTTCAAGACCAGCCGTGGCATAGTCGGCCTAACCGATTCGCCGCTCAGGCGGCCCTCAAAGCGCATCAAGATATATGTCCAAGCAGTTGAAGTCCAAAGCAAAAGACGATTTTTTCGGCGGCGATGAGCCAAAGCCCCGCGCGGCCGCCAAGGCGGCGCCGCGCGCAAGCGGCGGAGAAGCCGACTACACCGCGGCCGACATCGAGGTGCTCGAAGGCCTGGAACCGGTGCGCCGCCGGCCCGGCATGTATATCGGCGGCACCGACGAGAAGGCGCTGCATCACCTGTTCGCCGAAGTCATCGACAACTCGATGGACGAGGCGCTGGCGGGACATGCGACCTTCATCGGCGTCGAGCTCTCCGCGGATGGTTTCCTGACCGTCACCGACAACGGCCGCGGCATCCCGATCGATCCGCATCCAAAATTCCCGAAGAAGTCGGCGCTCGAAGTCATCATGTGCACGCTGCATTCGGGCGGCAAATTCGACTCCAAGGTCTATGAGACCTCGGGCGGCCTGCACGGCGTCGGCATCTCCGTGGTGAACGCCCTCTCCTCGCTGCTCGAAGTCGAGGTCGCGCGCAGCCAGAAACTCTACCGCATGACGTTCGAGCGCGGGCACCCCAAGGGCAAGCTCGAGGACCTCGGCAAGATCAACAACCGCCGCGGCACGCGCGTGCGCTTCAAGCCCGACACCGACATTTTCGGCGCCAAGGCCGCGTTCAAGCCGCAGCGCCTGTTCAAGATGACGCGCTCGAAGGCGTATCTGTTCGGCGGCGTCGAGATCCGCTGGAACTGCGCGCCCGAACTGCTGAAGGGCGTCGAGGACGTCCCGGCGGAAGCGACGTTCCACTTTCCCGGCGGCCTCAAGGATTATCTGGCCGCGGCGATCCACGCCGACACGCTGGTGCATCCGGATATCTTCTCCGGCAAGTCGGGCCGCAACGGCGCGCATGGCGCCTGCGAATGGGCTGTGGCCTGGACCGCGGATGCCGACGGCTTCCTGTCGTCCTACACCAACACCGTGCCGACGCCCGATGGCGGTACGCACGAATCCGGTCTGCGCAGCGCGCTTCTGCGCGGCCTGAAGGATCACGCCGAACGCGTCGGCCAGGGCAAGCGGGCCTCGTCCATCACGTCGGAAGACGTGATGGTGGGTGCAGCCGTGATGCTGTCGGTGTTCGTGCGCGAGCCTGAATTCCAGGGCCAGACCAAGGACCGCCTCGCAACGGCCGAGGCGCAGCGCATCGTCGAACAGGCGATGAAGGATCCGTTCGACCATTGGCTGTCGGGCAATCCGAACATGGCCAACAGGCTGCTCGACTTCGTGGTCGACCGCGCCGAGGAACGGCTGCGGCGGCGGCAGGAGAAAGAGACCGCGCGCAAAACCGCCGGCAAGAAACTGCGCCTGCCCGGCAAGCTCGCCGATTGCACCGACGCCGGCACCGAAGGCTCCGAGCTCTTCATCGTCGAGGGCGACTCGGCCGGCGGCAGTGCCAAGCAGGCGCGCGATCGCAAGACCCAGGCCGTGCTGCCGCTGCGCGGCAAGATCCTCAACGTCGCCTCCGCCGGCAAGGACAAGCTGACGGCGAACGCCCAGCTCTCCGACCTCGTGCAGGCGATCGGCTGCGGCCAGCTCCTGCAATATCGCGAAGAGGATCTGCGCTACCAGCGCATCATCATCATGACCGACGCCGACGTCGACGGCGCGCACATCGCTTCGCTCTTGATCACGTTCTTCTACCGGCAGATGCGACCGCTGATCGACGAGGGCCACCTCTTCCTCGCGGTGCCGCCGCTCTACAAGCTCACGCACGGCTCGAAATCGGTCTACGCCCGCGACGACAAGCACAAGGAAGCGCTGCTCAAGAGCGAGTTCAACGCCAACGCCAAGGTCGAGGTGAACCGCTTCAAAGGTCTCGGCGAGATGATGCCGGCACAGCTCAAGGAAACCACCATGGATCCGCGCAAGCGGACGCTGCTCAAGGTGGTGCTGCTCGCCGACGACCGCGACACCACCGCAGATTCGGTGGAGCGGTTGATGGGCACCAAGGCCGAAGCGCGCTTCGCGTTCATCTCGGACAAGGCCGAGTTCGCCAGCGAGGAATTGCTGGACGTCTGATCCGCCGGCGCCAGGCGCCGCCCGTCCATCGGAGCCCCGGCGCGAAGCCGGGGCTCTTTTTTGTGGGGACGACACCGGCCATGTCCGGGGATCATGTCCGGCCATCCTGCCAAGGCCGCCGCGCACCCTCGATTCCCGCCGCGTGCCTGGCGACTCGGCCAACGACTCACGGAGCCAAGACCGAGGTACGATCGCCTCCATTTCGGACAAAGCCGAATTCGCTAATGAGACCTTAACGGAATTCGTGATTTCGAGATCCGATTAATGCGTTGAAATCACGTCGCTATTTTCAATCTCAGTCGCCAGACCCCAGATCACCACCGAGCGGCGTTTTCGGCCAACTGTGCCTGTCCGGCAACAGCATTTCGGCGGGAAACGTCTATAGTCCGGGCATCAGATCACACGGACTTCAGTGCGCTCGCGCCTGCTACGACAGACCAAGGTTGGGGATTTTATCATGAAGAAGATTTTGCTCGCTCTGACCGCGGTTGCGGCGATGACCGGTTCGGCCTCGGCTGCCGACCTTGGGGCCCGCCCCTACGTGAAGGCCCCGATGCCGGCGCCCGTCGCCAACTGGACCGGCTTCTACATCTTCGGCGGTGCCGGCGGTGGCATCTCGGCCTCTGACCAGAGCGTTGTGGATACGGTTACCGGCACGCCGCTGACGATTACGCAGCGCCAGGGCGGTTCGGGCTGGTTCGGCACCGTCGGTCTCGGCTACGACTGGCAGTTCAGCGGAACCTGGGTCGCCGGCGTGTTCGCCGACGGTCAGTTCGGCAGCATCCGCGGCACCGTTCAGGATCCGCTCAACGGCATCACCGGTAGCCAGAAGCTGGAAGACTCGTGGGCCGCCGGCGTGCGCCTCGGCTGGCTCGTCGCTCCGAACGTTCTCTCCTACGTCAACGGCGGTTACTCGGGCGCCCACTTCGGCCGCACCAGCTTCACCGACTTGGCTGGCGTTCCGGTCGGTGCCCATCTCAACGGCTACAACCGCAACGGCTGGTTCATCGGCGGCGGCGTGGAAAACAGCCTGAACATCTTCGGCATCTCTTCGCCCGGTTGGTTCATGAAGACCGAATATCGCTCGGCCTTCTACAACGCGAAGACCCAGAACGAGCTGTTCGACGTCACCAACCTCCCTGTCGGCAACAGCATCCGCGCCAACAGCTGGAACCAGACGGTCTCGACCTCGCTGGTCTACCGCTTCAACTGGACCGGTCCGGTCGTCGCGAAGTACTGATCTGATCTGAACTTCAATTCAGACGTCAAAGCCCCGGCATCGCCCGGGGCTTTTTCGTTGTGTCGACTTGTCTGCCGAGGTCGCGGCTCGATTCGTCGAAAGCTGCGTGCGGTGCACGACGCGCCAATGGGTCGCGCAAGCCTAGACGGGTCGCCTGAGGCCAGGCGTTCCACGTCGTATGTCTCTGACCGGCAACATCTTTTTGGAGGGAACCGTCTATAGATCGGTCATCGGATGACGCGGGAATTCTGTGCGCTCGCGCCGAACAGACCAAGGTTGGAGAATTTGGACATGAAGAAGTTTTTGCTGGCTCTGACCGCGGTTGCGGCGACGACGGGCACGGCTTCCGCCGCTGATCTGGCTGCCCGCCCCTACACCAAGGCTCCGGTCGCCGTTGCGCCCGTCGTCAACTGGACCGGCTGCTACGTTGGCGCCGGCGGTGGCGGCGCGATGACCAACAACGACAACAACGTCTACGATCCGGTGACGGGTGCCGCCTTCACCTCGAACCAGACGAACGGTGCACGCGGCTGGTTCGGTACCGTGCAGGGCGGTTGCGACTACCAGTTCCAGAACTGGGTGGTTGGCGCCTTCGCTGACTACGATTTCATGGACGTCCGCGGCGACACCACCCTGGGCACGTTCGCCACCGGCAAACAGAAGCAGGATTGGCAGTGGGCCGTGGGCGCTCGCGTCGGCTACCTGATTCTACCTCAGTTGCTGGCCTATGTTTCGGGCGGCTACACACAGGCGCACTGGAAGGACACGACCTTGAGCCTCACCGGGATCCCGCAGTTTACCTCGCCTGGCTTTACCAAGAGCGGCTGGTTCATCGGTACTGGCCATGAGTACGCGCTGACCGGCTTCCTGCCCGGCCTGTTCTGGAAGACCGAGTATCGCTACTCGGAATTCGATCGCCAGAATAGCTCCATCAACGATTTCGCGACGGGTGCCCTCCTTGTCAAATCCGCCCAGAAGTTCAGTGAGCACAGCGTCCGCAGCGAGCTCGTCTACCGCTTCAACTGGGGTGGCTCGGGCGGCGCCAAGTACTGATCCGACCTGGTCTCAGATAATCGGAAAGCCCCGGCAATGTCCGGGGCTTTTTCTTTGCGGGAATCGCAGGCGCAGGCGAGCTGAGCTTGATCGCAAAGCCCAGTCCATCAGTGGTCGCCCTGCTCCGCGCATCACGAAGCGCCATCGCTTCCGCCCGCGCTTCCTGCGGCCCTGCTTCCGCAGCCATTGTGTCCGAACCGAAGCTACGGCTAGTCTGGCCCGAAGTTTTCGTGGCCGCGCGGTCGTTCGTGCCGTGGACCGCGGCAGAATCAGACCGATGGGGAGGAATGCATGCGCAGATTTCTGCTTGTAGCAGGCCTGTTTGCCCTCGCCGTCGGGCTGCTCTGGATCGGACAGGGCACGGGCACGATTGCCTGGCCGCGATCGAGCTTCATGGTCAACCAGCTGCAATGGGCCGGCTATGGCGCAGCCATGGCCGGCTTCGGCCTGGTCCTGATCTGGCAGAGCAACCAATAGAAGAAACCAGGAAGTAAAAGCATGACATCCAACCGGTTCGATCTCCGCGGCAAGGTCGCGATCGTCACAGGAGGCAATGGCGGCATCGGGCTCGGCCTGGCCCACGGTCTCGCCGACGCCGGCGCCGATATCGCGGTGGTCGGACGCAACGAAACCAAGTCGGCCGCGGCCGTCGCCGACCTCAAGGCGCGCGGCGTGAAGGCGATCGCCGTCACGACCGACGTCACCGACAAGGCGGCGGTCGCTTCCATGATCGACCGCGTCGTCAGGGATCTCGGCCGCATCGACATCCTCATCAACAATGCCGGCATGAGCATCCGCAAGCCGCCGCACGAGCTCGAGCTCGACGAGTGGAACAAGGTGATCGACACCAACCTCACCAGCGCCTTCGTGTGCTCGAAGCTGGCCTATCCGGCGTTGAAGGCGTCCGGCAACGGCAAGGTGATCAACATCGGCTCGATGATGTCGATCTTCGGCGCCAGCTTCGCGACGGCCTATGCGGCGAGCAAGGGCGGCATCGTGCAATACACGCGCGCCTGCGCCAATGCCTGGGCGCCCGACAACATCCAGGTCAACGCCATCCTGCCGGGCTGGATCGACACCGATCTCACCCGCGGCGCGCGGCAGCAGGTGTCGGGATTGCACGAGCGGGTGCTGGCGCGCACGCCTGCGGGGCGTTGGGGCGACATCGACGACTTCGCCGGCATCGCGGTGTTCCTCGCCTCGCCCGCGTCGAACTTCGTCACCGGCACTGCGATCCCCGTCGACGGCGGATTCTCGGTGATGGCCTGAGGCCGCTCGCACGCAAAAAAGAAGCCCCGGCAAAGCCGGGGCTTTTGAATTTTGGCAGTGATCGTCTTTTGTCGCTGTTTGGTCGTCCGTTGACTCAGTAGCGCGCGATGACCGGCGCGTCGAACTTGTAGCTCGCACGCACGACGGCCCACTGGATGTCGCGCGGCTTGGCATCGAAGGTGTAGTTGCCGGAGGTGCCGCCGAGCTGATAGGTCTGGCTGCCGAAGGCTGCGTAATTGTATTCGAGGCCAACGATCCAGTTGCGGGTGATGCCGTACTCCCAGCCGGCGCCAACGGTCCAGCCGTTGGCCCAGTGGGTCTGACCGCCCGAGCCCGTAGACGGGTTCGGAACGGTGTCGCTGACGCTGAGACGGTTGTTCACGCCGGCATAGCCGCCCTTGATGTAGAACAGGTTGTTCTGCACCGCGAAGCCGGCGCGACCGACGACGGTCGCGAGCACATTGGCACGCCAGGAGAACACGTCGTCACCAGCGCCGAACGCGGTGTTCGTGAACGAGCCCTTGTTGTCGAGGCCGGAGATCGTGCCTTCCATGCCGAACACGTAGTTGTTGGCCTGCCAGTTGTAACCGATCTGGGCGCCGCCCATGATGCCCGCGCCGCGCTGGCGATAGCCCTGACCGGGGACGAGGTCGCCGAACGGCGCGCCGATCCCGTTGTTGATGAACTGCTCGTTGGTCCACGCGCCGCCGATGTGGCCGCCGACATAGAAACCGGTCCAGTTGAACAGGGGCTCGACGTAAGCGGGCGCCTTCGTGTAGCGCGCACCGAGATCGGCGGCGGAGGCAGCGCCGGTCGAAACCAGAGCGGTCGTGCAGGCGAAGGCGGCAATCAACTTGTTACGCATGGTACACCCCGTGTCCTTTGATGGGCGCACGGTCACACGCAACTCTTACTCAAATTTGAATCAAGAAAGTTAAGACGCCGGATTGGCAGGTTGCGACCCCTGAATCCGTCTGCGCTGTTGCAGGTCCGCAACGCGCGAAGCGCGATTTAACGTGACATTATCCCTACCGAATTGCCGCGCTACGATGCCGGAGCAGCCTTCGAATGCACGTGCTCGGGCCGCACGCCGAGCCCGATCATGCGCGCCGGAATGCCCTGGAGCCATGGCAGCGCGGTGATCAGGCGCACGATCAGCGGCACCTTCAGCGGCTGGCCGCCGCCCTGCAGCGCGCCGCTGATGATGTTGTTCTGCACGATCACCTGCATCGCTTGCGTCATCTTCACCGGGAACTGGCGGCGGCGCCGTACGGCGTCGAGCTCGTCCTCGGACGGGCAGCCGTGCGCGAGCTTGTCCGCGAGCAGATTGGCGGTCGCGACCGCGTCCTGCACGGCGAGATTGACGCCGACGCCGCCGACCGGCGACATCGCGTGCGCGGCGTCGCCGATGCAAAGCAGGCCGGGGCGCGTCCAGCGCGTCAGGCGGTTGATCGCGACGGTGAGCAGCTTGATGTCGTCGAAGCTCTTCACCTCGTTGATGCCACTCTTGAGGATCGGCGCCATGCGCACCACGTCGTCGAGCAGCGCCAGCAATCCCCTCGCCTTCACCGCATCATGCTGTCCCTTGGCGATGACATAGGCGCATTGCCAATAGTCCCCCCGGTCGAAGGTGATCATCATCTTGCCGGGCTCGACGCGCGCGAACACGTTCTCCGTCTCGTCAGGTTTGCGACCGGCGCGAAACCACAGCACGTCCATCGGCGCGCCGATCTCCTCGACGTCGAGGCCCGCGCGCTCGCGCACCGTCGAATGCCGGCCGTCGCAGGCAATGGTGAGATCGGCTTCGATGTCGATGATGCCGTCCGGCGTTCTCGCCCGCACGCCGGCGATCGTGTCGCCGCGGCGGATCAGATCGACCGCCTCCGTGCTCATCATCACCTTGAGCGAGGCAAAGCGCCGGCCGGCCTCGCGGAGGAAATTGAGGAAGTCCCATTGCGGCATGAAGGCGATGAAGGGGTACTTGGTGCGGAGCCGGCCGAGATCGGCGATACGCACCGGGGTACCGCCGAACAGTCCATCCATCGTCTGCAAGCGCTGATGCGGCAGCTTCAGGAAACCGTCGATCAGGCCGAGCTCGTCCATCACCTGGAGCGTCGAGGGATGCACGGTATCGCCGCGGAAGTCGCGGAAGAAATCCGCATGCTTCTCAAGCACCACGACGTCGATGCCGGCGCGTCCCAGGAGATAGCCGAGCATCATGCCGGCCGGCCCTCCGCCGACGATACAACACCGGACTTGTACGGAGGAACTCGGGTTCAAAGCCACCCTCATTTACGACTTAAGTTTTCTGTGCGGTGCAGCAAGCAGGTTTAATTTGCCGCAGCTGTGAATGCCCGTTAGCGTTGCAACAAATTTCGATTTCTTTCAGGAAATTGCAGTGCGGACGATCCTTATATTGCTGGGCATCTGGATCCTGATCAACGTGCTTTTCGTTGTGATCATGATCCCGCCGCGCAAGCCGCGGAAGTCGAATCCGCAGGGCGCTGGCGCGCTTGCCCCGGTGCGGATCGACCAGAATAGCTATCCGTTCGAGGAACAGGAGGAGAAGCTCCTGCTCCGTCACGTCATCATCTCGATCGCGATGGGCGCATTCTTTTCGCTGGCTCCGCCCCTGATCGAAGCCGTCGAATCCATCAAGCACTTCTTCAGGAAGCCCCGCCTTTAGCGGGGCTCGCGTCGCCCGACGATATCAACCGCTCAGTTGTTGCTGCGGTTCGCGCTGCGGAAACTCTTGATCTCGGACACGCTGCCGTCGCGATAGGTCAGCTCCACCGAGATGAACTGCGTGGCCGGATTGAGCTTCATGTAGAGCGGCATGCCGGCGCTGATCGCGCTGGGGTCGCGCATGTCGCACCCCGGCATCTTCAACACCTGGTTGGGAACGGCGGTATCGATGCCAATGCGGACTTCGCGGATCGCGCAGCGGTAGGACACCAGGTGCGTGTAGTAGACGAGCAGCCCGTTGAACTCGCGGAATGACAGCCAGCTCGTCGCGGTCATGTCGAGGATCTTGCGCTGGTCGCGGATCAACGCGGCCTCGGGATCGAACCTGATCGGAAACGGCCCCTGCAGGTCGCCGGATTGATCGACATAGCGGACCTCGATCGTGCCGGCCTGCGCATCCGGCGGCAGCTCGATCGACGGGTTCGGCATCCGCTTGCGGGTGCGCGGATCGAGCGTGTCGATGAAGCCGGTCTCGCGGAAATCGCCGTTGCCCGCCATGCGCCAGGAAATGCCGAGCGTCGGATCGGCGAAGGAGAACACCACGCTCCAGCCGCCATTGTGCCGCGAGAAGCTCGCGATCGGCGCGTTGGTGGTCTCTTCCTTCGGCAGGCGCGGCACTGACACCGGCGGCAGCGCCGCCAGCTGCTGCGGCGGATCGGCCGGACGCGCAACTGCGTCCTTGGCGTTGCCGCTCAGGAAGACGTCGTCGACCATCTGATCGAAATAGACCGGCACCTGCCTGTGCTTGACGGTGTCGGCCATCTCACTGACGAGACGGCGGGTGCGCTGCGCCACCTGCACGAGGTTCTCGCCGGGCTGGAGCAGCTCCCTGGCGAAGGTGCGCGTGAACACCGAATTGGGATTGGCGTCGTCGTTGGACAGACGATCGAGCGCGGTCTGGCGGGGGCCCGCCGAAAATACCGAGAACACCCCTTCCGGCAATTGCACCATCGGCGCAAGCCCGCCGCCGCCGGCGACCGCGCGGGTCCCTTTGCGCTCGAAGGGGTTGTTGCGGCAGGCGTCGAACACCAGGATCGAGGTCCGCGCCTTCTTGTTCTGAAGACGCTCGACGATGCGGTCGGCCAGGATGGAGGCGTCACGCACCAGCTCCTCCTGCCCTTCGGTCGCCGCCGGCACGTCGGTCGGCAGCAGGTAGTTCTGGCCTGCGATCTCGAAGCCGTGGCCGGCGTAGAAGAAGAAGGCGGTGTCACCGGGCTCGATCGCCCGGTCGAACGCGAGCAGCGTCTCGGAGAATTGCTGCCGGCTCTGGTTCTCGGCGACCATCACGGAGAAGCCGAGCTGCTTCAGCGTATCGCCCATGGTGCGGGCGTCGTTGACGGCCTTGAGCAGCTTCGGGACGTTCCTGTAGTCGTTGTTGCCGACGACGAGCGCGACGCGCTTCTCGGCATAGGCGGGAAGCGCGAAGCCGCCCAGGCTCACCGCGAGGCCAAGGGTTGCCAGAATTCTGAAAAGGCGACGCGTCATCGAAAAAATCCCGTTGCAGAGCGGCCCCGTGCCGGTTCCCTCGAACGCTCGTTCATTGGAGCCCCACCTGTTGATGTGATAGTCGGCCCAGACATATCGACGGTTCAACGGGCGCAGGCTTGGGTTCCATCATCTGCCTATGGCAGATTCCGCCGGAATCTGCTCTTTCTAGAGCAACTGCGCTGCAAGCGGGGGCTGCCGTGTTTCGCTGGTGTACCGACGAAGTCGAGCCGCATGATCGCTTCGATTATTGGCGCGAGGTGCGCGCCAAAGGCCTGTTCGGCGTCACGGCAGAACTCGAACGGGAGCGACGCGCGGACTTCTACGGTGAATTCTCGCTGCGCCAGCTCGGCGGCGGCGGCGGTCTCGTCGAGCTGAAGGCCTCGCAATATGCGGTCGAGCGCAGCACGTCCGATATCGCCTACGCGCCCGGTGACAGCATCTGCGTCTACCAGCAGCTCGGCAGCGGCGGCTGGTTCGGCGGCATGCGCGGAAGCGACTTTTCGATCGCCAATGGCCGTTTCGCCACCAGCCATACCGACCTGCCCTATCGCACACAGCCGCTGGGCGCGGGAGGCTTTCACCTGCGGATCCTGAAGATCCCTGTGAGCTGCATCCCGGCGCAGGACAAACGCGTGCGCGAGCTTGCGCCCCGGACATTCGACGATCCGACCCTGGCGCCCCTGCTCGACGCCTGCTTCGCCGATCTCGGCGAGGCCGCCGCGGGTGATGACGCCGACGCCGATGCAGCCGCGCTGGTCCAGGCCTCCCTCGTCCAGGCTTTGGCCCATCTGGCGCTGATCGAGCGCGGCATCGTGCGCCCCGGCGGCCGGCTCGGTCAGGCTGCGCTGCGGACCGCCCGCCTCTCGCAGGCGCGGCGCCTGATCGCTCGCCACCTGGAAAACCCCAGTCTCGCGCCAACGATGGTGGCCGACCAGCTCGGCGTGTCCGTGCGCCACCTCCACATGCTGTTCGAGACCGCGGCCAGGAGTTTCTCGCAGACGGTGACTGACGAGCGCCTGAAACAGAGCCGCCGCCTGATGCGCGAAGCACCGGAGCGGCTGATCGCTGACATCGCGAGCTCCTGCGGCTTCGAGAGCCTGGCGACCTACTACCGGGTCTTCAACGCCGCCTACGGCATGGCCCCCGGCGACTTCCGCGCCCAGAGCCCGGAAGGGTGCTAGCCGTCGTTTTGGCGGATCCGGCCAGGTCCTGGCTTGGTCGGAAAACCCAAGCCACGCCCGGTATTTGGGTAAAAACCTCAGGTTTTTTAGGGTCTTCCCGCGCCCGCTCCATTGACTTTGGCCGATTCCCGCCTATGTTCCGGGGCGACGCGGCTCAGATCGAAGACCGATTCCTGAGCCTGGCGCTTTGTTCGCGTGAGTCAGCACCCCCAGCTTCTTTGAGAGCGCGCCGTTTCGGGGTGGAACGCGACAGCCTTATTACCCTCGATTCCGAACGGCGGTTTCGACCAGAGGCTCAATGTCCTTTTCAGATCTCGGACTGTCCGAAAAAGTCCTCGCCGCAGTGGCGGCCACCGGTTACACCACCCCCACCCCCATTCAGGAACAGGCGATCCCCCACGTCCTCGCACGCAAGGACGTACTCGGCATCGCCCAGACCGGCACCGGCAAGACCGCGGCCTTCGTGCTGCCGATGCTCACCATCCTCGAAAAGGGTCGAGCCCGCGCGCGCATGCCGCGCACGCTGATCCTCGAGCCGACCCGCGAGCTCGCGGCCCAGGTGAAGGAAAACTTCGACCGCTACGGCGCAGGCCAGAAACTCAACGTCGCTCTCCTGATCGGCGGCGTGTCGTTCGGCGACCAGGATGCCAAGCTGACGCGCGGCGTCGACGTGCTGATCGCCACCCCGGGCCGCCTGCTCGACCATACCGAGCGCGGCGGTTTGCTCCTCACCGGCGTCGAGCTGCTCGTCATCGACGAAGCCGACCGCATGCTGGACATGGGCTTCATTCCCGACATCGAGCGCGTCTGCAAGCTCGTCCCGTTCACGCGGCAGACCCTGTTCTTCACCGCGACCATGCCGCCGGAAATCCGGCGCATCACCGAAGCCTTCCTGCACAATCCGCAGAAGGTCGAGGTCTCCAAGCCCGCCACCACCGCCGTGACCGTCACGCAGTCGCAGGTGCCCGCAGGCCGCGAGGCGCATGAGAAGCGCGAGCTGCTTCGCCGCCTGCTGCGCGAGGCCAAGGATCTCAAGAACGCGATCATCTTCTGCAACCGCAAGCGCGAGGTCGCGATCGTTCACAAATCGCTCCAGAAGCACGGCTTCAGCGTCGGTGCCCTGCACGGCGACATGGACCAGCCGGCCCGCATGGCGGCGCTCGAGCAGTTCCGCAAGGGCGAGCTGCCGCTCCTCGTCGCTTCCGACGTCGCCGCCCGCGGCCTCGACATTCCCGAGGTCAGCCACGTCTTCAATTTCGATGTCCCCCACCATCCCGACGACTACGTCCATCGCGTCGGCCGCACCGGTCGCGCGGGCCGCACCGGCACCGCGATCTCGATCGTGACGCCGCTCGACCAGAAGTCGATGGTGGCGATCGAGAAGCTGATCGGCCAGAGCATTCCCCGCGCCGAAGGCGACTACGAAGTCCACGCCGAATCCGGAGATGCGACCGAGCGTCCGCGCGAGCAGCGTGGCCGCGAGCGTTCGCGTGGCGGACGTGGCAAGCCGCAACGCGGCGGCCGCGACCGTGAGCGCAGCCACGAGCCGCGCGAGCCGCGTGGCGAGACAAGGCATGCTTCCGAAGCGAGGCATTCGGAGGCGAGACAGCCCTCGGAGGCGAGACAGCCCTCGGAGGCAAGACAGCCCTCGGAAGCCAGGCATCGTTCCGAGGAGAAGCACGCGCCCGAGCCGCGGCGCAGCTCGCGCCAGCAGGTCAATAATAATTCGCATGTGCCGTCGATCGGCCGTCCGGAGCCGCGCCGTCAACGCGAGGCCGACAGCGAGCCGGGCGATCACTCGCATCTGCCGGCATTCCTGCTGCGGCCGGTTCGCTCCCCCGCCGGGGCCTGAAGCGCGATGCGCTCCAGGTTGCGGTTGAGGAAATTCGCCGCACACGTTTTTAGACGCTTTTCGTGAACGTATATTTACGGGGCGTTCACGAACGTCCGTTAGCCTACGAACATAATTTAAGCATTGCTGCGGTCGATGGTGCGCCGACCGCTGTGGGGTATGTTCCGTGGTCAAGGTGCTTGACGAACACGAACGCACGATGGCGTTCGCCGAGGTAGCACTCGGTCAGATCCGATCGCTTCGGCAGACTGCAATTCCCCGCAATTACGAGATCTGGTACGTCTACGCGACCGGCTACAACGCGCCGCTCAACAAGATCATCAACGAGACGCTGGCACGAAGCGGCAAGCTGACCGAAGCCGATCTCGAGCAGATCTACGAGACCTATCTCTCCCACATCAAGACCACCGACCGCATCGACAAGGTCGGCGCGCGCGTCATCGGCGAGATCGACGACGTGATGAAGGTTCTCGGCGATGCGCTCGGCATGGCCGGCTCCTACGACGCCAGCCTGTCGGGCGCGACCGAGAAGCTGTCGTCGGCCAAGAGCCGCGAGCAGATCAAGTCGATCGTCGAGACCTTGCTGCGTTCGACCAGCGAGATGCGCGAGACCAACAAGGCGCTCGAAGACCGGCTGACGCTGTCGAAGAGCGAGATCAACAATCTCCAGCAGAGCCTGGAGGCGATCCGCGCCGAGAGCCTGACCGATCCGCTCACGGGCCTCGGCAACCGCAAATATTTCGACCGCATGATCGACATGGCCGTGCAGAGCGCGCTGGCGAGCGGCGAGCCGCTGTCGCTGCTCTTGTTCGACATCGATCACTTCAAGTCGTTCAACGATTCCTACGGCCATCTCACCGGCGACCAGGTGCTGCGGCTCGTCGGCCTCTCGCTGAAGCAGACCATCAAGGGCCAGGACATCACCGCGCGCTATGGCGGCGAGGAGTTCGCGGTCGTGCTGCCGAACACCGCGCTGCGCCAGGCCCTCACCGTGGCCGACCACATTCGCCGCGCGGTGATGGCGAAGGAATTGAAGAAGAAATCGACCGGCGAGATCCTCGGCCGCGTCACCATCTCCGTCGGCGTCTCCATGCTCAAGCAGGGTGACGACACCGACGCGCTGATCGAGCGTGCGGATGCCTGCCTCTACGCGGCCAAGCGCAACGGCCGCAACCGCGTGATCTGCGAAGCAGATCCGGAATTCGCAGTCGAATCGCACAGTCGGGTGGCGTAGGTTTTCACCAGATGCCGTAGGGTGGGCAAAGGCGCATAGCGCCGTGCCCACCATCTCGGCGTGACTATTTCGAACGGTGGGCACGCTCCGCTTTGCCCACCCTACGCACCGCCTTCTTGGCAACCTTCTTCGCCACACGCTTCTTCGGCACGGCCTTCTTCGCGACCTTCTTCCCCTTCGGCCGCTTCTTCACCTTGGCGCGCTGGGCGGCGGCGAGCGCGCCCCTCGCCCATTGCGCAAGTTCCGCGGAATCGTCGAACAGGCGCGCGGGCAGCTCCCAATAGGAGTTGACCAGCACGGTCTTGGCGCGGGTCGAATACTGGAACGGCTTCGAGCCTTCGGCTTCAAAGTCCGGAATCGTCACCTCGTCGGCGCGGAAGAACAGGCCGGCGCGCAGAGACAGCGCGAAGTTGATGCCGTCGGCGGAGATGCCGTAGCCGGAAAACATCTTTCGGATGGTGACGGGGCCGAAATCGGCGAACAGGTCGATCAGGAATTCGCGGTCCATGGGCACCCTCGTGCCCCGGACGCAGCGCAGCGTGCAACGATGCGCTGCTGAGCCGGGGCCCAGTCTTCTGTACCGATGACTATAGCGTGGGTCCCGGCTCTGCGCAGCAGCGCAAGGGCGCTGCGGCGCGTCCGGGACACGAGAGTGTTGGGAAGGCGCTACCCGTCGATCTTGGCCGGGCGCAGCTCGACCGACTCGCCGCAGCCGCAGGCGGAGATCTGGTTAGGATTGTTGAAGACGAACTGGGCCTGCATCTTGTCGGCCTTGTAGTCCATCTCGGTGCCGAGCAGGAACAGCACGGCCTTGGGATCGACCAGGATCTTGACGCCCTTGTCCTCGACGACCTCGTCGGTCGGGCGGATCTCGTGAGCGTATTCGACCGTGTAGGACTGGCCGGCGCAGCCGCCGTTCTTCACGCCGACGCGCAGGCCCACGATCTCGGAATCGGCGCGCTGGGTCAGCTCGGTGATGCGCTGGGCAGCAGCGTCCGTCAGCCGCATCACCTGCGGGCGCGGGCGCCGCGGCTTCGGAGTGGATGCTGGTGTTGCCTGTGTCATGTCAGTGATGTGGTCAGTTGCGGAGCGAATTCAATGCCAGAGTTACGCGTCACCACATGTTGAGGACGAGGCGAGCCTCGTCGCTCATGCGCTCGGGCGACCACGGCGGCTCCCAGACGACCTTGACGTCGACCACGCCGACGCCGGGCACGCTGGCGACCGCGTTCTCGACCATGGTCGGCAGCTCGCCGGCGGCCGGGCAGTTCGGCGTCGTCAGCGTCATCAGGACGTCGACCGAGCGGTCGTCCTTGATCTCGACCTTGTAGATCAGGCCGAGCTCGTAGATGTCGGCCGGGATTTCCGGATCGAACACAGTCTTGAGCCCGGCGATGATCTCGGTGGTCAGGCGCTCGGTCTCCTCAGGCGGCAGCGCCGACTGGGTCTCCATCGGATTGGCTTTGATTTCGGCCGTGTCACTCATGCGAACAAATCCCGCGCCTTCAAGAGCGCCTGTGCCAGATGATCGACTTCTTCCCGCGTATTATACATGCCGAACGAGGCCCGGCATGTCGCCGTCACGTTGAACCGCTCTAAAAGCGGCATCACGCAATGGGTGCCGGCGCGCACCGCGATGCCCTGGCGGTCGATCACGGTGGCGACGTCGTGGGCGTGTGCGCCCTTGAGCTCGAAGGAGATCACCGGGCCCTTGCCGCGCGCGGTTCCGATCAGCCGGAGCGAATTGATCTCGCGCAGCTTCTCCTGGGCATAGGTGACCAGATCGTGCTCGTGGGCGGCGATGCGCTCCTTGCCGATCGAATTGACGTAGTCGATGGCTGCGCCAAGCCCGACCGCCTCGACGATCGCGGGCGTGCCCGCCTCGAATTTGTGCGGGGGATCGCCATAGGTCACGACCTCGCGCGAAACCTCGCGGATCATCTCGCCGCCGCCGTTGAAGGGGCGCATCGCGACGAGGTGATCGTATTTGGCCCAGAGCACGCCGATGCCGGTCGGACCGTAGACCTTGTGGCCGGTGAAGACGTAGAAATCGCAACCGATGTCCTGGACGTCGACCGGAATGTGCACCGCACCCTGGCTGCCGTCGACCAAGACGGGAATGCCGCGCGCGTGGGCGATCTTCACGACGTCCTTGACCGGGACGATGGTGCCGAGCGCGTTCGACATCTGGGTGATCGCGACCAGCTTGGTCTTGGCCGTCAGCAGCTTCTCGAACTCGTCGATGAGGAAGTTGCCCTCGTCGTCGACCGGCGCCCACTTGATCACCGCGCCCTGGCGTTCCCTGAGGAAGTGCCATGGCACGATGTTGGAGTGGTGCTCCATGATCGAGATGACGATCTCGTCGCCTTCCCCGATGTTCGGCCCGCCCCAGGACGAGGCGACCAAATTGATCGCTTCCGTCGCGTTGCGGGTGAAGATCACTTCCTCAGGTCGCGGCGCGTTGATGAACTGCGCGACCTTGGTGCGGCCGCCCTCATAGGCTTCGGTCGCGGCGTTGGCGAGGTAATGCAGGCCGCGATGCACGTTGGCGTATTCGGACTGATAGGCCTGCGTCATGCGGTCGAGCACGGCGCTCGGCTTCTGCGCCGAGGCGGCGTTGTCGAGATAGACCAGCGGCTTGCCGTAGACCTGCATGGCGAGCGCCGGAAAGTCCTGGCGCACGCGCGCGACGTCGTAGGCGCCGTTCTTGACTGCGGGATTCGTGCTCATGACCGCCGCTCCAGCCAGCGCTCGGCAATGCCGATCACGTGCTCGCGCAGATTGTCATCGGCGATCTGCTCGATCGCCTCGCCAACGAAGGCCTGGATCAGCAGCGCCTGGGCCTGCTTCTCCGGCAGGCCGCGCGCCTTCAGATAGAACAACAGGCTGTCGTCCAGCGCGCCGGCAGTAGCGCCGTGGCCGCAGGAGACGTCGTCGGCGAAGATCTCGAGCTCGGGCTTGTTATCGGCCTCGGCTTCGTCCGAGAGCAGCAGCGCGCGGGTCATCATCTTGCCGTCGGTCTTCTGCGCATCGGGACGGACGATGATGCGGCCCTGGAACACCGAATGGGCGCGATCGTCGATCACCGCGCGGAAAACTTCGCGGCTGACGCAGTTCGGCACGGCGTGGTCGACGACCAGCGTGGTGTCGCCATGCTCGGTCTTCTGCAGCAAGTTGACGCCGTTGGCCGAGAGCTCGCTGCCCTCGCCCGCCAGCGTGATGAATCCCTGGAGGCGGCTGACGGCGGCGCCGGTCGTCATGTTGAAGAAGTTGAGCTTCACATTGGCGCCGACGGTGACGAATTGCGAGGTGACGTTCACGGCATCAGGCGCATCGTCCATCAGGCGGATATGCGCGATGTCGGAATCGTCGCCGACGGTCAGGAGCACGGCATCGTTGACCTGATAGGCCTTGCTGCCTGCCGCGACGAAGCTCTCGACGATCGTGGCGCGTGCGCCCTTCCCGATCGCGACCTGCGAACGGGTGAAGGCCGACGCAGAAGATGCGGTCGCGATGTGGATGATCTGGATCGGCGCAGACAGCTGTGCGCCGTCGGCGATCGACAGAACGACGCCGTCGGTCGCCATCGCAGCGTTGAGCGCGATCACGGCATCGGTGGCTGCGGTCTTCAGCAGACCGACATCCTTCTCCAGCGTCTCCCGCAGAGTCCTGAAGCCTGCCTCGGCGGCAAGCGCCTTCACGTCGGAAAGTTCGGCCGCGAATACGCCGTCGACCAGCACCAGCTTGCGGGCTCCAGCGATCGCATGTGCCTTCACCGCGTCCGCGGCGCGCTTCAGCGCGGCTGCATCGGGACTAGCTGCCAGCGGCAGCACCTCGCCGACCAGTGCGCGCAGGTCGGTGTATTTCCATTCCTCGATCCGGCGATGCGGCAGGCCGAGACGCTCATAGGTCTCGAACGCCTCGCGGCGCACTGCTGCCACTTCCGGCGAACCCGGCAAGCGGCCTTCGGCGCTGGCGAACAGATCGCTCACCGCGCGGCCACCTCCGGTCTTTGCCACAGCAACGTTCATCGCAAAAATCCTTACGCGTCCTCGAACTGGGCGTAGCCGGACGACTCCAGCTCCAGCGCCAGATCCTTGGCCCCGCTCTTAACGACCCGACCGCGCGACATCACGTGCACGAAATCGGGCACGATGTAGTTCAGCAGCCGCTGATAATGGGTGATGACGACCATCGCGCGCTTGGGTGAGCGCAGCGCGTTGACGCCGTCGGCCGCAATGCGCAGCGCGTCGATGTCGAGGCCGGAATCCATCTCGTCGAGGATGCACAGGCTCGGCTCGAACAGCGCCATCTGCAGCACCTCGTTGCGCTTCTTCTCACCGCCGGAGAAGCCGACATTGACGCCGCGCTTGAGCATGTCCTGCGGGATGTTCAGCGACTTCGAGACTTCGCGGACCTTCTTCAGGAAGTCCGGCGTCGAATATTCGCTCTCGCCGCGGGCCTTGCGCTGCGCGTTCAGCGCGGTGCGCAGGAAGGTCATGGTGGCGACGCCGGGGATCTCGACCGGATACTGGAACGCCAGGAACACGCCCTTGGCGGCGCGCTCGTCCGGCGACATCTCCAGGAGGTCCTCGCCCTTGAACAGGATCTGGCCGTCGGTGACCTCGTAGCCGGGCTTGCCGGCGATGACATGGGAGAGCGTCGATTTGCCGGAGCCGTTCGGCCCCATGATCGCGTGCACCTCGCCCTCGTTCACGGTCAGCGTCAGCCCGTGGAGGATCTCACGCTCCTCGACACGAACCTTCAGGTCTTTCACTTCAAGCAAAGCCATCTTGGTATCCAGTCTATTCAATTGATGTTGGAGCGCCGGAGCGCGCCGCGAGGGCCAGCGATCAGCCGACCGACCCTTCAAGCGAGATCGAGATCAGCTTCTGCGCTTCAACCGCGAATTCCATCGGCAGCTGCTGCAGCACGTCCTTGACGAAGCCGTTGACGACGAGGCCGACAGCCTCTTCCTGCGAAAGGCCGCGCTGGATGCAGTAGAACAGCACGTCCTCGGAGATCTTCGAGGTCGTTGCCTCGTGCTCGAACGTCGCCGAGGAGTTCTTGGCCTCGATGTACGGCACGGTGTGCGCGCCGCATTTGTCGCCGATCAGCAACGAGTCGCAGGCGGTGAAGTTGCGCGCGCCGGTCGCTTTCCGATGCGCGGTGACGAGACCGCGATAGGTGTTCTGCGACTTGCCGGCCGCGATGCCCTTGGAGATGATGCGGCTCGACGTGTTCTTGCCGAGATGGATCATCTTGGTGCCCGAGTCGACCTGCTGGAAGCCGTTCGAGATCGCGATCGAGTAGAACTCGCCGCTCGAATTGTCACCGCGCAGGATGCAGCTCGGATACTTCCAGGTGATCGCCGAACCCGTTTCGACCTGGGTCCAGGAGATCTTGGAATTGTTGCCGCGGCAGTCGCCACGCTTGGTGACGAAATTGTAGATGCCGCCCTTGCCTTCCGAATTGCCCGGGTACCAGTTCTGCACCGTCGAATATTTGATCTCGGCGTCGTCATGCGCGACGAGCTCGACCACGGCGGCATGCAGCTGATTCTCGTCGCGCTGCGGCGCGGTGCAGCCTTCGAGATAGGAGACGTAGGAGCCCTTGTCGGCGATGATCAGCGTGCGCTCGAACTGGCCGGTGTTGCGCTCGTTGATGCGGAAATAGGTCGACAGCTCCATCGGGCAGCGCACGCCCGGCGGCACGTAGACGAACGAGCCGTCGGAGAACACCGCCGAGTTCAGCGTCGCGTAGAAATTGTCCGAGGTCGGAACCACCGAGCCCAGATACTTCTGCACCAATTCAGGATGCTCGCGGATCGCCTCCGAGATCGGCATGAAGATCACGCCGGCCTTCTTCAACTCCGCCTTGAACGTGGTCGCAACCGAGACCGAATCGAAGACCGCGTCGACCGCGATCTTGCGGCGGGCCGGATCTTCCTCGCCGGGCTTGGGCTCGACGCCTTCGAGCATGGCGACTTCCCGCAAGGGGATGCCGAGCTTCTCGTAGGTCTTCAGGATCTCCGGATCGATCTCATCCAGTGACGAGACCGACTTCTTCGGCTTCGGCGCCGCGTAGTAATAGAGGTCCTGGAAGTCGATCTTGGGATAGTCGACGCGCGCCCAGGTCGGCTCGGTCATGGTCAGCCAGCGCCGATAGGCCTCGAGCCGCCACTGGAGCATCCAGTCGGGTTCGTTCTTCTTCTGCGAGATGAATTTTACGATCTCTTCGGAGAGCCCCTTGGGCGCCTTCTCGGAGTCGATCAGGGTCTCAAACCCATAACGATACTGGTCGACGTCGATGCGCTTCACGCGCTCGACCGTCTCTTGTACGGCTGGCATTCCATCCTCCGCTCGCGGTTTCAAGGACCGCGGTGGATCAAACTCGAACGACTATTACGATGTTTCTGTGCGGAAAGCACGCGCTTAGAACCGTTCAAGCCGTGTTTCATCGCTTAGACTCTAAGTAGGGTATTACCGAGCTTTCGCCAAGCCTCTAACGCCCTATTGATGTCATCCGGTTCCGTGGACCAGCCCAGACTGAGACGCACCGCTCCCTGAGCCACGGCGGCGTCGTACCCCATCGCCGAAAGCACGTGAGACGGCTGGACCTTGCCCGAGGAACAGGCCGAGCCGGAGGATACGGCAACGCCTTCGAGGTCAAAGCCGATCACGGCGGTCTCGGCCTTCAGGCCGGGAGCCGTGAAAAGAATGGTATTGGGCAACCGCTCGATACTGTCCGAGAAGATGGTTGCGCCGGCGATTGCGCGTAAGCCATTTTCCAAGCGATCTCTGAGGGTTGCCATGCGTTCCGCATCCTCCGGCAGAGCCTGAAGCGCGGCCTTCACGGCGGCGCCGAAGCCGGCAATGCCGGCAACATTCTCGGTTCCGGCCCGGCGGTTGAGTTCCTGCCCGCCGCCCCGCAGGACCGGTTCCAGTCCAGCGATCCCCTCCGCCACCACCAAGGCACCGACACCCTTGGGCCCACCGATCTTGTGTGCAGAAAAGGTCGCAAGGTCGGCGCCTACCGCGCTCATATTGAACGCAATTTTGCCGAGCGCCTGGATCGCATCGACATGCAGGAGGCCTCCGGCGTCATGAACGATCCGAGCGGCCTCGGCGACCGGTTGCAGCGCGCCCGTCTCATTGTTGGCGGCCATGATGGAGACCAGCGCTGGTGGGCCGTCGCCGAGCAGCGCCTTGAGATGGTCGAGGTCGATCACACCGGAGCGCGTGACCTTGATCTGGCCGATCCTGTCCGCCGGGAACCGGCCGCCTGCCAGCACCGAGGCATGCTCGACGGCCGAGACCAGGAGCCGCTCGACAGGGCCGCCAGAAGGGCCTCGCAGCCCGGGAGACAGCGCCAGCGCATTGGCCTCGGTTCCTGCGGACGTGAAGACCACGTTCCGCGGCAGCGCACCCACGGCCGCCGCCAGCGTGGCCCGGGCCTCCTCGACCAGTCGCCGCGCCTGCCGCCCCTCGGCATGGACCGAGGACGGGTTGCCGATCAGCTCCCAGGCAGCCAGCATCGCAGCCCGCGCTTCAGCGCGGAGCGGCGTGGTCGCATTCCAGTCGAGATAAACGCGGCTCGGCATCGAGTATTATATTACCTTACATTGACAGGGCCTGTTCGGCCCGCCTCACCGCCCGACATGCGCCGCAGCTGCGCGCTTGGCAACCATGATTCCAGATCCGAGCCTCGCGATGACGCCGCCATGACGCGCTAACATCTTGAGCCCATTGGCTGATGTTCAAGATGCTTGCTTTTTGACCCTCAGCCTATGTTAGAACCCCGCCGTCAAGTCACAGCGCGCCTTCAGCGCATCACCGCAAGGCGCGCCTTCTCACCCTTCATTCGTGCTTCCGTCGGCATCTGCCGACGAGGCCACAATCGGTTGATTGCCAAGGAACGTCTCCAAGGTTCGTCTCTCCAGCAAATCAATCAAGAGATCATCGATGCCTGAAGTTATTTTCACTGGCCCCGCCGGCCGCCTCGAAGGCCGCTATCACCCGGCCAAGCAGAAGAACGCGCCGATCGCGATGATCCTGCATCCGCATCCGCAGTTTCACGGCACGATGAACCATCAGATCGTGTACCAGTGCTACTACGCGTTCGCGCATCGCGGCTTCTCGGTGCTGCGCTTCAATTTCCGCGGCGTCGGCCGCAGCCAGGGCTCGTTCGACCACGGCACCGGCGAATTGTCGGACGCGGCGGCCGCGCTCGATTGGGCGCAGACCATCAATCCCGAAGCGCGCGCCTGCTGGGTCGCCGGCTTCTCCTTCGGCGCCTGGATCGGCATGCAACTGCTGATGCGCCGCCCCGAGGTGGAAGGCTTCATCTCGATCGCGCCGCCGGCCAATCTCTACGACTTCTCGTTCCTCGCGCCCTGCCCGTCGTCGGGCCTGATCGTGCACGGCGAAAAGGACGCGGTGGTGCCGCCCAAGGACGTCAACACGCTGGTCGAGAAGCTGAAGACCCAGAAGGGCATCGTGATCGACCAGCAGATCATCCCCGGCGCCAACCACTTCTTCGACGCCAAGCTCGAGCCGTTGATGGAGACCATCACGGCGTATCTGGACATGCGCCTGGCGAACGTGCGCTGAGGCGTTATGTTTTGAGCATGATCTTGTCGGAAAACCGCTTCGCACTTTTCCGGATCATGCTCTAAGCCAGCTTGAGCGCGGCGATCCCCATCAAGACGAGCGCGATGCCCGCAAGCTTCATCGCGCTCAAGCTCTCGCCGAACAGCACAACGCCCATGACGAAGGTGCCGGCCGCGCCGATGCCGGTCCACACCGAATAGGCGACGCCGACCTCCAGCACCTTCAGGGCGCGCCCGAGCAGGAAGACGAAGGCTGCAAGCAGCACGAGCGAAGCGATGCTCCAGCCAACCCGCGTGTAGCCTTCCGCATATTTCATCGAGATCGCCCAGCCGACATCAAGTGCGCCGGCGATCACCAGCATCGACCAGGCCAAGGATTGCGACATCGGCGTGCGCTCAGGCGGCAAGCTTGAGCAGATGTGCGTCGTGCCTGACGAGGAAGGCGCGCAGCAATTGCGCATAGTCGGCGCCGACCGCAGTGCGCACGCTCGGGCGTTTTGCAAGCTCGGTTCGCCAGGCGCGAACCTTCGGCACGTCGCGGAAGATGCCGTGCTCGGTCAGTTCGTCGAACAGGTCGAAATAGCGAAAGATCGGCGCGAACACGGCATCGACCAGGCTGAATGCATCGCCCGCAAAGAACGGACCTGCGCTTAGCGCCGCTTCCACACGCGCGAATTTCGCCGCAAGCGCCTCGCGCTTGCTCTCGAACGTCGCCGGATCAGTCGTCGTCTCCAGGCCCCAGAGATCGCCGAGGATCGCCGAGCCGAACTCCATCCACGCGCGGTGCTCGGCACGCTCAAGCGCATCGGCCGGATGCAGTTTCGCGCCGCCTTGAGTCTCCTCGATGTACTCGCAGATCACGTTGCTCTCGAACAGCGCGACCTCGCCCTTCTCCGTCGTCACCACCAGCACCGGCACCTTGCCGAGCGGCGACAATTTTAGAAACCAGTCGGGCTTGTTGGCGAGATCGATGTCGATCCGCTCGAACGGCAGGCCCTTCTCATTCAGCGCGATCACGGCACGCTGCACATAGGGGCAGAGCTTATGGCTGACGAGTTTCAGTGAAGCAGTCATGGCAATGATCCCGGCGGTTCGATGCAACTGCATCGACAATAAATGCAGTTGCATGTACCTGTCAAGAGCAATGCAATTGCATCGATCAGCCGTGACCTCAGGGCCGCGCGACCACCCCGCCGGTCATCGGCATCGGGACGCCCGTGGTGGCCGGATAGGACAGCGGCAGGCCTTTCAGCCCACGCGCCGCGAGGAAGCCGAAGGCCTGCGCCTCAATGGCGTCGGAGGCCCAGCCAAGCGTCTCGGCAGCCTCGACTGTGGCCGATCCCACCCGATCCCGCAGCATGCGCAGCATGGTGAGGTTGCGGGCGCCGCCGCCGCAGACGATCCAGCTGCGCGGCCGCCGCGGCAGCAGCGGAATGACACGGGCAATCGCCGCGGCCGTAAAGGAGGTCAGCGTAGCTGCACCGTCGACCGGCGGGACGTCGCCAAGCCTCAAGGCGGCAAAGTCGTTGCGGTCGAGCGATTTCGGCGGCGGGCTTGCGAAGAACGGCAACTCCAGCGCCCGCGCGATCCAGGCTTCATCGGCCTTGCCGAGCGCCGCGAATTTGCCCTCCACATCGAACGCCTGGTTCATGGTGCGATACATGAAATCGTCGAGCAGCGCGTTGCCGGGGCCGGTATCGCAGGCGATCAGCGTATCGTTGCCGTCGATATAGGTGATGTTGGAGACGCCGCCGATATTGACCACGACGATCGGCCCCTCGCGCGCCAGCGACTGGGCGAGCGCCCGGTGGTAGACCGGCACGAAGGGCGCGCCCTGCCCGCCGGCCTCGACGTCGGCGGCGCGGAAATCATACATCACGGGGATATGGATGGCCCTGGCCAGCGCCGGCGCATCGCCGATCTGCACCGTCAGCCGCTTCTCGGGGCGGTGCAGCACGGTCTGGCCATGGAAGCCGACGATGTCGATATCCTCCGGCTTCATCCGGTTCTGGGCGATGAAGGCAGCCACCGCCTCGGCGTGGGCCAGCGTCACCGCGCGCTCGGCCTCGGCGAGACTTCCCGGCCGGGCGTCGCGCTGCGACAGGTGCACGGCCTCGCTCAGCGCCTGGCGCAGCAGATTGCGCTCGGCCGGGCTGTAGGGCCGGTAACCGGATGGCCCGAATGCCTTCACCTGCTTTCCGTCGGTTTCGATCAGCGCGACATCCACCCCGTCCAGCGAGGTGCCGCTCATCAAACCGAGTGCCGTCAACATCATGGATCAGCGTCCTCAAGAAACCCGCTCCGGCATGCCGATCTTGTGCCAGAGGGACACATCTTATAATGCCACAGCGCCAAGTGGCGGGCAGCAACCGAGTTCCCACGGAAGACCGTTAAATTGCTCCCAAAACAGTAAACCAAGAATTGTCAGGCACGCCGACAGATGACTGCATTTAAATCGGATTTCCTCAACACCCTGCAGGAACGTGGATTCATCCACCAATGCTCCGATTTCGAGGGGCTGGACGCCCTCGCCGCCAAGGGCGAGGCGACCGCCTATGTCGGCTACGATTGCACCGCCCGCTCGCTGCATATCGGCAACTACCTCACCATGATGATGCTGCACTGGCTCCAGCAGTCCGGCAACAAGCCGATCACGCTGATGGGCGGCGGCACCACCATGGTCGGCGATCCCTCCGGCAAGGACGAGACGCGCGCGATGCGCACCGTCGCCGAGATCGAGGCCAACAAGGAATCGATCCGCGGCGTGTTCGCGAAGGTGCTGCGCTACGGCAGTGGCGCGAGCGATGCCGTGATGCTCGACAATGCGGAGTGGCTGACCAGGCTGAACTGGATCGAGATGCTGCGCGACGTCGGCCGGCATTTCTCGGTCAATCGCATGCTGACCATGGACTCCGTACGCCTGCGCCTCGAGCGAGAGCAGGAGATGAGCTTCATCGAGTTCAACTACATGGTCTGCCAGGCCTACGATTTCGTCGAGCTCGCCAAGCGCACCGGCTGCAAATTGCAGATGGGCGGCTCGGACCAGTGGGGCAACATCATCATGGGCGTCGATCTCGGCCGCCGCATGGGCACGCACCAGTTGTTCGCGCTGACGACGCCCCTGCTGACCACGGCCTCCGGCGCCAAGATGGGCAAGACCGCGCAAGGCGCGGTGTGGCTCAACGCCGACCAGTTCTCGCCGTATGATTTCTGGCAGTACTGGCGCAACACCGAGGATGCCGACGTCGGCAAATTCCTCAAGCTGTTCACGACGCTGCCGATCGCCGAGATCAAGAAGCTCGAAGCGCTCGGCGGCTCGGAGATCAACGAGGCCAAGAAGGTGCTCGCCACCGAAGCGACCGCGCTGCTGCACGGCCGCGACGCCGCGAACGAGGCCGCCGAAACCGCGCGCCGCACCTTCGAGGAAGGCGCGCTGGCCGAAAGCCTGCCGACGGTGGAAATTCCGCGTGGCGAACTCGATGCCGGCCTCGGTGTGCTCAACGCTTTCGTCAAGGCGGGCCTCGTCGGCTCCAATGGCGAGGCGCGGCGCCAGATCAAGGGCGGCGGCCTGCGCGTCAACGACGAGCCCGTCACCGACGAGAAGATGGCGCTCTCCGCGGGCAATCTGACACCGGAGGGCGTGATCAAGCTGTCCTTCGGCAAGAAGAAGCACGTCCTCATCAGGCCTGCATAGGCGTATGAGCTTTTCGCTGCTTGTCAGGGCGCGCCGAAGCGCGCTCCCTGACCGGCAATGGACCAGAACACGCCCAGGGAAACCAACAAGGAAACGAGCAAGGACAGCGCCGCAGTAACGCCGCAAGGCGCCGTGCGCATCGCGCTCACCGTGCTCGCGCTCTGCTTCACGCTGGCCGTGCTCGGCCGCGGGCTCGGCGACAGCTTTACGGTGTTCCTGAAGCCGATCTCCGAGAGCTTCGGCTGGGACCGCGCGCAGATCGTCTCGGTCTATTCCCTGACCTGGCTCGCGAGCGGTTTGACCGCCCCCTTCGTCGGACGTCTGTTCGATCATTCCGGACCGCGCATCGTCTATGCGCTCGGCCTGCTGCTGCTCGGCGCTGCGTTCCTGATTGCGGCCCACGCGCAACATCTCTGGCAGTTCCAGCTCTCGATCGGCCTCTGCGTCGGCATCGGCGTCGCCTTCATCGGCATCGTGCCGAACTCGATCCTGCTCGGTCGCTGGTTCGGCCCGCGTCTGCCGACCGCGATGTCGGTGGTGTATTCGGCGATGGGCGGCGGCGTGCTGGCGCTGCTGCCGGCCTCGCAGCTCCTGATCGACCACATCGGCTGGCGCGGCACCTATCAGCTGTTCGGCTTTACGGCGCTAGGCCTGCTGCTCCCGCTCATGCTGCTGCCGTGGCGACTGTTCGCTGCAGGCTCGCCCCATGTCGTGAAGAAGACCGATCCGGATTTCGTCGACAATGGCTGGACGCTGCTCGGCGCCATGCGCCATCACGCCTTCTGGGCGCTGTTCTCGACCTTCTTCTTCACCGCCGTCGGCATGTATTCGATCGCAGCGCAGATCGTGGCCTATCTGATCGATGCCGGATTCCCGCCGCTGCAGGCCGCGACCGCCTGGGGCTTTTCGGGCGTGGTGCTGGTGTTCGGCATGCTGGGCGTGTCCGCGCTCGACGGTCTGATCGGGCGCCGGCCGTCCGTGCTGCTCAGCTACGCGATCTCGATCCTCGGCATCGTGCTGCTTTGGCTGTTGCAGTATTCTCCCAACATCCTTCTGCTCACCGGCTTCGTCGTCTGCTTCGGCAGCATGATGGGCTCGCGCGGCCCGCTGATCAGCGCCACGGCGATGCGGATCTTTCAGGGCAAGCGGATGGGCACGATCTACGGCACCATCTCGATCGGCAGCGGCCTCGGCTCCGCGTTCGGCTCCTGGAGCGGCGGCCTGATCCATGACGCCACCCATGGCTATAACGCGCTGCTCGCCTTCGCACTTGCGAGCGTGGTGCTCGGGATGATCCCGTTCCTGATCGTGCCCGCTTTGCGACGGTAGGTATCGCCGAGGTAACTTGCGACCACCGGTCTCACCGGAATAGTACGGACCGAAGTGGCACCGGATGCACGTAAAAAAAGCGCTTCCGCAAGGCCACAATCGGGACCTTGCGGTGTTTTATCCGATATGACGAAAATGTCAGGGCGAACCGACTTGAACCGCTTGCGGGACGGAACCGAATGCGATTCAAGTCCCAACATTGGATGGAGGGCGCAAACCAATGAACTTTCCCTATCTCTCTCGCTATCAACCGGTTCTCTTGAGCCTGTTTCGTTTCATCACCGGCCTCTTGCTGCTCCAGTACGGCATCGCCAAGCTGTTCAAGTTTCCGGTGGTGCCCTACTTCGCGAACATCCCGCCGATCATCTACGCGGCCGGCACGCTTGAGCTCGTGCTTGGCGCGCTGCTGATGCTCGGCCTGTTCACCCGCCTCACCGCTTTCATCCTCTCGGGTGAAATGGCCTTCGCCTACTTCATGGGCCACATGCTCAAGGGCGAAACGCCGGTGTTCCTGCCCCTGCTCAATGGCGGCACCGCGGCGATCCTGTTCTGCTTCTCCTGCCTCTATCTCTCGGCAGCTGGCGGCGGCTCGGTCAGCGTCGATGCGCTGATCGGCAAGGAAAGCGATGCGTCGGGCGACGCCTATGCGCGTCGCTGACGCGCGCGCAAGTTCAACCTGAAAGCAAGACGGCACCGGCGGATTTGCCGGTGCCGGTTCAGCGCGCCCCGAGCACGTTCCACATGAGAACGAGGGCCGCCACGAGCAGCACGGACATGACGACGCGGTGAACGAATCGGTTCATCGCCGCTCCGGCCAGGCTCGATGACCACCAAAGTCCGACATCATTTGTTTCCGCGACCTCTCGCGCCACGCGCGGGTGAGGCGCCTTGCGGCCTGCATGCTTGCGCACGCGGCTGCAGACGCTGCGCGCGCGGCGGCTCGTCGCATGCGTTCATTCATGATTGGTAAGAACTTCATGCTACCGACGCGTGCAATAATAACCATTCCATCGAGGCCGTGATGCAGCTGCTGAGCCATCTGAAGATTCGCACCAAGCTCGCCAGCATGGTCTGTCTTTCGGCACTCACGGTCACGGCCATCATCGGCGTGTCGTCCGTCCTCAGCAAGAGCCGCATGATGGAGGACCGCGTCCAGCAGATGCGGACCGCGGTGGAACTCCTCTACAACTACGCGCAATCGCTTCAGGAGGAGGTCACAGCCGGCAAGCTGACGCTGGCCGAGGCCAAAGCCCAGTTCCACCAGCGCGGCCGCCGCATGAACTTCAATGGCGGTCAGGGCTATCCGGTAGTCTACAATTCCGACACGTCCCTGCTCCTGAACGGCGCCAACCAGCAGCTCGAAGGCAAGATCACCGGCGCGAAAGACGCCAACGGCGTCCTGATCGCCGACGCCATTCTCAAGGCCGCCAACGAAGCCGCGCAAGGCGGCGTGGCGTCCTACCTCTATCCTCGCCCCGGCCAGACCGAGCCCGTCCGCAAGACCATGTTCGCGCGCAAATTCGCGCCCTGGGATGCGACCATCAGCTACGGCCTCTATGTCGACGACATCGATGCCGACGTACGCGCGCTGACGCTGGAGCTCGGCGCCATCGGCGTCGGCCTGATGCTGCTGATGGCAACGCTGTCCTGGCTGATTGCCCGCGACGTGCTCGGCTCGCTCGATCGCCAGAAGAATCGCATGCAGGAGATTTCGGAAGGCGCCATCGACATGCCGGTCGAGGAAACCGGCCGCGGCGACGAGATCGGTCGCATGGCCGAGACGCTCGAGGTGCTGAGGCAAACGGCGCTCACGGCGCGCAACCTCGAGGCCGAACAGGCCGCCACCAAGACCCGCAGCGAACAGGAGAAGCGCGATGCGCTGATCTCGCTCGCCGATCGCTTCGATGCTTCCGTCGGCCAGCTCGTCGGCCTGATGGCCTCCGGCTCGGGCGAGCTCGAGACCACCGCGAAGTCGATGTCGTCGACGGCCGAGGGCACCAACCGCCGCGCTGCCGTGGTCGGCTCGGCCGCCAACGAAGCCAGCCAGCGTGTCCAGACCGTGGCCTCCGCCGCGGAAGAGCTCTCCTCCTCCATCACCGAGATCAGCCGTCAGGTCGCGCAATCCGCCGAAGTCACGGGACGCGCCGTGGACAGCGCGCGCCGCACCGACACGATCGTGCGCGCGCTCTCCGACGGCGCCCAGCAGATCGAGCATGTCGCCGAGCTGATCTCCAGCATCGCCGCGCAGACCAATCTGCTCGCGCTCAACGCCACCATCGAAGCCGCGCGCGCCGGCGAAGCCGGCCGCGGCTTTGCCGTCGTCGCCTCCGAAGTGAAGTCGCTGGCGAGCCAGACCGCCGAAGCGACGCGCGAGATCGGCGACAAGATTGCGCAGATCCAGGGCGCGACGAAGGAAGCCGTGGACGCCATCGGCGGCATCACCGCCACCATCGAGGAGGTCAGCCGCATCGCCACCTCGATCGGCGCGGCCATCGAGGAGCAAGGCGCCGCCACCGCCGAGATCGCGCGCAGCGTCTCGCAGACCGCGGAGGCGACCCGCGAAGTCACCACCAATATCGGCGGCGTCTCCACTGCGGCCAACGAGACCGGCAACGCGGCCGGCATGGTGCTTGCCGCCGCCTCAAACCTCTCCAAGCAGGCCGAGCAGCTCTCCGGCGAAGTCGGGACGTTCCTCGCAGGCGTGCGCGCGGCGTAAGCCGAGCGGCATGCGCGCTCGCGCCGACTCACCAGCGCATCAGAGAATCAATCCGCCCGAACTGGACCGGTTCGGGTGATCAACCGAGACCACAGACCGATTTTCCCGGACACGTCGCCGCACGCGCCTGCGCTGCGTCTGCATCTGCGCGTACGCGGCTGCGCCAATTGCGCCATGCCTGAGCGAGCACAACTCTGCATTCAGGATTGGTAAGGACTTCCTGATACGGCTGCGCGAGGACAAGCATTCTACAACCGTCCGCAGAGGCCGTCATGACGCTGCTCAGTCACCTGAAGATCCGCACCAAACTCACCAGCATGGTTGCCCTTGCGGCGCTCACCGTCACGGCTCTCATCGTCGCGTCGTCCTATCTCAGCAAGACCCGCATGCTCGAAGATCGTGCGCGCCAGATGCAGACGGCGGTCGATCTGCTGCACGGCTTTGCGCAATCGCTTCAGGACGAGGTTGCCGCCGGCAAGATGACGCTCGCCGATGCGCAAGCCCAGTTCAAGCTGCGCGGCCGGCAGATGAAGTTTGGCGGCGGCCAAGGCTATCCCGTGGTCTACACCGCCGATTCAACGGTCATGATGAACGGCGGCGCCCCTCAGCTCGAGGGCAAGAATAACGGGATCAAGGATGCCAATGGCATCGTGATCGGTGATGCCACGGTGAGCACGGCCAAGCAGGCCCCTGAAGGCGCCATCCTGTCCTATCTCTTCCCGCGTCCGGGCGAGACCGTCCCGGTTCGCAAGCTGGTGTTTGCTCGCCACTTTGCGCCCTGGAACGTCGCGATTGCCTACGGCCTCTATGTCGACGACATCGACGCCGACGTACGCGCGCTGACGCTGGAGCTCGGCGCTATCGGCGTCGGCCTGATGCTCCTGATGGCAACGCTGTCCTGGCTGATTGCCCGCGACGTGCTCGGCGCGCTCGACCGCCAGAAGAACCGCATGCAGGAGATTTCGGAAGGCGCCATCGACAAGGCCGTCGAGGAGACCGGCCGCGGCGACGAGATCGGCCGCATGGCCGAGACGCTCGAGGTGCTGAGGCAGACCGCGCTCACCGCGCGTAACCTCGAAGCCGAACAGGCCGCCACCAAGACCCGCAGCGAGCAGGAGAAGCGCGACGCGCTGATTTCACTCGCCGACCGCTTCGATGCCTCGGTCGGCCAGCTCGTCGGCCTGATGGCCTCGGGCTCGGGCGAGCTCGAGACCACCGCGAAGTCGATGTCCTCCACGGCCGAGGGCACCAACCGCCGCGCCGCCGTGGTCGGCTCGGCCGCCAACGAAGCCAGCCAGCGCGTCCAGACCGTGGCCTCCGCGGCCGAAGAACTCTCCTCCTCCATCACCGAGATCAGCCGTCAGGTCGCGCAATCCGCCGAAGTCACGGGACGCGCCGTGGACAGCGCGCGCCGCACCGACACGATCGTGCGCGCGCTCTCCGACGGCGCCCAGCAGATCGAGCATGTCGCCGAGCTGATCTCCAGCATCGCCGCGCAGACCAATCTGCTCGCGCTCAACGCCACCATCGAAGCCGCGCGCGCCGGCGAAGCCGGCCGCGGCTTTGCCGTCGTCGCCTCCGAAGTGAAGTCGCTGGCGAGCCAGACCGCCGAAGCGACGCGCGAGATCGGCGACAAGATTGCGCAGATCCAGGGCGCGACGAAGGAAGCCGTGGACGCCATCGGCGGCATCACCGCCACCATCGAGGAGGTCAGCCGCATCGCCACCTCGATCGGCGCGGCCATCGAAGAGCAAGGCGCCGCCACCGCCGAGATCGCGCGCAGCGTCTCGCAGACCGCGGAGGCGACCCGCGAAGTCACCACCAATATCGGCGGCGTCTCCACCGCGGCGAACGAGACCGGCAACGCGGCCGGCATGGTGCTTGCCGCCGCCTCAAACCTCTCCAAGCAGGCCGAGCAGCTCTCCGGCGAAGTCGGGACGTTCCTCGCAGGCGTGCGCGCGGCGTAGGCTTCCGGGTACCAGAGCTTCTACAGGCGTCATGGCCGGGCCTTGTCCCGGCCATCCACGTTCTTGGTACCGGACGCGTGGCTCACGTGGATGCCCGGGACAAGCCCGGGCATGACGACCTTTTGTGAATGCCTATATTGCTGCTACCGCCGCGGCAGGCTGCAACCGCTCGAGAGCTGGCGCGTCGATCCGGTCGAGCCGTCGTTGGACTGCGAGGGGAATTCCTCGAACGGCGTGTTCTGCTTGCCGGTGTTGAACTCGAAGATCTTGCGGAACACACCCGGCACCATGGCCGAGACCGGATTGACGCGCATCACGGGCGCGGCCGGCGTGCCCACGACCTCGTAGGTCACGCCGATCAGTCCCTCTTTATCGCCGCCACCCAGGAACAGCCCGAGCACCGGAATCTGTCCGAACATGTTGTTCAACCCATACATCGGCACGAAGGTGCCGCTCATGCAGACCTGGTTGCCGGGATAGTCGATCGAGCCCTCGATGGTGGCTCCGATCATCGGCCCCTTCACGACGCCGTCGCGGATCGTCAGCGCGCCGTTCTGGCGCGTGAACTCGGCGCGCAGCGCGCTGAAGGAGACGCCATTCCCGGTGCCGTTGGGCGCGCCGGCGGCGACGCGTTCGAGCTGCGCCTCGCCCTTCACCGTGAAGTCGCGGACGTTGATGAGGCCCTCGCGCGAGGTGTTCGGCTCCGATGTCGGCGGCTCCATCGCCACCACCATTTGGCCGCCGACCGCCTTGGTGTAGGTGTCGGTGAAACGCAGCAGCGCGCCGGCATCGTTGGTCTGGAGGTAGATCACCTCGCGGTTGCCCTGGGCGCGACCGCCGCGCAAATCGGCGGCTACCGGCGTATCGCGGCCGATCTTGCCGCTGAGCGTGAAAGCCTTGATGGCGCCGTTGCGTTTCGACATCTTGGCGTCGACGCTGCGCATCGCCTCGCCGTTGAAGCCCGCGACGGCACCAAGCTTCACGTCGATGTCGAAATCGACGCTCTTCATCTTGTTCTTGGCGTCGTCCTTGGAATTGCCCGAGATCGCCGACTTCAGGAAGCCGCGGCCGTCGAACACGTCGCCGCGCATGGTGCCCCTGACCACGCCGTCCTGGCCGCGCTCGGCCTTCAATGAGGTCTTGTCGCCGTCAGAGGGCGAATAGGTCGGGAAGTTCACGTTCACGAGGTCGCCGTTCGCGTCGACCTCGAGCGAGCCCTTGATCGAGGCGCCGCCGCCTTCGATGACGATGTCCTCCAGACGCGTCGATTGCGCCGTCGGCACGACCTTGAAGCTGGCCTTGCCCGACTTGCCCGGCAGCTTGACCCAGCCGGGCAGGATGTTGTCGAGCTTGACCGAGGTCAGATCGGCTTCGACGCCGAGCTTCGTCGTCTGGTCGGGCCCGCCGGCGATCTTGCCCGACAGCTTGATCGGCAGTGACCCGCTGACGGCGGGGCTGAGATCGAAGCCCAGGCGCGCGCGGCTCGCATCGTCCAGCGTCGCCTGCAGCCTGACATCCGCATCGCCCTCGGCCGGCTTGCGATAGTCGAGCGAGGCCGCCTGCCCGTTGATCTTGACGTCGCCCTTGACCTGATAGCCCTGGTTGCTCGCGACGATCTTGAGGTTGTTGGCCTCCAGCTTCTGGTTCATCACCAGCTTGTCGGCGGCAAAGCCGTTGAGATCGGCGGTCACGGCGTAGGTGGTGTCGGCCTTGGTCAGTTCGCCCTTGACCGGCAGGCCAAGCTGGATGTTCGCCGTGAACGTTCCCTTGCTGGTGTTGGGATCGACGACGGTCGACGACAGATCGCTCAGGCGATCATTGGAGAGCATTTCGGCCGCCGCGGGCACCGGACCGTCGACGCGAAACTTCGTTCGCGACGGCGACGGCTTGGGCGCCATGTCAGGCACCTCGAAGGTGAAATCGGAGATCGTGACCTTGCGGCCGGCGGGCGTGTCGGCGATGCCCTGCCCGATGTTCACCGTTGCGGTGCGGCCGGTCACGCGCGCCTTCAGATCGGCATCGTGCACGACAGGCATGCCATCCACGGGACGCACCGCGACGCCGCTCGCGACAATGTTGACCGACAGGCCGTCGTCGGGAATCGGCGGCCCCTTGCGCGGGAGATTCCTCGTCGGCGAATTGACGCCGATCTCGATGCGCTGGAGCGTTCCGCGCTCGATCCGCTCGATCACCCATTCGCGCAACTCGGGAACGACCAGCGTCGGCCACATCCGCTTCATCGCGGAGGCCGACATCGGCGTACCCGCAAAGCCCAGCGTCAGCCGCGGCTCGCCGGAATAGTCGATGGCGCCGGTGCCGGCGACGCCGATCTCGCCATTGCTGATATCGGCCTGGGTCAGCAAGAGGCGCTTGTGGTCGGTGTCGAAGCGGAAGCCGATCGCAATGCGGTTGAAGACGAGCGGTGGCTCGTTGTCGATGCCACCCAGCAGGATCGAACCGCCGCTGAAGCCGAGCTGCCAGTCGTTGATGGTGCCGTTGGGCGGCTCGACATGGGCCAGAAGCGTCAGGCGGTTCGCGCCCGACAGGATCTTGAACGGTGCGACCAGCACCCGCCGATTGGCGTCCCACTCGACGTTGATCTCGGCCTGGTCGATCGCCATCGGATAGTCGGGCGTGTCGGTGTCGATGATATTGCCCGCGCCGATCGCGATCTTGCCGCGGAAGAAGGTCGGCACGCCGTCGCGACCAAGCTCGCCCTTGAGCTCACCGGTCAGCGGCAGGTCGGCGGTATAGGTGAGATCCTTGACCCGCAGCGCCAGCAGGATGTTGGAGGTCGAGACCTTGTCGGCCTTGATGTCGACCGAGCGCACGCCGTTCTCGGCGGGGCCGATCGTTGCGCGCAGCGACCAGGGACGCGCGCCCTCTTCGCCGAGGCTGAGCGCAACGCCCCCGCGCGTCGGCCGGCGCAGGCTGAGACTGATGTTCTCAAACGTCCATTTGCTGCCGCGCTGCTGATCGTCGACGATCAGGTTGCCGTTCTTCAGGCCGATCTCGTTGAGGTTCTGGCCATCGAGGCCGGTCATGCTCAGACTGTCGAGCCAGTCGAGGCCCTGGAGGATTCCGCTCTGCGCGGTCGCCTGAGGCGCGCCTTGGGATGCGTCCGGGCTCGCAGGCACCGTGGCGAATGGCGGCGGGGACGCACCATTGCGCGGAAATGTCGGCGGCAGGCCCGCGTCCTTCTTGGAGGCCACGCCGGTGGCCAGCGGCTTTGCGGTGTCGCCGGCCGAGACCGTGACGGTCCCGTCCGGCGCGATACGGATCGCAAGCTCGGCATCGACGAGATTGAGGCTTTCCGCACGCAGGTGCCCCATCAGCAGACCCGCGCCCGACAGTTTCACCTCGGCCTTCGGCGCGCTGGCGACGATGGCATGATCGCGGTCGCGGACGATGATGTCACGGATGCGCACGGCGATCCGGATACGCCCGGCGCGCTCGATCTGGGTACCGCCGACCTCAACCGTATTGCCGTGACCGATATTGTCCTCGATCGCTGCCGCGAGCCACGGCGTTGCGATGTCGAGATTGATGGGACCGGCGCCGAGCCGCCACCACAGCGCACCGAAACAGCCGACGAAGATGACGACGATGGCACTGACGACGATGGCCAGGCGCTTCAGCCAGCGACCGCCGCCCAGCCAGCGGCGCAACAACCCAAACCCGTCTCCGAAGCGATGAAAGCCCGAATTGGAACGCGACAACAGCCGGCGCGCGCGATGGCCCGCGGCCGCCTCCTGATCCGGATCCCAATCGGCGTCGTCCCATTCTTGCGGCTGTTGCTGAACGCCGCGCCGATCGAAGTCCCGATTGTAATCCTGGGGCGACTTATTCCTTGCCATTGCCTCTCGATACAGGCGCCCATCGCTGGATTGAGCACCGCCGGGACCGCAGCCGTCAGCGGGGAGCGAACGCCCCTGTGCCGGCACTGCCGCCATACCTCGAATATTCCTGCTGTTCGTCATTTCGCCCCGGGAGCGCGTTCAACGAGCAGTGGGGGTGGTGCGTGGAATTCCTTGTAACCATACTCCGGCGTCGTCAGACTTGCCCAGCCGAGGGCGCGATTCCAAAACACCGGACGAGAGCTGCAATACCGCTTTGGTTGACCCGCCGAAAGCGACGAAAGGAAGGCGTATGTCCAAGAAATCCCAAAAGAAATCGCCCAAAACGCCCTCCGGCAGTCCGACGGCTAAAAAGAAGCCCCTGAAAACGCGGGCATCGACTCAAACAAAGTCCGCCAAAACACAGCGGACGCCGGCGAGCAAATCAACCGGGACCATAGCAAAGACAGCATCGCATAAGGCCCCATCGAAACGGTTAAATTCTTCCAAATCGGCCTCCGCCCCCGCGGCGGCGAAGGCCGCCTTGGCGGAAGGCCAGAAGGCCCCCGCCTTCCGCCTGCCCCGTGACGGCGGCGATGTGGTCACCCTGTCCGACTATGCCGGCCAGAAACTCGTCCTGTTTTTCTATCCCCGTGCCGACACGCCCGGCTGCACCAGGGAGGCGATCGACTTCACCCGGTTGGCCGATGCCTTCATGGCCGCCGGCACGGCCGTGCTCGGCATCTCCGCCGATCCGTTAAAGGCCCAGGAGAAATTCCGCGACAAGCACAAGCTCGGCGTCCCACTGATCTCGGATGAGAAGCACGAGATGCTGGAGGCCTATGGCGCCTGGGGCGAAAAATCCATGTACGGCAAGAGCTTCCTCGGAATTCTTCGCACCACGATACTGGTTGGGACCGACGGCAAGGTGAGCAGGATCTGGCGCAATGTCCGGGTCGATGGCCATGCCGACGCCGTGCTGGAAGCGGCAAGAAGCCTTTAACCAATTCTTTAAATTCGAACGGTTCCGTTTCCGGAAAATTAACCATGACCGGCCCAGATTGCTGCGGCAATTAGGCCGTACGGACTCATCCGACCGGCGCGGGAGTGCCGATGTCGCAAAGTTCTGCCCAATATTCGCAGTACCCCCAACATCATCCTCACGACCATGGTCGGTCCTTCCACCACCGTCCCGCCGCAGCAGCAGCGGCGGCAGTCGCTGCGATTCCCCTCCCCACCACCGACGACGCCTACACCATCGTCCATGCCGGCAAGCAGGTCCGCTTCGGGCCCGTGGTGTTCTGGATCGTGGTCGGCACGGTGGTGCTGCTCGGGCTGTGGTCGGCCGCGACCGCCACCTATTTTGCTTTCCGCGACGACGTCCTGACCCGGCTGATCGCGCGCCAGGCCGAGATGCAATACGCCTATGAGGATCGCATCGCCGAGCTGCGCGCCAAGGTCGACCGCACCACCAGCCGGCAGCTGCTCGACCAGGAGCAGTTCGATCAGAAGCTCGACCAGATCATGAAGCGCCAGACGGCGCTGGAGTCCCGGGCCACGGCGCTCGGGGCCATGCCCGACGTGACGGGCTCGATTCCCCGCTCGGTCCCGCAGCGTGGTGATGCGAACCAGACGACGACGCAGGGCACGCCAAAGCCCTCCCCGATCAGCGACACCGTGATCTTCGTGGCGCCGCCGGACCGCGAAGCGCGGCTTGAATCGCGCGCGCCGACCGTCGTGGCGCCACAGGCCAATCAATTCGCCAAGAACCAGGGCTTTGACAATGTCCTGGTCCGGCTCACGACCTCGCTCGACCAGGTCGAGCGTCGCCAGATCGCCGCGCTCAGCGCCGTCGAGGAAGGCATGGACTCGCGGATGCGCCGGATGCGCGGCGTGGTCAGCGATCTCGGCCTGAACCTCGCCAGCCTCGAAGCAGCCGTGCCGCGCACCGCGATGGGCGGGCCGTTCGTCCCGGTCAAGCTGACGGCCAATGCCGGGCCGTTCGAGAAGCAGCTCTATCGCATCAACACGACGCGCGCCGAGATGGACCGTCTCAATCGCACGCTGGCGCTGGTGCCCTATCGCAAGCCCGTCATCGGCGAGGTCGAGTTCACCTCCGGCTTCGGCGTGCGCAGCGATCCCTTCCTCGGCCGGCCCGCGATGCATACCGGCCTCGACTTCCGCGCCGCGACCGGCGATCCCGCACGCGTCACCGCCAACGGCAAGGTGGTCTCGGCCGGCTGGTCCGGTGGTTACGGCCGCATGGTCGAAGTCGATCACGGCAACGGGCTTTCGACCCGCTACGGCCATCTCTCGGAGATCAACGTCAAGGTCGGCGAGATCGTAAAACTCGGCCAGGTCATCGGCCTCGTCGGATCGACCGGCCGTTCCACCGGTCCGCATCTGCATTACGAAACCCGCATCGACGGCGAAGCGGTCGACCCGCAGAAGTTCTTGCGCGCCGGCGTGCGGCTCAGCGCCGGCTAGGCTTGCACTGCTCGCGTTCGGCGCACGCAGCGCTCAGCGCCGGCCGCCTCCGGGACCACCAAAACCGCCGCCACCCATTCCACCGCCGGGCCCCATCGGGCCACCGCCAGGCGGGCCAAAGCCGCCGGGACCAGACGGACCGCCCGGTCCTGATGGCGCCGAGCCCGGTGCCGAACCAGGACTCGATCCCGGCGCTGGCGCACCCGGCGCGCCCGGTTGGCCGCCGCCAGGGGTGGCGGTGCCGCGATTTGGATGCAGGATCGAGCCGCCCGGGGAGCGCCCGGGATTGCCCGCGCCGCCGGGCGCCTGGCCCGGCGATCCCGGGAATTGACCGACCGCCTGCGCCGAATCCACCTGGAGACCGCGCGCGCGATCGAACACGCCGTTGACCACCATGCGTGCTTCGCCGGCCGCGGGGCCGAAGCGCGAGCTGTCATGGGCGACGAGCCCGGAGCCGAGCTGGAGGTTCGATCCCATCCGCTGCACATAGGCCTCGATCGAGAGCCGGCTTGCACCGACGAGATCCGAGAAATCGTCGATCCGGGAGCGCGCGACCTGCATCGCTCCCTGACTGACGCTGCCCTCGATCTGGACGCGCTGGCCTACGAGCAGGGAATCGACGCCGTTCAGCCGCAGCCCGCCGACGCGCAGGCCGTCGGGCCCGCGCTCGACCAGACCCGTGACCCGCGCGGCCGCATCGCGTCGCGGCTCGACCAGGCTTGCGACGATGACACCGTCGGTCCGGCGCAGGCCGTAGACGGTCACTTGCGCCCCTGTCCGGAGCTTGCTCTCGTTGCCGCTCACGACGACCTTCTGGCCGAGCACCGTCAGCTCGTTGCCCTTCACCTGCTCGACCGGACCGGCCACCTCGCTCGCGATCGCGATATTGCGCGTAACGAGCGTGCCGTCGGCCTGACGGGTCGCAACCACGCGCGCGAGCTGGCCGATGCGCAACGCCTTGGGGCTCGCCGCTTCGCCGTCGATCCGGACCGGCACGTCGCTCGCATAGGTGACGCGCTCGCCGTTGACATAGATGCTGCCGAAACGCTGGATCACGCCGACGATGCCGGTGCCGCCGATGCCGTGATCATCACCGCGCGTGATTCCGGTGCCGCCGATGCCCTGGTCGGTGCCGCGCTTGACCTGCGCGCGGGCCATCGCCGTGCCGGCGAGCCAGAACCCCATCAACAGCAGACGGCGTGAAATCAGCGGCGGCCGGCTCATGAACCGCCCTCTTTGCCGGTTTCCTTGCCGCCTTCCTTGGTCTCGCTCTCCGCGTCGGCGTCCTCGCTGTAGATGTAGATGCCGAAATTCCAGCGGGCGTCGCCGCCCTTGTCCTTGGCGAGCGCGCGGTTGGCCTCGCGGTTGGCGGTCTTCAGCGCATCCATCGCGAGCTCCCGCGAGCGCGCCTCGAGGCGCTTCGCCAGCTTCGGCGAGATGTTGTTGTAGTGCACGGCGCGTTCGAGGAAGCGCGGCCCATCCGAGACGTTCTGCGCGGCAGCCGCGATGTGGTCGTGCAGATTACGGCCGAGATAATGCCATTTGCTGTCGTCCTCGCCTGATGGGACGAAGGCGGCCTCGACCAGCTCGATCTCGTCGGCCTCGTTGATGGTGACGAGCTTGCGGTCGATCCATTCGTCGAGCACCGCGCGCGGGCGCACGTCCTTGGTGACGGAGGCGACCAGCTGCTCGAACGAGGGCGCATCGCCCTCGGCGGTGCGCGGGAGCGGCAGCGGCTCGCCCTTCGCGTCGGTGAACTCAGGCGCGGCAAGCCAGCGCGCGATCACCGCGCTGGTCAGCGACACCGCCGCCGGGGCTTCGTGCACCGGCGCGCCCGCGCCACGCAGCCGCGCCACCTCCTTGCGATGAATGCCGGTGAGCAGGCTGACCCGGCTGTCGGTCTGCTCCTTTCCCTCCAGCGCGAAATCATGCTCGGCGACGTTGACGAAAAGCTCGCGAAGCAATTGCGCCAGCGCCGGAAAGGTCATGCCGCTGCGGATGCATAGCCGCACGAGCGGGCGCAGCAGCCGCGCCAGCGGCGCGTGCAGCTTCGCGGCGGCATTCGGCTGCGGAGCCGCTGCTTTGGACCCGGGCTTGGCATTCATGTCTGAATTGTAGCGATCAGCGGCGTGGGACACAATCCCACTTTTTTCCACTCGTCGATTGACGTGGTAAATTTTCCCACTTATACGAGACGCCACTGAGGGGCGCGACGTAAAGGGACACATCACCCATGGCTGACCGCTTGGTCCGCATTTCCAGCTCACCGCGTGCTGTGCCGGCTCCCGACTGGGGGCACGGCACGGTCGAACCGATGCTGCCGGCGCTGCTGCGCGGCGTGATCTTCATCTCGGTGCTGGCCGCACCGTTCGTCGCAGCGCTTCTCGCAGGCTGAGCGCCATCATGCATCACACCCAAGAAACTTCGCACGAAACCCCGCGCCGTCCGTCGGTGCTGCACATCTTCAAGATCTACTATCCCGACCTGTTCGGCGGCACGCTCACGGTGATCCGCGACATCTGCGCCAGCCTGAAGGACACCTTCATCCCCGCCGTGCTGGTCTGCTCGCAATCGGCCGAGCGGCGCGAGATCGTCGTCAACGACGTGCCGGTCGAGCGCGTCCGCTCGTTCGGCAATGTGCTGTCGCTGCCCGCCGCCCCCACCTACCCCTGGCGTCTGTGGCGCAAGATCGCCGAGCACGATCTGCTCGCGCTCCATGCCCCCTTCCCGCTTGCCGACCTCGTCTTCGCCTTCGGATTCGGCGCCAAGCGGCCGCTGGTGGTGCACTGGCATGCCGACATCGTCAGCCATGCCGGCCTGCGCTGGTTCATCGAACCCCTGATGCGGCGGACCTTGCAGCGCGCCAAGGCGATCATCGTCTCGGACCACGTGCTGGTCGAGAACACCCCGTTGCTGCGAGAGTTCGAGGACAAGTGCCACGTCGTGCCGTTCGGCATCGACACCTCGGGCTACGACTGGCCGAAGATCGAGCCGCACCACGTCAACGACCGCGGCCGGCTGGTGCTCGCCTGCGGCCGGCTCGTGCCCTACAAGGGTTTCGACGTACTGATCCGCGCCGCTGCCGCACACAATTTCGAGGTCTGGATCATCGGCGAGGGCGTCGAGCGACCGCGGCTCGAGCAGCTGATCCAGGAGCTCGGCCTCGGTGAGCGCGTCCGCCTGCTCGGCTCGGTCAACGATTGCGAACGCATCAAGCTGATGTGCCTGGCCGACGTCTTCGCGATGCCGTCGGTGACCAATGCCGAGACGTTCGGCCTCGTCCAGCTGGAGGCCATGGCCGCCGGCCGTCCGGTCGTCAACACCGCGCTCGACACCGCTGTGCCGCGCGTCGCCCGCCACGGCATTGAAGCGATTACCGTGCCGCCCGGCGACGCCGAAAAGCTCGGTGAGGCCATCGACACCCTGATCCGCGATCCCGAGCGCCGCCGCCGCATGGGACTTTCGGCCCGGACGCGCGCCCTCACCCGTTACGCGGCCACGGCCTTCAAGCAAGGCATGGAGACCGTCTATCGCGACGCCGTCACCGCGCCATGCGAGGAGCGCCCTGCGCGCGCCGAGCCCCCGCAGGCGACCAGCTGGCTGGACAGCGTCCGGATCGCGGCGGCGCTGGCCTGGTCAGACATGCGGCACCGCTACGTGCGCTCGCTGCTCGGCCCGTTCTGGATGTCGCTGCAGATGGCGATCGTGGTCGTCGTGCTGGGGTCGGTGATCGGCCAGATGTCCAACACCAACATGCTGGCGCGCCTGCCGATGCTGGCGCTGTCGATGACGGCCTGGACCTTCCTCAACGGTGTGGTGCTGGATGCGACCACGGCGCTCCAGAACTCCGCGAGCCTGATCCGCGACCGGGCGTTGCCGCCCGTCATTTTCCTCCTGCAATGCACGTTCCGTCAGGCACTGTTCGCACTTCACAACGCCTGTGTTCCGCTGGTGCTGTGGCTCGCCTTCTCACCGCACGACCTCTCTCACGCGTTGGCGGCGCTGCCCGGCCTGCTGCTGTTCGTGGCCTGCACCTTCGCCCTGAGCCTCGTTCTGGGCGCCATGGCGACGCGCTATCGCGACCTCAAGCCGATCATCGAATCCACGCTGATGCTCGCCTTTCTCGCCTCGCCCGTGATCTGGTCGTCGGAGATGATCAACCACCGCTCGACCGTGATGCGGCTCAATCCGCTGACGCATCTGTTCGCGGTGTGGCGCGAGCCGCTCGCGGGCGTCCATGTCGATCCCGTCAGCATCATCTACGTCCTCGTCGCGCTGGCGCTGCTGATCTTTGCGAGCGTGCTGACGCTGGTCCACCTGCGCAAAGCCGCATTCTGGATCTGACCCATGGTCTCCATCAGGCTGCACAACGTCTGTCTCGACTATCCGCTCTACGGCGCCTACGATTATTCGCTGAAGCGGCGGCTGCTCGGCCATCTCATTCGCGAGCCCGGCGAGACGCGGATCATCCGCGCCGTCGACAACGTCACGATCGAGGCCGAAGCCGGTGCCCGCATCGGGCTTGCCGGCCCCAATGGCTCCGGCAAGTCGACGCTGTTGCGGCTGATCGCCGGCGTCTATCCTCCGAGCAGCGGCGGCGTCGCCATCCAAGGCAACGTCGTGCCCCTGCTCGGCCTCAACGCCGGGGTCAACCTGGATTTCGTGGCGGAGGACAATATCGCGCTGCTGCTGCGGATCAGCGGCCGCAAGCCGACTCCCGCGGTGATCGACGAGATCTGGGCCTTCACCGAGCTCGAGCGGCGCATGCAGCGTCTGCCGCTCCGGATGTTTTCCTCGGGCATGCTGATGCGGGTGCTGTTTGCAACCGCCACCGCCTTTCCGGCCGACATCCTCCTGCTCGACGAATGGCTCAGCGTGGTCGACGAGCACTTCGCGGAGAAGGCCCAGGAACGGCTGCTGAACCTGGTGTCGCAGGCGGCGATCGTGATCATCGCCTCGCATGATCAGCCGCTGCTCCGCCGTACCTGCACCAGCATCATCAACCTCGATCACGGCCGCATCGCATCGACCGTCGCGGTCGAGCCGCCGGTCACACATTCTTTCGAGTTCCGCGAGAAACGCGCATGAAACAGAACATCCTCGTCGTCTCCGAGTCGCTCGGACAACCCAATCACAAGCGCGGCATCTTCCACTTCACCCGGGAATTGGTCCGTTCGCTCGCCTCGGAGGGCCACGAACTCACGCTGTTGGTGGAGACCTCGAAGCGCTATCGCAAGCTGTGCCGGCGCGAGCGACGCACAAAGCTGTTCGCGGCGCAATCGCGCAACATCGAGCTGCTTGCTCTTTATCGCTTCCTTGACGAAGTCAACGTGAGCGGGCCGGTGACGCTCAGCGGCGCGCCTCGCAAATTCAACTGGCTCCGTCACAGGGTCGGCATGTTGCTGTCGCGGGACAACGTCCTCTGCCTCCTGCGCGCGATCGGCGTGCGGGGCCTGAACGCGCGACTGATCGAGAATCGGCCCGCCGCGCTCGAATACATTCCGCCGGATCTGAGCCACCTCGAACTGTTCGGTGAGTTTCAGCTCGAGCCCGGATTCTTCAACTATCAGGACTCCTCGGCCTTCTTCCTGCTGCCGCCGCCGCGGATCGACGCGCGCGAGTACGACGTCATCGTCGTGGACACTCCGACGCGGGTGGCGATCACGCGCAAGCCTGGCGCCAAGGTGATCTGCGTCGTCCACGATTTGTTGCCGCTCACCGACCTCAAGCTCAGCGACATCGCCACGCGGCAGTTCCTGGCGCGAATCCGCACCAGCCTGCGTCAGGCCGACGAGCTCGCCTTCGTTTCAAACTATAGCATGATGCGGTTCAGGGAGCTGTTGCCGCAATTTGCGCACCTGCCGGCGCGGGTCGTGTATCCCCGCACCCGGTTCGACGCCCCGGATGTCCTGCACCTCCCAGCCCCGTCGGGGCGTCCGGGGCGGCCGAGCTTTGTCGTCATTGTCTCGAACGAACCGCGTAAGAACGTCGCCACCGTCATTCGCGCCTTCCGTAACGTTCCCCAGGCCGATCTCGTCGTGATCGGCTATGCCGGCGAGATCAGCCGCATGCGCAATCTTCCGCAAAACGTCCGTTTCGCCGGCTATGTCGACGAACACGAGAAGGCGACCCTGATCGCGGAAGCGCACGGCCTGATCATGCCTAGCCTTGCGGAAGGCTTCGGCGTGCCGATCATCGAGGCGCTGGCCGCGAACACGCCGGTGCTGTGCTCCGACATCGCCGTATTCCGCGAGGTCGCGGGCGAGCTGGCCGACTATTTCGACCCGTACTCGACCGATTCGATCGCGGCCTCCGTCACCCGCGTCCTGACACGGCAGGAAGAAGCCCGGGGCAGAATCCGCGCGCGGCGCCATGAACTCGTCGAACGTTTCGGCTATGAGACTCAGGCCCGCGATTTCCTCGGGTATCATATGCCCGCGGAAAGCCTCGTCGCCGCACAACTCGCATCGTACGGATGACCACCGAATCCACGACATGGTCAGATCCTGCCGGTCCCCAGGTCCGACGCAGCCGATGGCAGGCGTTGGGTCGTTCGGCCGCACTGGTCCGGGCGGCAGATGTGCTCGTTATCCTGATCGCGGCGTCGCTGCCCTGGTCGACCTCGGCGCCTTCGATCCTCGTCGGGCTCTGGCTGCTCGCGGTGACGCCGACCATCGACTGGCGCGATTATGCGCGCCAGCTTGCGCGGCCCGCCTTTGCGCTCCCCTTCGCAGTCCTGCTGCTCGCGCTTCTCGGCACGCTATGGTCGGACGGTGCCTGGCCGGACCGCCTGCACGCGATCAAGCCGGTCGCAAAGCTCGTGCTGATTCCGCCGCTGCTCTACCATTTCAGCCGATCGGAGCGCGGCCTCCAGGTCTGTCTCGCCTTTCTGGCCTCCTGCGCGCTTCTTGCAGTCTTCTCCTGGATCGTGCTGCTCGATCCCGCCTGGAAGATCGCCAACACGGCGTCGGCGGGCGTGCCCGTCAAGAACTACATCGACCAGAGCCAGGAATTCACCCTCTGCGCATTTGCGCTGGCCCTGCCCGCGCTGACCTTCTGGCGCAGCGGACGCATCGTCGCGACAGCCGCTTGCCTCGCATTGATCGGGCTGTTCGTGACCAACATGGTGTTCGTCGCCTCGGCCCGCACCGCGCTGCTGTGCATCGCGGTGCTGCTGGGCCTGTTTGCCTGGAAACATTTGAGCGGACGGGCAGCGCTCGTCCTGCTCGCCGGCGCGGTTGCAGCGAGCGCGCTGGCCTGGAGCACCTCGCCCTATCTGCGCCACCGCATCACCGACATCGCCGCCGAATACCACCATGGCCACGAGAACATCAACTTCGCCTCGACCGCGCAGCGGCTGACCTATTGGCGCAAGTCGCTTCACGCCTTTGCCGAGGCCCCCCTGATCGGCCACGGCACCGGATCGATCAAGCGCCAGTTCGAGCGCGCCGCCACCGGTGAGAGCGACCTCGATGCGGAGGTCGTCAGCAATCCGCACAACCAGACCCTCTACGTCGCGGTGCAGTGGGGCCTCCTGGGCGTCGTCCTGCTCTACGCTTTATGGATCGCCCATCTCCGCCTGTTCACCGGCGAAGGCCTTGCGGCCTGGATCGGGCTCGCGGCCGTCGTCCAGAACATGACGAGCTCGCTGTTGAACTCGCACTTGTTCGATTTCCACGCTGGCTGGATATATGTGCTCGGCGTCGGCGTCGCCGGCGGCATGGCGCTGAAGGCGAAAGCTGGCCAGTCCTGACTACTGGCTGCGCTCGTGGCCGACCTCTCCGGTGATGACCTCGCCAAACAGCTCCCAGGCCTGGCCGTTGAAGCGCATCAGTTGCATCTGCTCGATCGGGAAATAGTCGTCCGGCGAGGTGTTGACCATGATGCCGGGCAGCAACAGGTCGGTGTGAAAATCCTTCAGATTCGCGGCCTGCTTCATGACGTTGTCGCGGGTGAGATTGTCACCGCACTGCTTCAACACTTGCGCCATCGCTTCGGCCTGCACATAGCCATAGATGTTGTTGGAATTGGCCTTGTCGCCGTCGGGGTAATATTTATCCATGAACTCGCGCCATTTGATCACCGCAGGATCCTTGTCCCAGGTCGGATCGGTCGGGTCTTTCAAATAGACGGTCGAGATGATGTCCCTGGAATAGTCGAGCCCGGCGGGCTTGAGGACCGAGGCGACCGAGGTCGCGGTGTTGGCCAGGAAGAATTTTGGCTTCCAGCCGAGCTCGCCGACCTTCCGGATCGCCTGCGCCGAGCCTTTCGGCGCGGCCCATGAGAAGAAGATGTCCGCGCCGGAATCATGCAGGGCGACGATCTGCGAGTCGATCGAGGGATCGCTGACCTCGTAGGATTTGTCGGCGATGATCATGCCGGCCTTGTCGCCGAGCCCGTCCTTCAGGCCCTTGAACTGGTCCTTGCCGGCGTCGTCGTTCTGCCAGAACACCGCGATCTTGCCGTTCGGAAAGTTGTCGCGGATGTACTTTGCGTAGATCCTCCCCTCGCTCTGGTAGTTGGGCTGGAAGCCCATGGTCCACGGGAAATTCTTGGGGTCGCCGAACTTGGTGCCGCCGGAGGCGACGAAGAGCTGCGGCACCTTCTTGGCGTTCATGTATTTCATGATCGCGGAGTTCGAGGGCGTGCCGAGCGACTGGAAGATCAAGAGGACCTCGTCGCTCTCGACCAGCTTGCGCGCCTGCTCGATCGCCTTCGGCGGCGAATAGGCATCGTCATAGCTGATGAAATTGATCTTGCGCCCGTTGATCCCACCCTGATCGTTGATCATCTTGAAGAAGGCGCCCTCGGTCTTGCCGATCACACCGTAAGACGAAGCAGGCCCGCTATAGGGCATGATGTTGCCGATCTTGATGTCGGTGTCGCTGGCACCGGGATCGTATTTCTTCTGCGCCGGGGCCGGTGTCGTGACGAGCACTCCGGCAACAAGCATGGCGAGGGCAGCAAGGTTTTCGCGGCGACCCGGCATCGTTCTCTCCCCTGTTTGTAGTCTTGTTTTGCGGGGAGTGTCGCAAGGCGGGGTGTGGCTGGCAAGCACCTGGATTTTCCGTGCGGTGGCAGATGCGGAACTTACGCGCCGCGCCGCAGCAGATTCAAAACGCGCCCGTCGATCACGAGCAGCGCGCTGCCAATGACGGTCGCGCCTGCGATCTCGCGCAGGGAGATCGGCTCGCCCAGCACCAGCCATCCCAGCAGGATGGCCGTGACGGGAATGAGCAACGTCACCAGCATCACATTGGTCGCGCCCGAGCGCCGCAAGATCTGAAAAAAGACGATATAGGCAAGCGCCGTCGACAGCGCGGCAAGGCCAAACACCGCGAGCCAGGTCGTAAGGCCAGGCATCGGCAGGCGCCACGGCTGCTCCACCGCACCGGCGACGATCGCCATCATCAGCGACGACGCCATCAGTTGAAACGTCGCGGTGCCGAGCGGGGCGGCATCCTTCAACAGCCGCCGCGCCGCCAGCGCCGCAAGACCGTAGCTGAAGGCGCCGCCGAGGCAGAGCAGGATGCCGAGCCCCTGCCCCGGCTTCGTCTCGAGGCCCCACCCGCGCAGGACGATCACGCCGAGAAGCCCTAGCGCGACGCCGGCCACGCGCCGCATCTGCAATGCCTCTTCGCCCGCCGCCGCCATCACGATCACCGCGAACAGCGGCGTGGTGGCATTCAGGATCGACGCCAGCCCGCTCGGAATGAAAGTCTGGCCGATCACTATGAGCGAGAACGGAATCACATTGTTGAGCAGTCCGATCGCGACGAAGGGCTTCCAGCCCGTCATGCCCTTGGGCAGGCCAATTCCCTGTGCGCGCAGCAACGGCAGCAGAATGGCCGCGCCAAGCACCACGCGCAAAAACACCAGCGTCAGCGGCGGCAATTCCCGCAACGCCGCGCCATTGAAGAAGAACGAGCCACCCCAGAGGACCGAGAGCACAGCCAGCAGCGACCAATCTCGCGCGTCGATCCGGTTGTCGGTTGGAGGCATGCGGTTCACTTCGGCAGGTGAGACAGCCGCCTACAATGAAGGCGCGAAGACCGCCACCCGATTTCCGATCAGGCGATCGTCTATCTCGCGCGCGAGAAGCCTACCCCCAATTAAAGCCTCTGCTCAAAGGCTCGAATATCTCGTCGGGACCAATGTCGGCGCCCCAGTGCCTTATCAGACGGCGAAGAGCTCCCTCTCCCTCGACCCGGAACACGGTACGTCCATCCCGGATGATTTGGCCCCAGTTTGTGCAGATGCCGCCGGAACACTCTGTTCGGAGGAGCATGAAACGCGCAGTTGTCGCTAGACGGGACAGTCGCTCCGTCGCCAACAAGACGTCTTCCGGAATGTCCTCCTGAGATGGTTCGTAGCAATCGTCGCCAAAGCGCCCAGCAATCGCCGAGATCGGACTCTGCAGCCGGATCAATTTGAGCTCAGGCCAAACCTCGGAGATCTGGGGCGACAGCTCGCTTATCGGATCTACGAATAAGCCAAAGAACGTGAACATCGTGCATCAGGCCCCTTCGCGTTTTCGCGTTGCGCAGGCGATATCGGCAACAACCGCCCCAATCACCAAGGCACCGCCAATCAGCGCATGGACCGACGGGGGCAATGCCGAGACCGCGTTCCGAACGAGGCTGCCCCATGTGAATGCGACCGCTAGGAAGGCTTCTTCGGCCGCGACACCAGCTCGATCATCTTGCCTTCGTCGTCATCAGGCATCGCAGCCTTCGCTTGCGCGTAGGACTCGACCGCGGCACGCGAGACCAGCGGCTTGTCCGCCAGCAGGCTCTCCGCCAGCTTGACCGCGTAGGCGGCATCCTTGTGCCGCAACGCTGCCGTGAAAGTCGCGCCGCTGAAATCGCGGGCGACCATGCGCTTGGAGTGACGCTGCACCTGCGGGCTTGCGGCGACGCCCGCCTGGATCGAGTCCAGCACGAGGTTCATGTCGAGGCCGGCCTGCTCGGCGATCGCGAGGCCCTCGGCTAGGCCGGCGATCTGGATCGCGCCCATGAGATTGTTGATGAGCTTGTAGACCGTGCCGGAGCCGACCGCGCCGAAATGGCGGATGGTCGAGCCGATCGGTTCGAGGAACGGGCGGGCGCGTTCGAGATCGGCCGCGTCGGCACCAACCAGCAGCGTCAGCTTTCCGCTCGCGGCCGCATCCGGCAATCCCGTCACGGGGCAGTCGATGTAGATGAGCCCGCGCGCGTTGAGCTCGCGGCCCATCTCGCGGGCGTGGTCATAGGAGACGGTCGAGCATTCGATCGCGATGGTGCCGGCTTTCGCCGTCTTGGCTGCGCCCTTCGGCCCGAGCCAGACCGCACGCGAGGCCTCGTCGTCGGCGACCATGGTCACGACCGCGTCGGCGTCGATCGCGGCATCCTCGGGCGAGGTTGCCCAAAGCGCGCCGCGCGCGATCAGGTCTTCCGCCTTGGCCTTGCTGCGATTCCACAGCGTCACCGTGAAGCCGGCATCGAGATAGCGGCCGGCCATGCCATGGCCCATCCGTCCAAGCCCGATGAAGGCGACGCGGGGCATGGCTAGTCGACGTCCTCGATGTCGGCACCGGTGGTGCCGAAGGCGCGCTGCGCCAGGGTTGCGGCCATGAAGTCGTCGAGCTCACCGTCGAGCACGCCCGACGTATCGGAGGTCTGCACGCCCGTGCGCAGATCCTTCACCATCTGGTAGGGCTGCAGCACGTAGGAGCGGATCTGGTGGCCCCAGCCGATATCGGTCTTGGCGGCCTGGTCGGCGGCGGCCTTTTCCTCGCGCTTCTTCAACTCGATCTCGTAGAGACGCGCGCGCAGCATGTCCCAGGCCTGAGCCCGGTTCTTGTGCTGGGAGCGGCCGGCCTGGCAGACCACGGCGACACCAGTCGGAATGTGCGTCAGCCGCACCGCGGATTCGGTCTTGTTGACGTGCTGGCCGCCGGCACCGCCCGAACGCATGGTGTCGGTGCGGACGTCGGATTCCTTGATGTCGATCTTGATGCTGTCGTCGATGACCGGAAACACCTGCACGCTCGAGAACGAGGTGTGGCGACGCGCGTTCGAATCGAACGGCGAGATGCGCACCAGCCGGTGCACGCCGGCTTCCGTCTTCAGCCAGCCATAGGCGTTGTGCCCGGAGACCTGGATGGTCGCGGACTTGATGCCGGCCTCTTCGCCCTCGGACTCTTCGAGGAATTCGACCTTGAAGCCGTGAGTGTCGGCCCAGCGCGTGTACATGCGCAGGAGCATCTGCGCCCAGTCCTGGCTCTCGGTGCCGCCGGCGCCAGCATGGACTTCGAGATAGGAATCGAAGCGATCAGCCTCGCCCGACAGCAGCGCCTCGAGCTCGCGCCGCGCCACTTCCTTCTTCAGGTTCTTCAGCGCGGTTTCGGCTTCAGCCACGACGCCGGCATCGCCCTCGGCCTCGCCGAGCTCGATCATGCCGATATCGTCTTCGAGCTGCTGCTCGACCTTGCCGATGCCCGACAGCGAATCCTCCAGCGAGGTTCGCTCCTGCATCAGCTTCTGGGCTTTCTGGGGATCGTTCCAGAGGTTGGGATCTTCTGCGAGCTTGTTCAGCTCAGCGAGGCGTGCCGTCGATTTCTCGACGTCAAAGATGCCTCCTCAGCAGCCCGACTGACTGCTTGATCTCTTCTACCAACCGTTCGATTTCGGCGCGCATGTCGTTCTCTGATGTCGCGGAATTGGTCCGCGTTCGATTGCCAGCGCATGATCCGGGAAAGTGTGCAGCGGTTTCCCGACCAGATCATGCGCAAACGAAAAACCTGCAACGCGATGACTCATCGCGTTGCAGGGGATGTAACGGCGGCAGCGCCAAAGCGCAACCGCCGGAACCGGGATCGTCTGTCTTGTCCTAAGCCTTAGTACAGCCCGCCGGTGCCCGGCCGCATGAAGAAGCCGGAATCCGGCTGCTGCTGCTGCGAGGCCGGCATGCCGCCGCCGCGCCCGTCGGCATCGGCAACGCCGATCACCGAGTAATTGTCCGGCGGCGCCGTGCCCGGCTTGAAGGCTTCCAAAATGGTTCCGCCGGTCTCGCCGGGGCCGGCGCGCATGCCGGTCTTGGCGACGACGCGGACCAGTTTGATGCCGGCCGGCACCTTGAACGGAACGGCGGGCTTGTCGGCGAGCGCGAGCTTGAGGAAATCGCGCGCAATGGGAGCAGCCAGATGGCCGCCGGTCGCGGCGTTACCTTTGCCGAGCGCGCGCGGTTTGTCGTAGCCCATGTAGATGGCGACCGCGACGTCCGGCGAGAAGCCGACGAACCAGGCGTCCTTGGCCTCGTTGGTGGTGCCGGTCTTGCCGGCGATCGGCTTGCCGACCTCCTTGACCACGGTCGCGGTACCGGCCTGGACCACGCCTTCCATCAGCTCGGTGATCTGATAGGCGGTCATGGAATCCAGCACCTGCTCGCGGCGGTCGATCAGCTGCGGCTCGTTCTGGTTCTTCCAGCCGCTAGGGGCGTCGCAGCCGCGGCATTCGCGCTGGTCGTGCTTGAAGATGGTGTGGCCGTAGCGGTCCTGGATACGATCGATCAGGGTCGGCTTCACGCGGCGACCGCCATTGGCGAGCATCGAATAGGCCGTGACCATGCGCATCGCCGTCGTCTCGCCGGCGCCGAGCGCGTAGGAGAGATAGTTCGGCAGTTCGTCATAGACGCCGAAGCGGCGCGCATATTCGCCGATCAGGGGCATGCCGATGTCCTGCGCGAGGCGCACCGTCACGGTGTTGAGCGACTGCCGCAGCGCGTTGCGCAGCGTCACCGGTCCCTGGAACTTGCCCGACGAGAAGTTTTCCGGCCGCCACACGCCGGCGCCCTGGCCCTGGTCGATTTCGATGGGCGCGTCGAGCACGACGGTCGACGGCGTATAGCCATTGTCCAGCGCGGCCGAATAGACGATCGGCTTGAACGACGAACCCGGCTGCCGGTAGGCCTGCGTGGCGCGGTTGAACTGGCTCTGGTCGAACGAGAAGCCGCCGACCATCGCGAGCACGCGGCCGGTCCAGGGATCCATCGCCACCATCGCGCCGGACACTTCGGGGATCTGGCGCAATCGGTACTGCCCTTCGACAGGCTGGCCGTCCTTGTAGAGCGGATCGGCATAGATCACGTCGCCCGGCTGAAGCACCTGCGACACCGCGGTCGGCGACCTACCTTTTGCGGCACCTTGCGCAGCGCGCGCCCAGCGCACGCCATCGGAGGTGATGAGACCGGTCTCACGCTGCTTGCTGACGGCGCCGCCGAGCTCGCGGCTCGGCTGGAAGCCGATGCGTGCGGACTGGTCGCTGGTCTCCAGCACCACCGCCATGCGCCAGGGCGAGATGTCGGACAGCGACTTGATCTCGGCGAGCTTCACGCCCCAATCGCCCGAAATATCGAGCTTGCTCATCGCGCCACGATAGCCCTGCTGCTCGTCATAGTTCACGAGGCCGGAGACCATGGCCTTGCGCGCCATGACCTGGATCTTCGGATCGAGCGTGGTGCGCACCGACAGGCCGCCTTCGTACAGCTTCTTCTCGCCGTAGCGCTCGAAGATGTCGCGGCGGACTTCCTCGGCGAAATACTCGCCGGCGAAGGTGTGGGCGCCGTTGGAGCGGTTGGTGACGGCCAGCGGCTCCTTGCGCGCCTTGTCGGCGTCGGCCTGCTTGATCCAGCCGTTCTCCAGCAGACGGTCGATGACGTAGTTGCGGCGCTCGATGGCGCGGTCGCGGTTGCGGACCGGATGCAGCGTCGCCGGCATCTTCGGCAGCGCGGCGAGATAGGACGCTTCCGCGACGGTGAGCTCGTTCACCGACTTGTCGAAATAGACCAGCGAGGCGGCCGCGATGCCGTAAGCGCCGAGGCCCAGATAGATTTCGTTCAGATACAGTTCGAGGATCTTGTCCTTCGAGTAGGTCTTCTCGATGCGCATCGCCAGCAAGGCTTCCTTGATCTTGCGGGCGAACGAGACCTCGTTGGTCAGCAGGAAGTTCTTGGCGACCTGCTGGGTGATCGTGGAGGCGCCCTGCGGACGCCGGTTCGATCCGTAATTCTGGATATAGACCACGCCGGCGCGCGCCATGCCGGTGTAGTCGATGCCGCCATGCTCGTAGAAATTCTTGTCCTCGGCCGCGAGGAAAGCATTGATCACGAGCTTCGGCACCGCCTGGATCGGCAGGTACAGCCGCCGCTCCTTGGCATATTCGCCGAGCAGCGAACCGTCGACCGCGTGCACGCGGGTCATCACCGGCGGCTCGTAATCCTGAAGCTGAGAGTAGTCCGGCAAGTCCTTGGAGAAATGCCAGATCAGGCCTGCCACGGCACCGACACCGACAAGGAACAACACCGTTCCCGCGGCGAACAGGAAGCCCATGAACCGCACCAGCAAGCGCATTATCTGTTTATCCGTTCAAACTCTGGATCAGCCCAGTATCGGCCCCATGGGACTTAAAAACTGGGACCTAAAAACTGGCACCCCAAACTGGCGCCAACCTCACGTCGCGAATTCACCGGCCTACGCAATCACATCAAGGCCGGGCCTAAAGACGCTTGCCGAGCGGGATTCTCTCCGATTCCGGAACCCCCTGCGGCATTTTTATAAAGCGCCCGCTGTGGCCAAACTAGGGCTTTTGCGGCGGGACGGAAAAACCCTTTCAATTCGAAGACCCCAGGGTCGTCAATTTGACGATCCCGCCGTGGCCAGCCGCTTGGCCAGGAACCCGTCGATGGCCTGGGCCATCGAGCCCACGGCCTTGGACCGCCAGCCCTCGGAGACCAGGTGCTCGAGGTCGCCCTTATTGGAGACGTAACCGATCTCGACCAGCACCGAGGGCACGTCGGGTGCCTTCAGGACCCGGAAGCCTGCCGACTTCAGGGGATGCTTGTGCATCCGCACCGTCGACTTCATCTCGCCCATCAGGAGGCGGGCGAAACGGTTTGAAAAGGTACGGGTTTCCCGCTGGGTGAGGTCGATCAATATGTCGGCGACGTCGGTCGGCTCCTCCGCGAGGTTGAAGCCGGCGATCGCATCCGCCCGGTTTTCGGCATCCGCCAGCCGCTGGGCCTCGGCGTCGGACGCCTTGTCGGACAGCGTATAAATGGTCGCGCCCTGCGCATCTCCCTCGGCACGCGGCAGCGCATCGGCATGGATCGAGACGAACAAGGCGGCCTTGAGGTTGCGCGCGATCTTGGTCCGGTCGTTGAGGGGAATAAAGGTGTCGTCGTCCCGCGTCATGACCACACGGTACTTGCCGGCCTTCTCGAGCTTCTCGCGCAGCGCCAGCCCGAAGGCCAGCACCAGGTTCTTCTCGCTCTCGCCGCTCGACTGCGTGCCGTTGTCGATGCCGCCATGGCCGGGATCGATCACGACCACCGGCCTGCCATCGGCCTTCTGCTGTGCGGTTTCCGGGGCAGCGGCAGGAGCGGTTACGGGCGGCGCATCGGCGATCGCGGGCCGGAGCTCGGGACGGTTTTCCGGGGCCTGCGACGGCGCGAAGGCGGCGCGGTCCACCTCTTCCAGCTCGAGCACGAGCCGGGCCGGCTGGCCGTTGGCCGCCTCCAGCACGTAGGAATTGGCGATCTTGGCCGGGCCCGTCAGGTCGAACACGATTCGCGAGCCGCCGGGCATGACGAGCCCGTAGCGGAACGCCTTGACCAGCCCCCGCCCCCCGGCCCCGGTGCCTGCCGGCAGCTGAAAATTGACTTGCGGCACGTCGACCACCACCCGGTAAGGGTCGGCGAGCGTGACGGCGCGAAAGCTGACGGTCTGATCGAGGTCGAGGATGAAGCGTGTCTGCTTGCCGTCGCCGGCCAGCCGGGCACCTGAGGCGATCGGGAAATTCGCCGCTGCAACAGCGGGTTGCGGCTGGCTTTCCGCGGCGCTCAGGCGGGAGGAATCAGCACACGGCAACGCTGCGGCGCACAAAAGCGCACATGCCAGGAAAACCGTTTGATTTGCGCGGCTCGCCACCGATTCCGTGCCTCCGAGCAGCCTTTTTAAGGCAATAGAACCACAGGGTTAAACGATCCTTAATGACAGATGCGCGAAACTTTCTGACTGTGACCGCCGTGCGACGCTCCCTTGCACCGATGGCTCATTCCTCGTATGTACGGAATGCTGACGGCCGATATTTCCGGTTGTGTCGCATTCAGCCTCCCGGTGCAGCGCCGGAACTCTCAAGGTTTGGGAATTCCAGCGTTTTCCGTTCTCCTCAAAGACCAGCGCGGTGCGCGGCAGCGAGGTGGAGCGGGTCAAGCCCTGGTGGTGGACGGTCCCCGGTTACCCCTCACGTTTCCGGGACGGTTCTGACAGCGACGTAACCCATTAACCCGGTCCCTTGATCCCAAGGGAGCGGTTCGTGACCCCCAAGGCGAGCGCGCTCGCGCCATGCCTGGCCAGCAGCAACTGATTGAGGGGCGGCCTCGCCGCCCAATGTTTCATACGGGCCGACGCTTGATGCGCCAGACTGTGCCGACGAATTCTGAAGGACCATTCGCGACGCTGCGGAGTGAAAATCCCGCGCGCCGCTGTGGTCCTGAAGCTTTCGGTCCGGCAAGGCGCGAGAGAGGGTGTTTCGGCCTTCCCCTCACCCCCGAATCAGGTGGACCGTCGCGTCACCCGGCAGCGCTGCTCGCGCCCACGGTGAATCGCGCCCGCCGCCGCCAAGAGTTAAGACATGCCCAACAAGATGTTGATCGATGCCACCCACCCGGAAGAGACCCGGGTCGTCGTGGTCCGCGGCAATCGCGTCGAAGAGTTTGATTTCGAGACCGCGCAACGCAAGCAACTGCGCGGGAACATCTATCTCGCCAAGGTCACAAGGGTCGAACCCTCGCTCCAGGCTGCTTTCGTCGAATATGGCGGCAACCGCCACGGCTTCCTTGCCTTCAGCGAAATCCATCCCGACTACTACCAGATCCCGGTTGCCGACCGGCAGGCGCTGATCGAGGCCGAGGAACAGGCCCATCGCGAGGCCGAGGAAGAGAGCGAGAACCGCTCCCACGGCCGCCGCCGCTCGCGCCACCGCAACGCCCGCCGCCGCGGTCATGGCGAGCGCGTGCGCAGCGACATCGTTGAAGGCGCGGATGCCGCGGCTCAGCCGACCGAAGGCGCGGCGCTGCCGGAGCATACCGAGGGCGCCCTGCTCGAAGGTGAGCATCTGCACGCCGATGCGGAGCATCACGGCGAGCACGAAGCTCACGATCATGATCATCATGACGATCATGGGCACGACGATCATCATCATGCCCACGACGACGATCACCACCACGATCATGACCACGGTCACGATGCCGAGCATGATCATCACGACCACGATCATGCCGACGAAACGCCAGCGCCTGTCGCAGCGGTCGGCGCCGAGCCCGTGATCGCGACCGAGACCGTCGGCGAGCCGCAGGAGACCCACTCCTTCGAAGCTCACACCTCCGAAACGCACGCAGAGGCCCTGGCCGAAGCCGTGACATCAGCCGCGGAGCCGGCCGATGCCGTTTACGCCGCCGGTGAGAGCGCCGATGCGCCGCATGCCGAGGCTGCGGAGTTAGTCGACGAAGACGACGAGGACGAAGACGAGGACGGCGAGGAAGCCGAAGAGGAAGTCGTCGAATCCGTCGGCGGCGACGACGTTCTGGAGGAAGTGCCGGAGCGCACCTTCCGCCCGCGCCGCCAGTACAAGATCCAGGAAGTCATCAAGCGCCGCCAGGTGATGCTGGTCCAGGTCGTCAAGGAAGAGCGCGGCAACAAGGGCGCGGCGCTGACGACCTACCTCTCGCTCGCCGGCCGCTACGCCGTCCTGATGCCCAACACCGCGCGCGGCGGCGGCATCAGCCGCAAGATCACCAGCGCCCAGGACCGCTCCCGCCTGAAGGAAGTGGTGCAGGACCTCGACGTGCCCGAGGGCATGGGCATCATCCTGCGCACGGCAGGCGCTGCCCGTACCAAGCCCGAGATCAAGCGCGACTTCGAATATCTGATCCGGATGTGGGAGACGGTGCGCGACCTGACGCTGAAGTCGCAGGCCCCGACCCTCGTCTACGAGGAAGGCTCGCTGATCAAGCGCTCGCTGCGCGACCTCTACAACAAGGAGATCGACGAGATCTCGGTCGCCGGCGAATCCGGCTACCGCGAAGCGCGCGACTTCATGAAGATGCTGATGCCCGCCAATGTCAGTGCGGTGAAGCAGTATCGCGACGGCCAGCCGCTGTTCTCGCGCATGGGCGTCGAAAGCCAGCTCGACGCGATGTTCTCGCCGACCGTGCAGTTGCGCTCCGGCGGCTACATCGTGATCAACCAGACCGAAGCGCTGGTCTCGATCGACGTTAACTCGGGACGATCGACCCGCGAGCACCACATCGAGGACACCGCGCTCAAGACCAATCTGGAAGCGGCCGAAGAGGTTGCCCGCCAGCTCCGTCTGCGTGACCTCGCCGGCCTGATCGTCATCGACTTCATCGACATGGACGAGAAGCGCAACAACCGTGCGGTCGAGCGCAAGCTGTCGGATTGCCTGCGGCAGGATCGCGCGCGCATCCAGGTCGGCCGCATCTCGCATTTCGGCCTGCTCGAGATGTCGCGCCAGCGCATCCGCGCCAGCGTGCTGGAGAGCTCGACCGATCCCTGCCCGCATTGCGGCGGCACCGGCCACGTCCGCTCGGTGTCCTCGGTGGCGCTGCAGCTGCTGCGCGGCCTCGAAGAGATCCTGATGAAGGGCGCGACCCACAACCTCGTGGTCCGCACCCGCACCGACGTCGCGCTCTATGTGCTGAACCACAAGCGCGGTCATCTGCGTGACCTCGAGAACGGCTTCAAGGTCACGCTGTCGGTCATCGCCGATCCCAGCGTCAGCGGCCCGCAGGCCTATCTCATCGATCGCGGCGAACAGGTGCATACGCTCGAAGCCGCCAAGGCGCTGCTCGTGGCGCAGGCTGCTGCGAGCCCGCCGCCTCTGGCTGAAGAGGCTTACGACGACGAGGAGTTCGATCCGGAACTGGAATCCGAGGTCGAGACCGAGGAGACCGAAGGTCTCTCCGAGGAGCCGGCTTCCGGTGAAGCCGCCGCCGAACAGGACGGCCAGCGCCGCAAGCGCCGCCGCCGCCGGCGCGGCCGCGGTAGCCCGCGCGAGGGTGAGTTGCGCGAGGATAGCGCGCCCACGCTTCCGGAGATGATCGTGGCTGCCGGCGAAGGCGAAGAGGATGCCGAGTCCGAGCAGGACGGCGAGGAAGGCGAGGAACAGGCAGCCCGCGGTGAGCAGCAGGGCTCCAGCGACCGCCGCCGCCGGCGTGGTCGTCGTGGCGGACGCCGTCGGCGCGGCGGCAGCGAGGACGGTCTTGCAGGCTCGATCGGCGATGAACTCGGTGCCAACCAGCCGTCGGAAGCTACCGACGCGGTTGCCGATTTCGACGGCTTTGGCGGCGAGGCTGCGCCTTCGATCGCGCAGGCCGAACACGCCGCCGAGCCGCAGGTCACCCAGCCCGAGCCGCGCGCCGAAGTCCAAATCGAGGCGCCGGCCCTGCCCGAGCCCGTTGCCGCGGAAGAAGAGCCCGCCGACGACAAGACCGCGCGGCGCCGCTCCACGGTCCGCGAAAAGGTGAGCTTCCTGTCGAGCAGCCCGAGCGAGCCGGCAACGCCTATTGCCCAGGCGACCGAGGCGGTCGCTCCGCCGGCTCCTGAGCCTGCGCCGGAAGCGGCAAGTGAGTCGCCGGCCGCACCGCGCCGCGCCGGCTGGTGGTCCCGCCGCTTCGGCGGCGGCGAGTAAGCCAGACACCCAACAAAAAACGCCCGGCCAAGCCGGGCGTTTTCGTTTCAAGGCTTGCCTTCAGGATTTGCGTTCAGGACTTTGCCTTCGAGATTTGCCGAAGCGCTACGACGGCAGCTCGTCATCACCCACCGGCGCCACGTCGCGCGCGGCGATCTGGCGGAGCTGGTCGTAGAGATCGGGCGCATCGCTGGTGCAGAGACAGACACCTGTTGCGGAAGGTGCTTCGCCAGCGTTGAGATAGGCGTGGCCCATGGTGCTGTCGAGATAGATGCCGTCGCCCTCGCCCAGGATCTCCGGCGCATAGAACTCGGTGTGGACGGCGACGCGTCCACTCGTCACCAGAAAATACTCCTCGCCACCATGGCGCAGCAATGGCCCGAACTCCTCCAGCGATCGCGCGCGGACCTCGGCCACGATCGGCACCATGCCTTTGCCGATCAGGTCGGTGCATTGATAGGTGTAGGTGTAGAATTTGGTGGTGATGACCTGTCCCTGGCCGGCTCGGCTGATGCTCCGCCGCGCGGTCACCGGCCGGCCCTGCCTAGGCGTTGCGATCGCCGGATTGAACAGCTCGGCGATCTCCATCTTCAGGCCTGAAGTGAGCTGGAGCAGCTTGTCGTAGGTCAGCGACATCAGGCCGTTCTCGACCTTCGACAGGGTCGAGAGCGCCATGCCGGTCCGCTCCGCCACCTGCTTGAGCGTCAGCCCCCGCGACTGGCGGGCAGCCTTGAGACATTGGCCCAGCTGGGAATTGGCCACTTCGGGCGTCGTGATCTCGCTCATTTGGCAATGCTAGCACGACCGAGGAAAAATAGTTGGTCGATCGGCCTAATCTTTTCGACCGATACAGCTCCGATCGGTCCTATTTGACGGCCGGTTGGGCAGCCTGGACTACCATTTGCGTATGAAATGACTCGGTTTGACGATTATTGGTGCGCCAGCCCCGCTTTCCGATATGCTAAATCGTTTTCATAATTTGAAAGGGAGCGTCCGTGTCCGGACTTTGCGATTCCAGCGCCGTTGAGCTGCGCCGCCTGCTGGCCGCGCGGACGATCTCGCCTGTCGAGTTGCTCGACGCCTGTCTGTCGCGCGTCGCCGCCGTCAATGGCGCGGTCAACGCCGTCGTGACGCTGGACGAGCCTGCCGCACGCGCCGCCGCGAAGGCGGCCGAGGCGGAAATCCTGCGCGGCGAGGATCGCGGCGCGCTGCACGGCCTGCCGGTCCTGATCAAGGACACCCAGGATACCGCCGGGATGCGCTCCACCTATGGCAGCCCGCTGCTGCGCGACAACGTGCCAGCCGCCGACCAGGGCTCGGTCGCTCGCTTGCGCGCGGCCGGCGCCGTCATCTTCGGCAAGACCAACACGCCGGAATGGGCGGCCGGCGGCAACACCCGCAATCCCGTGTTCGGCGCGACCGGCAATCCGTTCGATCCGATGCGGTCGGCGGCCGGCTCGTCCGGTGGCTCGGCAGTAGCGCTCGCCTGCGGCATGGCCCCGCTCGCCTCGGGCTCCGACACCGGCGGAAGCTTGCGCAATCCGGCCGGCTTCTCCGGCATCGTCGGCATGCGTCCGTCCTACGGTCTGGTACCAAGTGAAAAGCGCGTGTTCGGCTGGTCCAGCCTGTCGACCGACGGGCCAATGGCGCGCAATGTCGCCGACACCGCGCTGATGCTGTCGGTGATGGCGAGCGACGATGCGCGCGATCCGCTCGCCTACACCCTGCCCGGCGAACCCTTGCGCGGTCGCGCCGAACGCTGGGCCGCCCCGCGCCCCGCCGACCTCGGCAAGCTGCGTCTCGCCTTCACCGAAGATTTCGGCTTCGCACCGACCGAGCAGGCGATCCGCCGCGTATTCCGCAATCGCGTGAACAAGCTCGCGCCGCTGTTCGCCGAAAGCCGCGAGGCGACGCCCGATTGCTCCGGCGCGGACGACGCCTTCGCCGTGCTGCGCGCGGGCATGTTCCTGGCGACGCATGGCAAGAACTACAAAGAACGCCCCGAAATGCTCGGCCCCAATGTCCGCGCCAATGTCGAGGAAGGCCTCGGCTATACGCTCGAAGACCACGCCCGCGCCGCCACGACGCAGACGCGGATCTACCGCGCCTACCAGAGCTTCTTCGCAAATTGCGATGTGCTGATCAGCCCGACCATCACGCTCAGCCCGCGTCCGTGGTCGGAGCTCTATCCCGCCGAGATCGACGGCGTGCCAACCAAGTCCTATTTCCACTGGCTCGCACTCGCCTACGCAGTGACGCTTGCGGGGCATCCGGCGATCAGCATCCCGCTCGGTCTCGATGAAGCCGGCCTGCCGTTCGGCCTGCAAATCGTCGGCCCGCGCGGCGGCGATGCCATCGTGCTCGCGGTCGCCGCGAGCATCGAGGCAGCGTTCGCGAACGATGCGCAATTGTGCCGGCCCGTGCCCGACCTCGCGCGGCTCGCCGCAGCGCCGCCGCTGTCGGCTGCGCCCGATTTTCTCACCTGGGAATGACCCGGGCCTGACAGGAGACTTCTTCCGATGCAAAGCGCGATCGTTCTCGGAGGCGGCATGATCGGCGTCAGCGCGGCGCTGCACCTGAAGCAGCGCGGCTGGTCGGTCACGCTCGTCGACCGCAGGGAGCCGGGCCGCGAGACCAGCTACGGCAATGCCGGGATGATCCAGGCGGAGGCAGTGCGGCCCTATCCGATGCCGCGCGACCTCGCCACGCTGCTCAAGATTGCGACCGGCCGCACCAACGACGTGCGCTACAGCCTGTCGTCGCTTCATCTCCACATCGAGCCCCTGCTCCGCTACTGGTGGCATTCGGCGCCGAAGCGGCATCGCGAGGCGATCGAGGCCTGGGCGCGGCTGATCTCGTACGCGACGTCGGAACACGACATCCTCATTCGCGAAGCCCATGCCGACAATCTCATCCGCCGCGCGGGCTACCGGCATCTGCATCGCGACGCAGCCTCCTTCGATCTCGCCGTCAAGGCGGCGGAAGAAGACCAGCGCGAGTTCGGCGTCAGGTTTCGCGCGCTCTCCGGGGCCGAGCTCGCCAAGGCCGAGCCGATCCTGCGCGACGACCTCCCCGGCGCGATCCATTGGCTCGACACCTGGACCGTGTCCGATCCCGGCGCGTTGGTGACAGCCTATGCGGAGCTTTTCGAGCGCTCGGGCGGTGCGATTGTGCTCGGCGATGCGCAAAGCTTGCAGCAGACCGCGACCGGTTGGTCCGTCGATACGGACATTGGACGTATCGATGCCGCCAACGCCGTCGTGACGCTCGGGCCGTGGTCGCCCGATCTCCTGAACAAATTCGGCTATCGCATTCCGCTGGTGCGCAAGCGCGGCTACCACATGCATTACAGCGGTGGCGCATCGCTCGATCTGCCGCTGGTCGACAAGGCCGGCGGTTACGCGATGGGCCCGATGGCCAAGGGCATCCGCATCACCACCGGCGCCGAGCTGACCGGCATGGATGCGCTCGCAACGCCCGTGCAGCTCGCCAGCGCCGAAGCCTCCGCGCGCGAGCTGATCGATCTCGGCAAGCGCGTCGAGCCCGATCCGTGGTTCGGCACCCGCCCCTGCACGCCCGACATGCTGCCGGTGCTCGGGCCGGCTCCGCGTCACCCCGGCCTCTGGATGAATTTCGGCCACGGCCATCAGGGCTTCACGCTGGGGCCTGCGACCGGACGCCTGCTCGCCGAGATCATGAGCGGCGAGACGCCGGCGATCGATCCGTCGCCCTATCGGCCGGAGCGGTTCTAGCCTTCCGCGCTCGCGGCGAGCACCGCGAGCGCGGCCGAAACGCGCATCAACGGGTCGTCCCATTCGCGGGGGCTGCGCTGGCGGAACAGCCGCATGGTCGGATACCAGGGACTGTCCTCGCGGTCGCGCAGCCAGCGCCAGTCGAGCGCGTAAGGCGTCAGCATCCAGACCGGACGGCCGAGCGCCCCGGCGAGATGAGCGACCGAGGTGTCGACGGCGACGACGAGATCGAGCGCAGCCACCGCCGCGGCGGTGTCGGCGAAATCGCCGAGTGCCGGCGCAAGATCGATGACGTCGCCGCCGAGCGCTGCCAGCACCGGGGCATCTTCGGGACGCGGCTCCTTTTGCAGGCAGTAGAGCTGCACGCCCGGCATCACGAGGCGCGGCAGCAACGCCTCGGCCGACAGCGAGCGTTGCCGGTCGCCCTTGTGCCTGGCATTGCCGGCCCAGACCACGCCGACTTTCAATGCCGTCACACCCGCGAGCGCAGCACGCCAGCGCGACAGTTTTGCGGGATCGGGATGCAGATACGGCACGTCGGCGGGAATGGTGTCGAGCGTGGTGCCGAAGATCCGCGGCAGGCTCATCAGCGGCACTTGCAGATCGAACGGTGGCAGCGGCTCGCCGCGCGCGAGCACGGTGACGTCGGGGAGTTGCCGCAGCAGTGAGGCGAGCGCGGGCTGCACCTGCACGATGACCCTGCCGCCCCTCGCCACCACCATCGGCAGGTAGCGCACGAAATGCAGGGCATCGCCGAGCCCGTATTCGGCAAACAGCAGCAAGGTGCGGCCGTCCAGCGGCTCGCCCTGCCATTCCGGCTCGCCGAACGAGGGATCGCCGTCCGACAGCGTCTTGCATTTGCGCCGCCAGCGATAGGCCTCGAACCCATCGGCGAAATCGCCGTTCATCAGCAGGAAATGCGCGTGGTTGTACTGGGCGAGCGGCTGCTCGGGATCGAGCGCGATCGCGCGGTGCGAGGCCGCCAGCGCCTCGTCGATCTCGCCGGCATTGCGCAGCGCCACCGCGAGATTGGCGTGGCCCTTGGCGTAGTCGGGATTGGACACGACCGCGCAGCGATGCGCGGCGACCGCGTCGCCGGCGCGCTCCTGCTTCTCGAAGACGTTGCCGAGATTGGTCCAGGCCGGGGCGTAGTCGGGCTTGAGCAGCAGCGCGTGCTCGCAGGCGGCAATCGCCTCCTCGAGTGCACCTCGCTCGGAGAGACAGGCGCCGAGATTGCTTGCGATCAAATGATCCGCCGGATCGAGCGCAAAGATCCGCCTGTAGACATCGGCAGCCTCTCGCAGTTGACCGGCCTCGTGCAGGACGAGGCCGAGCAGGCGCAGCGCCGGAACATTGTCCGGCACGCGCGCGATCGCGCGGCGGTACGAGACGATGGCGTCCTCCAGCAACCCTTGCCGATAGAGCACGGCGCCGAGATTGCAGAGCAATCCCGGGTCATCCGGATCGCCATCGAGGGCGCGACGATAGGCAGCCTCCGCCTCGCCGAGCCTCGTCTGGTCCATGAGAAGATTGCCGAGATTGAGCCAGGCGCCGCGATAGTCCGGCTCCCGCGCGATCACGGCGCGATAGGCCTCTTCCGCCTCGGCCGGCCGTCCCTGCTCCGCGAGCACGACGGCCAGGTTGAAGCAGGCCCGCGTGAGATGCGTATCGAGCGCGAGCGCCCGGCGATAGGCGGCTTCGGCCTCGTCGAACCGGGCAAGCTCCCCGAGCGCCACGCCGAGCTTGTTGTGCAGGCCCGCGTCCTCCGGCCGCCGGACCAGCGCGCGCCGGAATGCCGCCACCGCGCCCTCCTGCTCGCCCTTGACCGCAAGCGCGTCGCCAAGCGTGACGAGCGCAGGCGCGTGGTCGGGATCGACGTTGAAGATGCGGCCGAGCAGCGCGGCGCCCGCGCTTGCACGGTCGGAGACGAAGGCGGCGACGGCGGCCAGATGCAGCGCCGGCACATGATCCGGGTCGGCCTTCAGAGCCTCCGCGCAGAGCGCATCCGCCTGGTCGGGACGGCCCGCCGCAAAATGCTCGGCCGCCTGCAACACAATCTGATTCACAACCGCATCGCCCACGACAGCCCCCACCCGTTCGAAGTCCGAGACGCGGGTTAAACGCACGAGGGCGCAAATTCCGTCAGTCCGCGCGTTCGCTCGGCTGAGCGCCGCGAGAAAAAGGGCTGATCGAGGATCTCGACCAGCCCTGCTACTTCAAGGTCTGACTTCAAGGTCTGACGGCGGCTCGCGCCGTCAGATGCAGCCTGCAGATCAGTCCGTCGTGACCGCCGTTTCCAGGTCGGTCGGATCGATCTGCTTGGCGAGGTTGGCGGTGAGCTTCTCGCGATCGAGCTCGCCCTCCCACCAGGCGACGATCACGCAGGCCACGCCGTTGCCGCAGAGATTGGTCAGCGCGCGGCACTCGCTCATGAACTTGTCGATGCCGAGCACGATCGCCATGCCCGGCACGAGGCGCGGGTCGACCACGGCCAGCGTCGCCGCCAGCGTGATGAAGCCGGCGCCGGTGATACCGGAGGCACCCTTCGACGTCAGCATGGCCACGATCAGGATGGTCAGCTGCTGGCCGAAGGTGAGGTCGACGCCGAGCGCCTGCGCGATGAACAACGTCGCCAGCGTCATGTAGATGTTGGTGCCGTCGAGGTTGAACGAATATCCCGTGGGCACCACGAGACCCACCACCGATTTCGAGCAGCCGAGCCGCTCCAGCTTCTCCATCAAGGACGGCAGCGCGCTTTCCGAGGACGACGTGCCGAGCACGATCAGGAGCTCGTCCTTGATGTAGGCCAGGAACTTGAAGATCGAGAACCCGGCCAGGCGCGCGATGGTGCCGAGCACGACGAACACGAACAGCGCCGCGGTGACGTAGAACGTGGCGATCAGGCCGACCAGGTTGAGGATCGCGCCGGTGCCGAACTTGCCGATCGTATAGGCCATCGCGCCGAACGCGCCGATCGGCGCCGCGCGCATCACGATGGAGATGACGCCGAACACCGCATGGGCGGCGTCGTCGATGAAGCTGCGGATAGTGTGGCCGCGCTCGCCCAATCCCATGATGGCGAAACCGAACAGCACCGAGAACAGCAGCACCTGCAGGATCTCGCCCTGCGCGAATGCGCCGACCACGGTGTCGGGGATGATGTGCAGGACGAAATCGACGCTCCTCTGGCCCTCGGCCTGCTTGGCGTAGTTGGCGACGGCTTGCGCATTGGCCGCCGCGCTGCCGAAGCCTGCGCCCGGCCTCACCAGATTGCCGACCAGAAGGCCGATCACCAGTGCGAAGGTGGAGACGACCTCGAAATAGACCAGCGCCTTGACGCCGATGCGGCCGACCTTCTTGGCATCCTGGATATGGGCAATTCCGGAGACCACGGTGCAGAAGATGATCGGGGCGATCACCATCTTGATCAGCTTGATGAAGCCGTCGCCGAGCGCCTTGATCCATTCGTTGGTGGCGACCTGTGGCCACAGCCAGCCGACGATGGCGCCGAGCACGATCGCGATCAGCACCTGGACATAGAGAACCTTGTACCACGGCTTGGCGGCGGGCGGCGCGACCGGCGCCCCCGCCATCGTTGTCGTCGTCATTGTTTCACTCCCCCTCAAACATTGGGGCCAGCCAAGATCAACTTGGCCGGCCCTGTCAATTGGAACTGCTTGGAATGGTGCGATTTACCCGCGGCGATCGACGACCCGGCGTGCCGCCGGCATCAGCGTCGCGCCAAGCGCGTTCTTGACCAGGGATGCCGCAATGAACGGCACGATGCCGACCTGCCAGGCCTTGGCCGCTCCAAGACCGAGGCCAAACGCCAGCCAGCCGAAGCCCGCCGCCAGGATGACGATATGGCCGGCGGCCATTGCCGCAAATAGCAGAACCACGCTGCGATCCCAGCCGCGCTCGGCGAGCCAGCCGGTCACGAAGGCAGCCAGCACGAAACCGAACAGGTAACCCGCGGTCGGACCGATCAGCGGTGCAATTCCACCGACCGGGCCGGCGAACACCGGCAGGCCGATCGCGCCCTCGGCGAGGTAGGCGACCATGGTTGCGCTGCCAAGCCGCCAGCCATAGGCGGCACCAATCATCAGCACGACCAGCGTCTGCAAGGTCATGGGCACGTAAGGCAGCGGCAGGTTCACCTTGGCCGACAGCGCCAGCAGCGCGGTGCCGAGCGCGACCAGCACGACGGCGCGCAGTGCGCCGACGGTCTCGCCCGGCCGGGTCGGCCACATCAATGCGGCGAGAGGAGAATGCGTGGCGGCGGATGGGACGGTTCGGTCAGACAAGTTCAACTCCGGAAGGCTGTTCGAAAACTGGCGGCTATTTAAGCCAGTGAGCGATCCGGTCAACTGCCTCCCGCATCTCATCAGCCGAGCGTGCATAGGATAATCGTATGAACGAGCGGCCACGGATGGGATCGAAATCGAGGCCCGGCGTGGTCGCGACATGGGCCTGTTCGAGCATCTGCTTGGCGAACTCGAAACTGTCAGAGGTGAAGTCCGAGACGTCGGCATAGAGATAAAATGCACCGTCGGCCGGCAGGAACTTGCTGAGGCCTGCCTTGGGCAATCCCTCGATCAAAATGCGCCGGTTCTCCTGATAGCCGTGCTTGATCTCCTCCATCTCGGCTGCACCGTCGAAGGCGGCCTCTGCCGCGATCTGCGACAGCGAGGGCACCGAGATCGACAGGTTCTGCTGCAGCCGCTCGATCGGCCGCACCAGAATCTCCGGCACCACCATCCAGCCGACGCGCCAGCCCGTCATGCAAAAATATTTCGAGAACGAGTTGATCACGAGTGCGTGGTCCGACAGCGCCGCCGCGGTGACCGCCGGAAACGCATAGTCGAGCCCGTGATAGATCTCGTCCGAGATGAAGCGGATGCCGGCGTCTTCCGCCGCAGCGATCAAGCCCGACAGCGCCTCGCGGGACATCATCGTCCCGGTCGGATTGGCGGGGCTGCCGACCAGCACGCCCTTCAGCGGCGCCTTGCGATGGGCCGCGAGCAGCGCCTCGCCGGTGAGCGCATGGCGCGTTTCGTTCGTGGTCTCGATCAGGACCGGCTCGCAACCGAGCGCGGTGAGGATATGACGGTATGGCGGATAGCCCGGCACCGTCACGGCGACGCGGTCGCCGGGCTCGAACATCGACAGGAAGGCGAGGATGAAACCGCCCGAGGAGCCGGTGGTCGCCACGATCCTGTCAGGGCTGACGTCGCAGCCATAGGCATCGCGATAATGCCGCGCGATGCGCTCGCGCAAGGAGGGGATTCCGAGCGCGGAGGTATAATCGATCCGCGCGGCCTCGAGCGCCGCATGGGCGGCCGCAATTGCGGTCTTCGGCGCGCCGGCCGCGGGCTGGCCGACCTCCATGTGGATGACATGGCCACCGGCCGCCTCGATTCGGGCCGCCGCGGCCATGACGTCCATCACCATGAACGGGGGAACATCGCTGCGGCGGGAGGGCTCGAGCCACTGCCCCAACCGGTTCCTCAATGTCGCATCGTGCATCGATTTCTGCTATTTCGCTGGCGGACCGGTCCGTCCGGTCCGGAAAAACGGGGCTCTTGCGCCCCAGACTGGCCGCATTGTACGGCTCATAAGGGGTACGGCTCACAAGGGCATATCGCGTATCCGGTCCGCCGCCAATCGCCAAAACCAATCACGAAACTGCTGTCCAGACCGTTTGACCAAGACCGTTTGATGCTGCTCCAGATCGCATTGCGCAAGAAGGCCTCCGCCCTCACCGCCCTCGTCACGGCCGCGGCGATCGCGTTGCTGCCGCTCCCGGCCGCGCATGCGCAGGGCAAGGGACCGCCGGTCCTGCGCGACACCGAGACCGAACAGCTGCTGCGCGAATACACCCGCCCGATCCTGCGCGCCGCCGGTCTGGAAAAGCAGAACATCCAGATGGTGATCGTCAACGAGAGCTCGTTCAACGCGTTCGTCGCGGACGGCCGCCGCATCTTCGTCAATTACGGCGCGATCCTCCAGTCGGAGACGCCGAACCAGATCATCGGCGTGCTCGCGCACGAGACCGGGCATCTGGCCGGCGGCCATCTGTCCAAGCTGCGCGAGCAGCTCGCCACCGCCCAGACCCAGATGATCATCGCGATGCTGCTCGGCGCCGGAGCGATCGCCGCCGGCAGCACCCGCGGCTCGAGCAGCGCCGGCAACAACGGCCTTGCCAATGCAGGCGCGGCCGTGATCGCCGGTCCGCAGGAGATGATCCGCCGTTCGCTGCTGTCCTACCAGCGCCAGCAGGAAGAGAACGCCGACCGCGCCGGCGTGAAGTTCCTGACCGCGACCCAGCAGTCGCCGAAGGGCATGTACGAGACCTTCAAGCGCTTCACCAGCGAGAGCCTGTTCGCCGCGCGCGGCGCCGATCCCTATCTGCAGTCGCACCCGATGCCCGCGGAGCGCGTGGCCGCGCTGCAGGAGTTCGCAAGCTCCAGCCCCTATTGGGACAAGAAGGACGATCCCGCGCTCCAGCTCCGCCATGACATGGTTCGCGCCAAGATATCCGCCTTCATGGAGCGGCCGGAGACGGTGTACCGCCGCTATCCGCAGACGAACGACAGCATGCCGGCGCGCTATGCCCGTGCCATCAGCACCTATCTGCACGGCGATTTGCGCAGCGCCCTCGCCCAGATCGACGCGCTGATCCAGGTCCAGCCCAACAATCCGTACTTTTACGAGGTGCGCGGCCAGGCCCTGCTGGAGAGCGGCAAGGCCGCCGAGGCGATCCCTGCCCTGCGCAAGGCGGTGCAGCTTTCGAACAATTCGCCCCTCATCGAGATGTTACTTGGGCAGGCTCTGGTTGGAACCGATAATAAGGCCTACACCGACGACGCCGTTCGGATTCTCCGCGCCGCGGTGGCACGGGAGCCCGAGGCGGTGCTCGGCTATACCCAGCTCGCGATGGCCTACGGCCGGAAGGGCGACTATGCCGAGGCGGATCTCGCATCGGCGCAGGCCGCCTACCTGCGCGGCGACAACAAGACCGCCCGCGAGCTCGCCACGCGCGCGAAAACCCGTTTCGCCGTCGGCACGCCCGGATGGGTCAAGGCCGACGATATCGTGGCGGCGAAGCCGCCGCACAACTGAGCAACTGATACGACCAGAACGACGCCCGACACCACGACGTCACGACACCGAGCTTTGAGTCCGGGACGTTTCTCGAAACCTGCTTTGGATAAGAGGATTTGCCTATGCCTTCGCTGCGCCTGCTTGCTCCCGCGCTGTTTGCGCTCGCCATGTTCGGCGCAGCCGCGCCCGCATCGGCCGACAGTTTCTCCGATGCCCAGCGCACCGACATCGAGGCCATCATCAAGAACTACCTCATCAGCCATCCCGAGGTGCTCGAGGATGCCATGGCCGAGCTCAGCAAGCGCCAGGCCGCGGCCGAAACGCAGAAGCACGAAGCCAGCATCGCGCAGAACTCGGATGCGATCTTCAACTCGCAGCGCCAGGTCGTGCTCGGCAACAAGGACGGCGACGTCACCTTCGTCGAGTTCTTCGACTACAATTGCGGCTATTGCAAACGCGCGATGGACGACATGCTCAGCCTCATGAAGAGCGATCCGAAGCTGAAGGTCGTGCTGAAGGAGTTTCCGGTGCTGAGCCAGGGTTCGGTGGAGGCAGCCCAGGTCGCCGTCGCCGTGCGCATGCAGGACCCCACGGGCAAGAAATATCTCGACTTCCACCAGAAGCTGCTCGGTGGCCGTGGCGCAGCCGACAAGGCGCGTGCGCTTCAGGCGGCCAAGGAAGCCGGCCTCGACACCGCGAAGATCGAGAAGGACCTCGCCAACCCCGAGGTGCGCGCCACCATCGAGGAGAACTTCAAGCTCGCCGAAGCGATGGGCATGAACGGCACGCCGAGCTACGTCATCGGCAAGCAGATCGTGATCGGCGCCGTCGGCGTCGAAGGCCTCAGGGAAAAGATCGGCATTGCCCGCTGCGGCAAAGCTACCTGCTAACAACGCGACCTGCGGATCACGCGCTTCGCAATTCAGGCATGCACCAAGGCCGGCTGAAAAGCCGGCCTTTTTCGTTGGTCAAATCACGACGCGAATCCGGCGCACGCGTTCATCTCGCGTTTAAGAAACAAATGCCGCGGAACCCCCGATGTTCCGGAACAACTCAAATCTCCTTTCGTTGTCGGCGCGGGCAATGACGCAAAGAAACACGTGAGGAGAATCTCGATGTTGAACCGCTTTATGATCTCGGTTGCCACGCTTGCGCTCGTCGCGGGCACCGGTCTTGCGAACGCACAAGACAAGGGCCGCGACACTGGCGGCGCTGGCTCGCAGCAGCAGATGCAGCATTCGCAGCCGTCCGGCGGCGCCGCCGAGCGCGGCTCGATGGGCCGTGAATCCGGTCATGAGAAGGGCACGGTTGGCCAGGCCGGCGGGTCCAGCAGCATGAAGTCCGATCGGGCTTCTGAGGACAAGTCCGGCGCGATGAAGGACGAGCGCTCGGGCGGCGCGATGCACAAGAACGCTGCCGAGGACAAGTCCGGCGCGACCAAGGGCCAGCGCACCGACGAACGCGCACAGGGCCAGACGGACAAGTCCCAGCAGGACAAGTCCAAGAGCATGACCCAGGACACTGGCAAGGACACCAAGTCCGGTCAGAAGGACAAGGACATGAAGGCTGAGGGCAGCAAGAGCGGCACCTCGACCAACAATGCCGAGAACCAGAAGGGCACCGGCACGGGCACCAACCAGAACGCTCAGGGCCAGACCGGCACCAGCACCAACCAGAACGCGCAGGGCTCGACCTCGTCCTCGACGACGGTTGGCCAGGCCGGCGCCGGCGCCAAGCTCTCCACCGAGCAGCGGACCCAGATCACGTCGGTGATCCGCGAGGAGCGCGTGGCTCCCGTGACCAACGTGAACTTCTCGGTGGCGGTCGGCACCCGCGTGCCGCGCGAGGGTATTTCGCTGCACGCCCTGCCGTCCCGCGTCGTGACCATCTATCCGGAGTGGCGGACCTATAAGTACGTCCTGGTCCGCGAGCAGATCGTGATCATCAATCCGGACACCTACGAGATCGTCGCCGTCCTCGACGTGTAAGGCGGCTCGCGGTTAAACCTTGGGGGCGGGCAGCAATGCCCGCCCCCTTGCCGTTGGCTGGCAGCCATGCTTCGGACTGGTTAACAAGCAATTTCCGTAGTTTCCGCACAGGTTTTTGCGCACTGGATGAGGTCCTTGAACCGGTCCGGGAGGCCCTTCAAGGCTTCCCCTCACGCTCTTTGTTACCTATAACCCCCGCCACGCCGAAGCACCTCATCCGGGATTGGAATGGCCGAACCAGCAACCGACACGATCCTCGTCCTGAACGGGCCGAACCTCAACATGTTGGGGACGCGCGAGCCTGAGAAGTATGGCCATGCCACGCTGGCCGACGTCGAGGCGCTGTGCCGGGAGACGGCGGCGACATTCGGCCTCAAGGCCGACTGCCGGCAGTCCAACCGCGAAGGCGAGCTGATCGATTTCATCCACGAGGCGCATGCGCGCAAGATGAAGGGCATCATCATCAATGCCGGCGGCTATTCGCACACTTCGATCGCGCTGCACGACGCGTTGCTCGCGGTGCAGATCCCGACGGTCGAAGTGCATGTGACCAACATCCACGCCCGCGAGAGCTTCCGTCACCACTCCTACACCGCGCGGGCGGCCTTCGCCTCGCTCTGCGGCTTCGGCATCGAGGGCTATCGCCTCGCCATCCAGGGCCTTGCCGCCAAGCTCGCTATCAAGCCCAAAGCCTGACGCTCCCCTCCAACAGAACATTCGGATCAAAGAACATGGCGCGCCAGCCAGACGACAAAGCAGCCGCAAAGTTTTCCAGCGAGGATTCCGCGCTCGTCCGCGAGCTCGCCTTGCTGCTCGATGAGACCAGCCTCACCGAGATCGAGATCGAACGCGCCGGCCTGCGCCTGCGGGTCGCCCGTAACATCAGCGTTGCCGCAACCATGCCGATGCCCATCGCAGCCGCTCCCGCGGCCCTGCCGATGGCCGCAGCCGCTGCTGCGCCCGCTGCCGCAGCCGACTTGTCGAAGCACCCGGGCGCCGTCACCTCGCCGATGGTCGGCACCGCCTATTGGGCGCCGGAGCCCGGCGCCAAGCCGTTCATCGAGGTCGGCAGCAAGGTCTCGGTCGGCCAGACGCTGCTGATCATCGAGGCCATGAAGACCATGAACCAGATCCCCTCGCCCCGCGCCGGCACGGTGACGCAGATCCTGGTCGAGGACGGCCAGCCGGTCGAGTACGGCGAACCGCTCGTCATCATTGAATGAGCGAGTGGCGAATGGCCAATAGCGAATGGTGCCCGTCCTGCCATTCGCCATTCACCATTCCCTATTCGCCCGCTGAGGCACCATGTTCGACAAGATCCTCATAGCCAATCGCGGCGAGATCGCCCTTCGCATCCTCAGGGCCTGCAAGGAGCTCGGCATCGCCACGGTCGCCGTGCACTCCACCGCCGACGCCGATGCGATGCATGTGCGCCTGTCGGACGAGAGCGTTTGCATCGGGCCGCCGGCGTCCAAGGACAGCTATCTCAACGTGCCCGCGCTGCTCGCGGCCTGCGAGATCACCGGCGCCGACGCCGTGCATCCCGGCTATGGCTTCCTCTCCGAGAACGCGCGCTTCGCGGAAATCCTTGGCGAGCACAATCTGCATTTCATCGGCCCCAAGGCCGAGCACATCCGCCTGATGGGCGACAAGATCGAGGCCAAGAAGACCGCCAAGAAGCTCGGCATCCCCGTGGTGCCCGGCTCCGACGGCGCGGTCGGTCCCGGCGACGATGCGATGGCGATCGCCAGGAAGATCGGCTTCCCCGTGCTGGTGAAGGCGGCGGCCGGCGGCGGCGGGCGCGGCATGAAGGTCGCGCAGAGCGAGGCTGACCTTCAGATGGCGCTGTCGACGGCGGCCAACGAAGCCAAATCCGCGTTTGGCGATGCCTCCGTCTACCTCGAAAAATACCTCCAGAAGCCGCGCCACATCGAGATCCAGATCCTCGGTGACGGCCGTGGCGGCGCGATCCATCTCGGCGAACGCGACTGCTCGCTGCAACGCCGTCACCAGAAGGTCTGGGAGGAAGGCCCCTCGCCCGTCCTTGCCGCCGCCGCGCGCGCCAAGATCGGCGAGACCTGCGCGAAAGCGATGCGCGAGATGAAATATCTCGGCGTCGGCACCATCGAGTTCCTGTTCGAGGACGGCGAGTTCTACTTCATCGAGATGAACACGCGTATCCAGGTCGAGCATCCCGTCACCGAGAGCATCACCGACATCGATCTCGTGCTGGAGCAGATCCGCATCGCCGCCGGCGGCGATCTGCCGGCGAAGCAGGAGGACGTCCAGGTCATCGGCCATGCGATCGAGTGCCGCATCAACGCCGAGAATCCGCAGACCTTCCGCCCCTCGCCCGGCCGCATCCTGCAATACCATCCGCCCGGAGGCCTCGGCGTGCGGATCGATTCCGCCGTCTACCAGGGCTACATGATCCCGCCCTATTACGATTCCCTCGTCGGCAAGCTGATCGTGCACGGCAAGACGCGCGCCGAATGCCTGATGCGGCTGCGCCGGGCCCTGGACGAGATGGTGGTCGAAGGCATCGAGACCACGCTGCCGCTGTTCCGCGCGCTCGTGCGCGAAGACGATATCATCAACGGCGACTACCACATCCACTGGCTGGAACAGTATCTCGCCGGCAAGGCGGAACCCGCCCCGCGATAATCTTCGCCTCCCATGGAACCCTTTGGCCCCGATCGCGTTCTGCTGGCTCGGGTCAGTTCCAAGGGGGCGTTTTGAAATCCACCGAGCCTGACAAGGCGAGACCGTCGTGACAGCCGAGTCGCACCGACGGCGCGCATTCTGGCAGATCCTGCTGATCTTGGCGGGCCTTCTGGTGCTGACCGTGATCAGCGCGGGCTCCGTCTATCTCGTCAACGAGGCGCGGGAAGACAGCAAAAGGGTGCTCCACACCATCGAGGTGGAGAACCAGATCAACACCCTGCTGCTCGAAGTCCGACGCGCCGAGAGCAGCGCCCGCGGCTTTCTCCTCACGCGAGGACCGGATTTCCAGTCGGATCATGAGAAGGCCGTCGCAGCGATCGTTCCGGCACTCGACAAGCTCACGCGCCAGATCGGCGACAATCCGGTGCAACGCGACAGCATCGAGAAGCTGAGCGCGGCGATCGAGACCCGGCTCGACCAGTTCTCGCGCGAGATGAATTTCGTCAAGCAGGGTCAACCCGACAATGCCACCGCGCTCATCCGCGAGGCCGCCGCCGGCAACACCACGACCACGATCGGCAACTTCGCCAACGCCATGATCCGCGAGGAGGAACGTCTGTTCCGGATTCGCACCGCCAACTCCGACCGGAGCCAGACGCTGGCCGCATCGATGACCGGCATCGGTTCCGGCCTCGTCGTGCTGCTGGCCTTGATCTCGATTTGGCTGGTGCGGCGCTCGGCCCGCGCCCGTGACGAGGCCGAAACGCGCCTGCGCGATGCCAATTTCAACCTGGAGGCCATCGTCGACGAGCGCACCTCAGACCTGCGCGAAGCCAACGACGAAATCCAGCGCTTTGCCTATATCGTCAGCCACGATCTGCGCTCGCCCCTCGTCAACATCATGGGCTTCACCAGCGAACTCGAGGAGCTTGGCGGCGACATTTTCCGCCGTATCGGCGGCCTCACCCATGCCCCGGCCGGCGGGCCGCCACTCGGCTCGGGCGAGATCTCACTCGAAGGCCCCGACAAGCAGCTCTCGGAGGATTTTTCCGAAGCGCTCGGCTTCATCAAGACGTCGATCGCCAAGATGGACCGGCTGATCTCGGCCATCCTCAACCTCACCCGCGAGGGCCGGCGCGAATTTCAGCCGGTGAAGATCGACACCCGTGAGTTGATCGAGGCCATCGTGACGACGCTGGCGCATCAGGCCGCCGAAGCCCAGGCCGAGATCCACGTCGAGCCCCTGCCGAATGTCATGAGCGACCGGCTCGCACTCGAGCAGATCTTCTCCAATCTGATCGACAATGCGATCAAGTACCTGAAGAGCGGTGTGCCCGGCGAGATCAGAATTCGCGGGCGCACCAAGCTCGGCTACGCTATCTTCGAGATCGGCGACAATGGCCGCGGGATCGACGCTAGGGATCATCAGCGGATATTCGACCTGTTCCGCCGCGCGGGAACCCAGGACAAGCCCGGTCAGGGCATCGGTCTTGCACATGTGCGTGCACTTGTGCGTCGCCTCGGCGGTACCATGTCGGTATCATCGGAACTGAACGCGGGCAGCACCTTCACGATCACGCTGCCGATCGCCTGGAACGTGAGCAACCGGAACGCAGATCGATGACCCAACCTGTCAGCATCATCATGATCGAGGACGACGAGGGACACGCGCGGCTGATCGAGCGCAATATCCGAAGGTCCGGCGTCAACAACGAGATCATCTCCTTCGCCAACGGCACGGACGCGATGAAGCACCTGTTCGGTGCCGACGGCAGCGGGCTCGTCCAGAAGGGCAACGCGCTCCTGATCCTGCTCGATCTCAACCTCCCCGACATGGTCGGGATCGACATCCTGAAGCAGATCAAGGAGAACAGATACCTGAAGGCCTCGCCCGTGGTGGTGCTGACCACCACCGACGATTCCCAGGAAATCAAGCGCTGCTACGAGCTCGGCTGCAACGTCTACATCACCAAGCCCGTCAATTACGAGAATTTCGCCAATGCCATCCGGCAGCTCGGCCTGTTCTTCTCGGTCATCCAGGTCCCGCCCGCCGCCTCATGAACCAGCGCACGCCGACACTGCTCTACATCGACGACGACGACGCGCTGGCGCGCCTGGTCGATCGCGGCCTGACGCGGCGCGGCTACAAGGTCGTTCATGCCGCAAGCGGCGAGGAAGGCCTCGAGCGCATCCGCCGCGCGGGGACGGACGGCGGCATCGACGTCGTGGCGCTCGACCAGTACATGCCCGGGCTCGACGGGCTGGAGACGCTCGAGCAGATCATGGCCATCCCCGACGCGCCGCCGGTCGTCTTCGTCACGGCCTCGCAGGATTCCAGCATCGCGGTCACGGCCCTGAAGGCGGGCGCGGCCGATTATCTCGTCAAGGACGTCACGGGCGACTTCATCCCCCTGCTTCACGTCGCCGCCGAGGGCGCGCTGCGCCAGGCCGCGTTGCAGAAGGCGCGCGAGGAAGCCGAAGCCGAGATCCATGCCTCGCGCGACCGCTACGCTGCGCTTGCGGCCGAACGCGAGCTGCTGCTGCGCGAAGTCAACCACCGTGTCGGCAACTCGCTCCAGATCATCGCCTCGCTGCTGCACCTGCAGGCCAACTCCGCCGCGCAGGAAGAGGTCAAGGCCGCGCTGACCAATGCGATGGGCCGCGTCGCCGCGGTCGCGCAGGTGCACCGCCGCCTCTACACCTCGCAGGACCTGAAGAGCGTGGTGCTGAACCAGTATCTGGACTCGCTGCTCGAGGATCTCCGCCGCTCGGCCGAAGGTAACCGGATGTCGCGCCTGACGCTGAAGGCCGAGCCGATCGATATCGATCCGGACCGTGCGGTCGCCGTCGGCATCATCGTCAACGAGCTGGTGATGAACGCGGTGAAATACGCCTATCCCGACGGCGCCGGCCCGATCCATGTCGAGCTGAGCTCGAAAGGAGACGATGTGCTGCTGTCGATCACCGACGACGGCGTCGGCGACAAGGTCAAGGCCGATCCGCGCTCCACCGGCATGGGCCAGCGCATCGTCGCGGCGATGGCCACCAAGCTCGATGCCTCGGTCGAGCGCGACCCGGCGCATTCCGGAACCCGGATCGTCCTGAAGTTCGGTCGCGTGCCCGCAATCCCCGGCAAGACGAATAGCGCTGCCGCGAGCTGACCCGCGTCGCGCCCCATCGCAACTGCGTTGCGTTCCTGCTATGATCGCGAACCATGACTTCGCGCGACTCCGCCTCGTCTGAAATCACGCCGGCCGTGCTGCTGCGCGCCTATGCGTGCGGCATCTTCCCGATGGCCGAGAGCGCCGACGATCCGACCCTGTTCTGGGTCGAGCCGGAGCTGCGCGGCGTCATCCCGCTCGACGGTTTTCGCGTGGCCTCGCGGCTCGCCCGCACCGTGCGTTCGGATTCGTTCCGCGTGACGGTCAATACCGCGTTCAAGGCCACGATTGCGGGCTGCGCCGCGCCGCAGGAAGGGCGCGAGGACACCTGGATCAACAAGCGCATCCGTGACCTCTACGGCGGCCTGTACGAGCTCGGCCATTGCCACAGCGTCGAGGCCTGGCAGGGCGAGGAGCTCGTCGGCGGGCTTTACGGCGTCAGTCTCGGACGGGCCTTTTTCGGCGAGAGCATGTTCCACAACGCGCGCGATGCCTCGAAGGTCGCGCTGGTGCATCTGGTCGCACGGCTCATCCATGGCGGCTTCGAGCTGCTCGACACCCAATACGTCACCGAGCACCTGAAGAGCTTTGGCGCGGTCGAGATTTCGCGGCGGCGCTATACCGCGCTGCTCGACAAGGCGCTCGCGGGCGAGCCCGGCGATTTCCGGAAACTCTCCGCGGGCGATGCGATCCCGGGCGCACGCGCGCTCGAGATCATCGCCTCGCGGCCATAATCGATAACTGCGCTTGGCGGCCAAACCCCGAGGGGATTTGGCCTAGCGGCCAAACCCCGGGATACCGAACAGACCTGGCCGCTGCTCCGGCGGCGGAGGTGGTGGCGGCGCCGGCTGCTGCGGCGGCGGCAATGGCTGCGGCGGACGCTGCTGCACGGCCTGCTTCGGCGCGGCCTTCTTCTGCGCGGGCGGCAGCGGGGGCGCAGCCGGCTTGGCCCCAGGATCCGGTGCCGCGGTCGCAATCGTCTGCTGCGGCTCTTTGCAGTCGGTGAGCCAGATGTCGTAGATCGGATGCTCGACGCCGTGCAGGCCCGGGCTTGCCGCATACATCCAGCCCGAGAAGATCCGCTTCACCTCGCCCTGCAAGGTGATCTCGTCGACCTCGACGAAGGCGTCGGTGTTGGCAGCCTCCGTCGCCGGCCGCGTGTAGCAGGCGTCGGTCTTGACCCTGAGCGCGCCGAACTGGACGGTCTCGCCGATATCCTCGTCGAAATTGATGATGCGCCCGGTGATCTTGTCGAGGCCGGAGAAGGTCGCCTTCTTGTTCACGATCTTCTGGGCCGGCGGCTCGGTGACGACCTCATCGCCCGGCTGGAGGCTCGCCGGCGTCTGCGGCACGGCGCCGCCAGGACCGCCCTTCTGCCCGGGCTGGCGCTGACCGGGCGCACCCGGGGCGCCCTGCGGATTGGGCGGCGCGACCGCCACGGATGGCGGCTGGTTTGGCGGAGCGACGCTAGACCCCGGCGGCGGCGCCAGGGGCTGGGTCTCGACCGGCCCGGGCATCACGTTCCCCTGCCGGCCCGGCGGAGGCGCCATCGGGCGCGAGGGCAGCACGCGGCCCTGCGGCGGCAGCTCCGGCACCTCTTCATCGTCGTCGGGAATCTGCTGCGGCTGCGGCTGGCCGCGCGGAATATTGCCGGGCGGCCGCAGCGGCGGCGGATCGGAGAAGATCGTGCCGATCTGCGCCTCCGCGGGCGTCGCAACCATCAGCGCGGTGGCGGCCAAAAGCGCCGCAAGACCTGTCAGGGTAAAGGTTCGAAACATCTCGCGCGGCTTCAACAGCGAATCGGGCTTGTTGGACATTCTACAGGGGATACCGCCGCTCGCAGGCCCTCCGGTTAACACGAGGAATACGGCGGGGGAAGGGCGGCATCCCTGCCCCGCCCGGCCCGATCTGGCCAGACGGGCGCCCGGATGGGATAGTCGGAAGGCCCTTCCCGGGGCCGAGGCGGGCATCGCCTTCCGAAAACGACATCCAACGATAACTGGAAACCCAGAGGTTGCTCCCCCCATGCCCGTTGTGCTCGATCCCGATGCCGCTGCCGTCTACAAGGCCTTCCAGGAGGCCGGCCGCCCCGCCTACGAGACCCTGACCGCAGGTGAAGCGCGGGCCTATTACGCGCAGGCGCGCTTTGCCACCAATCCCGAGCCGCCGGAGCTGGCGCGCGTCGCGCAGCTGGCGATCCCGGCGCCGCATGGCGCGATCCCGGCCCGCCTCTACGTGCCGAAGGAACCGCGCCGGCGCGACGGCTTGTCGCCGGCCCTGGTGTTCTTCCATGGCGGCGGCTGGGTGATCGGTGACCTCGAGTCCCACGACGTCGTCTGCCGCCAGCTTGCGGTCGAAGGCGCGCTGATCGTGATCTCGGTCGATTACCGCCTCGCGCCCGAGCACAAATTTCCTGCCGCAACCGAGGACGCGATCACTGCGACCAAATGGGTCGCCGCGAACGCGCGCGAGCTCGGCATCGACACCGCGCGCCTCTCGATCGGCGGCGACAGCGCCGGCGGCAATCTCGCCGCCGTCGTCGCGCTCGCCGCGCGCGATGGCGACGGCCCCGAGATCGCGGGCCAGGTGCTGATCTATCCGGCCACAGATTTCGCCATGACGCACGGCTCCCACAGCGAGCCCGAGACCAGCGTGCTCTTGACCCATTCGGTGATCCGCTGGTTCCGCGATCACTACCTCAATGGCACGGCCGACATCCACGACTGGCGCGCTTCGCCCGCGCGCGCGCAAAACCTTGCCGGCCTGCCGCCGGCCTATGTGCTGACCGCCGGCGCCGATCCCCTGCGCGACGAAGGCGACGAATATGCCGCGCGCCTGAAGCAGGCCGGCGTGTCAGTCGCGTACAAGCACTATCCCGGCCAATTCCACGGCTTCTTCACGATGGGCAAATTGCTGCCGCAGGCCAATGGCGCTGTCAGCGAGATCGGCGCCTGGCTGAAGGGATTGGGCTGACGGCGCCGTCCCTCATGCAGTCCGTTCTTCAATCCATCTTCGCCCTCCCCCTGCGCGCCCTGACATGGCTCGGCGGCCAGGGCACCCGTGCGGTAGCCGCCGTCGTGTTCGTGGCGGTCGCGGTGCCGCCGCTCGGGGCGCTGCTGCGTCCCTATGTGACCGAGGCGATCTTCGTTCTGCTCTGCATCTCCTTCATGCGGGTCGATCTCGTGGCGCTCTACGGCCATCTGCGCCGGCCGGCGCTGGTCGCGACCGCAACGGCCTGGACCACGATCGGCGTGCCGCTGATCGTCGGGCTGACTGCCCATATGACCGGGCTGACCAGCCGCTCGCCAGGTCTAGCTCTGGCGCTGATGCTCCAGAGCATGGCTTCGCCGATGATGGCAGCGCCCGCGCTTGCCGCGCTGATGGGGCTCGACGCCACGCTGCCGCTGGTCACGCTCGTCAGCGCCACCGCGCTCGTCCCCTTCACCGCCTCGCTGTTCGCGAGCCTGTTTCTCGACGGCATGCTCAGCATCTCGCCGCTCACGCTCGGCCTGAAGCTGCTCGGCATCCTCGCCGCCTCGCTGCTCGCCGCGACAATCATCCGCCGCCTGTTCGGTGCCGAGGCGATCCAGCGCCACAAGCGGCCGATCGACGGCATCAACATCGTCATCCTGCTGGTGTTCGCCGCCGCCGTGATGGGCGACGTCGCGGGCGACTTCGTCGCCGCTCCGCTGTTCACGATCGGAATCGGGCTTTTGGCTTTCGCGGTCTATTTCACCCTGCTCATCGTGACGACGCTGGTGTTCCGCCGCGTCGGCACCGAGCGTGCCTTCGCGATCGGGCTGATGGTCTCGCAGCGCAATCTGGGCTTGATGCTGGCCGCGACCGCCGGCGCGCTGCCGGCAACGACCTGGCTCTATTTCGCGATGACGCAGTTTCCGATCCATCTGGCGCCGTATCTGCTGACGCCGATCGCGCGGCGGCTCACGGCGCGCGCCGAAGTGGCAAACGCTCTTTAGCAGCCCTGCGAGACAGTTTCTCGAGTGCCCCTGACGCGAATTTCCATTCTCCTCCGACCATCGATATTCGGTAATGGCCGCGCTTCCATCCTGCCGCCTCGGCAGAGACGTGGCAGATCGTAAAGTCGTCGTTCGGAAGGTGAACCGATTTGAGAGTGTCTGGCGTCAATCGCCTGTCACCCATGGCCAAGCCAATCGCAACAAAGATTTCCCGCAACTGGGTAGGCCAATATTCAGGATCGGATTCGTCCATCGTTAGGGGACCGCCTCAACTAGTAGTCTCTCCTGATAACATGCCAAACCCGCGAAGTCGCGCCTTAGGCCCAAGACATCACCCCGCCCGCGCCGCGCGCCGCAGCGCCTGCGGCGGCTGGCCGAAGGCGCGGATGAAGGCGCGGCGCATGCGCTCGGGGTCGCGGAATCCGGTCGTCTCCGCAACGAGTTCGATCGCCTCGCGCGAGGACTGCACGCGCTCGCGGGCGACCTCGAGCCGCAACCGTTCGATCGCCTTGGACGGCGTCGTCCCGGTCTCGGCGGCGAAGGCGCGGGCAAAGTGCCGCGCGCTCATGCCGGCGTGGTCGGCGAGGTCCTCCACCGTCAGCGGCGCGTCGAGATTTTCGCGGGCCCAGGACAACAGCGCGCCGAAGCGGCCGTTCGGCGTCTTCAGTTCCAGCAGCGAGGAGAATTGCGACTGGCCGCCGCTGCGGCGATGGTAGAGCACGAGCTGCCGTGCGGTCGCTTGCGCGATCTCCTCGCCGTGGTCCTCTGTGACCATCGCCAGCGCAAGGTCGATGCCCGCGGTGATGCCCGCCGACGTCCACACATGGCCGTCGCGGGTGAAGATCTGGTCCGGCTCGAACTTCACCTTGGGATAGCGCGCGACGAAATCGCGCGTGCGCCCCCAATGCGTGGTGGCGCGGCGGCCGTCGAGCAGGCCCGCTTCGGCGAGCACGTAGGCGCCCGAACACACGCTGGCCACGCGCACGCCACGCCGCGCCAGCCGCTGCACGAAGGCTCGCGTGACCTCGCAGCGCGCAGCGTCCGTCACGCCGGCACCGCCCGCGACGACCAGGGTCGTGATCGCATTCGCCGATTTGAAATCGCGTGCCATCATTTCCACGCCGGACGAGCTGCGCACGGGTCCTGCCTGCACAGCCAGCACCCGGAGCGCCAGCGGCTTGCCGGAAGCACGGGCCGCGATCTCGAACACCGAGATCGGGCCGGCCGCATCGAGCAACTGAAAATCCGGAAAGATCAGGATGCCGATCATGGTTGCGTCCGAAATAGAGGGAAATATGCCATTTTGGACGGAAGGGCATCATGCCAACCTGCTTCCGTCAAGCTCTCTTTGGAGGATCAGCCATGTCGTCACCGCTCCAGATCGGTCTCCTGGTGTTTCCACGCGTCACCCAGCTCGACTTCACCGGCCCCTTGCAGGTGTTCGCCATGGTTCCCGGCGCAAAGCTGCATTTGATCTGGAAGCGGATCGAGCCGGTGCCGAGCGATTCCGTGCTGACGCTGACGCCAACCACGACGTTTGCGGACTGCCCGCAACTCGACGTGATCTGCGTGCCCGGCGGCGGCGGCACCAACGACCTGCTCAACGACGAGGAGGTGCTGGATTTCCTGCGCAAGCAGGCCGAGGGCGCAAAGTACGTCACCTCGGTCTGCACGGGATCGCTCGCGCTCGGCGCGGCCGGTCTGCTGAGGGGTTACCGCGCAGCGACCCATTGGAGCGCGATGGACATGCTCAGCCAGTTCGGCGCGACGCCGACCAAGACGCGCGTCTGCATCGACCGCAACCGCATCACCGGCGGCGGCGTCACCGCCGGCATCGATTTCGCGCTGACGCTGGTCTCGATCCTGGTCGACCGAACCACCGCCGAGGCGATTCAGCTGCAGATGGAATATAATCCGGCCCCGCCCTTCAATTCAGGCTCGCCCGACACTGCGCCGGCCGAAGTGCTCGCATTGCTGAGGGAGCGTGGTGCGCAAAACCAGGCCCGGCGGCTCGAGGCCGTCAAGCGCGCGGCTGAAAGGGTGATGTAGCTTCGCACGTCAGATTCGATCCACGCGTGTCCCGGACGCGCTGCAGCGCTCTTTGCGCTGCTGTGCTGAGCCGGGACCCAGAATGCCGCTGCACGGGCCCGGCTCTGCAGCGCACCGCTGAAGAAGCGCTGCGCTGCGTCCGGGGCACGAACATCCACGCAAGGTCCGAAAGAAAAAGGCCGCTCGGTTTCCCAAGCGGCCTTTCCTGTCTTACGACAGCTGCACATTTCATCGGGCGATTTCGGAACTTCCAGACCGGGGGCCTATCTCCCGATCGAGTCCTGGTCGGCAGCCGCTGCATTTCGGGGCAGTCGCGAACTGTTGCCCGAACCGAACGCGATGGTTTCCCATCTCCGTAAGATGGGAACATTGAGCCGCATTCCACGCGTGGCCGCAACGGCCGCGCAGGCGCCATCCCCGCTGTTCCCGTTGTCCACAGCGGCGTGAGGCGGATGCGCCTGCATCCAACCGGACGATCGGGATTCGATGGAGGCCGAAAGCCTAGCCGGGGGTCCAGGGCTGATAGTCGCCGGTCGCCTTCGGGCGCTTGCCGCTGGCGAGCGTCGAGCCCGAGGGACGGTAGGCGTTCGCCGTGCCAGTGAGATTCGGCTGGTGCGGCTTTTCCCATTCGCGCGGCTGATAGTTGGCCTCGGTCGGCGGCACGTCGACGACGTGATGGATCCAGCCATGCCAGGACGGCGGAATACGGCTGGCTTCCGCGTAGCCGTTGTAGACCACCCAGCGCCGCTCGAAACCGAGCGTCGGGTCGATCGCCCCGCCGCGGGTGCGATAATAGAGATTGCCCTGCTCGTCCTGGCCCACCAGCTCCCCGTACCGCTTGGTCCAGAGTTGGGTGCCAAAAGTCTGGCCATTCCACCAGGTGAAGAACTTCAGGAAGAACTGTTTCATGCGGCAAGGGCCCTGCTTCGTCGGGTCCTGATGCCATCCGGACGGCGAAATGTCCAGTTCGGCGGGGGCGGTGGTGACCTCCGCAAATGCGGCCTTCCGGCGCCGACGGTGCCGCAAATCGGACGCGATCCGTTCATGCCGGGTACAGCGATCGGGTGAGACGCTCGTCACACACCACGCAAACAGGCGTGATCCAGGAACCACGGCCCTTTCGTGGGGTTGGCTTCCGGGAAAGGAGTTTCATCATGACAAGTCTGAGAGTTCTAGGCGCGGCTGCGGCCGTGGCGCTGGTTCTGCCGTTGGCGACGCCGAGCTTCGCACAGAACCGTCCCGCCGCGGGCGGCGGCGCCCATATCGGCGGCGGTGGCGGCGGTGCTCACTTCGGCGGCGGCGGCGCGCGTATGGGCGGCGGCGGTTTCCAAGGCGGCGGCGCCGCTTTCCGGGGCGGCGGTGGGAGCTTCGCCGGCGGCGCAGCCATGCGGCCGAGCAGCGGCAATTTCGCAGCAGCGCGTCCGAGCGGCGGCAGTTTCGTAGCCGGTGCGGCGACCCGTCCGGCCATCTCGCCCTCCTTCAGCGGTACCCGCAGTGTCGCAACTGCAGGCAACTGGCAGGGCGGCGGCAATTGGAGCGGTCGCCAATGGCACCATCGTCGCGGCGGCTTCTGGCCGGGCTTCGCGGCGGGCGCCGCGATCGGCGGCCTTGGCTCGTACGCCTATTACGGCGGCGGCTATTACAACGACCCCTATTATTATGGCGACGACAGCTACTATGACGAGCCGTCAGTGGCGGTCGTGCAGGATGGCGGCGGCGACTCGGAAGGCTATTGCGCGCAGCGCTACAGATCGTACGACCCGGCCTCCGGAACCTATCTCGGCTATGACGGCCAGCGGCACCCCTGTCCGTAAGCAGATCAACGACAGTTGAAGACGAAGGCGTCGCAGCAATGCGGCGCCTTTTTCGCGCATATCGCGCCGTTCACCTCTTTCGCGCGCATCCTGCTCGTCACATTGCAGCGTTATGTACAAGTCGATTCAAAAACGGACCTCTATGCACCGAGCCGTGCATATCTACTCTGATCCAATCCAAAATTGACCCGAGGCACGATTCGCGGATATCACCAATCACAATGGGGACTTCGATCTGCTGGGAAGTGTCATGCCGCGTGTTCTCGTGGTTGATGACGATCCGATGGTCGGCGCGACCATCGAGGTCCTCCTCCAACGTCAGGGCTTCGACGTCACGCTAGCCGACGGTGGTGAAACAGGACTGGCTGCGCTCGAAGCGCAAGCCTTCGAGGTGATGCTGGTTGACATCTTCATGCCGCATATGCGCGGCTTCGAGTCGATCCGCATCTTTCACGAGCGCGCGCCGGCGGTGCCGCTGATCGCGATGTCCGGCTACGCCTTCGCCTCGTCCGCCTCGCCCTCTCCCGATTTCCTCCGCATGGCGCTGGAGCTCGGCGCAACGCGCTGCCTGCGCAAGCCGTTCACCCCGGAAGCGCTGCTGACCACGATCCGGGAATGTCTCGCCGGCCCGGGCGAGAGCGCATCGCCGAAGGACAAGAAAGAAGTCCCTTGATTCCAACGCAGCGCGTCATTCTCGGTGCTGGACTTGCCATCCTCCTGATCATCACCGCGGCCTCGATCGCCCTCGACGTCAAGTCGCGGTCCGACGCGGCCTGGGTCAATCACATCGTCCAGGTGCAGAAGAAGATCTCCGATCTGCGCGTGCTGCTGCGCCGTGCCGAGAGCGCCGCGCGCGGCTTTGAGCTCTATCGCAGCCAAGGTCTCAGCGACGAGTTCAAGGCGGTGCATGCCCAGATCGCCCCGGCCCTCGCCGACCTCAAGCGCGGCGTGCGCGACAATCCCGATCAGGTCGCGCTGCTGGAGGGCACCGAGCCGCTGGCGCTGCGCCGGATCGAGATCGCTGCCGAAGCGATGCGCCTGCGCGCGGCGAACGACCAGGCTGGCATCGCCGCGCTCAACGGCAGGGCCGAGGGCCGCGGCCTCATGGACACGGTGATGACCAATCTCGACCATCTGAGCGCGGAGGAAGAACGATTGCTCGCGGCGCGCTCGCAGGATTCGCGACGCACCGGCATCGTGCTGCTCGGCATCGACGTCGCCGGCGCCGTGCTGATCCTGCTGCTGGTCGCGCTGGTGATGCGCGAGAGCCGGCGTGCCACGGGGCAGCTCCAGAGCACGCTGACCGAGACCACGGCCGCCAAGGAGGCGCTCGCGGCGGCGGTGGCCGAGCGCACCGAGCATCTGGTCGCCGCGCATGACGAGCTGCGCCTGTCGATCAACGTGCTGCAGAGCACGTTCCACAGCATGGCGGAGGCGGTGCTGGTGATCGACGCCGAGAGCAATGTCCTGCTGTCCAATCCGGCCGCCGAGCGCATGCTGCTGCATCGCGCCGGCATGAACCTCGGCAATCTGCGTGCGCTGTCCGACGTGTTTCACGGCGACGGTGTCACCCCGCTCAAGGCCGGCGAGCTGCCGTCCGCGCGCGTGCTGCGCGGCGAGCAGTTCGAGGATCTGGAGATGATCGTCCGCCCGCACAGCGGCAATCCGCCCCGTCACCTCATGATCAGCGGACGGCCGATGCTGGACGGGCACGGCGACATCTCCGGCGCGGTGCTGGTCTATCACGATGCGACCACATCGCGCGAGACCGAGCGGCAGCTGCACCAGTCGCAGAAGCTGGATGCGATCGGCAAGCTGACCGGCGGCGTCGCGCACGACTTCAACAACATGCTGACCGTCATCTCCGGCAACACCGAGACGCTGGTGGAGAGCCTGAAGCAGCAGCCGGAGCTGCAGCGCGTGGCGCGGCTGATCGACGATGCCGCCGAGCGCTGCGCCGAGCTGATCCAGCATCTGCTGGCGTTCGCGCGCAGACAGCCGCTACAGCCGCGCGACGTCGAGATCAACGCCGCGATCACGGATATCGCAAAGCTGCTGCGCCCGACCCTCGGCGAGCAGATCCAGATCGAGACTGTGCTGGAACAGGGGCCGACGACCGCGCACATCGATCCATCCCGGCTCACCAATGCCGTGCTCAACATGGCGATCAACGCCCGCGACGCCATGCCGAACGGCGGCAAGCTGCTGTTCGAGGCCCACCGCGTCGTGCTCGACGAGGCCTATGCGCAGAACAATCCGGACGTGCGGCCCGGCCCTTACGTGATGCTCGCCGTCAGCGACACCGGCACCGGCATGGCGGCCGAGGTCCAGCAGAAGGCATTCGAGCCGTTCTTCACCACCAAGGAGGTCGGCAAGGGATCGGGCCTCGGCCTCTCCATGGTCTACGGCTTCGTCAAGCAGTCCGGCGGCCACATCAAGATCTACAGCGAGGAAGGCCACGGCACCACGATCAAGCTCTATCTGCCGCCGGGCGAAGGCATGACGGAAGCCACCGCGCCTGTCGCGCCGCAGGCCGAAGGCGGCGCCGAGACCATTTTCGTGGTCGAGGACGACAGCCTCGTGCGCAACTTCGTCACCGCGCAGTTGCGGAGCCTCGGCTACAAGACGATTGCCGCGCCCGACAGCCGCGCCGCGCTGGAATTGATCGAGGCCGGCGAGCCGTTCGATCTGTTGTTCACCGACATCGTCATCCCCGGCGGCATGAGCGGCCGCGAGCTCGCCGAGAAGGTCGCGACGATGCGTCCCGGGCTGAAGGTGCTCTACACCTCCGGCTACACCGACAACGCCATCGTGCACCACGGCAAGCTCGACGACGGCGTGATGCTGCTGACGAAGCCGTATCGCCGCAACCAGCTCGCCGAGATGATCAGGAAGGCGCTGGGGGACGGCGTGGCTGGCCAGGCGTCGGCAGACGATGGGGTTTGAGTTGCATCAAGGCGCCTTGCGACGTGTGGCCTAAGGTCTTCGACAAGGAGACCAGCCATGTTCATTTCGCCAGACGATTTCCGGATCAAAGCAGAGAATTTCGACCCCACGAAAATGGAGAACATCGTCCGCATCGCGTGCGGGGTGTTCTACCTTCCGCACGTCGCGGGAAAGTTTGCCGCCTTCGGCGTTCTCAACCCGCCCATCGTCAAGTTCTTTGCCGCCGCGGGCCTGTCGCCGCCGGAGGCCTGGGTCTACCTCGCCGCCGCTGCCGAACTGTCCGTCGCCATCGCGCTGACGCTCGGCATCTGCACGCGCTTCGCCGCGCTGGGCTCCGTGGCGCTGATGGTCGTCGCAGTCTACTCGCTGCAGGTCGTGAAGGGTTTTGGCTGGACCTGGAATACGGGCGGCTACGAATACCCGGTGTTCTGGGGCATCTGCTCGCTCGCAGTTGCCGTGCACGCCTGGAAGGCCTGGCTGAATGCACGCAAGGATGCCGTCACGGCCGGCAGCCGCACCGTGCGGATGGCGCCTGCGGAGTAGTGCCTCAGCGCGTCGCCAGCACCACGGCGCCGAGCGTGAAGATCAGCGCGGCGATCTGCCCGGGCCCGAGCGGCTCGTGCAGCGCCAGCGCGGAGGCGACGACGCCGATCACCGGCACCGCCATGGTGCCGATCGCGGCGACGGAGGCCGGCAGGCGCGCGAGCGCCGCAAACCAGCTGACATAGGCGATGCAGAACTGCACCACGGTCGAATAGACCAGCAGCCACCATCCGACCGGCGTCACCAATTCCAGATGCGTGGTCTCGACCAGGAGGCCAATGATCGAGATCGGCAGGCAGCCGATCCCGATCTGCCAGGCCGCGGCCGTGATCGGCGGCAGGTGGATTGGGTATTTCTTCGAGAACACCGTGCCGACGGCGAAGCCGAACGCGCCGCCCAGCGCCATGATGATTCCCGGCAGCTTCTCCACGCTGGCGGCAATGCCGTTGCCACCCATGATCGAGGCGAGCCCCACAAAGGCCATCACCAGCCCCAGCGTGCGGAGCAGCGTCGGCCGCTCGCCGAGCACCGGCCAGGCGATGATCGAGGCCCAGACCGGCATCGTATAGGCGATCAGCGCCGCTTCGCTCGCCGGCAGCCAGAGCAGCGCCAGCCCCATCAGCACCATCCAGCCGGTCACGTTGAGGACGGCGGCGGTGAGCAGCCGCGGCCAGATCCCCGGCCCCACCCTCAGGCTCTGCCGGCGGATGACCGCCAGCGCCGCCAGCAGCACCGCGCCCAGCACGCCGGTGACCCCGCGCAGCGTCAGCGGCGGCAGCTCGGCGAGCAGGAATTTGGTCACCGGCCAATTGAAGCCCCAGCCGATCGAGGTGATGGCGAGGAACATCAGGCCGGCCGGGGCGATGCGCGGCCGCGCATCCCGGCGAGTCGAATCAAGCATGTGGGGTATCCGGCAAAATCGAGGTCAGCTTGGCGCGGATTCGCTGCCCCGACCACCGCCTCGGCGGGCATGCCTGCCCTCACCTTCCGTAAGGCTACGTGAGTCCTGCTGACGCAATCCCGATCCCGAAAAATATACCTGCCCTGTGAACAGCGGGATGAAGGCCCCGCATCAACACGGGATGCAAATTTTTTCAGTTGGGAATCCCTGAGGACTCACTGATACTTGCCTCCACAACAGGTGTGGGCTTGCCCCCTGTTATCCCCCGCAATCCACCATATTTAGTATTTGATTCAGGAACCCGTACTAATTCTTGACGAGCGCAACGGAGAGTCCTAGCTTTCGGTCCGTTCGGCGCGAGTGAGTTTGCGTCCCGCCGGCACTCCCCCAAAGGGTCTCGCAAATCGTCACTCCGCCAAGCCAGCCAAAGGCCGCGGGATGAGGGCTTGTCTGCCCGCGAGAAGCGGACTCCTGGGGCGCCAGAACGGGCCGGCAACAGGCTCGGATGGCATCGGTAGACGTTAGTGACGGCGTGGGGCGTTAAACGCATGTCGCGCACATCCCTTGGGGCGGATGGGCGTGGGCATGCCGGCAAGATGATCGATGCGCGCATCGAAGAATCGCGTCGGGAGAACAAGGGCCGGGTCCACCGGCTGAACTGCGGTGCCTTCAAGGCCGGAACGGTCCTCAAGGGAACCGCAAAACGAAATGTCGACCCGGCACGCCTGAACGGAGGCGACCGGTCAAAGATAAGGACGGGGCAAGACCATGCGGATTGAGCGGCGCCACACCACCACGGGACAGTCACCTTACGCGGGAATCGAATTCCGCCTGACCACGTCGGAGATCAGGAATCCCGACGGCTCGGTCGTGTTCAAACTGGACAATGTCGAGGTGCCGACCGAGTGGTCGCAGGTCGCCTCCGACGTCCTCGCCCAGAAATATTTCCGCAAAGCCGGCGTTGCCGCGCGCCTGAAGAAGGTCGAGGAGGAATCCGTCCCCTCCTTCCTGTGGCGCTCCGTGCCCGACACCGAGGCGCTTAGCCTCCTGCCCGAGAAAGAGCGCTATGTCAGCGAGCTCTCGGCGAAGCAGGTGTTCGACCGCCTTGCCGGCTGCTGGACCTATTGGGGCTGGAAGGGTGGCTATTTCTCCACCGACGCTGACGCCCAGACCTTCTACGACGAGCTGCGCTACATGCTCACGATGCAGATGGTCGCGCCGAACTCGCCGCAATGGTTCAACACCGGCCTGCACTGGGCCTATGGCATCGACGGCCCCGGCCAGGGCCACTATTACGTCGACCCCTTCACCGGCAAGCTGACCCGCTCGAAATCGTCCTACGAGCACCCGCAGCCGCACGCCTGCTTCATCCAGGGCGTCGGTGACGACCTCGTCAACGAAGGCGGCATCATGGACCTCTGGGTCCGCGAAGCCCGCCTGTTCAAATACGGCTCCGGCACCGGCTCCAACTTCTCGCGCCTGCGCGGCGAAGGCGAAAGGCTCTCCGGCGGCGGCCGCTCGAGCGGCCTGATGAGCTTCCTCAAGATCGGCGACCGCGCCGCGGGCGCGATCAAGTCGGGCGGCACCACGCGCCGCGCGGCCAAGATGGTCGTTGTCGACGCCGACCATCCCGATATCGAGACCTATATCGACTGGAAGGTGAAGGAGGAGCAGAAGGTCGCGGCTCTCGTCACCGGATCCAAGATCAACCAGAAGCATCTCAAGCTGGTGCTGAAGGCCTGCGTGAACTGCGAAGGCTCGGGCGACGATTGCTTCGACCCCGAGAAGAACCCGGCGCTGCGCCGCGAGATCAAGCTCGCGCGCCGCAGCCTCGTGCCCGACAATTACATCAAGCGCGTCATCCAGTTTGCCAAGCAGGGCTACAAGGACATCCAGTTCGACACCTACGACACCGACTGGGATAGCGAAGCCTATCTCACGGTTTCGGGGCAGAACTCCAACAACTCGGTCTCGCTGAAGGACGACTTCCTGCGCGCCGTGGAAACCGACGGCGACTGGAATCTGAACGCCCGCACCTCCAAGAAGGTGACGAAGACGCTGAAGGCGCGCGACCTCTGGGAAAAAATCGGCTACGCCGCCTGGGCGTCGGCCGACCCGGGCCTGCACTTCAACACCACCATGAACGACTGGCACACCTGCAAGGCGTCCGGCGACATCCGCGCGTCCAATCCGTGCTCGGAATACATGTTCCTGGACGACACGGCGTGCAACCTGGCGTCCGCGAACCTGCTGACGTTCTACAACACCGAGACCAAGCAGTTCGACGTGAAGGGCTACGAGCACCTCTGCCAGCTCTGGACCATCGTGCTCGAAATCTCCGTGATGATGGCGCAGTTCCCGTCGAAGGCGATCGCCGAGCTCTCCTACGAGTTCCGCACGCTCGGCCTCGGCTACGCCAACATCGGCGGCCTCTTGATGACCATGGGCCTGTCCTACGACAGCAAGGAAGGCCGTGCGCTCTGCGGCGCGCTGACCGCGGTCATGACCGGCATCACCTACAAGACCTCCGCGGAGATGGCCGCTGAACTGGGCACCTTCCCCGGCTACAAGAAGAACGCCGCGCACATGCTGCGCGTCATCCGCAACCACCGCCGCGCCGCGCATGGCGAGGCCTCCGGTTACGAGGCGCTCTCCGTCAACCCGGTGCCGATGGACCTCGTCTCCTGCCCGCAGGCCGATCTGGTCAGCCACGCACAGGCGGCCTGGGATGCGGCGCTCGAGCTCGGCGAGAAGCACGGCTATCGCAACGCCCAGACCACGGTGATCGCGCCGACCGGCACGATCGGCCTCGTCATGGATTGCGACACCACCGGCATCGAGCCCGACTTCGCGCTGGTGAAATTCAAGAAGCTCGCCGGCGGCGGCTACTTCAAGATCATCAACCGCGCGGTCCCCGCAGCGCTCCGCGCGCTCGGCTATCGCGAAGCTGATATCGCGGAGATCGAGGCCTATGCCGTCGGCCACGGCTCGCTCTCCAACGCCCCTGGCATCAACGCCTCGACGCTGAAGGCCAAGGGCTTCACGGACGAAGCCATCGCCAAGGTCGAGAAGGCCCTGCCGACTGCCTTCGACATCAAGTTCGCCTTCAACAAGTGGACCTTTGGCGAGGACTTCATCCGCGACCAGCTCGGCATCGGTGCCGAAGCCATCGCGGCCCCCGGCTTCGACCTGCTCCAGGCCGTGGGCTTCACCAAGCGCGAGATCGAGGCCGCTAACGTCCACATCTGCGGCGCGATGACCGTCGAAGGGGCCCCGCATCTGAAGGCGGAACATTACTCCGTGTTCGATTGCGCCAACCCCTGCGGCAAAATTGGAAAACGCTATCTGTCGGTCGAGAGCCACATCCGCATGATGGCGGCGGCGCAGCCCTTCATCTCGGGTGCGATCTCCAAGACCATCAATATGCCGAACGACGCCACGGTGGAGGACTGCAAGTCCGCCTACATGCTGTCGTGGAAGCTGGCCCTCAAGGCCAACGCGCTCTATCGCGACGGCTCCAAGCTCTCCCAGCCGCTCAACTCGCAGCTTATCAGCGACGATGAGGACGAGGACGATGCGGTCGAGTCCCTCTACGAGAAGCCGATGGCGGCGCGTGCCGCGCAGGTCTCGGAAAAGATCGTCGAGAAGCTGGTCGAGCGCATCATCGTGATGCGCGAGCGCGAGAAGATGCCGGATCGCCGCAAGGGCTACACCCAGAAGGCGGTCGTCGGCGGCCACAAGGTCTACTTGCGGACCGGCGAATATGACGACGGCCGTCTCGGCGAGATCTTCATCGACATGCACAAGGAAGGCGCGGCTCTCCGCTCCTTCATCAACAACTTCGCCATCGCGGTGTCGCTCGGCCTGCAATACGGCGTGCCGCTGGACGAATATGTCGACGCCTTCACCTTCACCCGCTTCGAGCCGGCGGGCCCCGTGCAGGGCAACGACAGCATCAAGTACGCGACCTCGATCCTCGACTACGTCTTCCGCGAGCTCGCGGTGAGCTACATGTCGCGCTTCGACCTCGCCCACGTCGATCCCAACGAGACCGGTTTTGACGCGCTCGGCAAGGGCGTCGAGGAAGGCAAGGAGCCGGATGACGGGGCCCACCACGCCACCAAGCTGGTCTCGCGCGGCCTCACCCGCTCCCGCACCGACAACCTCGTCGTGATGCGCGGCGGCAGCGCCGCAGTGGTCTCGGGCAACGACAGCGCCCCGACCGGCGGCAGCAAGGTCACGGCGCTGGCCTCCCACGGCACGTCGGCTCGCGTCGGCGACGCCCTCGAAGGCGCCGTCGCCCTGAAGCAGGAAGCGAGCCACGACCTCTCCCCCACGGAGAAGCTCGAAGCCCTCCAGTGGAGCAAGGCCGGCAGCGCCGCCACGGTTGCGGCTCCCAGCAAGGCCGAGCGCCGCGCGGAAGCCAAGGCCAAGGGCTACGAGGGTGAGATGTGCTCGGAGTGCGGTAACTTCACGCTGGTGCGGAATGGCACGTGCATGAAGTGTGATACTTGCGGCAGCACGACGGGGTGTTCGTGAGGACGGCCAAGTATTTCGCGAACTTGTAGCTACAACTAAAGAAGGGCGGCCAAAATGGCCGCCCTTCTTCTTTTGGGTATTGCCACACGCCCAAGGTTGATCGGCTACCCGCTCTACCGTGTGATGAATATCTTCGACGCGTTGGTGAAGTACGCACTGGAGCATAAGGCAAACAGCAGCATCGTCGTCCGTATCGAGAAGATTCGGGATCGGCTGTTTCGGGCGCTCGACCTCGATCACCGACGCTCGTGATCCACGGTGGCCCTGGCCGCGACTCAACGAACTCAGCAGCTAAGAAATGAAATTCCGCAGTTCGGTTGGCAGCCCGTAGGGTGGGTTAGCGAAGCGTAACCCACCTCTTCGGTCTCCGCGCGGGCAACAGGTGGTGGATTACGCCTTCGGCTAATCCACCCTACGAGCTTCGGCGAACTTTCGCATGCGACCACGATTGAGTGTACACCGTAATCCCCCGAAATTGCCTTTGCCGCCGAGCCCTTCCCCCCTAAACTCCCGACACCACCGGCATGGGTTCCGACGGGCCCGGTAGAAGCGGAGTCGAGTTATGCCCAAACCGGAAAGCTTCCCGATCGAGAAGATCTTCGTTCCCACGAAGCAGAGGAAAGCCATCAAGCCCGAGACCGTCGCGGAGGTCGCGGAAAGTATTCTGGACATCGGACAGCAGGCCCCCATTTCCGTTCGGCTCGACGGAGACCGCCTCGTTCTGGTCGAGGGACTGCATCGGCTCGAAGCCTGCAAGGCGCTCGGCGAGACGACCATTCTCGGTGTCCTGGTCCCGGCTGAGCTTGCTCAGCACAAGCCCCAGCTCGCCGAACGGCCCGAAGTCGAGGCAGAACGCATCAAGATGGCGCGATTGAAACAGTTGCGTCTCGAGAAGGAAGCCGCGGAGGCATCGACTTCTGCCTTGAAGGGCGTCAGCGCAACGGAATCGCCGCGCACCCGTCCGACCAAAGGCGTCCGCGATAATCCGAAGGCATCACCGGGCCGGACTGCGAAAGCAGCACCGAAATCATTGTCGGCCTGGATCACACAGCAAAAGGGCAGCGGCGGCCGCTATTGATTGCCGGCTTCAGGTCTTGAGATCACCGCTCGCGCGAAGCCCCCGCTCTCGACCACCTGTTCGCGGCGCCTGTGCGAATGAGCTCCGCAGTTACCTTCCAGACGACCGAAGCTCTTCGCCAACACCATCAAACGAGTTCTGGACCGCAACCGCCCCACGGCCGCCCTGCTCCGCTTCCGCCGCAGCCCTTCCACGCGCCCCCGCCGCAAAGATATCGTGCACCAGCCCGAGCTTCCCCAGCCCCAGAATAATCAGCCCGTTGATGTCAACCTCGTACCACGCGTGCGACAGATACGCATCGCGCGGAAACCGGTGGTGGTTGTTGTGCAGGCCTTCGCCGAAGGTGAGGAACGTGGTCACGAGCTCGTTGGTGGTGCCGTCGCTGGTGGCGAAGCGGCGGTAGCCCCAGCGGCCGTCGCTGTGGCAGACCGAGTTCACCAGCGACGTCGCCATGGTCATGATGTAGCTGCGGAACAGGCCGGAGAACAGCACGCAGCCGATCATCGTGTGCACGCCACCGAACGCGTAGCCGATGGCGCCGGGAATGATCACCGCCGAGAGCGCGTACCAGTACCAGCGCGTCCGCGTGAAGAACATCGCGATCGGGTCGGCCAGGATATCCCTGGCGTAGTATTCGCCGTCGGTGGTGGCCTGGTCCCACACCCAGCCGCCCTGCGCATGCGACATGCCCTTGGCGAAGGAGGCAATGCGGTTGCCGAAGCCGTCATAGTAAGGGCTGTGGACGTCGCCGGGCTTGTCGGAGTGAAGATGGTGCCGGCGATGGTTGCTCACCCATTTCAGGATCGAGCCCTGCACCGCCAGCGTGGCGATCGCGGCGAAGATCGTCCGCATCACCGGACCGCAGCGAAAGCTGCGGTGCACGAAATAGCGATGCATGAAGCCAATGCCGATCGTGGTCAGCAGGAACATGCCGGCGAAGACCGCAAGCTCCAGCCGGCCGATGCCCTGCCAGACCGCCCAGACGATTGCCGCGACCGAACCGCCGACCATCAAGCCGAACGCGATGTAGGAATCGAGAAACTTGGCGTCGACAACAGGACCTTCGAGCAGCACCCCCGGCGGCATTTTCGGGCTCGCCGCCTGCTCCGACACCACGTCCTCAATGACGGTCATTTCATCTGGTCCATTTACGCAAAATTAACCCTGCTGCGGCGCAACCTACAGGCGCAAGGCTTTTTCAGCAAGGACGGGCGCGGCCGTAGGAGCACGGAGCCGGGACCCGACACGATGCGGCCAGAGGGAAATGACGCCGGATTTCAAGGCGTAACGGACAGCGTTAACCAAGCACACACAGTCTCCGTCATCGGACGCCCACGACACCATGCCCGGACAACGCCGACGCCTCCTCCCTCGCTTTCGCACCGTTCGGCGCAGCGCCCGATGGGCGCGAAAGAGATTCGCGCGGGCACCGCGGATGGTTCGGATCGCGGCCGGCGTGGCGATGCTGCTTGCGGCGCTTGCGCTTGCGAACATCGTCTATCACGTGATCCGCAAGCCGACCGAGCTGTTCGTCCTCGTCGGCAATTCCCTCGACAAGGAGCCGGCCGAGAACTGGCGGCACTACGGGCCGCTGTTCCGCGCGTATTCCACCGCGACGATCACGCCGGAATTGCTGGCCGCGCTGGCGCAGGTCGAGAGTTCGGCCAATCCTGTGGCGCGCACCTACTGGCGCTGGCGATGGAGTTTCAATCCGCTCGCGATCTATAGGCCCGCCTCCAGCGCCGTCGGTCTCTTCCAGATGACCGATCCGGCCCTTGCCGACGCCGCACGGTTCTGTGTCCGCGGCAACGCGGTCACGGAGAGCGGCTGCGGGTCGAGCTTCCTCTATGTCCGCGCGATCCCGAGCCACGCCATCGAGCTGGCCTCGGTGTATCTGGACCGCCAGGTGGCTGACGTTCTCGCCCGCGCGGGCGATGTGAAGGCAAGCCGCGAGCAGAAGCAGGATCTGGCCGCCTTCATCCATCTCTGCGGCGGAGGTCCCGCCACCGCCTATGCGCGCCGCAAGTTTCAGATGCTATCAGGCGAGCGCTGCGGCGATCACCTCGTCGCGGCGTATGTCGCGAAGGTCAATGCCATGAAGCGGCAGTTTGTGCGGCTGGCGGCGGAGGATCCGTAGATCCGTAGGGTGGGTTAGCTAGCGGTCGCGCGAAGCGCGGTCCGCTGGCGTAACCCACCTCTTCTGCCTCCGCGGAAACCAGAGTGGTGGGTTACGCCGTACGAACTGCGCTTTGCGCAGTCGCAGGGCTAACCCACCCTACGCTCCGCCCCGCTCCCGCGGCCCGCCATAATTTTACCTCTGCACGCGCGTTGTGTTGGACAGCGGCGAGACCTATCCTTCCACCGATCGGACTGCCTCCCATTGACGCCCGACCGGATGGAGAGCGCATCGGTGCCTGAAGCAAACGACCCTAAACCCGATACCGAGAAGCCTGATACCGAGAAGCCTGACGGCGGGCTGGCGCGAGCCCTTGACCGGATCAAGAGCACACAGGCAGACCTTGCGCGGCTGGACCGGCTGGTTTCCGGCATGGAACACGACGGCGAAGGCAAGCCAGCCTCGCACGCAAGCGCCGGTGCGACGGCGGCCGCAACTTCCGGAAACAAGGCGCCGACGCCTGTTCCCAATGCCGGGGTTCGCGATCAAGGCTTGAAGGGAGATCGGACCATGATGCGCGCTTTGGTTGGCCTCGTGCTGGCAATCGGCCTTCTCGGTGCCGCCTTCGCTTCGCAATATCGCGATGAGGCCACGTCCATCAGCAAGTCGATCATGGCACGATGGGCTCCGCCGGCGGCGAGCACGCCCCCGCAAGCGTCCGCGGTGGACAATCCGGCGCAGCCGCCGGCCGTGCTCCTGGCTGCTGCGGGTGATCCGAGCCCGGTGCCCGCGCCGCCAGTCGCGAAGGACACGGAAAGCGCCCCAAAGCCTGCCGCCGCAGCGCCTGACCCGGCATCGTCCGATCTCGCGCAATCGCTCAAGGCCATCACGAGCGAGCTTGCGAGCATCAACGGCAAGCTCGAGCAACTGAAAAGCCGGAGCGAGCAGACCCAGCGCGAGCAGGCCGACACCATTCAACAGCTCAAGGCCGCGCAAGAGAAGGATGCGGCGGACAATGCGCGCCTCGCCGCGCAGGTCCAGGCGCTGCAAACGCAACAGACCACTTCATCCGCGTCATCCGCGCCTGCAGCCGCCAAGCCCGTCGTGCGGAGCGTGGTGAGCAACGATGCGGTTGCGCGTGCCCGGCCGCACGGACCAATGGCCGAACCCCGGCGGCCCAGACCGCCGCCGCGCGGCCCCTGGATGCCTCCGCCCTATATGGGCGACCCCTACGATCCGGATTGGTGAGCCCGCAAGGCGCGGGCTTGTTTCCCGAAGGCGCGATGGATTTGAAGCCCAGCTCGCAGGATGGGGGAAGCGCAAGGGCTCATCCCATCTTGCGAACTACGCTCTACACCCGCCTCATCGTATTTCGCTCATCGACACCTTGGCGGCGATCCCGCTCAGCTCGGGCTTTTGCTCTGCAAGCTCCTCAACGGAATCTGGGTCTACCGAGATTTCGGTCATTCTGTGCCTGACCTGTTCGCATGTCTTGCGGACGTCTTCGGTGAACAGCGCGCATTCTTCGATACGCTTGAAGATCTTCCGTCCCTCTTCACGATACCCCGCCGCCGTTTCCCGCATGAAGGCGATTGCGTCATGGACCTGGGCCGTCAGCGCCTCGCATTTTTGCGCGGCGTCGATCAACTCGGCGCCCATGGCCTCGATCTCTTTTGCAGCGGACTCGTAGTCGCGAACGACTGCCTCTGCACTGAGCGCACCGACGCGCGTCACGCCCGCGGTGTGCTCGACATAATCAGGCAGGGCAATGGACGCGAGAGAGCTTCCCGAGCGTACCGATGCAATGTCCGCCTCGAGTTGGACCAAATTCACGCCTTCCCGTCTGTGCAATTGTTCAACACTTGCCATGACTAATCCTCCCAATACGCACCCCGAACCCCTAGCAATATTGGGTTTATTACGGGGAAAATTGCCGTTCTACCCCTATGTATCCTTGACAGTCCCAGCTTTGCCATTTTTTCCCAATCGCTGACGCCGCACGCAGCGATGATGGATTTGTCAGCGTTCAACCTCTCCTCGCGTTGGCGAAGATGGCGGGATTCGCAATGACCCGACTCGACGGGTCAAATCATATTCGGTTTATCAGAAGCAAAAGTCCGCAGGGATTTCGACTTTGCATGAGATCGTTTTCGATATTTTTGGAAGCGCGGTTCGGCAGGGTGCGGGAGCAAGCGCAGGCGGGATGACTATTTGCTGCTTGCATTGCCGCTCGGACCCCCTGCTCGCTACGGCGAACAAAGTCGACCCTCCCGCGAACTGGCCGTTCCGCGCCCGCCGATGGCTGATCACATCCAAACGTGATCGCCAATCACCACCAATACGGCCAGCGCCATCCCTCATAGCGAACATATGACGGCACCAGCGGCGGGCCGTAGGGATCGACGCGGTCGTCTTCAGGGCGATAGCGATAGCGCGGAACAATATTGTAATCCCACGGCGTTGGCCTCAGCACGGGCGCCGTGACGATGAGCCTCTCCTGCGGTGCGCGAACGACCACGGCCTTCCGCGTTCGGGCTTCAGCACCCGATGTCCCGAGACTGCACAGCGCCAGGGCCGTTCCGAGCGCACACGCGACGATCTTGATCTTCATGCGTTGGTCTCCTTCCCGCAAAAGAGTGCTCAAGGACGCAAAGCAAGGCAAGCGAATTCGCTCCCTTACGCGCGCGCACGGCGCAGAGCCTCCTCCAGCTTCCTCCGTTGCTTGTCCCAGCGGGTCTGCTCGGCATCGGCACGTTCGTCGAGCGCGGCTCGTTCGGCTTCGATGTCCTCCGCCCGCGCGTCGTGCTCCCGCCTCGCCTTGTCCAGTGCGGCTTCCGCTGCGGCAACGGCCTTGTCGCGACGCGCGCGCTGCTTGGCGCGGGCGGCCTCGTCCTTGCGGCGCTCGGCTTCGCGCCGCCGCTCTTCCTTCTCGAACGCCGCGGCGGCCTTGCGGGCTTGTTGATCGTCGATCTTGCGGGACGGTTTGTGTGCGCTCCTGGCCGGACGCTTGTTCGATCCGGGCTTTGGCTTTGGCTTTGGCTTGGCCTCATCGTCGGCGAGATCGGTCGGCAGCTCGGCGCTCTCGGTGAACGGGCCGTCCGAGCCGACAGGGCGCCGGAGCACCACGCCAGGGCTTGCCATGGTCGCGGCGACGATGTCGGGATCTTCGGTCTCCTTCGCGGCGCCCTGATGGAACAGGTTGGAGCTGGCGCCCCAGGCTTCCAGCGCCGCCTTCATCGAGGGCGCGGCGATGGCCTGGTCGTAGAAGCCGAGCGAGGTCCGGTAGGTCTTCAGTTTTCTTGCCGGTCTGCTTCTCGGTTTGGTTTTCAGTGTTTTTGGCATGTCGCCCCGCGGCCCTGGCGAGGCGATCTCCCTGGCTGTTCACCGGCGCCATCGTGCCATCATGCGCCTGTTTTGCCCGACGAGTCAAATTCAAATTCGGTATCGCCGAATTTGATCCGGAGGCTACGGGCGCCCCCTTGCCCGGGTCGAGACATTTTTCGGTATCGCAGAACTCTGAAATCGCAAGCGTTTTCTACTGTGCATGGGGTTGTTTTCGACTTTCTTGTGCCAGTCAGCCCCGTGCATCCCGCCTCGCCTGTGCCCTCTTGTTGGCCTGTGAAACCCGCCCGATCTTCGAGGGAGGGAGTTTGACGGTTCGACGACGGCTCGGCAGGGCACGCATGCCGTCATGTGATGTCGGCTGATTTTCCGGGCGCGCGAACTGCCTTGCGCGGCGCAGCGACAGCGCCCGTCGGGCGGCTTCGCCCAGCTCGCGCCTTGCTTCGAAGGCCTCGAGCCGTTTCAGCTCCTTGTTGACGCGCTTGAGGGCGGAGACAAAAACCTCCTTGCGCCGGAACGTGTTGGCCCCCGCCCCCGGCGTGCGGCGACCGCCGGGATCGGCCGCCCCTTTCGCGACGCGTCGCTGGCGGTGCGCGAGGGTTCGTTCCTTGTCGCGAAGCTCACGCAGCACGGTGCGCAGTTTCTCCAATGCCGCACGATCGACGTCGCCGATCGCGGGATGATGGGAGGTCAGAACGATCTGCTGCTCGTCATGATTCAAGATGCTGGATTCGAACTTGCATGGCGTCGACATCCTTCTCCTCCTTCGACGGACTGGAAAACCAGGGGACGTCGCTGTCGAGCGCGACATCCGCAGCGGCAAGGCGGCGGAAAAGCGCCCTGCGGCGGGCAATCGGAGGCCACTCGTAAAGAAAGATGTCGGACGGCTTCCAGATCGCAACCCAGCCGAATATCAGAAAGCTCTCCTTCAGGATCTGGGACACCGGACTCCCGTCCAGTTTTCGCAACAGCAGCCAGCCGAGCACCAGGCCGAGCGACAGGATGGAAAGGCCGACCGCAAGGGAGAACCGCCCGGACTTGAACAGCTCCTGCATCTCTCTGGTCATGGCCTGGCTTCTGTGGTCGAAATGATCCTTGATCGCGATGATGATGTCGCTTGCCGACGCCCGCGAAAATTCGTCCGACGGCAGATGAATGACGATCGCGATGGGAGCATCGATCGGCATCTCCTGCGCACGGGCGACAATGTAGTCTTCGGCCTCGTGCGCAAGCGCACTTTCCCTGAATGGCGACGGATCCAGCGTATTGAAGAGCTGCGACACCTTCCGAAGCTTGAGCTCGATGCGGCCGGTCGGCATGGCCATGGCACCCATTGCACTGCCTCGTGCAGTGACTTGTGCAGTGGCTTGGCATCGTGTGCCGGCAGCTGGCTCGCCGCCATCGGGAAATGTACTGGGAACCGGGGCGTAATACCGATATGGACTCTGCGCCGGTTACGGCAGCAAGCGTGCCCCTACGCCGCGTCGACGTCCGCAGGCGCCGGCCCCGCAACCAGCCCGTCGAGACTGACCATCAAGAGATCGGCGATGTGCATCAGCTGATAGAGCGGTATGTCCGCTTCGCCCTTCTCGGCCGATGACACGAAGGCGGGTGTGACGCCGATGCGCTCGGCCAGCTGGGCTTCGGTGTAGCCACGGGTCTCGCGCGCAGCCTTGACGCGCGCCCCGATCCCGAGCCGGTGCCGGGACTGTTCGTCCGCGGTCATCATGGCGGCCTGCTCGTCCGGGCTCGCATAGCCCTCAGCGAACGCGCTGCCGATCAGCCTCTCCTTGCGCCAGGCAAGCCGGCAATCCTTGCGCAGCCCGTTCGAGAAGATCACCGCAAACTGCTCCGGGACCCACAGCGAAGAGTTGAGTTGCAGGCGCGCGCCGGTGCCGGAGACATCGCGGATCGTGCAGGGCACGCTGACGATGCTGCCGGTGCCGTTGTCGAACTCGACAATGCCGGTCCGCAGCGTGTGATGCCTGATCGCAGCGCGATGATCGCTCATGACAGCTCCCGTAACCTTGCGGCGACATCGAACGTCGTGTCTGACGCAGCCGAAAAATCCGGGCGAAACTACCGCAGAATTTTTTCCTAACTGCTAAGCTTCCGCCGGTTCAACCGGGAGTGGCGGCCATGGTAAAGGAATTGCTCCCGCGCAGCCGCGTAGCCCGGATGAGCTCCTTACGACAAGGAATGATCCATGACCTCCGTCCTCCGTATCGCGGCCTTCTCCGACGGCAACACGGGCGGCAATCCTGCCGGCGTCCGGATCGGCGACGCCTTGCCTGATGCCGCGACCATGCAGGCGATCGCGGCCGAGGTCGGCTTCTCCGAGACGGCCTTCGCGGCGCCCGAGGGCGCGGCATGGCGCGTGCGGTACTTTTCGCCTGTCATGGAGGTGCCGTTCTGCGGACATGCGACGATCGCGCTTGGCGCGGCGCTGGCGCACCGGCATGGCGACCGCACCTTCACGCTGCATCTCAACGATGTCGTCATTTCCGTCTCGGGCCGCCGTGACGGGGACACCATCGCCGCGGCGCTGCAATCGCCGCCGACCCGCAGCGCGCCGATCGAACCGGCGCTGCGCGATGAGCTTCTCGCCCTGTTCGGCTATGCGGCCGGCGATCTCGACCCGCGGATTCCGCCTGCGAAGATTCACGCCGGGGCCGATCATGTCGTTCTCGCCCTGACGTCGCGCGAGGCGCTGGCGCGCATGGCCTACGATTTCGAACGCGGCCGCGCGTTGATGCAGAAGGCGGGGCTGGTCACCGTCGCCCTCGTGACCGCGGAGGGCGCGCTATCGTTCCACGTCCGCAACGCCTTTGCCGCCGGCGGCGTCGTCGAGGACCCCGCGACGGGCGCAGCCGCTGCCGCGTTCGCAGGCTATTTGCGCGACATCGGCTGGCCGCATGGCGGCGCCATCGACATCGTCCAGGGCGAGGACATGGGACTACGCTCGCTGATCCGCGCGGAGATCGGCGCGACGTCAGGCAGCTCGATCCGGGTCTCGGGAACGGCGCGTTTCATGGACGGGACGTGATCGAGCGGGCGGCGCCATCCATTGCGCTAGTTGGCCCTCAAACTCAGGATGTAGGCCGAAAGCGCGTCCGCCTGCTCTGTCGATATCACCAGGTTCGGCATGTTCTGGTGGCTGGTCCGCCAGAACACCTTGAGCGACAGTGCGGTGGTGCCTTTGCGATCGGCGATGGCCTGGAAGTTCGGGGCGTTGTCGAAGGACCCGGCCATGTGCGGCTCGATGGCGTGACACGTCTGGCACCATGCCTGCGCCAGACGATGTCCTTCGGAGACCGCGCGGGAGCCGGACCTCGGAGCCCCGGCCGCGGTGTGGACGACGCTGAAGAGAAACAACAGCGACAGCGCGATCAGGATGGCGATGCCGATGGAGATGCGAACGCTGTGCGACATGGCCACCCTCGCCATTGCTTCGTCGAGACAGAATCCTAGGTCGGCACACGCAGATGAAGTTGATTTGCGTCAAGGGAGTAGCGTCGGGCCCGTCGGAGAAGGTAAACCGAATTGTCCGCCGTCGCGCGGGGAGCGATGGCATGAGCAACGCAATCCCTGGAAGGGTCACCATGAACGGCAATCGCTATTACGGCGTCCGCGTCGAGGGCGCGAAATACGGCGTGGGCTTCGGCTCGGCGCTCGCCATCGCGATCTCCTACACCAACAACCATTCAATCCTGTGGGCGATCATCCACGGCATCCTGGGCTGGCTCTACGTGATCTTCGTCGCGCTATTCCGGTGATATCGCACCGGCAGGCGCTGGCCGCCCGGGCAATCCGCAGCTTTCCCTTGCTTTCCCGGTTCCCGCCCCTACGGTCGCGCCGCGAACGAAGCGTGAGACGAGACAGACATGACCGACACGATGAAATGCCCGACCTGCAGCTCCGAGCATGCCTATCAGGACCGCGATCTCTGGGTCTGCCCGGAATGCGGCCATGAATGGAGCGCTACGGCGGAGGCATCCGCGGACGCCGCGCAGGACACCGGCGTGCGCGATGCCAACGGCAATGCGTTGACCGACGGCGACAGCGTCATCGTGATCAAGGACCTCAAGATCAAGGGCTCGTCCTCGGTGGTCAAGGGCGGCACCAAGGTCCGCAACATCCGCCTCCAGGACGCCACCGACGGGCACAACATCGCCTGCAAGATCGACGGCATCGGCGCGATGAATCTGAAATCGGAGTTCGTGAGGAAGGCGTGAGCACGCGGCGAGCCGGCCGCGGTAACGCTAACGCCAGTTCCCATTCTGGAACACATAATTCCCCTTATCCCCGCGGGAAATCTGTGTAAGCTTCCTCCTGCCGGGAAGGCGTTTGTAGCTCGTAGCTATTTTTTCAACCCGGGGCTGGCTTTTCAAGAAAGCGCGTTTGATTGCATCACAGCTTTGAGACTTGAAGGGCCGCCCTCCGGGCGGCCTTCCCGTATTGGGCGTGCCTGATCCCTCTCCTCGTTCGGCAGTCTGGAGGATCGGGCCTAGCGCTGCCTCTGCGCCAGATAGAACCCGCACAGCACCGTCACGAGCCCCGCCGTCTGCAACATCGTCGGCGGCTCGCCGAGCAGGAGCCAGCCGGTGAGCAAGGTCAGCGCCGGCACACAGGCTGGAAACACCGCGGCACGCGCGACGCCGAGACGCTGAACGGAGACAGCGTAGAGATAGAGCGCGGCAGGTCCGGCGAGCACGCCCTGCGCCAGCGCCTGGATCGCGTTCTCGGTCACGCCGATCGCTGCAATGTGGGCGAGGCCGACGGTCGCGACGTAGACCGGCAACAGCAGCAGCGACAGCACGTTGATGACGAGCGCGGCCGACACGGCGGAGACGCGCCAGTGGCGCAGCAGCGCGCCGAAGCCGGCGAACATGAGTCCTGTCAGCACGAAGGTCAGATCGCCCTGCACGCCATCGGTCCCGATATGGCCGATCGATTCGGCGCCGATCACGCCGAGGCCGCCGACGATGACGATGGCGCCGGCAAGGCGCGAGGCGGAGATCCGCTCCTTCAGGAACACGGCGGCCAGCAGGAGGCCGCCGAGCGTCGCGCAGGAGGGCTGGATCACGCTGCCATGGCCGAGCGGCACGAACAGGAAGCCGGTGTAGGAGATCAGCGACATCACCGGGCCGCCAAGCACCATCAGCACGAGGCCCCTGCTCCAGCCGATGCCGCAGAGATCGGAGATGCCGGCGCGCGCGACCAGCGGCAGGAACGCGATGCCCGACCAGACATAGCGATGCACCAGCAGATCGACCGGCGTGAAGCCGACCTTGAGGCCGTGTCGCGTGCCGGCAAAGCCGAGCGCCCAGAACAGCGCCGCGGCAAGGCCGCAGACGACACCGAGCAGCGCCGGCCCCGTATCGTGCTTCTGAGAGAGAGCGTCAGCGCCGCTCGTCCGCTGATCCATGGGCAAGGCATTATGTCAGCAAATGAGCGGGCTCAACCCACGCAGGCGCAGGGCTGGCACGCGGCTCACGCCCCCTCACCGAACACCATCCGCCATCCCTTGCGCGTGTCCATGTATTCGCGCACCTCGCGGATCCTCTCGCCGGTCACGGTGAACACGAAGCAATAGTCGTTCTCGTATGGCTTGCCGCCGGGGAGCATCGCGCGCATCCGCTCCTCCACGATCACGACATCTCCGTCGGCGTAGACGCCGCGAAAGGCGATATCGACCTCTGAAAACAGCTTGTGCATCTCCTGCGCGATGAAACGCGCGATCTGCCGCGCCCCGACCATGTGATCGGTGTGATCGAGCGCGACCGCGGTGGCATTGCCCTTCGGCCCGATCCATTCGGCGTCGTCCGTGAACAACGCGGCGATGCGCTCGGCGTCGCGTGATGAAAAGGTCTTCCAGGCGTTCAGTACGACGTCCCTCGGGCTGGTCACGGCGGGCTCTCCGGCTGCATTGCGATGAGAGCTGCCTTCTAGGCTGCGATGCGCGGCGCGGCTCGCCACAATCGGACTCGGTCACCCCGCGCCTCTTCCGCCTGCGCGGACATACGCTATCATCCGGCCATGCTGAGCTTTGCGATCTGCAACGCCGCGCGCCTGCGCCGCGATCCCCGTTATGACGGCCGCTTCTTCACGGCGGTCAAGACGACGGGCATCTACTGCCGCCCGGTCTGTCCGGCCAAGCAGCCGTTGACGCGCAACGTTACCTACTATCCGACGGCAGCTGCCGCGGAGGCCGCGGGCTTCCGGCCCTGCCTGCGCTGCCGTCCCGAGACCGCGCCGTTCTGCCCGGCCTGGAACGGCACGCGCTCGACGGTCGCACGTGCAGTGAAGCTCATCAATGAAGGCGCGCTCGACGAGGATTCCGTGGTGACGCTGGCGATGCGGCTCGGCATCTCCTCGCGTCATCTGGCGCGGCTGTTCGAGCGGCACGTCGGCGCCACGCCGCAGCAGCTTGCCAAGACGCTGCGTGTCCAGCGCGCAAAACGCCTGCTCGATGCCGGCGACCACACCATGACCGATATCGCGTTCCAGGCGGGCTTCGGCAGCCTGCGCCGCTTCAACGCCGCGTTCGCCGAACTCTACGGCCGCGCGCCGTCGAGCTTGCGGACGACCGCTCAGAAAAATCCCGGGCTGAGATCGAGGCCATAGGTCAGGCTCAGCACGAACACGAACAGCGCGGCGGCGGCGAACAGAGCGGCGTGCCTGAGAATGAACGCGCGCGGCGAGACGGTGGCGATAACGGCTTTCTGCGCAACGGGCATGATGGCCTCCATTATGAATGATTTCAAAAATTGGCCGCGACCATGCGGCGGCCGCATCAAGCAGCGCGACGTGCAAATCAACCGTTAAAGGGATCACGCCCGTTATGAACGGACATACATGACCGGCCCATTCACGCGAACTTGTTCGCGGCCGGATTCTCAATCAGCGCATCGAGGCGCGATTGTCGGATCGAGAGATCTCGCGGCATGCTCGCGCGACCAGCGCGCGTCGTGATGTCTGCGATCGCCGCACGCGGCGATGCGCATGCGACGTCGTCATGTCCATGGCCGCATGACCCGGTGGAGCCCGCTCTCCGCGAGGCCCACCTGGTCTCAGGCGAATTCGTCTTTAGCGGGCTGCGCCGACGGTCGCGGTCTTCACCTTGCGAGGGCCGAGCACCTTCGCCTGGTGGACCGAGGCAACCGTGATGGGCGCCGAGACCTGCTGGTCGACATGCGCGGCACCGAGCACGCGGACCTGGAGGGGGGAGACCGGAAATCCGTTGGCCTCATAGGTCGGCAGCTCGGCGGCGAAAGCCGCGGTGCTGCCCGCGATCGTCAGGATGGTGGCGGCGATCGTCAAAGTCTTCTTGTTCATTGGTGATGCTCCTGAGTGGAAGATTCGGAGCACATTTAAGCGCGTTTTGCTGCATTGCGACATGCGCCGCTGCATTGCAACAACGCGCGCGGCGCATGGCAATATGTTTAATGCGTACAAGGCCTTGGCCGAATCACGTTAGCCGCGACATGACACTTTTATGGGCGGTGCTCAGCCACCGAGCACATTGCCCCAGCCGTCGAAGAGATAGGCCTTCCAGGCCACGGTTCCGTCCTCGCCCGGCCGGCTGGCCTGCCGGTAGTCGTCGGCGTCCTCAGCGGTCCAGGTGATGATCGTGTCGGTGAGACGATCGTGGAGGATGGCGGGCTCGGTGGGATCGAAGGCGTCCATCGGACGAAGCGAGGAATGCGTCATGGCGATCAACGCGCTGGCCGCAGCAAAGTTGCCGCGAGACATGGCGCACTCAAGGCGCCCCAAGGGGGGCGCTCCAGAGCAGGGACACGAGAGTGGAAGATGCGAGAACGCCCTATTTCAGCGCGCTCGCGAGCGATTGCAGCTTTGCGACGAGATTGGTGCCGAGCGCATAGATGATCTCGATGATGGCGAGCGCGATGCCGGCTGCGATCAGACCGTATTCGATCGCGGTGGCGCCGGATTCATCGGCGGCAAATTCGGCCAACAGGCATTTCAATTTCACAATCGTGTCCTTCCCAACTCCGCCGGAGATTGCCGGCGCGAGAGAAATGCACGGACACAATCCAAGATTGCGTAAATTCAGCCATCTCAATTTGACGACAATGAACGCCGCATTTTGCGAGCGTTTCCGGCGGTTCCGCCACTGGAACCATCATGGAACCCGCGCGTTGCACCTCGGCAACACCTGACCAAAAAGCCCGTTTTCGCCGAAATGCGCCATTGCGCCGCCACACGGTCCTCCGAACAATCGACGCGCTGCGTGCCTTTTCCGTGCAAGACTCTTGGCATCAAGACTGTTTGCATCAAGACTGTTCCGACAAGACGTGTCCGAACAGAACCGTTTGGAGGCAGGGATCATGAACGATCGGCGGTCTCTTCTGGTGGCGGTCTCGTGCCCCTCGGCGGTTCTCGCCGGCTGGCTGGCGCTCTCTCTCTCCGCCTATGCCCCGGCCCTCATCGAGAGCAGCGGCGCCAATGCGGCGGCCGTCTCGCGCGCGAAAGATCTCGGCCGCCTCGACCTCGCCGACGTCCCGCACGCTGCGACCATCGAGGATGGTGTCGCCTTGACCGCCGACGTCGCGGCCGCCGTCGCTGCGGCACCGAGCCTGGCGACCGCTGAAGCGGCAGCGCCCGAGGCGCCCGCCCCCGCCGTCAAAATCGCTTCGGCCGATGCGGCGTTGATCTTGCCTGTGGAGACCCCGCCGCCCGCGCCGCAGATCTCGCCTGAACCCGCGCCCGCCGTCAGCGAGGCTGCCCCCGCGCCAGAACCCGTCAAGCTCGCATCCGCCGATCCCACCGAGATCGTGACCACGGACGCACCGTCCCCCGCCGCGATCGCGATCGGACCGGCGGTTGCCGTGAGCAAGCCCTCGCCGCCTGCGGATACCGTCGCCGTGCTCGACGAATGCTTCGTGATGGACACCTGCATCGATCGCTATCTCTGGGCGCTCTATCAGCGCACCGCGAAGGAGGATTCGATCAAGGTGCAGGAGCGGCGCGCCGTCACCGTCAAGCGCAAGGGCAGGACGGTCACGGTGATGCGCAGCTTCACCAAGCTCGTCGACGAGGACTTTGGCTGGAAGGATCCGAAGGCGGCCGAGCATGCCGGCATGTCGATGATGGACTACGTCATCGGCGGCATGGACAAGAGCTTCAAGCGAAAGCTGTTTCGCACGCTGCTCGCGGCTGAAGCTGCCGGCCTCTCGCCGGGCATCACCAGCGCGTTCCGCGACGACTATCGCCAGTCGATCGCGAGCGGCCTGAAGGCCGCCTCCGACCGCTCCTATCACGGCGGCAGCACACGCGGCGGCTACGGCCACGGCATGGCGGCCGACATCGTCAGCACCCAGGGCAACAACCGCGCGCAGCGCTGGGTCTCGACCGAAATCCTGTGGAAGTGGGTCGACGCCAACGGCAAGGCGCTCGGCATCGGCCGGCCCTATCTCGGCCGCGATCCGCCGCATGTCGGCCCGATCGACGGCCTGGAATACATCTCCAAGCGTGGCACGTCGGATCGCAAGGAAGCAGCCAACGTCAAGCCGAAGAAGATGCGGGCTGTCGCCAGCGCCAAGCCGCCAAAGGCACAGGCCGCGCGCGAGAAGAGCCCGGCCAGGCCGCAGAAATCAGCGCAATCGAGCGGAAAGCGCGCGACCTGAGACCGTCAGGCCTTGGGTCCCGGGGCCGGCAGCGGCACGAGCCGCATCTCGGCGGTGCCGGCTTCCTGCGTGCGCACCAGCACCGCGAAGATGGTCTCGACGGCGAGCCGCACCGCGGCCTCCATCGCCTGGCCCCTGGCCAGATACGCCGCGATCAGGCCGGTGAGGAGATCGCCGGTGCCATAGTGGCGGATCGGCAGTCGCGGCGTCGCAAAGCGCGACAGCTGACCGTCCGCGCACAGGATCGTCTCCACCTGCCCTTCCGCCGTGTCGACGAGCGTGCAGCCGGTCACGACCACGTCAATGCGGCCCGCCCCGGCCAGCGCCGCACATGCGGCACGCAGGCCCTGCGCATCCGCGACGGTGAGGCCCGCAAGCAACTCGAGCTCGAACTGGTTCGGCGTGATCAGGTTCGCGGCCGGCAGCAGCCGGTGCCGGACCACATCCAGGATGCCGTCGGCGACATAGACGCGGCCGTCGTCGCCGATCACGGGATCGCAGAGATAGACGAGCCTGGAATTGCGCGTGAGCGCCCGCTCGACGAAATCGGCGACCACTGCGGCATTGCCGGGCGAGCCGAGATAGCCGGTGACGAGCACGGCGGCCTCGTCGACGAGATCGCGCTCCTCGACGCCCCTCAGGAGATCGGCGACCAGCTCGGTCTCCAGCACCCGCCCGCGCAGGCTCGGATAGCGCGGATGGTTCGACAGCAGCGTCGTCGGCACCGCGGCAACGTTCACGCCCTCGGCCTGCATGGCATAGGCGGCGGCGCTGTTGCCGACGTGGCCGTGGACCACCTGGCTTTGAATGGAAATGACGAGCATTGAAGGAGGTCCGGTCGGAATCAAGACGTTCGGTGGTGCAAGAGTAGCCCGGATGGAGCGAAGCGTAATCCGGGAATGGCACCGCGCACGCGCAAAAGCGGATGTCAGGATTGATCCCGGCGCCGCGCAAGCTCCCCGAGATAGGCGCAGAACATGTCGACGAGCCCGTCGGCATGATGCGCGATCTCGGCCTCGCTGCGCGGCGTCTCCGAAAACCGCTTGCCGACCTCGCTCAGCGTCGTCGTGATCAGCTCACCGGCGAGCTCCCGCGTCGTATCCGATGCCTTGGGCAGCGCCTCCCGCATGAAGGCCGCGACGATGCCTTTGCCGGCGGTCCGCGCGTCGTGCGCCTCGGGCGCGTCGCGATAAAGCGGCGCGGCGTCATTGAGAGCCGTGCGGATCGCAGCCTCCTCGCACTCGGAGCGGATAAAGGCGTGGACCAGCGCGCGCAGCCGCACCAGCGGCGGCTTTGCCCGATCCGCAAGAATGCCGCGCAGCAGCTCGCTCGTGCGCCGCCACTCGTCGCTCTGGAGGCGGAACAGGATCGCCGCCTTGTTCGGGAAATATTGATAGAGCGATCCGACGCTCACCCCGGCCCGCTCCGCCACCCGCGCCGTGGTGAAACGCTGCGCGCCCTCCTTCGCCAGAACCTGAACAGCGGCATCGAGAATGGCCGTCACCAGCTCGGTCGAGCGGGTCTGTTGCGGCTGCTTTCGCGAGGAAATTGAACGGCTTCGACGCTCGATCATGGCTTGCCTGGACAATGCGAATAGGAAATGCGACGAATTAGTCGTATTTCAGCCTCCGCGCAAGCACGCGCTTTTTCGCGAACCCGGAGACGACAAATGCCCACCCCGACCATCGAATTGCTTGCGCCGCTGCTGGATCGCCTCTTCCTTGAGGCCGACGCAGCCAGAGGTGCAACACATGCCGCCATCGCCGGTTTGACCGACGCAGACCGGGCGCGGATGATGCAGAGCAAGACCGCATATCGCGATCTCTATGGACGTCTGAAGGACGTCCCGCTCGCGGTCTCTCGCGAGACCGGCGCGCTGCTTTACATGCTGGCGCGCAGCTCTGGCGCCCGAACGATCGTCGAGTTCGGCGCCTCGTTCGGCATCTCGACCCTGCACCTCGCCGCAGGCTTGCGCGACAATGGCGGCGGCCGCCTCATCACGAGCGAATTCGAGCCGTCCAAGGTGGCGCGGGCGCGCGAGAACCTCTCCGCCGGCGCCCTGATCGATCTCGTCGAAATCCGCGAGGGCGATGCGCTGCAGACGCTTCGCGCAGATCTGCCCGATCCGATCGACCTCGTGCTGCTCGACGGCGCCAAGGCGCTCTATCCGGAGATCCTCGATCTTGTCGAAGACCATCTCAGGCCGGGCGCGATCATCGTCGCCGACAATGCCGACGACAGTCCTGACTATCTGGCGCGCGTACGCAGGCCCGGAAGCGGCTACATGTCCACGCCCTTCGCCGAAGACGTCGAACTCTCCGTGCGGATCGACTGATACCGGTCGAACGCCGCGAAATCCTGGAGCCGCCGCGCGATTCATCACGCGGCGGCTCCACGCTGCCGTTCCCACGTGTCGCAGCCTCGTCACTCACACGTGATACCCGACTCTGGCCCAAGCGACGTTGCGCGTGCTAAACATACCTACCGCGCGGTATCTTTCGCGCCTACATGAGCTCATCATGACGTCCGCCTTCAATGCCTACGCAGCGCTCGCCCTCGCCATCGTTCTCGAGGTCACGGCTTCCGCCTTCCTGCAGCAATCCGCGCAATTCACGCGGCCCTGGCCGACGCTGGCCATGGTGCTGTTCTACGTCGCCTCGTTCTACGCGCTGTCGGTCGCGATCCGGGTCATTCCCCTGAGCATCGCCTACGCGATCTGGGGCGGGATCGGCATCATCCTGACCGCCACCGTCTCCTTCGTGCTGTTCCGCCAGATGCTGGACGCCGCGGCCTTCGTCGGCATCGGCCTGATCGTATCAGGGGTCGTGATCATCAACCTGTTCTCGCAGAGCACAGTGCATTGATGCCGGAAAGCGCCTACACCCGCGCTAAGCAGCCGGAGCAGGTCCGGCGCGCCCTGCTCGACTGCGCCGCGGCGATCGCCATGGACCATGGCGTCGCCGGCGTCACGGTGCAGGCGGTCGCGGCGGCGGCCGGCGTCACCAAGGGCGGGCTGTTTCATCACTTTGGCAGCAAGCAGGCGCTGATCGAGGGCCTGTTTGCCGATCTCCTCGCCCGCGTCGATGCGGAGATCGACGCGAGCGTCGAAGCCGATCCGAAGCCGCGCGGCAGCTTCACGCGGGCCTATGTGAATGCGGTGTTCACCGGCAAGGCCTTCGGCTTTTCGACCCCATGGGCGGCGCTGAGCATGGTCGTCGTCACCGATCCGCCGCTGCGCCGGCTTTGGAACGACTGGATCAAGGCGCGGCTGAAGCGTCATCGCACGACCGACGGCACGCCCGATCTGCACATCGTCCGTCTCGCCGCCGACGGCGCCTGGCTCTCCTACGTCACGACGGGACAGACGCGCATGAACGCCGAGCTCCGCGCCGTGCACTCACGGCTGCTCGCGCAGACCTATCGCAAGCGCTAGCTAGAGCATGATCCGGAAAAGTGTGACGCGGTTTTCCGAAAAGATCATGCTCAAACAACAGCCTAAAACGCGATGACGATTCATCCTAGTCTCATCGCGCTTTACTGGCTCTGCACCGGCTTGGGCGGACGCGGTGCAGATCGGGACGGCTTTGCGCCAGGCTTGGCCGCGGCCCGCGGCGGCGGCGTATCGACCGATTCCAGATAGGCGGCGAGCGCCTTGGCCGAGTCGGAGCTGGTCGCGTAATGATCCCTGAGGAACCAGGACAGCGTCAGGCTGAAGCGCCCTTGGGCAAGGCCGCGCGGGCTGCGATGGCAGGTCGCGCAACCATCGGCAAAGAGCCGATCCGCCGACTTGCCGGCGTCGAGATTTTGCGCGGCGGCAACCGTCGCCGTCAGCACGGCGGCGGCTGCAAGAGTCATCAGGGGCGCGAACACATCGCGCCCCAGTCGAAACAGCATCGTCAATGTCGTCCCCTGGCCCCGTCGCGCGGTCACGCCGCCGAAAGCTGATCGAATTCGGGCGGCGCGTAGGCCTTGCCGTCCTGGTCGGTGATGACGACCTGCCACCCTTCGCTCGCCCACACTTTTGCCTTCGCCACGATGAGCAGCCGGCTCTCGCGGGCGAAACTGTACTTCGCGTTGTCGCGTTCTGCGATCATTTTGTAGGCCAATGCGTGTCCCCTTGCGTAGCCCTGCACCCGTTCTCCTCGTGGCAGCGGGCTTTGGCGGCAATTCGCCGGGAGCGTGGCAATTTGGTGCCATCCGCAGGCAGCATTGCGCCGGCGCGCCCGCGGCCGGCTGACCGGATCGAGCACACGCATCAGGAAACGCGATTCCGCTTGTCGCAGGCATTCTTGTCATGCCTGCGACGGCACGGAGCCGTCATCAAATCATGCTGGACGGTAGCCGGCGCCGGCCCGTCACGTCAGCGACGGAACCGATCGCACCATCTCCAGGTTCCGCTAATGGACGCGGATGACGTGGGGGCGGCCGAGATCGATCAGCCCCTGCACCGCCGAGAGGCGGTCGTCGAGCGCTGCGATGGTGAGCAGCAGATTGTTCCGGCGCTCGTCGAGCATTCCCATCTCGGCGCCGGAGAGCTTTGTGCTCGTCCGCTCCTTGTGAATCCCGTCGAGGGATTTGCGCAGTCCGGCGATCAGGCCGGCCAGCTGCTTGGCCTCTTTGGTCATCGATCGCTTCGCGACATTTTGGCGGCGCGTGTCCGCCTGACTCTGTCTCATCATCATCCTCCCGTGCCCCGCTGCCCCGAGTGGACGGTTACATCTTTGGATAGACGTCTTACGATCAATGAAATCTGCCGGCGAAGAACTTTCTTAAATTGTACGCGCACGGAACCGGAACCCGACCCAACAGAAAGCCCGGCACGAGGGCCGGGCTTTCGTTGACGACATTAGTGCTTTTGATGATCGCCGCCGGGGCCGCCAGCCGGCGCGCCGCCACGCGGAGCGGCATTGATGTGCGGAGCACCGCCGCCTCCACCGTGCGGCATTGACGGTGCAGCCGCGCGCGGCGCCGGCATCTGCGCGCGCGCATTCATCGGCGAACCGTGGCCCGCATTCGGCTGCGCCACATGCGGCATCGCGGGCCGGGCTGCCGGTGCGGCCGACACACGTGGTGCTTCATGCGCGCGGGCCGTTGGCTGGGCACGCGCCGCAGCGCGGCTCGCGGCCTGTTCGTGCATCATGCGGGCCTGAGCATCGCGCGGATTGCGAGTCTGCACATTGGTCCGCTCATGCGCGATGCGCTCGCCCCGTCCGGCTCGCGTCCGGTCGGCGGCAACCGCAGCGTCGCGTTTCGTAATCGCAGCGTCGCGCTTTGCGATCGTAGCGTCGCGCGTCGCGATCGCGGCGTCGTGCTTCGCGATTGCGGCATCGTGCCGTGAGGTCGTAGCGTCACGTCCGGAGACCATCGCGTTACTCTTGGCACCCTTGGCACCCTTGGCGCGCACACCGTCGCGCTCCAATGCAACCGCCGCATCGCGCGTCGCCGCGCGACCGATGCGAGCCGCGCGCGGATCAATCGTCATCCGCGTCGCAACGCGCTGGTGCGAGGTCCAGTAGTTATTCCAGTAGGCGTGGCGCTGATACCAGGGCCGTCCCCCGTAATAGCTCGACCAGTACGAGGTCAGCACGAACGGGACGACGGGCACGCCGATCTCGTCGACATAATCCGGGAGATAGACGTAGTGATTGCGGTAGAGATATTCGAGATATTGCGACGACACCCAGCCGCGATCGTCGGAGAAGCTCACGTCGCACCAGGCATTGCCGCGCAGGCAACCATGGATGTTGACGCGGGCGCCCTCGGGGATGCGATCGACCAGCGGAAAGCCCGAACCCGGCCCGGCGCGCAGGCCGGTCGAGACGGTGACGATGCCCGGCGCGGCCAGCGCGGCCGTCGGCGCGAGCAGCAATGCTGCAACCAGAATGCTCTTCAATTTCATGGCGCGTTCCTCCTCTTCCAGTTGGAACGCGCAAGCGGAATGAGCGTTCCGCGCCCGGCGGTCGCATCCGTCGAAAGATCGAGACGCACGCGGTTCAATATTCATTCGCCGTTCATCGGCAGAGCGCGCAACGGCGCTGCCGCGCCGTCAGGTCGCTTGCCGCATGAAGCCGTCGAAATACGACGCGAGCCCGGCAAAGTCGTCGAGCGGCAGCACGTTCGCGACATACTGGTCGGGTCGCACCACGACCATGCAGCCGGCGTTACGATCGATGCCCCGCATTGCGAAAACGTCGTGGCCGCTCTTGAGATCCGGACAGAACATCTTTTCGTAGTCGATCAGACCATACCGCCCCTTGCGCGGCAGCAGCAGCGACGGCATCGCCTCGATGGCGAGTTCGCGATGATCCTGCTGGAAGACCGCGCGCAGGTCGATCACGCTGTCGATGTCGGCACCCGTGGGCGTATGGCGCCTGACCGGAGACTCCCTGGCCTCACTGAGGAAATTGCACAGCGCGCGAATGGAAGAGCCTGCCGCCGCGGGATTCTCCGCTGGCGAGAACGCGTAGATGCGGAAGCGGCCATCAGCTTGCGAGGCGTGACCGAGATGGACCGGCTTGGCGTCACCGAGCCGAATGACCGGCGCGGAATGGAAGCGCTTGCCGATGACGAGGCCCTCGGCGAGATGCTGATGCGAGGTCGCACCGGTCAGAAGCGACGGCTTGTAATGCGTCGCGGTGCCCGCGGTGTAGCGGCCGTGCCTGACAAAATAGTCCTGCGTCTTCGCGGCGTCGCCGCCACCGGCTTTCGCAGCCGATGCCAGAATCCCCGCCCACTCCCGGTCGAAGTCGATCAGCTCCTTCGCAACCGCCTGGCGCTCCGCCGAATAGGAATGCAAAAGGCTTGGCGCACACTGCCCGCGTAGCACGGCAGCGAGCTTCCAGCCGAGGTTGAAGGCGTCCTGCATCGAGACGTTCATGCCCTGCCCGGCCTTCGGGCTATGGGTATGGCAGGCATCGCCGGCGATGAAGATGCGCGGCAGGCGCGCCTCGATCTCGGTCTCCGGCACGTCGTCGAACTTGTCGGTGAGGCGCTGGCCGATCTCGTAGACCGACCACCAGGCGATCTCCTTCACGTCCAGCGTATGCGGCTTCAGGATCCGTTGCGCTTTCGCAATCACGTCATCGGCGGTGATGTTGCGGTTGGCGACGCGCTCGCCGACATCGAGTTTCGCGAGCTCGACATAGATGCGGACCATGTAGCCGCCTTCGCGCGGAATGATCAGCAGGCTGCCGTCCTTCGCCGACTGGATCAGCGCCTTGAAGCGGATGTCGGGAAAATCGGTCACCGCCAGCACGTCCATCACGCCCCAGGCGTGGTTGGCGGAATCGCCGTGCAGCTCGCGGCCGATCGATTTGCGCACCGTGCTGCGCGCACCGTCGCAACCAACGACGTAGCGCGCCTTGATGGTCTCGACCTTGCCCTCGTTTCCGGCATCGACGCGTTCGAGGCGCACGGTCACGGCATGATCGGCGGGACCTGCGGCCGGATCGACCTCAAGGTCCAGCAGACGGCGGCTGTAATGGGGCTCGAGCTTGGCCGGCGACTTGCGCATGACGTCGAGAAAGCCGTCATGGATGCGCGCCTGGTTGAGGATGACGTGGGGGAATTCGGACAGACCATCCTCGACGTCCTGCACCCGGCCGCTGCGGACGATCTTCTCCGGCGCGCGCTCGTTCGGCTTCCAGAACGTCGTCTCGTTGACCCAATAGGCCTCCTTCAGAACGCGCTCGCTGAAGCCATAGGCGTGGAACATCTCCATAGTGCGGCAGGCGATACCGTCGGCCTGCCCGACCAGCAGGCGGCCCGGCTTCTGCTCGACGATGCAGGTCTTGATGTCAGGAAATTGCGCAAGCTGGGCCGCGAGCGTCAGGCCCGCAGGGCCACAGCCGACGATGAGGACATCGACCTCTTCAGGTACCGCGCCGGCGGCGCCTGAAGCCTGAACGCGCTCGGCGGGATCGGCGATTTCAGGGTCGCCCGGCTGAAATCCATTGAGATGGAATTGCATGAGCACCTCTCCCGTCAATGTTCTGTTTGGATATTGATCAGTATGCTGACTATCAGTATACTTGTCAATGATCCGGCACCGTCCCTGCCCCAAAGGAGAATTCGGTGAAAGACAACAACGACATGCCCGGCCATTTGGCGCGCCGGTTCCAGCAGATCGCGGTGGCGGTCTTCCTGGCCGAGGTCGAAGATGCCGGCTTCGACCTCACGCCGGTGCAATACGCCGCGCTCGCGACCATCAAGGCCAATCCGGGACTCGACCAGGTGACGCTCGCTGGCTTGATCGCCTACGACCGCACCACCATCACCGGCGTGATCGATCGCCTCGTGCAGAAGGGCCTTGCCGAGCGACGCGCCTCCAGCCGCGATCGCCGCGCTCGCGAGCTCGAGATCACCGACGACGGCCGGCGCACGCTGCGCAAGATCACGCCGGCCGTCGAGTCTGCCCAGCGCATCATGCTGCGCGGCCTCAGCGCGAAGGAAGGCGACGAGCTGATGCGGCTGCTGCGCAAGGCCATCGCCGCCGGCAATGACCTCAGCCGCGCGCCGCTGCGCGAGGCGCAGGCATAGAGCGTTTTCGAGCGACGTGGATACCGGTTCGCGTCAGGAAAACGCCCCGTATTTCTACCGGTGATTGTCGTAGTGCCGCGAAACCAGGAACTAACCTTCGGCTGCTACGGTCGGCGCCATTCGGCGCTTAACGCGCGATTAACTTTGCCGTCGGGAGTTTGGGATGTCGAGGTTCATCATCATCGCGGCGGCCATCGCGCTCTCGACCGTCCCTGTGCTCGCAAACGGTCATGGCGGCGGCGATGCCGCTCCTCCGCCGAAGCCCGAAGCGACGACCGCACCGGCCAAGGTGGTCATAACCAAGCAGGGCCCCAAGCTCGTCGATCTCAAGGGCATGACGCTCTACTATTACGAGCGCGACACCAGCGGCAAGACGTCGAACTGCAATGGCAAGTGCGTCGAGAGCTGGGTTCCGCTCCCCGCAACGGCCGACGCCAAGGCCGTCGGCGACTTCACCGTGATCAGCCGCGACGACGGCAGCAAGATGTGGGCATACCGCTATCGTCCGCTCTACACCTCACCTGCCGACAAGGCGCCGGGCGATGCCAACGGCAACGCCACGACGCTGCAATGGCGCATTGCGCGGCCTGGGGACTAGGAAACGCGCTCTCACCCGCGCCAGCGCGCGCCTGGTCCGGCCTGCGCGTTCTGGCCGGGCGGCAGCACCACGACCGTCGCATTGAGCTTCACCCGGTCGTAGAGATCGATCACGTCCTCGTTGCGCATCCGGATGCAGCCTGACGAGATCGCCTGCCCAATATATTCGGGCTGGTTGGTGCCGTGGATGCGGTAGAGCGTGTCCTTGTTGCCGAGGTAGAGATAGATGCCCCGCGCGCCCAGCGGGTTGGCGGGACCGCCGGGAACGCGCGCCGGATAGGGTCCGAGCCGCGCCTGGATGTCGGCGGTCGGAACCCAGTCCGGCCACTCAGCCAGACGGCCGACACGCGCGACCCCCGAGAAGGCCATGGCTTCCTCGCCGACCGCGACGCCGTAGCGGATCGCCTTGCCCTCGGGCAGCACGTAATAGAGATAGCGCGCGTCGGTATCGACCAGGATGGTGCCCGGCTGCTCCTTGCGCTGGTAGTCGACGATGTGACGCAGATATTGCTCGGGCACGTTCGCCTGCGCGTACGGCGTATGTGCGAGCAACTGCCGGTCGCGCGGCGTCATGCTCGCGTCGGTCGACGGCGAAAGCGTTGTCTGCATGCAGCCGCCCAGCGGCAGCATGGCAACGACGAATAAAGCGATCAGATGTCTTGGCACCGCCGGCCCCCCGATAGCGGATAGCAATGCCCCCAGCCTCGCCAGATGCTGCCCAAATCGTGCTGAAAACAAGGCAACATGGAACAATTGCGCGTGTTCGATGGCGCGGGTTCCATCACCACAAACGGCGGAAGAGCGTCGCATCATCTCCACCCCCTCGCCTTGCTTTGGTCAAACCCGGCTGGACTCGTGCGTCATCGGGCCAGCCTCGTCAGGTTTGGATGGCCCACCTCCACAGATCGGCTCGCGCCAATGCGGACGAACAAGACCTCAAAGGAGCTGCGATGCTCGCGATGCTGAACGCCAAGCAAATCGTCGATGAGATCGTGAAGGACACGGTCAAGGACAACGATCCGCACGACGCGATTCAGATCTCGCCGGAAATCGTGCTGGCCTCGCGCCCCATCAGCGTTGCGCCCGCGCTGGCGCCCGAGATCACGACCCGCCCGGAGCCGAAATTCGCGCCGGAGCCCAAAAGCAATTCGAGCACTTCGAGCAATTCTCATTCGAGCAATCCGGGGCCGAGGTTCAGTCCCGTCTCGGAGCAGCAGGCGGCAGCGCCCTCGGTCGACACCGCCATACGCGTCGCGGCGAGCGATGGTCACAACAGGAAAAAACGATCCGCCGCCGGCAAGTGGCTGCGCGGTGCGTTCGTCACATTCCTGTTTGCGGGCGGCAGCGCGGCCGCGACGGTCGCCTGGGAAAAGCACGGCGACACCGCGAGGCACATGCTCGCCGAATGGACCCCGGCCTTGATGTCGCTGCTGCCTTCGACATCGCAGACCACGCCGGTCGCCGTCGCGCAGGCCGCGCCGCCCGCGGAGCAAGCCGCAGCGGATCAAACGACCGACCAGCCCGCGGTGCAAGCTGCGACCGCTCAACCTGCGACACCGCCCCCGGTTCAAATTGCCGCCGCAGCACCCGCAGCAACGCCGCCCGATGCAACGCAGTCGGTGCAATCGATGACGCGCGATCTCGCCGCGATGACGCAACAGATCGAGCAGCTCAAGGCCACCATCGCCGAGTTGAAGGCCGGACAGGAGCAGATGGCGCGCGAGATGACGAAGCCGCCGGCGCCCAGGCCGGTCGCCGACGCAAGGCCGATCGATCCGCGCGCGCGTGTGTCCGCGCTCCCGCCGCGGACCGCACCGCAGCCGGTCCGCAAACCGAAGCCGGCCGTGTCGCAAACCTACATGCCGGCTTATTCGCCGCCGCCGCCCTCGCAGGCGACCGCGGTCGCGCCACAGGCAGCGCCGGTCGCCACGACGCAAGCCGTTGCCGATGACGACGGACCTGTCGTGCGTCCGCCGATGCCGCTGCGCTAGACAGCAACATCAACGCAACATCGCGCAGGCTGTCCGAGTCGATGTGATGCGTTGAGTCCGGGCGATTACGGGAAGCGACACATCGGTCGTGTTCTTCCAAGAGAAAAGGCCGTCGGGATCTATGCCGCCGGCCTTCTCTTGCAGCTGCCGGTTCCCGGAGCCCGGTTCTGCTGCAATTCCATGCCTTATGATCGCGCAGACATGTTTAATAAAATCTTAATGCGCTCGAATACTGCACATCATTTCTGCGCCATAAGCACAGAGATTGCGCGGCCCGTTCATCGAGAAACATCGACTCAGTGATACCATCCGGCATGTGTTGAAGACGTCTCTTGTCGACTTTGAGTCCTCACACCGGGGGAATTCGGATGCCTTACTACTCCTTCGATCTTGTGGTTGGTGAAGAGTTCAAGAACCAGGGCGGAATCATCCTCGAGGACATCGAGGTTGCCTCCGATCGCGCCGATCAGTTGGCGTGTGAGCTGTCGCAGGTGAAGCCGGAGCTGCAGCAGAAAGGTTGCGCGGTGCGCGTCACCGATCGCGATGACAACGAGCTCTATCGCACGCCGCTCGATCCCGTGCCGGCCTGGCAGCGCTAGCTACTCTTCCAGCGCCGGCGCCTCGAACCAGTTCGTCAGCGACAAGCCGCCGTCGACCACGAAGGCTGCGCCGGTGACGTAACCCGAGAGCTTGTTCGACAGGACAGTGAGCGCCATCGGTGCGAGGTCGTTCGCCTCGCCGAGACGCCCGAGCGGAATGTGCCGCGCCAGCGAGGCATCCGCAACGAACCCGCCGGCCGCGATCGCGCCGGGCACCAGCGCATTGACGCGGATGTTGTGCCTGCCGAACGTCTTCGCGAGCTCCTTCACCAACATCGCCATCCCCGCCTTCGCCGTCGAGTAGTGCGGCAGGTTGCGCGGCGTGCCCGCATGCAGGGAGGTGAGAAACAGGAACGAGCCGGGCCGCCTCGCCGCGATCAGCCGCTTTGCGAGCCCGCGCGCCAGATCAAAGCCGGCATCGAGATTGACGGCGTGCATCTCCTGCCAGGTCTTGCGATCGACGGCGAGCGCATGATCGGCCTCGCGCCGTGGCGGCGAGGCGCTGTGGACGAAGTGTGTCACTTCGCCGAGCGCTGCATCCGAGGCGGCGAGCAGTGCATCGCACGCTTCCGGCCTGGCGAGATCGCCGACCCAGGGTACCGCCAATTCGGGCTTGCCGCTCGTGCTGATTGCGGCGCTCACCCGTTCCGCGCTCACGTCGGCGAACACCGTGCGGACGCCCTCGCCGACCAGGGCCTGTGCGATCGCGCGGCCGATGCCGTTCCCCGCGCCGGTGACGAGCGCGGTGTCTTTTGCGGGATCGAACGGCGTGCTGAACAGGCTCATGTCGCTCTCCGGGGCCGGGAGACGGCCAGGTTAGCGCACCGCACGACGGGGCGACAATTGCGGCCTGGCACCATTGCGGAGCGGCGCGCCGGACGCTAGCCTCTCGCCAAAATCGAGGAGGTACCAAGGATGCGTTATGGTTTTCTGATGACGGGCCTGTTGCTGCTTGCCGCGCCGGCCCAGGCGGCCGACGCGCCGCGGCGCTCGACCTATGTGACGATGGTCTTGCAGGCCTTCGCCGCCAAGGTCGAATGTCCGGGCACCGATCTCGTCTATCAGGACCTCGTGCAGAAGGCGCAGCAGATGAGCCTGCCCGACGGCACCACCGAGAAGGTGCGCAAGGCGATCGCCTGGATGCATACCGGCGGCAAGATGGGCGAGAAGCAGGACGACGATCTGATGGCCGAGGTCGCGGTGGCGACGCAGGCGACCGACATGGACCAGCGCCGCCTCGGCATGCCCGGCTGGTGCGAAGCGCAGAAGACCAATCTCGCCGGCCTGATCCGCGGCAAGGGCGGCTAGCGGTATCTGGCGACGTCGGGCACGCCGCAGGGAAACTCCGCTCCGGCCCATAATCGTCACATTCCTCGCCAGCATGCGGGCTTCTTCGCACAGGAGAACCGCATGCTGATCACTCGTCTCATTTTCGCCGGCGCGCTCGCGGCGAGCGCCGTGCTGGGCGCCCCGGCACTGGCAAAGAATACCGACGCCCAGAAGGGCGAGGAGAAATCGACCTCGTCCTCATCGTGCAGTGCCTATCAGCAGGCGCCGGACGGATCGTGGGAACCGCTCCCCTGCAAGGAGACGGGCGAGCGCAGCCAGCCGCAGACGCAGCATCGATCCCCGTCAAGGGGACCGGATCGAGAGGAACGCTGAAGCGCTTGCCTGATCAGCTGTGGTGCGGACCGCGGATGATCTTCATGGCGTCTTCGATGTGGCGCCATTCCTTGGCCTCGTCGGCCTCGCCGCGGCCCTCGCAGGCCTGGGCCTGCTCGGCGGCCTTCGCAATCGCAGCGAAACCATGCCGTTCCAGCATCTGCCGCGCAACGGTATGGACCTGGATCTCGGACATCATGGGCGCTCTCCCGTTTGACCAAACCGCGGCGCAGCGCGCGACTGTCGCCGCGGGTCCTTCACAACGATCTCGCCGCAGGTCCCGTTCCGCTGCCGGAACGACAAAGGCGGCCCGCCATGCCCGGCGGACCGCCTTCTCACCCACCCCAAAATGGGCAGTCCTCAGTCGCGTCCCCTACGCGACCGCCGCTTTCTTGCGCTCGAAGTCGTTGGGCACCTCGATATCGACCTCCAGGGTCGACACCTCGTCGCCACGCTCGAGCCGGACGATGACCTTGGTCGGATCCAGCGTCACATGCTTGGAGACGACCGCGAGGATTTCCTCGCGCAGCACACCGAGCAGGTCGGGCTGGCCGCGCATTCCGCGTTCATGGGCAAGCAGGATCTGCAGCCGTTCGCGCGCGACGGGTGCAGAGGCCTTGTTGCCACGGAGAAGCCGGAGCAGACCCATACTCATGCAGCCCTCCGTCGCAGCAGACGATCCATGAAGCCCTTGCGCTCGGCCGGCACCTGCATCGGCACGGTGTCGCCGCACAGCCGCCGCGCCGCGTCGATATAGGCCCGCGCCGGAGCGCCATCCGCGTTCGACAGCGTCACCGGCGTGCCGACGTTGGAGGCCTTCAACACGTCCTGGCTCTCGGGGATGATGCCGAGCAAGGGCGTCGCGAGGATTTCCAGGATGTCGTCGATGGTCAGCATCTCGCCGCGCGCGGCGCGCGAGGGATCGTAACGCGTGATGAGAATGTGCTTCTCGACGCGCTCGCCCTTCTCGGCCCGCACCGTCTTGGAATCGAGCATGCCGATGATGCGGTCGGAATCGCGCACCGAGGAGACTTCCGGATTGGTGACGATCACGGCCTCGTCGGCAAAGCGCATCGCCATGGAGGCGCCGCGCTCGATGCCGGCCGGGCTGTCGCAGATCACCCAGTCGAAGCGGCTGCGCAAATCGTCGATGACCTTGCCCACGCCCTCTTCCGTCAGCGCGTCCTTGTCGCGGGTCTGCGAGGCCGGCAGCAGCCAGAGGTTCTCCAGCCGCTTGTCGCGGATCAGGGCCTGCGGCAGCTTGGCGACGCCCTGCACCACGTTGATGAGGTCGAACACGACGCGGCGTTCGGCGCCCATCACGAGGTCGAGGTTGCGCAGGCCGACGTCGAAGTCGACGACGACCACCTTGTCGCCGCGTTGCGCCAGCGCGGCTCCCAGTGCGGCGGTCGTCGTGGTCTTGCCGACGCCGCCCTTGCCTGATGTCACGACCAGTACCTTGGCCATCTCAAATATCTCCTTCTGGTCAGTTCAGCGCAGTAATTCGCATGGTGTTGCCCTGCAGCCAGGCCTGGGCCGGCTTGCCACGCAGGGCCTCGTCGATATCGTCGGCAGTCTGATAAAACCCATCGATTGCAAGCAGTTCGGCTTCGATCTTCTGGCAATAGATGCGCGCGCTCGTGTGACCGTTCACGCCGGCCATGGCGCGGCCGCGCAGCGCGCCGTAGATGTGGATGGAGCCGCCGGCGACGACTTCGGCGCCGGAGCCGACCGAACCCAGAATCGTGACATCGCCCTCGGGGAAGATCACGGTCTGGCCGGAGCGCACGGGGGCCTCGAGCAGCAGCGAGCTGGGCTTGGTCTCGGCCTTCGTCTCGGCTTTCTTCGGCGCGGTCGGCTCGACCACGCAGCTGCGCCCGCCCGAAAGCAGCGGCGGCATCATCGGCGTCAGCCGGCCCTCCTCCACGCCCTCGATGCCGAGCACGCGGATGTTGCGGTCCTGCAGACTGGTGAGCAGATGGCCGATGCCGGACTGGCTGAGATCGACCGAGGACAGGTCGATCACCACGGGCCGGCCGGCAAAGAAGCCCGGCGAGCGTGCGATGGTGGTATCGATCTCCTGCAGCCAGTCCTGGATCGGAACCGTCGGCACGAACACGAAGGCCACATAGGAGCGCCCGCGCAGGCGCACCATTTGGCGTTGGACTTTTGCTGCAGCCTCCATAGCGGCCGACTCGTTCCCTGTTATTGAATGGTTAACGATGCGGCCGATATGGTTAACGGGCGGTTAATTCCTCCGTTGCGTTACGTGGATGGGCTGGCCGGCGTGAGGGAGCGCTCCATCCAGGCTGCGCGCTCAGACCTCGTAGGCTGGGCAAAGCGCAAGCGCGCCCACCATGGCAAGTGGAGCAAGGAATGGTGGGCACGGCGCAAGGGCGCCTTTGCCCACCCCTACGAGAGTTATGCGCTCAGCTCTTGTTGCGCATCTTGCTGAGCAGATAGTTGTCGTAGAAGTTTTCCGCGATCTGCGTGTAGAACAGCAGCTCCTTCATGTACGCGTCGTGGCTGTCCTTGGTCCGCTTGAACAGGTCGCTCTTGGCGGCGAGCTCGTTCAGATGGTCCTGGGTCGCGGTGTAGCAGGCCTCCAGCACCGGCTGCGGGAACGCCTTGAGCTCGGCGCCATTGGCAATCAGCCGCTTCAGCGCCGCCGGATTCACGCTGTCGTATTTTTCGAGCATCCAGGCGCCGGCCGCAGATCCCGCCTGGTTGACGATGGCCTGATACTGCTTCGGCAGCGAAGCCCACTTCTCGTCGTTGACGATCATGTGCAGCATGGCGCCGCCCTCCCACCAGCCGGGGAAGTAGTAGTATTTGGCGACCTTCTGGAAGCCGAGCTTCTCGTCATCATAAGGACCCACGAACTCGGCCGCGTCGATCGTGCCCTTCTCGAGAGCCGGATACACATCACCGCCCGCGATCTGCTGCGGCACGACGCCGAGCCGCGCCAACACATGGCCGCCCATGCCGGCGATGCGGAATTTGAGACCCTTGAGATCGTCGACGGTCTTGATCTCCTTGCGGAACCAGCCGCCCATCTGGGTGCCGGAATTGCCGCAGAGGATGGCGTGGGCCTGGAAGGGCTTCAGCGCCTCGTTGGCGAGCTCGGCGCCGCCGCCGAAATGCCACCACGATTCCTGATGGCGATGGTTCATGCCGAACGGCGCACCGGTGGCATAGGCCAATGCCGGCTCCTTGCCGATGTAGAAGTAGAGCGGCGTCTGCGCCATCTCGACCGACGCGACGCTGACGGCATCAAGCGCCTGCAAGCCGGGAACGATCTCGCCGGCGGCAAAGGTCTGGATCTGGAATTTGTTGTCGGTGGCTTCCGCGACGTATTTCGCAAAGGTCTGCGCAGTGCCGTAAATGGTGTCGAGCGACTTCGGGAAGCTCGACGTCAGGCGCCATTTGATCTCGGGCGCGCTCTGCGCGATCGCAGGTGCAGCCACCAGCGTCGTGGCGCCGGCGACCGCGCCGCCCTTGAGGAATGTACGGCGTTTCATGCTGGGGGCTCTCCCTGAAGGTAAGTTTCAAACAAAAACATATTGGCTTTACGGCCACGATCTTCGCGGATCGCTTGCCCGTTCCTGTAGTGGAGTTCAAGCTGCGAGCGAAAGGCCTGTAGCCCGGATGGAGCGTAGTGCAATCCGGGACGGTGCCGCTGACGTGCGCGATCCCCGGATGACGCTTTCGCTCCATCCAGGCCACGAGGCTACGTCTGTCCCTTAGAGCAGCTTCGCGCTGACGAACAGCGCGCGCACGGCGTTGGTTGCCTGCACCGCGAGCATCGCGTTACCGGCAGCGCCTTCCAGCGCCGCAACCGCCTCCTCGTGCAGGGAGCGGAATTCCATCCACTCGACCGACTTGAAGTTGGTGAGGAATTGATAGGCCTGTCCGACCGTCGCGATCGCCAGCGTGTCACCGTTCAACTTGATCTTGAACGTCGTACGCAGTGGGGTCTCGGAGCTTGCTGGATCACTCATGGGCTGCTTCTGGAGGACAACGGCTTAACGAAGGGGAAACGGCAGCCCCGCCGCAGCAGGCAAAATTTCAGGAGTCGGTGCTCGCGCGCTGCGAGGCGGTCGCCGAACCGCTCAGGCTCGGCACGACGATGAGGCGGTTGAACTCGCCATTGTCGTAGGCCTTGAGGAACCGCTCATAGTCCTTGATCGAGACGCAGCCGTTGGAATCACCGCGCGGTCCGAGCATGTAGTTGTGCGTGAGCAGACCGACGCGGCCGAGCGCGCTGGTGCCTTCGGCGGGGGTCATGCGCAGCGCGCGGACGCCGTGGAACAGTTTTTCGCGCGGCTTCAGGTCGTAGGTCGCGGGCGGCGTCGCGCCGAGCATGCGCTGATCGACATGCTCGGGGTCGTCCATCAGCGGGCCCATGCCCGAATGCGCTTCCAGCGCGACACCGCTCGGCAGGTAAAGGGCCTTGGCCTTGATGTCATAGACCGCCGTCCGCGAATCGTAGCCGAGGGCGGCGAGGTCCGGCGCCTTGGCGAACAGGCCGTCGCCAGGGGTCAGCGAGGCCAGCTTGATCTTGTCGGTGAATTTCTCGAAGAAGTTGCGGTTGTCGACCCTCGGGTTGGTCTCCGCATAGGCTTGGCTCGAGGCGATCTGGGCGGAGAAGTCCGCCTGGCTCGGGCGCGAGCGCGGCATCGGGACGGCGTCGGCGCGCTGCGAGGGCCTCGCCTCCTCGGCCGCCGGCCGGTCGTCTTCGGTGAGGGTGGAACGCCAATCGTTGCCCTGGAGCTTTTGGGCGAGCATCGCCCTGGCGTCGCGCAGCTTGATCTGGACCGCGTTCACGGCGGAGCGCTCCAGCGTCCGCAGGCCGAGATCGCGGGCGGGCGAGTTGCCAGACGCCGAAGCGAACCGGTCGTCGAACGAAGGGCCATTGGTCGGCGGCAACGCGGCAGAAACCAGCGGGGTCGAATAGCCCAAGCCTGAATCGCCCAAGCCCGAATCGCCGATGTCCGCAACCCACGCGGCGGCGCCGAGTGCCAGCGCGACGGCGGCCATAGACAGCAGTATTGTCTCGGCTCGCCCAATACGGCGGCGCGACAACAGCCTCTCGGCTTGTGCGCGGTCGGAAACCATCAGATCCCCAAATCGACCCCCGGGGGGCCCAACCCCCACCCGGAGACTCTATACCAGCTACCACATTGGGAGCCAAAAGTTAGGCATAATCGCGGCCGGCAAGGCATCCCAGGAGCATCTCAAGAAACATCTCAAGGGCACCTGAGAGGTATCCCATGACCGATCCTTTCGACCTGGAACGGTTCGTCCAGGCCCAAGATCCGGTTTTTCGCGACGTCCAGGGGGAGCTGACCCGGGGCCGGAAGCGGAGCCACTGGATGTGGTTCATCTTCCCGCAAATCGCCGGCCTCGGCTTCAGCGCCATGTCGCAACGCTACGCCATTGCCTCCCGCGCGGAGGCCAGGGCCTTCCTCGCCCACCCCGTCCTTGGCCCGCGCCTGATCGCATGCACGAAGCTCGTGCTCGCCGTCGAGGGACGAACCATCCACGCTATCCTCGGCGCGCCCGATGACGCCAAATTCCGTTCGTCGATGACGCTGTTCGGCGCTGTCTCCGGCGAGCCCGTTTTCGATCAGGCACTCGCCCGCTATTTCGCCGGCGAGCGCGACGGCGCGACGCTGGAGATCCTGGCGAATCTCGATTGATCAGCGGCCCTGGAAGATGGCCGCGCGACGCTCGATGAAGGACTGAATGCCTTCCTTCGCATCGGCGCTGCCGAGCACGCGGTCGCGAATCTTGGGGATGTAGGCGATCGCAGCCGCCTCGCCGCCTTCGATGTATTTCGCAGCCGCTTCCTTGGTGACCTGGATACCGAGCGGCGCGTTGCGCGCGATGATGGCGGCCAGCGCCATCGCCCGCTCAACCTGCTCTCCCGCCGGCACGACCTCCTGGACGAGACCGATCGCGTGGGCCCGCTCGGCCGAAAACTCGTCGCACAGGAACAGATGGTACATCGCATCGCCCCAGCCGGCGCGCGTGAGGAAGCGGAAATGCGCGCCGCCGAGCGGTGCGATCCCGCGCTTGGACTCCATCTGGCAGAAGCGTGCATCTGAAGCCGCCACGACGATGTCGCCGGCGAGCATGAGCTCGATGCCGATCGTGAACACGATGCCCTGCACGGCGGTGACGACAGGCTTGCGACAGCGCCTGGCAAGGCCGAACGGATCGACATTGCCCTCTTTGATGTTGCGCTTCTCCGCCGTCGGGCCGAAGAATTTCGGCATGTCGAGACCGGCGGTGAAGTCCTTCCCATCGGCGCAGATCACGCCGACGCGGTAGGCCTCTTTGTCGTGCAACTCGGTCAGCGCATCGGACAATTGCTCCATCATCGCCGGCGTGAACGCGTTCTTCTTCGCGGCATTGTCGATGATGATCTTGAAAACATGGCCATGCGCCTCGGTGCGGATGTGACCTTCGCTCATTCGTCTCTCTCCAGATTGTTCGCGTGGTGTTTGCAGCAAATCAGGCCCGCGGCTGAATGGCCGCGCGGATCGCCTCGATCCGCTCCGGCGTGAACACGCCGGAGTCCAGCAGTTGGAGGATCGAGAGCACGCCGCCCCGCGATCCCCAGCTTCCCTCGTCGATGATCTCGAAATTGACCCACCAGGTCGGCGCCGGCGCCTGCATCCCGCAGGCCTCTGCAAGCCGCGCGAGCACGTTGCGGATCACCTGCGCCCGCACCTCGGCAGGCCAGGCCGCGTTCATGACCGCGACATTGACGGTCATGATGTCGCGCGGGGGGGCCTGATCGGACAAGAGCCGGCCGCCGATTGCCATGCAATCGGCCGGCAAGTCGCGGAAGTGCACCTGAAAGCCCATTCGCGCCGCCGGCACATGCTGGCCGACTTCCGGCTCGAGCACGGCGTCGGTCAGGCTTTCCGCAAGACGGCGACGCTGCGCCAGGCTGAGCCGGCCTGCAGGCGCAGTCACGGTGATGACGGTCACGGCGGCCCCTTTCCATGAATATGACACGCGTCATATTCATGTACAGCTTGCCTATGTCAAGTGTCATAGTCTAGATAAGACGGCCAATCGCGGAACACCCCATGACCACCACACGCGACAAGATGATCGCCGGCGCCGCCGACCTGATGAGCAGGCGTGGCGTCAACGCCACCAGCATGCGCGACGTCGTCCGCCACACGACGACGCCGCGCGGCTCGATCAGTCACCATTTTCCGGACGGCAAGCCGCAGTTGATCGCCGAGGCCGTGACCTTCGCCGGCAGGCAGGTGTCCATTCCCCTGGAGAAGGCCATGAACGAACGCGGCGTGATCGGCGGCCTCAGAGCTTTCGTCGCGTCGTGGCGCCGGCGGCTGGAAGCGACCGGCTTCGAGGCAGGTTGCCCGGTGCTCGCCGTCGCCGTCGACCGCTATGTCGGTGAGCCCAGCGACAAGGGCGACGAGACGGCGCAGGAGCATCTGCTCGATCTCGCCGACGGCGTGTTCGCCGATTGGCGGCAGATCATGCGCGCCGCCCTGCTGCGCGAAGGGCTCGCTGCGGAACGAGCCGAACGGCTTGCAACGCTCGTCGTCGCCTCGATCGAAGGCACGGTCGCGATGTGCCGCGCCAGCCGCAGCGCGGATGCGCTCGATCAGGTCCTGGCAGAGCTGGAGACGGTCCTGTCCGCCGCCCTCACCTACACCACCAAATAGACGGAATACACATCGATGGATTTGTCCCGACAACGCGAACTCGCCCGTCATCTCGCCAGTCTGCGTCGCGACGGCCGGCAACAAAGCGGCCTCGACGAGCGGCTGGTGCCGCCGGACGCCGACACGGCGTACCGCGTCGCGCAGATGGTGAAAGAGGAATTGGGCTGGGACGTCGTCGGCTGGAAGATCGCCGGCATGAAACCGGGACTCCAGCTCCAGCTTCGCATCTCCTCGCCTATCTATGGGCGGGTGTTCGCGCCCCTGATCAGGACCTCGCCCGCGAGCGTCGAGCACGCCAGGCAATGCAGCCCGATTCCGGAGGTCGAGTACCAGGCACGCCTTGGCGCCGACCTGCCGCCGCGCGCGAAACCCTACGACGTCGAAGAGGTCGGCGACGCCGTCGCCTCGCTGCATCCCGGCATCGAGCTCGCAGAATGCCGCTTCGTTCACGACGCGGCGTTTCCGCCGATGCCCGCGATCATGGCCGATGGCTCCGGATCGGGAACGATCGTCCTGGGCGAGGCGATCGCCGACTGGCGCAGCCGGGACATCGCGACCCAGGAAGTCGTGCTGAATTGCAACGGCGCGGAAAGGCGCCGCGGCAGCGCCGCAGAGGCCATCGATCATCCCCTGGTGCCATTGACCTGGCTCGCCAACGAGCTGTCGCGCACCGGGATCGGCCTCAAGGCCGGACAAACGATCAGCACGGGCACGCTCACGGGCATGCTGCGGCCGAAGGCGGGCGAAACCTACGTCGCCGATTTTGGTCCGTTCGGAACCGTGAGCGCGACCTACGCCTAAGGCATGTCCCCGAAGCTCGCGCTTAAGACGAATGGACGCATGCAGGGGTGGCATGGCGGCCGGCAACGTAAACTTCGGATTAATACCGGCTGCCTAAAGTTCGCGCAGAATAATTTTCTCCCGCGCCAATGCCGGACAGAACATGAAAATCGGTACGCTCCTGACCACCGCCATCGTCTCGCTCTCGACAGTGGGCGGCGGCCTCGCCGTCTACGTCGCCGTGACAAGGTACCAGACGATGGAGCGGATCACCGAAGCCCAGGGACGGCTCGCGATCGTCCGCGCCGCCAGTGACATCCCGCGCTATCTCAACCCCGAGCGCGGCTTTTCGACCAACATCCTCTATGGTCCCGCGACCATCGACCCCGCGCTTCTTGTCGAGCAGGACAAATTGCGCAAATCGACCGATGGTGCGCGCGACAAGATGAACGCGCTGCGCAAGGAGCTGCCCGGCCCGTTCGACGACGGCGCCACCATCGGCAGCAACATCGACGGCATCAATGCGAAGTTCACGGCGCTGCGCAAGGCGATCGACAAGGCGCTGGCCGGGCCGGCCGAAGCGCGCAAGGATGCCGCCAAGAAGATCGTCGCCGACAACGCCCTGCTCAACGGCGGCGTGACCGCGCTGCTCAACGAGCAGGTCCGCCGCATGGCGATCCTCAACGGTGACGCCTATCGCCAGGCCAGCTACGCCAACATCGCGATGACGCTGCGCGACGTCGGCGGCTTCAACTCCAGCCTGCACAAGAACCTCGTTGGCGGCAAGAAACCGGCGACCGACGCCGAGAAGGCCGAGATCAGCCGCTCCCAGGGCCGCAACGATCAGATCGTGATGTCGCTGCTGGAATTGCGCGGCAGTCCTGCAACTCCGGCGAACGTCGCCGCGGCGCTGGAGAAGTTCAACGCGATCTATGTCGAGGAGTTCGGCCGCGAGCTCAAGCTGGTGAAGGACGGTGCGGTCAGCGGCAAGTACGAACACGACATGGACACCTACTACGCCGCCACGCAGCGCGGCCTCAGCACCATCATCGATGTCCGCGACGCCTTCTACGACAATGCCGAGCAGATCCTCGCCGGCGCTTCGGCCGCCGCACGCACCAGCTTCACCATCGCGCTGCTCGGCCTTGTCGCCGTGCTGATTGCGAGCGTCGGGCTCGTCGTGATCGTGCGCCGCCGCGTCTGCGCGCCGATCATCGACCTGACCACGCGGATGTCGCGGCTTGCCGACGGCGAGGTTGCGGAAGAGATCCCGGGTGCCGAGCGTTCCGATGAGATCGGGGCGATGGCCGCGGCCGTTCAGGTCTTCAAGGACAACATGATCCGCGCCGATCGGCTCGCCGCCGAGAAGCAGGCCGAGAACGACGGCAAGATGCGCCGCGCCCAAGCGCTCGACGAGCTCACCCGCGCTTTCGAAGCCAAGGTGACCGAGCTCGTCGGCGGCCTGTCGAAGGCCTCCTCCACCATGGAAACCACGGCGCAGTCGATGACCTCGACGGCGGCCCAGACCAACAGCCAGGCCGCCGTCGTCGCCGCAGCCTCCGAGCAGACCTCGACCAACGTGCAGACGGTCGCAAGCGCGACCGAGGAGCTGACCTCCTCGATCGCCGAAATCGGCCGTCAGGTCGCACAAAGCACCGAGATTGCGGCCCGCGCCGTCGACAACGCTCGCCGCACCGGCGACACCGCGCGTGCGCTCGCCGAGGGCGCCCAGAAGATCGGCGACGTCGTCACGCTGATCCAGAGCATCGCCGAGCAGACCAACCTGCTGGCGCTGAACGCGACCATCGAGGCCGCCCGCGCCGGCGATGCCGGCCGCGGCTTTGCCGTGGTCGCATCCGAAGTGAAGTCGCTGGCCGGCCAGACCGCCAAGGCGACGACCGAAATCTCCGAGCAGATCACGGCGATCCAGAGCGCGAGCGACGAGACCGTGGCCGCGATCCGCAACGTCGCCGACGTCATCGGCGAGATCGACCAGATCGGCACTGCGATTGCGGCGGCGATCGAGGAACAGGGCTCGGCCACCAAGGAGATCGCCCGCAGCGTGCAGGAAGCCGCTCGCGGCACCCAGGAGGTCAACACCAACATCACTGGCGTGCAGCGCGCCGCCGACGACACCGGTGTCGCCGCGCGGGAAGTGCTGGGCGCAGCCGAGCGGCTTTCGACGCAGTCGCGCGACCTCGCCGGACAGTTCGACCGCTTCCTCGGCGAGGTCAGGGTCGCGTAACAACAACCGGCGAGGTCAGGCGGCCCTCGTCACCATCCGCCTGCGCCCCAGCTCGATGAAGGGCACTTCGACGAAGCGCCACATCAGCCAGGCCGCCGGCGTCGTGATCAACAATCCGGCCAGGAACAGGATCGTTGCACGGATGACCGGCTGCTGGTCGAACGGCAGAAGGCGGGCCACGATCACAAGTCCGACCATGTGCAGAAGATAGAAGCTGTACGATATTCGCCCGTAGAACCGCGCGATCCCGACATCGAACGGCCGTATCGCGACAAGCTTGCGGGGCCCGAAGGCCGCAAGGCAAACCAGCACGGACGCACAGAGCGTTTCAAACGCGATCGTGACAGCGGTCTGCTTCCGAACCGCGACAATGACCATCACGACGAACGCAGCGATGGCAACATACGTTGCGCGGGACGATTGCCATGCCCTGCTCAGCGGGATCCCGTCCGATTGCAGGAGCAAGCCGACGACGAAGGCATAGAGCGGCGCGAGATTGGTGAAGCCCCCCAGCAAATGAACATATGGCCCCCAGAACGCGATTGCGAAGAGAAAGGCGATCAGGATCCATACCGGCGTCGTGCCATGACGCCTCAGCAGCGCGTGGGATATCAGGATCACCGGAACTGCGACGCACTCCACGGTCAAGGACCACATCACGCCGTTGATGTCGCTCTTGATGAGGAGCGCATTGAGGACAACGTTGAGCGGATCAAACGACGGCAGAAAGCCCACATAGAAGCCGAAGCTTTGATAGGCCAGCGTCAGCAGAAGCACCGTCGTGATTGCGGCCGGCAGCAGCCTGAACAGTCGGTGACGCACGAAAGTGACCGGATCAGGATCGCGATCCAGCGATCGCGCGAGAAGAAAGCCGCTGAGCACGAAGAAGACGACGACCGGCGCCATTCCGCCGGCGACCATGTCCCAGGACAGCATGCAGGCGTGGAACGCGAGCACTGACACGGCCGCATACCCACGCATAGCCTCGAGTCGCGGCAGAAACGCCGAATTCCCACGCATGTCCATTGCGCTGAACGGTTAGCGCAGCAACTCACCCGCGGCAACCGTGCCCGGGCGCGGAGCAAGGCTTGCGCCTCTCAATAAGGCGGCGCCTTGCGCGCCCGCTGGGCCTTGGCCGCCTCGATCCACCATGCGAGATCGTCGGCAAAGCGCGGGAACGAACGCTCCAGCGCCTTGCCGCCCTCGCCGATCGGCTCGGCCTCTGCCGACAATGTCTGTGCGATCGGGCCGACGCCGATGGTGCTCGACACCACCACCATGCCCATCTCCGACAGCGTGCCGTGCCACGCGGTCGCGGCGCGGGCGCCGGACAGTCGGCCGGCCGAATAGCTCGCGATGGCGGCCGGGCGCCAGAACCACTCTTCGAGGAAGTGGTCGGTGAGGTTCTTCAGGCCGGGCTGGATGCCCCAATTGTATTCGCCGGTGACGAAGACGAACCCATCGGCGCCGCGGATCTGCCCGGCCAGCTTCTCCAGCGCCTCCGGTGCGGCTCCCTTGGGGTACTCCTTGTACATGCGGTCGAGCATCGGCAGGCCAATGGCCTTGGCGTCGATGAACTCGACCTCCTCGCCGCGACCGCGCAGGCCATTGATGACGAAATTCGCAAGGCGGATGCCCATGCGGTCGGAACGGTAGGAACCGTAGAGAACGAGGATGCGATTGCTCATGATGGCGGTATCATAGCACGAAACCGCTCATGCGCAGCTCCCTTTGTCGCGGGCCTCAGTGCGTCGCGCGATACGGGGCCTGGCGCGGCATCGACCGGCAGGCCAGGCCGTCGGCCAGCAGCTTCATGTCATCATGCCTGCCGCTGCGTATCAGCCGTCCGAACTCTTCGGGTGTGAAAGGAAGACTTGGATCATCATCGATCGGGCGCCGCATCCGCGGGCCGAACAACCGCCGAACCAGGCTAGCCAGCCGCCGCATGTCAATTCCCTCGCGCCAGCAACAAACCTCTCAATCCGCACATTGTTCCTCCCGCACGAACGAGATTGCAAGAGGCCGCTAACCGCTCCGCACCAAAAATTTCCGCGAGAGAAAAATCTCCTCCCGCTTCGCGTGAGTCGGCGCGTCGCATCGTCCGATGCGCGCATCAATCGGCGAATCCGACGAAGCGCACGAAGTCGTCATTGTGCTCGCGATCCGAGCGAACGGCATTGGCGGCAAAGCTGTCGTCGGGATAGCCCATCGCGACGCAGGTCATGATCACCTCGTCCTCCGGAATCGTCGCGACCTCGCGCACGATGTCGGAGCGCATGATGCCCTGCCCGTTGATGACAGAGCCGAGGCCGCGATCCCAGGCAGCGAGCACGATGCCGTAGCAGAGCGCGCCGAGATCGAAATGGCAGACCGCGCCGGGATCGAGCACGCGGTCATAGGTCAAGACCAGCGAGACCGGCGCGTCGAACTGGCGGAAGCCACGCAGCACCCAGTCCTGCCGCATCGGCTTGTCGTCGCGCGCGATACCCATCGCGCTGAACAGTTGCTTGGCGATATCGACCTGCCGCGTGCGGTGAACGCCCTGGTATTCGCCATGGCTGACGATGTCGCGCTTGACCTTGGCGCCGCCAACCATCTCCTCCATGTTGCGGCGGCGCACCTCTTCCAATGGTACGCCCGTGAGCACGTGGACATGCCAGGGCTGGGTGTTCATCGACGACGGCGCACGTTTGGCGCTGTCGATGATCGCCTCGATCACCGTGCGCGGCACCGGCTCGTTCCTGAAGCCGCGCACGCTGCGGCGCGACTGGACCAGCATTTCGAATTCCACCTCAAGACCTCCCTGCCGTTCATGTCGCCGGCATTGCAATTGTAATGCGTGAGCGGTTGCCGATGCGGCGCGCGAAATCTATGCTAACCCGCAAGCAAGACCAAGAACCCTGTGAGGACTCAACAATGCCTGCACCGCTCGATCCCGTCATCGCCCAGATCATTCCGCTGCTGCCGCTGCGCGATCCCACCACGATGACGCCACAGAGCGTCCGCGATGCCTTGCGCGCACTGGCTGCCTCGCGTGCGGCTGTGCCGCCGCCGCCGGTCGAGACCGTGCAGGATATCAAGGTGAAAGGCGGTGCAGCCCCGCTCGACGCACGCGTCTATCGGGTCGGCACCACACCGGCGCCGACCGTGGTGTTCTTCCACGGCGGCGGCTGGGTCGCGGGTGATCTCGAGACCCATGACCGGCAGGCGCGCAACCTCGCGATCGAGACCGGCGCGGTCGTCGTCTCCGTCGACTACCGCCGCCCGCCGGAGACACGCTTTCCCGGTGCATTCGAGGATGCCTTTGCCGCGGTGAGCGACGTGTTTGGCCGCGTCGCGGAATTTGGCTGCGATGCGACGCGCCTTGGCGTTGCCGGCGACAGCGCCGGCGGCAATCTCGCCGCGACCACCGCAATCGCCTGCCGCGATGCCGGCATCAAGCTCGCCGCGCAACTGCTGGTCTACCCCGTCACCGACGTCGTCGGCGCTTACGCCGATGCGCGCGAGAACGCGCGCTTTCCCTCACGCAGCGAGAATGCCGAAGGCTATTTCCTCACGCGCGCCACGATGGAATGGTTCTGCGGCCACTATCTCGCCGATCCCGCTCACGCGACCGACTGGCGGGTCTCGCCGCTGCGCGCCCCCTCCCTCGCCGGCCTCGCACCCGCCATCGTCACCACCGCCTGGTTCGATCCCCTGCGCGACGAGGGCGCGGCCTATGCGCGGGCGCTGGAAACGGCCGGCGTGCGCGTCAAGCACCACGAAGGCCCCGGTCTGATCCATGGCTATTTCGGTCTCGGCGACTCCTCGGATGTCGCGCGCGCCGAGGCGCAGCGTGCACGCGCCGACTTCAAGGCGCTCCTCACGCGAGGCGCGTGAGGACCGGCTAGGTACGGCGCGCCCGCGGCACGTGGGTGTGGCCCCAGGTTTCGTCCCAGTCCTGACCGGCGGCATCGACGACCCGGCCGTCGGCCTCGAAGAACTTGTTCGGCACCTGGAAGATCGCCAGGATCAGCGCGCCCTCCGGACACCAGGCGGCGTGGCGGCTGCCCGCCTCGCGCCAGATGAATTCGCCGGCCTTGCAGGCAATCCCCTTGGCCGGGCCATCCTTGTCGACGAGCGCGCCTTCAATGACGTAGCTCTGCTCGATGCCGACATGCTCGTGATCGGGCAGCACCGATCCCGGCGCAAAGCGCATGAGCGCCGTCATCAGGCCCGTGCGGCGATCGAACAGCAGCGTCTTGGCCTCGCAGCCCGGAAACCGCGTCGTCTGCCAGTCCATGGCCTCGGGTTGAACCAGATGAGAATGCTGGTCGGCGGTCGGCGGGCTCGTCACGGCTTCCATGGCAACGCTCCGTTCCTGCGGCAATCGGCTGAGCCTAACAGGTTCGCACCGCGCGGTCAGCGCGCAGTGCAGCAAGCAGCGGCGCGAATCCGGGAGCCGCCTCGAAGCCGCGAGCGTCAAGGCGAAATGCATTCATCGCGCGCTGCAAAATATCAGCGCCGGCGGCCGTCACGCGCCGATCCTGCTTGATTGCGCCACGATTCCCGGCTCCAATCGCCTCGCCATTTCTGGTTTAGGAGACACCCATGATGAAGCGGATCTTCCTGGCAGCGATCGTTGCCACCTTTGCAGCAGGCTCGGCCCTTGCGGACGACACCTGCGAGAGCAAGGCCGTCGGCAAGGACGGCAAGGCGCTGGCCGGCGCCGCCAAGACCTCGTTCATGAAGAAGTGCAAGGCCGACGCCTGCACGCCCAAGGCCGTCAGCGCCGACGGCAAGCCGCTCGCCGGTGCCGCCAAGAACAGCTTCATGAAGAAGTGCGAAGTCAGCGCGTAAGGCGCAGCGGTTATTCGCCCCACTCTCATGCCCCGGACGCAGCGCAGCGCTTCCCCGGCGACGTGAAGCATCGTCCGGTGCAGCGATGCGCTGCAGAGCCGGGGCCCATGCAACCGCACACAGTCCGATCGATGGGTCCCGGCTCTGCGGCGCATCACCATAGCGCGACGAAGACGCGCGTTAACGCGCTTTCGGCACCGCACCGCGTCCGGGACACGAGGCCGGACGTTCGGCTCAACGCCCCATCAAGCTCACTCCCGCCTGAACCGATAATCGAACGCACCGTCCAGCGGCTTGATCAATCCCACCGTCGGCGCCGGAAAGTGGATCGGCAGGATCAGCGTGTCGGTGTCCGCAACGGAGGCGAAGAATTTTCGCCGCGACACCGCCGACTGTTTTGCATCCCAATCCGGCTTCGCCGACCAGTCCGGCTCGCGACACTGGATCTGGTGATGCATGAGATCGCCGGCGACCACCGCGCGCTGCCCCTTCGAAAAGATGTTCACGCAGCAATGGCAGGGTGAATGCCCCGGCGTCGGCGTCAGCGTGACGGTGTCGTCGAGCGCGTAGTCGTCATCGACCAATAGCGCCTGCCCGGCCTCGACGATCGGCAGGCAATTGTCGCGAAACACGGTGCCGGGCGGATTGCTGCCCTTGGCACTCTCCACCTCCCAGGCCGCGTATTCGCGCTTGTGGAAGACATATTTCGCGTTCGGGAACGTCGGCACCCAGCGCCCGTCGCGCAAGGTCGTGTTCCAGCCGGTGTGATCGATGTGGAGATGCGTGCAGAACACGTAGTCGATTTGCTCGAAGCCGATGCCGAGCGCGAACAATTCGTTGCGCCAGCGCTCCTTGCCCGGAAAGTCGAACGGCGGCGGATGGCCCTTGTCCTCGCCGGTGCAGGTGTCGACCAGGATGGTGTAGCGCGGCGTGCGCACGACGAACGTCTGGTAGGTGATCACCATCATGCCGCGCGCGGCGTCGAACACCTCCGGCTCCATCGTCGGCAGATGGCGCTTGAATACGCCCTCGTCATAAGCCGGGAAAAAATCCTGCGGCCGCCGCCACGGCCCTTCCCGCTCGATGACGGCGTCGATGGTGATGTCGCCGATCCTGAGCTGCTTCATCGCCGTTTCACTCCCTTTTTTGAGGGAGCGTAGCGGCTGGCGTGGGGCCGTTCAAGCGGCGCGATGCGGACAGCGCCCATGCGAGACGATCGCCGCAAATCAACCTCAAACGCCACTGAGGGTGATCGCGGAAATGGGAATCATCTGTGGGCCGGAAACTCAGATTCGCGACGACAGCCATCATCGCCGTCGCGGCAGGCGTCTACATCAACAACACCAGTCTTCTGGCGCCGCATCGCGACAGCACGCCGGTGTTGCTTGCCCATCGCGGCATGGCGCAACGCTTCGACGAGCGCGATGTGAAGAACGACACCTGCACCGCCGCGCGGATGCTGCCGCCGACGCACGATTATCTGGAGAACACCCTTCGCTCGATGCGCGCGAGTTTTGACGCCGGCGCCGATGTGGTCGAGCTCGACGTGCATCCGACAACCAACGGCGAGTTCGCCGTATTCCACGACTGGACGGTCGACTGCCGTACCGATGGCCACGGCGTCACGCGCGAGCAGAGCATGGCGAAGCTGAAAATGCTCGACATCGGCTACGGCTACACCGCCGACGGCGGCAAGACCTTTCCGTTTCGCGGCAAGGGCATCGGGATGATGCCAACGCTGTCGGAGGTATTTGCCGCCTTCCCCGACAAGAAATTCCTCATCAACGTGAAGAGCCGGGACGCAAGCGAGGGCGAGACACTTGCCGCCGTGCTGAACGCGCTGCCGGCCGAGCGGCGCCGAACGCTCATGGTTTATGGCGGCGACGAGCCCATCGCGGCGATCCGTCGCCTCACCCCGGATGTCCGCACGATCTCGCGCGCGGCGATCCGGAGCTGCCTCATCCGCTATATCGGCTATGGCTGGACCGGTCTGGCGCCGTCCGCCTGCGACAACGCGATGGTGCTGGTGCCGATCAACGTCGCACCCTGGCTATGGGGCTGGCCCGATCGCTTCCTCAATCGAATGAACGACGCCAACAGCGCGGTCTTCGTGCTCGGCCCCTACAGCGGCGGCGAGTTCTCCACCGGCATCGACACGCCCGAATTGTTCGCCCGGCTCCCGCAAGGCTATTCCGGCGGGATCTGGACCAACGAGATCGAGGCAATCGCCACGGCCGCGGGCAAGAGCAAGAATTAGCTCCGCAACCCCGGCGCTTCCTGCCCGGTGCGCGCGACGTACTCCGTGTAGCCGCCGCCGAACTGGTGAATGCCTTCCGGCGTCAGCTCCAGCACGCGGTTCGACAGGACACTGAGGAAGTGGCGATCATGCGAAACGAACAGCATGGTGCCCTCGAAATCCGCCAGCGCCGTGATCAGCATCTCCTTGGTGGCGAGGTCGAGATGGTTGGTCGGCTCGTCCAGCACCAGGAAGTTCGGCGGGTCGAACAGCATCTTGGCCATCACCAGACGCGCCTTCTCGCCGCCAGAGAGCACGCGACAACGCTTCTCGACATCGTCGCCGGAGAAGCCGAAGCAGCCGGCGAGCGCGCGCAAGCTTCCCTGCCCCGCGGTGGGAAACGCGTATTCGAGTGACTGAAACACCGTCTGCTCGCCGTCGAGCAGGTCCATTGCGTGCTGGGCGAAATAGCCCATCTTGACGCTGCCGCCGACCGCCACCGTGCCTTCATCGGGCTCGCTCGCGCCGGCGACGAGCTTGAGCAGCGTCGACTTGCCGGCGCCGTTGACGCCCATCACGCACCAGCGCTCCCGACGGCGGATCATGAAATCGAGGCCGTCATAGATCCGTCTGCTGCCGTAACCCTTGTGCACGCTCTTGAGCGCCACGACGTCCTCGCCCGAGCGCGGCGCCGGCGGAAAGTCGAACGCCACCGTCTGGCGGCGGCGCGGCGGCTCGACCCGTTCGATCTTGTCGAGCTTCTTGACCCGGCTCTGCACCTGCGCTGCGTGCGAGGCGCGCGCCTTGAAGCGCTCGATGAACTTGATCTCCTTGGCGAGCATCGCCTGCTGGCGCTCGAACTGCGCCTGCTGCTGCTTCTCGTTCTGCGCGCGCTGCTGCTCGTAGAATTCGTAGTCGCCGGTGTAGGTCGTGAGCGAGCCGCTATCGATCTCGATCACCTTGGAGATCACGCGGTTGATGAACTCGCGGTCATGCGAGGTCATCAGCAGCGTGCCCTCGTAGTCGTGCAGGAACTTTTCCAGCCAGATCAGGCTTTCGAGGTCGAGATGGTTGCTCGGCTCGTCGAGCAGCATCACGTCCGGGCGCATCAAAAGAATACGAGCCAGCGCAACGCGCATCTTCCAGCCGCCGGAGAGTTTTCCGACGTCGCCGTCCATCATCTCCTGGCTGAAGCCGAGGCCGGACAGCGCTTCGCGCGCGCGGCCGTCCAGCGCATAGCCGTCGAGTTCCTCGAAACGGTGCTGCACCTCGCCGTAACGCGTGATGATTTCGTCCATCTGGTCGGCCTTGTCGGGATCGGCCATCGCGGCCTCGAGCTCGCGCAGCTCGGCCGCGACCTCGCTGACGGGACCCGCGCCGTCCATCACCTCGGCGACGGCGCTGCGGCCGGACATCTCGCCGACGTCCTGGTTGAAATAGCCGATGGTGATGCCGCGATCGATCGAGACCTGGCCCTCGTCGGGCAGGTCCTGCCCGGCGATCATCCGGAACAGCGTGCTCTTGCCGGCGCCGTTGGGGCCGACGAGCCCGATCTTCTCGCCCTTGTTGAGGGCGGCGGAGGCTTCAATGAACAGGATCTGGTGGCCGGCTTGCTTGCTGACGTTATCGAGGCGGATCATGAGTGTCTTTTTGGGGGATTTTTGCGTTGCAGCGTCATAGGGCATACGGGGGCCCAGGGGAAGCCCGGCGGGGCCCGGATTGCGCCCCCGCAAGACGCCAGTTTCCCGTAATTTGCCCCGATGCTCCGAAGCGACGCTTGGCGACTGCTGGCTGCCAGCTCGGGACTTATCGCCCCCCGAGTGGTGGCGGAGTGTCCTCAATTCTCGCACATAGGCAATTTGGCAATCGAAGTACGTCTCCCAGCTTCATCGCGAATTGCCCCGAGGAAGGCCTCACCAGGCAGCAAATATGAAAAGCGCTATCGCGACCGGAACAAAAATCGCCAAAGCCAACAATTGCCCTTTTGCGAAATCGTGAAGATCGACCGGGTCAACAGGAAAGAGACCAAGGCAACAATTCGCATAATAGAACGAGTTCTGATCTTCACCATCCGCCGGGTGTGCAGATGGAGCCTTGTCGTCTCCCGCATCGCGAACGAGAGGCGTTGGTGGCTGCCGCTGAGGTCGCTCGATCATCGCGATTTTCCTCCAGCCTGCAAACTTGAGAGGCGCGCCGAAGTCAAAGAGTGATGCCGTGATCCATTGTCAGAACCTCGCGCAGGGCGGGTCGTTTCAAGACCGTCGCGGGCTGGTGACGCATGGCCTATTCGCAGCACCCAGCCTACTTGGCTCTTCGAGACCGAATCTACAGCGGGCGGCAAGAGGCCGGAATGCCAATCAGCTGATCCGGCAGTTAATCCGGTGCCAAGAGCCGCCCTCTGCCAAATGCAGTTTGTCCCTCTCGGCCCCGGGGGCATCCCCGAAACGGTATCAACGCCGAGATCCCAGTGCTAGATTTCCCGGGTCATACCGAACGGGAGGACGATATGCCTGATAGCGTCTACAAGGTCATAGAACTGGTCGGTACCAGCAGCGACTCATGGGAGAAGGCGGCCGCCAATGCGGTCGAGCAAGCTGCAAAATCTCTCCGAGATCTTCGCGTTGCAGAGGTCGTCAAGCTCGACATGCAACTGGATGACAAGGGAAAAGTTGAGGCCTATCGCGCCAAGATCAACGTATCGTTCAAGTTCGAGGGCTCCTGAACCTCAGCACCTCGCCCCCCCACTTGCGGGGCGAGGATGGCTCATTGGAAAAGGCGCGTTGCGCGGTCCGCCCAACCGGGCGGTGTGACCCATCCCGGAGTAGGCCCTAGTCCGACCAGGGCCGATGTGCTTTGATGCGTGGGGGGCGTGTGGCGCGTGGTGGCCCCATGTACATGGTCATTCGCAAGTACACCAAGGTTCGTTCGGTCGCGGACGCTGCTCGCCGCGCCAAGAGCGGTGTCGGCGAGATCCTAAGGCAATCGCACGGATTCAAATCTTACTATGTGCTGGATGCGGGCGACGGTGCTGGTATCGCCGTGATGATATTTGACGACCGCGAAAGCGCCAATGCAGCGAATGCCAAGATACTGGCGTTTGTTCAAGCAAGTCTACCTGACCTTGATCTTGGAGTTCCCGAAATCACGACCGGCGAGGTTTTGGTGCACATAGAGCCTAATGGGTCCTCGGGCGTAATGTAGCCGTAAACGCCGCCAGTTGCGTGGAATGCGTCTCATTCATCCGCCCATGGTCATCGCACAGGATGATCCTTTGGGCGGTCCAATCGCGTACCGTCCGATTCTCAAGTGAGCTACCTGGTTGGGTAGCAGAATGGTCGCAGGAGAAGCCGATCATGACTGACGATCAGGTCAATCTCGTCGTTCAGCACCTTTGCGAGCAATTGCACCTGGCGCTCCGATTGAAGAACAGCGAGGCACATCCACCAAATGCCAAGGATATTGGATTTGATGCTGCTTCTGTAAGAACTGTATTGCTGACCGGGTTGCGTTCGGCGGATGTCACGATCCGCCACGAGGCAGCCGGGGCGAGCGATGAGCCGCCGGGGTCCTGAACGCAGAACGCGGGACAGCAGCCCAGCGCCAATGTCTCAGTTGGGTCCAATGCGAAGAACTCAGGGTGAGCAGATCTAGTCCGCTGTGCCTCACGGAGCGGACGTCTATCCGACGGGGGCGTCACTTCGCGTCGCGGTTGGTCCGCTCGGCGCCCCTGGCTTTCCGACTCCCGCCTTTTCGATATTCGAGCGGTCGAAGCATCATTGGGTCCACGTTGATGAGGCAGTCGAGCATTTCCAGAAAAGCGGACTGCAAAAAGGTACCTGAATGTCGTGACGACGATCGCGCGTGGTCACGAACGTCGGGTGACGTCTAGCGGCGTACGACCTTGCCTCGCACCGACTCGGCCAATGATGCCACCAGATGATCGGCAAGCAGCACCGCAGCGCGTGGCAGTCTTGGCGCCCGATGTAGCCGGATTTCCGCGCGCGGCAGCGGCGGCAGACCGTCGCGCGCTGACAGCCGCCGAAGTCTTGATGGAAACGTTCCCGATTTGACTACCGTCACCGCCAGGCCTTGCGCGGCGATGGCCTCGACTGCCGCGAGGCTGTGGCTGACGAAGGCGAGCCGCCAAGGACGGTTCGCCTTGTCCAGTGCCTGCATGGCCCAGTTGCGGAATAGACAGCCTTGCGGATAGAGCGCCACCGGAAGCGGGTCCGATTGCTCGGCGCGATGATCGGCGCTCGCCGCCCACACTGCCTGCTCGCATCGGAGCAGTTCGCCTTCAGTATGGCCTTCCGGATGCATGGCGACGACGATATCGTAAGTCCCCCCGAGCCGATTGGTCATGGTGGACGTAAGGCCTGTTTCCATCTCGACATCGATCAGCGGATAATTCGCAATGAAGCTCGCAAGCAGCGGCGGCAGCAAAAGCGTTCCGTAGTCGTCCATCACGCCGAGCCGAACGCGTCCCTCCACCTTGTGCGCGCGGACCCGCCCCACCGCCTCCTCGTTCAGGCTGAGGATGCGCCGCGCATAGCCGAGTAACCGCTCGCCGGCTGCGCTCAAATCCACGTTGGCTTTGGTGCGGTGAAACAACTCGGCCTGCAGCTGCTCCTCGAGCCGCTTGACCTGCATGCTAATGGCCGACTGCGTCCGGTTCAGCGCCTTCGCCGCCCGGGTAAACGAGCGCTGGTCCGCCACCGCCAGAAATGCCTGCAGAAGGTCCGGATCCAAACTCGGCGTCATCATCACAATCCGTGATTACATGTATCAGACAAATTCCATTCCTTAATTATCGCGTTTCCACCTATGCTCTGCAACCTGGAAGAATGGAAGTTGGCGAATGACGGAAGCTTGGGGCGTGCTGGCTGCGGTGGTCTCCAGCGCATTGGGCGGCACGTCGATCGGCGCCACCCGGTTTCTGGTCGACGCGATCGATCCGCTGGCGATCGGCTCGTTCCGGTTTGGAATAGGCTTCCTGCTGCTGCTGCCGGTGGCGCTGGTGCAAGGCTATCGCTGGCCGCCGCGGCTGGATTGGCCGGCGGTTGCAGGCCTCGGCCTGCTCTTCTATGCCGCGTTTCCGATCCTGTTCAACGCCTCGCTGATCTTCACAACGGCCGCGCGCGGCGCCTTGGCGTTGTCGACATTGCCCCTGCTGACCATGATAGTGGGCGCGGCCCTCGGCAGCGAGCCGTTGACCGCGCGAAAGACCACGGGCGTTCTGATCGCCATCGGCGGTGTGTCCATCGCTTTGCTGACCGGCCTTGCCACGGCACCGGACGGCGCATGGCGAGGCGATCTCCTGATGGTGTGCGCGGCGTTGTGCATGGCGCTTTACAGCATTTGGTCGAAGCCATTCATTGGCCGATGCGGCCCGATCCCTTTCACCACGCTTGCGATGGCTGCGGGCGCGGCTGTCCTGGTCCTTCTCGCCTGCCTCCACGGCAGCTTCATTCCGGTCGCAGGGTTTGGGGCACCGCAATGGTTCGGCGTATTCTATCTTGGCGCCTTCGGAAGCGCGCTCACCTTCTATCTCTGGGCCTTCGCGCTGGAGCGAACAACGCCGACCCGCGTCGCGATCTCCGTCACGGTCAATCCGGTCGCGGCCTCGCTGGTCGGTGCAACATTCCTGGGCGAGTCGCTGCGCTGGAATCTCCTGGCCGGGATCGCGACGGTATTTATCGGCATCTGGATCGCAACGATGCAATCGCATCCGAAGGCAGCGGCCGGGACCGATCCCGCATTGCAGGAGCCACGCTGAGCAGACTCTGCCGGTTCTGCGCTCCGCTCCAGGCAACAGCAGATCAGCACGTCACAGCTCCTTGGTGAAATGATAGCGACGAATGCTTCCGCCCACAGTCTTGTTGCTGACTGAATTGGGGACTTCCTCACGGACCAGCTGATATCCACAGGTCCTGTAAAGTGACAGCGCTTCGCGCTGCAGCTCCGAAGTGCTCAAATCAATCCGCGGACGCTTGCGCTTGCGGCACTCGTCTTCCGCAAACCTCAACATCTTCCGGGCAATACCCAGGCGCCTCGCGTCGGGATGGACGTACATGCGCCGCAACTCCATCCCCGCAGTTGACGAATTCTCGAGTCCAAACATGCCGACGACCGTCTTGCCGTCTACCGCCACCCAAAACCCACCCTTCCGCTGGCTGTAGTAGCGGCTGATTTGACTCATTTCTTCATGCAAGGACACGGTGATGTATCGTTCAAACGCTTCGGCCATGTGAGGAGGCGCAAGAAGTCGATTGACCCTGACGAAGAGAAGACGGACCTGGTCTGCGTCATCCTCGGTAAACGGCCGTATGATGATCGAAAGGTCCAACTGATCACTCGCTGCGCCAGGTCTCTCGTTCGGAAATCGCGAGAGGTGGCGTCCATACCATCGGATTTCAGTGTCCGCTTCGGGTCAAAAGCTGACGCTCGGCGGGCCGCGCGGCAAGGTCAACCATGGGCCATTTGCGGAATTGAAGTGACTGGCGCTCTCGCACAATCTATAGTATTTGTGCATGGCCGCCGCAATCGATGAGAGCAGTTACAGTCCCGTCAATCCGTCCGAAAGAATCGGAAGCATCGATGTGCTTCGTGGCGTGGCGTTGCTCGGCGTCCTAGCTATCAATCTGGTTACCGAATTTCGCATTTCCATTTTTGAGCAGTTCCTGCCCGCTGCACGGCCCGCAGCTCCGCTGGACCGGGCTGTCGAGACCATCTTGATGCTGGCGGTCGACATGAAGGCGTTTGCGCTCTTCTCGTTGCTGTTCGGAGTCGGCCTTGCAATTCAGTTCGAGCACCTTTCGACGAACCCGCATCGCGCACTTCTTTTGTTTCGCCGTCTGGTCGTATTGCTGGCACTCGGATTGATTCACCTTTGCCTCATTTGGAATGGTGACATTCTCACCGAATATGCAGTCGCGGGTCTTATCTTTCTACCATTCCTGTTTGGCCCCCGCTGGCTCTTGGCCAGCGGCGCGGCGACGTTCCTGGGAGTGTATCTGGCCCTGCAGGTATGGTCACCGCCTGGATTATTTCCGAGCTTTGCTGCAATCCAGCGCGATGTGCAGGAGGCCAATCACGTCTATGCCGACGGCAGCTTCTGGGAGGTGCTGGCATTCCGGCTTCGCGAAATCCCTCTGATCGTTCCTCTGCACATCTACGTTTTCCCACGCACAATAGGGCTATTCTTCCTTGGTGCGTTCATCTGGCGGAGTGACGTTCTCCGAAAGCCGGATCGGAAGCTCTTGTTCTCAACCGCGGCCGCATGCGTTGGCCTGGGCGCAGCGTTGATCCTTCTGAAAGTCAACGGCGCTTCGGCGAGCCTCGGTCTTGACGCAGTGGCCACTCCGGCCGGCACGATCCTGCTCGCTCTCGGCTATGGTGCAGCGTTCGTCGGCGTTGCCGAACTGACGGGCGGAAGAATGCTGCTGGGTTGGGCTGTGCCATTGGGCCGGATGGCATTCACGAACTATCTTGCCCAGTCCGTGATCTTTGGTTGGATTTTCTATGGATACGGCCTGGGCCTATTCGGGCAACTCGGCGCGGCCGAGGCGCTGGCCATCGGGCTTGCCGTGTACGTCTGCCAGATGTTCTTCAGCGCTTGGTGGCTGAGGCACTATCGATATGGTCCGGTCGAATGGTTGTGGCGAACGCTCATGTACGGCACGCAGCAGCCGATGTCTTTGAAAGGATCCGCCCGCGCGGAAAGCCGCCTCGCCTAGGTCTGCAATCGGTCACTTGCTGGCATTGGCTGGGGCGAGGCGCGAGGCCTGCTTCAGCTCACGAAGCGGACATCCTATGCCAATGAGTGTGCGCCCTACGCCCGCCGCATCAGCTTGAGCGAGGCCGCAAGGCGCAGGCTGCGCTTGCCGGCGAGCGCGATGCCTTCGAGCTCGCCGCTGTCTTCCGTGCACGTCCCCGAGAAGCCGATCCCGACCTCATAGCCGCCGAACACGGGGTTCTCGCCTTTGGCCGGCGTGTGCTCCTGGTTCAGCATCTCGCCCTTCCAGCGGCCGTCCGCCGAGGAGTAGGAGCCGAGATAGTAGAAGAACGCATCGCCCCCGAGGATGCGCCCGTCGATCAGCAGCATCACGCCGGACAGCCCGGCATCGACCCCGTCAAGCGCGCGCAGGCTCATCCCGTAGAGGCCGTTGGCGATGCCGCCCTGCCCGATCGTGCCGCGTGGCGGCAGCGCCCCGTCATCGAGCCGCGTGAGATTGGCCCAGAAATGGGCGCCCGGCATGGTGTCCGCACCGCCCTGCAGGCGGATCTGGTTGCCGACCAGCCGGCCGCGCGCGCCGATCGAGGCGACGTCGGCCCCCATCAGCGGCTTGTAGTTGGGATCCAGATTATGCCGCTCGGTGATGACCTCGGCGATGATCTCGCCATCGCGCTCAAAATAGGTGCCAAGATGCGCGAAACCCGAATTGCCGCCCAGCATCTTGCCGTCATGCAGGCACATGACGCTGCAGCCGGAGGCATCGTTGACGCCGTATTCAACCTTGTAGAGTCCGTCCAGCAACGCAAGAAGCTCGCAAAATCAAAAAGAATCGGGGGCTACCTAGCACCCTCGCCGTGCCAAGGCCATCCGGCTTTTCCGCGCAGGGCCGTTCTCGGAGGCTTCCGGCGCATGATGCCATCATGCCCCTGTTTTGCCCGACGGGTCAAGCAAATTTCGTCAAATCCGCAATACCGGATTCCCACTGTGATTTCAGCGGGACGGCTACTGTGCATGGGGTTGTTTTCGACATTTTTGTTTCGGGCAGCCTCTCCACGCGTCAGTGACGCTTGAAATACTGCACCTCACGCTCGTGCTTCTCGGCCGCCGCGCGGCTCCTGAACGTGCCGAGGTTGCGGCGCTTGCCGGTCTTCTGATTCACCTTGCGTGAGTAGAGGCGGTATTCGCCGGATGCGAGCTTGCGGATCATGATTGCGCCTCCTGCTTGTCGGGGTTCAACGACCGGTGCCGGAGCTGGTTCCTGCTTGGGGCCCTTTCGAACCCACCGACGCAAGCTCGCGACGAAGGAGCATGAACCAGACAGAGCCATCACCCGAAGAGCAGATCGCCGAGTTCGTAGCCAGCGCGGCGAAGCAGCCGCTGCTCGATGCCGCCTTCGAACTCTGGCGCTGGCGCTACCGGCTGAACTCCATCGAGGGCCGCCCGACCGCGGAAGAGGTCCGCATCAATCGCACCCTCACCCCTCAGCAGATGGGCGAGAAATACCGCTACGATCGCGACCACGCTCACGAAGGACCGATGTTCGGTTATGTGAAGCGCGCCCATCCGCAAGCCGACGACGAGGCGATCCGGCAGGCCATCATCACGTCAGTCAAGTTCGAGGGCGCGACCGAAGCGCATTTCAAATGGGACGGCGATTTCTGGGAATGTGTCGTCCGCGCCGTGGCGCAGGCCGCCGCGCAGTATCCGGATTTTCTCGAGACCACCTATCGCGACGCCCGCAACAATCTCGCCTACTACATGAAGTGAGCTGCGCAGGCGGATGCTCGGCTCATCCCTCCCAAAGGGAGCAGTGAGCTAGAAGCACAGCGTGGTGACGAGCTTGCCCTGCTTGTCCTTGATCGCGTAGGGGCAACGCAGCCGCTCCAGCGCAGCCTTGGCGTCTTCATCGCCGAGCGCGGCAGCGCGCTCGTAGTAGCCCTTCGCGGCGTCCTTGTCCTTTGCACCGCCGCGGCCTTCCAGCGCGAAGGCGCCCATGCGCTCCAGCGCACCGGGATGGTTTTGCGCCGCCGCCTTCTCGAACAGCGCGCGTGCCGCGACGTCGTCCTTGGCGCCGCCGTCGCCGTTGGAAAGCATCAGGCCGAGCTGGTACTGCGCTTCCGCGTTGGTCTCGGCAGCCTTGCCCAGCAGCGCGCGCCCCTGCACGGGATCGGCCGGCGCGGTGCCGCCTGCGCCGCCGAGCGCGGCGAGATTGCTGACGCCGCGGGGATTGCCGGCCTGCGCCGCCTTCTCGAACAATTTGCGCGCCTGCGCCTCGTCCCTGGCAACGCCGGAGCCGGTGCCGTAGGCGACGCCGAGCTCGACCATGGCCGCGCTCGAGCCCTTGTCGGCCGCCTTGCGCCAGGCAGCCATCGCGTCCGCCGTCTGCCGGTTGGCCGCATAGGCGCGGCCGAGCGCGAACATCGCGCGGCGCGAGGACGGCGCGGCCTGCTTGCAGAACTTGATCGCGGTCGCGACGTCGGAAGCTGCAACCTCGGCCACGCCCTTCACGTCGGCCGGCTTGTCGGGATCGCTGGGATCGGCGGCCAGGCGGTCGCACAGGACGAGGTCGGCCGATTGCGCATGTGCGGCCAGGGGCGCTGCGAGCGTGAGGAGGATGGCAAGAAGATAAGTTCTCATGGGTGCCACGTTGTGTCCCCGGCCCGGCAAATTCAAGGCTCGAGTCCCGATTGGCGCAGCACGGGTGCGACCTCGGGCGAGGCCAGATAACGCAGCAGCCGGTCCGCCGCCTCGGCATGCTCGGCGCTTGCCAGGCGGCCGGCGGAGAACACGGCCGGCGTCTGCAAATCGTGCGGGATCGGTCCCACCACCTCGATGCCGTCGACCTGCTTCAGCTCGCTGATCTGCTGCACGGCGAGATCGGCCTCGCCATTCACGAGCCGCTCCGCCGTAAAGCCCTGCTCGACGATGGTGGCCTTGGCGTTGATCTCGGCCGCGATGCCCAGCCGCACGATCAGCTGGGCGAAATAGACCCCGCTCGCGCCCAGCCGCGAATAGGCGACGGACTGCGCCGCGAGCAGCGTCCTGCGCAGCGCGGCTTCGCTTCCGATGTCGGGATGCGCTCGCCCTGCCCGCACGGCAAGGCCGACATAGGAGCGCGCCAGATCGGCCGCGCCATCGGCAACTACCCGGCCCTCGCCCATCATCTCCTCGAGCCCCTCGCGCGTGAGGATCACGAGATCGGCCGCCTCGCCGTCACGCAGGCGCTTCAGCAGGGCCAGGGTCGGCGCGAAATCGGCATCGATGCGGACACCTGCAGCGGTCTCGTACGCGGACGACAGGCTGCGCATCGCGCCCATCAGGCCGAGCGTCGAGAGCATTCGAATTCTTTCCATGTGCAATCCTGTGGCGCTCAGGCCTGGTGCATCAGCTTGAGCGCGGCGGTCAGGCGCAGGCTGCGCTTGCCGGCAAGCGCGGTCGCCTCCAGCACGGCCTGCTCCGCGTCATAGGTGCCGGAAAAGCCGATGCCGACCTCGTGGCCACCGAAGATCGGATCGTCTTTGGCCGGCGTGTGCTCCTGATTGAGAATCTGGCCTTTCCAGCGGCCGTTCGCGGCGGTGTAGCTGCCGAGGTAGTAGAACGCGGCATCGCCGCCGAGGATGCGGCCCTGGTTGAGCAGCATCACGCCGGTCAGGCCGCCGTCGACGCCGTCGAGCATGCGCAGATGGATCGAATAGAGGCCATCGGCGATGCCGGCCTCGCCGACGCCGCCGGCGATCGGCACCTCGTCTTCCGTGATCGGCGTCATCACCGACTGGAAGGGCACGCCCGGCAGCTCCTTCAGCTCGCCCTTGAAGCGGTAGAGATCGCCGTCGGCCCAGCCCTTCGCGATCAGGGTCGCATCGTCGGTACCCGCCATGGCGCGGTAGTTCGGATCGGGATTGTGGCGCACGGTCTTGATCACGATGTCGGCGCCACCTTCGGTCTTCGCGTAGGTGCCGATATGGGCGAACGCCGAATTGCCGCCGAGCATCTTGCCGTTGCCGACATGCATCACGCTCCGGCCGACCGCGTCGCCGAGTTGAAATCTCACCTTATAGAAGCCTTCAAACACCAGCCGTCCCCGGCCCCGCGCGCATCCAGGGGCACTCTATCCCGCTTTCTGCGGCGGCGGACAAGTTTCACGCGACCGGGTCCCGCGGGCCACCGGGTCGGCCGTCATCAGAATGCAAAAAATCCGCCGGAGCCTTGCAGCTCCGGCGGATTGAATGCCAACCCGGGCCAGCCCCCCAGCCCGGGCCGGGAGGATTGGATTAGGCCGCGGCCTTCTTGTCAGCCGGGACGGACGCGATCGTCTTCAGGATCTGCGAAGCGATCTGGTATGGGTCGCCCTGCGAGTTCGGACGGCGGTCTTCCAGATAGCCCTTGTAGCCGTTGTTGGCGAAGGAGTGCGGAACGCGGATCGAAGCACCGCGGTCGGCAATGCCGTAGCTGAACTTGTTCCACGGCGCAGTCTCGTGCTTGCCGGTCAGACGCTTGTCGTTGTCCGGGCCGTAGACGGCGATGTGGTCCATCAGGTTCTTGTCGAACGCGGCCATCAGCGCCTCGAAGTACTCCTTGCCGCCGACTGTACGCATGTACTCGGTGGAGAAGTTGGCATGCATGCCCGAGCCGTTCCAGTCGGTGTCGCCGAGCGGCTTGCAGTGGAATTCGATGTCGATGCCGTACTTCTCGGTCAGGCGCAGCATCAGGTAGCGGGCCATCCACATTTCGTCAGCGGCCTTCTTGGAGCCCTTGCCGAAGATCTGGAATTCCCACTGGCCCTTCGCGACTTCCGCGTTGATGCCTTCATGGTTGATGCCGGCCGCGAGGCAGAGGTCGAGATGCTCTTCGACGATCTTGCGGGCGACGTCGCCGACGTTCGAGAAGCCGACGCCGGTGTAGTACGGGCCCTGCGGCGCCGGATAACCCGAAGCCGGGAAGCCGAGCGGACGGCCGTCCTTGTAGAAGAAGTATTCCTGCTCGAAGCCGAACCAGGCGCCGGCATCGTCGAGGATGGTGGCGCGCTTGTTGGAGGCGTGCGGGGTCTTGCCATCGGGCATCATGACTTCGCACATCACGAGCACGCCGTTGGTACGCGCACCGTCCGGGAAGACCGCGACCGGCTTCAGCACGCAATCGGAGCTGTGGCCTTCGGCCTGCTGGGTGGAGGAGCCATCGAAGCCCCAGAGCGGAAGCTGCTCGAGCGTCGGGAACGACGCGAATTCCTTGATCTGGGTTTTGCCGCGCAAGTTCGGAGTCGGCGTATATCCGTCGAGCCAGATGTACTCGAGCTTATACTTGGTCATTGAGCCTCTCTGTAGATGATGCGAAAGGTGGGGGCCTTGGGGCCCCCGCACGTTTTGTACCCGGCCATCATCGGCCGGCCCTTTACAAGCATTTAACGTGCCAAAAGGCCGCACTACTGACCGTTTTCCACGGCGGCCGTCCTCTCCTCGCCGCCGACGGACCGTCCGCAATATCGTGCGTCATAGCCGCGCACCTTCGCGTGAAGCTGCACTGCAAAAAACCCGCGGAAAACGCCCGATTCTGGAGCAGTCGGCCCTGCGCCGGAGGTTGCCGATGAAACGCGCATCAACGTCCGGCAATTTTCGCAAAGCTCCACACCCCTGCCTAGCAACCTTTGGAATGGCCCAGTCGTTAGTCACCGACAGAGTGCCTTAGGGGATGCAGAAGGCTACCTGCCTACAAATTGGGCGGAAACTGATTTCCTTTTCAGCACTTTCCAATTCGGGAAGCGCGGCCGATATGGGGATTCCAGTAACCACAATCGAACGAGTCGGGCGCACCATGGAGGCTAAGGCGCTTCGACCAAGGAGCAATCGCAATGATGAACAATGGTCTGAGTCACGGATCGGCAACGATCTACCAATTCCCCGTCGGGGGCCGCGCGGCTCTCGCCGGACGCCGCTATGGCGAGACCCGCCTTCCCGCCGATCATGCTTCGCTTCCCGCGAATGTCTCGATCTGCAGCGACAGCTGGTACCACCAGGAAGCGGTCGACGAGGCCAAGCCGAAATGGGATCGCTGATGCCTGTGGCTGGTTTGATACCGCCGCGCTCTCGCAAGCGTCCGGCGCAGTTTGAAAAAGGGTCGAAACAACGATGTTTCGACCCTTTTTGATTCCTGGCCCAACGACGCCGTTCAGATCACCGCGCAGGCGGTCACCGGCCGCTTCAGATGCTTGACCGTGATGGCCCCGGTCTTGCCGATCCTCAGCGTGATCCCCGCCCCCGAATAGCGCGCACCTGACACCGTCAGCCGCTTGGCGAGCGTGACGGGTTCGCCGTCGATCTGGAGGAAGGCGCGCTTGTCGTCGTCATAAAATCCCACGATGAACTGCGTACCATCGGCGCAGTGGTAGGTCCGGAACGTCTGCGCATCGGCCTGCCGCGCACTGGTCATTCCAGCCAGCATGGTGATCCCCAAAAGAATAGCCTTGTGCCGGCCCATGATCGCCCCCCTGTAATAGACCCCAAGGACGCCCGCAGCGCGTCCAATGGAACCATAACCCAAGCTGATCTCATGCAAGACTCTTCCCTAAAAGACTCCCCTGCCCGCCACCTCGCCTTGCAAGGCGCCAGTAATTTTCGCGACCTCGGCGGCTACGCCACGACTGATGGCCGCACCACGCGCTGGCGGCACATCTTCCGCTCCAACCATCTCGGCCAGCTCACCGCCGACGACATCGCGATCATCCGCGCGCTCGGCGTGCGGAGCGCGTTCGATTTCCGCGGGGTCGAGGAGCGCGCGGCCGGCGTCTGCGTCGTGAACGAGATCGCGGTGCATTCGCTGCCGATCGAACCAACGGTCGTGGCGGCGCTGCGTGCCGAGATAGCCACGGGCACGTTGACCGCGCCGGTCGCGCTCGAGCTCATGCGCGAGTCCTACCGCAACTATGTCCGCCACAACACGCACAGTTTTCGCAGCCTGTTCGGCCATCTCCTCGAGGACCGCGCACCGCTGGTGATCCACTGCACCGCCGGCAAGGACCGCACCGGCTTCGCCAGCGCGCTGATCCTGCTTGCGCTCGGCGTGCCCGATGACGTCATTGCCGAGGATTACCTCCTGACCAACCGGCACTACAAGCGCGACGCATCAAACGCCTTCGATCTTCCTGCCGACGTTCTCGATGCGATCGGCAGCGTCGAGGCCTCGTATCTTGCTGCGGCTTTCGAAGCCGTCGACGGCGAATATGGCGATCTCGAAACCTACTTGCGCGACGGGCTCAAGCTCGGCACAGCAGAACGGGCTGCGCTGAAGGCGCGCTATCTGCAATCGTAGGCGATCGCGCCGGGAGAACGATGATGCAAGGCAAGGTTCTGATCGTCACCGGCGCACTCGGCGCGCTCGGCAAGGTGGTCGCAGAGATCGCGCAGTCACGCGGCGCGCGCATCGCCGGCATCGATCATGCGCCCTCGCAGGTCTCCACCACGCCCGAGCGCATCGAGATCGGCGGCGTCGACCTGTCCGACGCGGCGCAGGCGAAGGCTGCGGTCGAGGCGGCCGCGAAGCATTTCGGCCGGCTCGATGCGCTGATCAACATCGCCGGCGGCTTCGCCTTCGAGACCGTCGGCGACGGCGACATCAAGACCTGGCAGCGCATGCATGCGCTGAACGTGCTGACCGCACTCAACACGTCGCACGCGGCGCTACCGCATCTCGCCGCGTCCAAGGCCGGCCGCATCGTCAACATCGGCGCCATGGGTGCGCTCCAGGCCGGCTCCGGCATGGGTCCCTACGCCGCGTCGAAGGCCGGCGTGCATCGCCTTACCGAGGCGCTCGCCAGCGAATGGAAGGGCAAGGTCACTGTCAACGCGGTACTGCCCTCGATCATCGACACCAAGGCGAACCGCGCGGATATGCCGAAAGCGGACTTCTCCAAATGGGTGACGCCGCAGGAGCTCACCGAGGTCATCCTGTTCCTCGCCAGCGATGCCGCAAGCGGCGTCACCGGCGCGCTGATCCCGGTCGGTGGGCGAGTGTGATCAATCCGGCACCAGCAGCCGAAGGTTGCCTTTGAAGCGGATGCTCTGCTTGCCCGCGAGCGCAATGCCTTCGCCGTACGCGGTCTCGTCGGTGTAGGTGCCACTGAATCCGATGGTGACGACCTTGCGGCCCCACACCGGACGCTCGTCGAACGAGGGCGAATGCTCCTCGTTGGTCAGCTCGCCCTTCCACTTGCCATTGGCCGAGGTGTAGGTGCCGTAGGCGAAGAAAAATGAATCGCCGCCGCGCATGGTGCCGTCACGCAGCACCATGACGCCCTGATTGCCGCCCTGCACAGCATCCAGCATTTCGATGCGGATGTGATAGAGCCCGTTCCTGATCGTCATCTTCGTCAAGCGCCCGGCTGTCCCGCCCGCAGGATAACCGCACCATCCGTTCTCGATCAAATGGTGCAGAGCCCCGAGTCCGATCCGGCTAGACTGCCGGCAACTGATTCTCCGATCGAACGTCACACTCGGAAGGTTCCTTTGGAAACCGCGCTTTATCTGCCCGTCAAACGCTTCCTCGAAGAGCTCGGCTTCACGGTCAAGGGCGAGATCGGCGGCTGCGATCTCGTCGGCCTCAGCGCCGGCGATCCGCCCGTGGTGGTGATCGGCGAGCTCAAGCTCGCCTTCAATCTCGAGCTGATCCTCCAGGCCGTCGACCGCGCGCCGGCCGGCGACGAGATCTGGATTGCGGCCAAGATGTCGATCCGCGGCAAGGGGCGCGAGAGCGATGCGCGCTATCGCAATCTGTGCCGCCGCCTCGGCTTCGGCATGCTCGGGGTGACCGACCGCGGCCAGGTCGAGGTGCTGGTGAAGCCGCCAACCGCAGCGCCCCGCCGCGAGCCGAAAGTGCGCTCGCGTCTCGTTGCCGAACACCAGCGCCGCCAGGGCGATCCCGTGCTCGGCGGCAGCACGCGCTCACCGATCATGACGGCCTATCGGCAGCAGGCGCTGGCCTGCGCATCGGCGCTCGCCGACGGTCCGCGGCGGGTGCGCGAATTGCGCGAACGCTGTCCCGATGCCGGCAAGATCTTGCTTAACAATGTGTATGGCTGGTTCGAACGCGCGGACCGGGGAATCTACGGGCTGACCGAGGCCGGACATGCCGCGCTGAAACGCTGGCCCCAGCAAAAAATTGGGGCCGACGCAGGTGCTCCGTCACCGGCCTGACACGGGATCGATGCAAGCCGTGAATAGCTGAGATGCCACACGAAATTCATATTGCAATGCAACATAGGCGACACTAGGTATCCGGGATCGAAACGAGGCCCCCATGAGCGCAGACTGGAATACCAAGTACGGCACGCGGCGCGTCCGCCACGACCCGCCCACCCTGGACGAGGCGATCTTTGCCGCCGTCGGCATTACCGACGACCATGAGCAGCAGGCCGAGATCGCCGCAGCTCTGATGGGAATGCCGCTCGATGTTGTGCAGGCCGAGGTCAAGAAGCAGGCGCGGACCAACAGCCGCATCACCGCCACGCGCGTGATCGCCGGCGAACAGGGCGCGCAGCGCTCGGTGGTGGTCGAACGCCGCGTCGTCCGCCGCTTCAGTGCCGCCACGCGCACTGGCACCTGAGCGCTTAATTCCCTGCTCCCAATACGAAAGCGGACCGGTTTTGCCGGTCCGCTTTTTGATTCCGCTCCGCTCTTCGTTCAGGCGGCGCGATTGCCATACATGCTGGAGATGATCTTCCAGCAGGTCGAATTGAAGCTGAGAATCGCGCGACCGGCCTTGAAGGGCGAGGCCGCGAGATCGGCGAGCTCGGCTTCGGTCGTCTTGACGAGATCAATCGTGCCGGTCGATTCGCCATGGCGGAACTGCAGATGCGCGCCGAACTTCCTGGCGAGTGCCCGCATCGCGTGATTCTCGGCGCCGGTGGTGATGCGCAAGCGCTTGTAGCCCTTCCAGCGCGCCTCCGCGATCAGTCGGCTGAACAACACGGTGCCGACGTTCTGGCGTCGCGCCGAGGCTTCCACGCTGAAGGCAACTTCGGGCAGCGAATCGCCCTCCGGCGGATGCAGCTCGGCCGCACCGCGGACCATGCCATCGACGATATAGGCGACGATCACGGTGCCATCCTCGGCACAGCGGGCGGCATAGCGCTCGATAAAGCTGTCATCGAGAAAGCCGTTGAAACGGTCGTGCCGACTTGCGGCATCGAGTCTGAGCAGGTGATCGCGCAGAAGCGGCAATTCTTCCTGCTGGCTCAAGGTCCGCACATAGCCCGGAACAGACGGCGCGCGAACGGTGTCTTCAAGTACCACGTCAAAACTCCTCTTGGTGTCCCTCGAGGAGGCGTTCGAATCCCTAGGCCCCCTATATTGTGCGTCGCAATAAATTTTTCAAGACGGGAACCTGCCCAAGTTAGAAGCAGCGGAAGCGACTAATTCGTTAACAAAATCAAGGCCCCGTATTCATACGAGAACCAGCTGCGTCTGAGTCACGACCGCTACCAATTTACCGTCCTCGGTCTCCAGCCGGGTGGTCCAGACCTGGGTCCGGCGGCCCCGATGGACCGGGGTCGCGGTGGCGATGACCGTGGTTCCCTCCTTCGCCCCACCGATGAAATTGGTCTTGCTTTCGAGCGTGGTGGTGCCCTTGGCGTCCTCAGGCAGGTTGATCACGGTTGCCGCTGCACCGACGGAATCCGCCAGCGCCATCACCGCGCCGCCATGGATGGTGTGGTGGAGCGTGCAGAGTTCGGGTCGGACCGTCATCCGCGCCACCACGCGGTCCTTGTCGGCCTCGACGAACTCGACGCCCTTGAGCTCGGCGAACGGCATCTTCATCGCTTTAAGTTTTTCGAGCGGCGTCATCGGATCTCCTCCCAATTCCTTGTTGTCCCAGCGTGAATTGCCCCGCGCGGCAAAGCAATGACGTCCGAGGTAATCGCTCTGCTGACATCGGCGCCCGCATTTGCGCATATGCTCCTCTCATGCGCCACTTCCCGCCCCGCCGCATCGTCTGCCTGACCGAAGAGACGGTCGAAACGCTCTATCTGCTTGGCGGGCAGGACCGCATCGTCGGCGTGTCCGGCTATGCCGTCCGTCCGCCGCAGGTGCGGCGGGAGAAGCCACGGGTGTCGGCCTTCGTCTCTGCGGACATTCCAAAAATCCTGGCGCTGGAACCGGACTTGGTGCTGGCCTTCTCCGATCTCCAGGCCGGCATCGTCGCCGATCTCGTCCGCGCAGGCATCGACGTCCACGTCTTCAACCAGCGCGACGTCGCCGGAATCTTGGCGATGATCCGCGCGCTAGGTGCCCTGGTCGGCGCGGCGGAACGCGCGGAGGAACTCGCGCAAGGTCTTGAGCGGCGCCTTGCCGCGATTGCCGCAACACCCCGCCCCTCGCCGCGGCCAAAGGTCTATTTCGAGGAATGGGATGATCCGCTGATCTCCGGTATCGGCTGGGTGTCCGAGCTGATCGAGATCGCCGGAGGTGAGGATGTGTTTCCGGAGCTGCGACATCGGCAGGCGGCGAAGGATCGTATCGTTTCGGCGGAGGCGGTACGCGAGGCAGCGCCGGATTTGATCCTGGCGTCATGGTGCGGCAAGAAGGTCGTACCCGCCCGCATCCGCGCGCGCGAGGGCTGGAGTGAAATTCCGGCAGTGCGTAACGGCCGCATCGTCGAGATCAAATCGCCGATCATCCTCCAGCCTGGACCTGCGGCGCTGACGGATGGGCTCGATGCGATCGTGACAGCGTTGTGGGAGTGAATGCAGGTAGCGCGACCGCCGACGCTCTCGTGTCCCGGACGCGCCGCAATGCGTTAGCGTTGCTGCGCTGCGTCCGGGGCACGGCAGAACTCACGTCACCGCATTCACGACCTGATACTCCGGCTGCCGCCACACCTCCCCTGCGATCACCTCCTCGATGATCTCAGCCGCGCGCACGATCTCGTTCTCGCCGATATACAGCGGCGTGAGGCCGAACCGCATGATGTCGGGCGCGCGGAAGTCGCCGATGAGGCCGCGGGCGATCAGCGCCTGCATGGCGGCGTAGCCGCCGTCGAAGGCGAAGGAGACTTGTGAGCCGCGGTGCTCATGCGCGCGCGGGGTGACCAGCTTCAGAGATGGACAGCGGCGCTCGACCTCGGCGATCAGGAGATCGCAGAGCGCCAGCGAGCGCGCGCGAACCTCTGCCATGTCGACGCGATCCCAGATGTCCAGCGAGGCCTCCAGCGCTGCCATCGCCAGCACCGGCGGCGTGCCGACGCGCATGCGTTCGACGCCGCCGGCAGCCGCATAAGCGAGTTCGAACGCGAACGGTTTTGCGTGGCCCATCCACCCCGACAAAGCGGCGCGCGCGCTGTCGGCGTGGCGCGGCGCGACATAGAGGAAGGCCGGAGCGCCGGGGCCGGCGTTGAGATATTTATAGGTGCAGCCCGCGGCGAAATCGACGCCGCAGCCCGCGAGATCGACCGGCAGCGCGCCGGCCGAATGGGCGAGATCCCAGACCGTGACGATGCCGAGCGCATGCGCCCTTGCCGTCAGCTTCGCCATGTCGTGGCGGCGTCCGGTGCGGTAGTCGACCTCGGTGATGTAGAGCACCGCGATTTCTTCCGACAGCGAAGCTTCGATCTCTTCCGGCGCCACCAGGCGCAACTGATGGCCGCGCCCGAGCGTCGCGATCAAGCCCTCGGCCATGTAGAGATCGGTCGGGAAATTGCCGGTGTCTGATAGTACGACCTTGCGCGATGCGTTCATGTCGAGCGCGGCGGCGAGCGCCTGATAGACCTTGAGCGACAGCGTGTCGCCGACCATCACTGAGCCGGCTTCCGCGCCGATCAGCCGGGCAATGCGATCGCCGACATGGCGCGGTTGGGCGTACCAGCCCGCACTGTTCCAGGCGCGGATCAGCTCGTTGCCCCATTCGTCTGTGATGACGCGGTGGACGCGCTCGGCAACGCCCAGCGGCAGCGCGCCGAGCGAATTGCCGTCGAGATAGATCACACCTTCAGGCAGATGGAACAGCGCTTTGGTGTCGTCATAGACGCGATATCTGGTCATAGACATTTTCTTGGGCACTTCTACAGAATCGTGCGGACGCGCCAGAGTTCGGGAAACAGCTCGACCTCCAGCATGCGCTTGAGATAGCTGACGCCGCCGGTACCGCCGGTGCCGCGCTTGAAGCCGATGACGCGTTCGACCGTCGTCACGTGGTTGAAGCGCCAGCGGCGGAAATAATCCTCGAAATCGACCAGCTTCTCGGCGAGCTCGTAGAGCATCCAGTGCGTCTCGGGCGCCTCATAGACGACGCGCCAGGCCTGCAGTACGCCCTCATTGAAGCTGTGCGTCTCGCGAACATCGCGCGCCAGCACGGTGGCCGGCATCTTCAGCCCGTTGCGATCGGCGAGCCGCAGCACCTCGTCGTAGAGGCTGGGCGTCGCGAGCTCGGCCTCGAGCAGCTTCGTCGTCTCGGAATCGTGCGCGTGCGGCTTCAGCATGGCGTGGTTGCGGTTGCCGAGCAGATATTCGATCAGCCGGTATTGGCGCGACTGGAAGCCCGAGGACTGGCCGAGTTGCGAGCGGAAGCGCGTGTATTCACTCGGGGTCATGGTGCGCAGCACATCCCAGGCATTGTTGAGCTGCTCGAAGATGCGCGACATCCGCGCCAGCATCTTCATCGCAGGCTGCACCTGGTCCCTGGCGATGGCGCGGCGCGCGGCGCTGAGCTCGTGGATGGCGAGCCGCATCCACAGCTCCGTGGTCTGGTGCTGGATGATGAACAGCATCTCGTCATGCGCTTCCGACAGTGGATGCTGCGCACCGAGGATCGCGTCCAGCGCCAGATAGTCGCCATAGGACATGCGCCGGCCGAAATCGGTCTCGGCGCCTTCGCTCGTGGGATCGTAATCGCTGGACGTCATGACAGGCCCTTTCGATCGATCTTTCCAGCCTCGTCAGTCGAGGCCGATCAGGCGCGCGGTGATCGACGACGACGGATCCTTGAGAGCGTCGATCACGGTAAAATGGTTGAGCCCGGGATCGACGACGAGGCGCGTCGGCACGTCGAAGCCGGTCCAGACATTGGCCATCAGGTCGGACTGGCGGATGAATTCCGGCCGCTCGCTGCCGCCGACCCAGGCGGTGACGGGCGAATGTCCGCGCGGCAGATGCAGCGCCGCGCTCTCGAGCGTCGCCTCCTCCATCGTCATGCGCAGCGTCTCGTTCATCTTCGTTTTCAGCAGCGGACGCAGATCATGCAGCCCGCTGATCGAGAGCGTGCCAGCGATGCGGTTGTAGACGGCGGATTCGAGCCGGCTGTCGTCGCACAGCATCCGCGTGACGAGATGGCCGCCGGCGGAGTGGCCGGCGAGCCGGATCGGCCCGGAGATGAGCGATGCGGCTTTGGCAATCGCCGCGGCGATCTCGGCGGTGATGTCGGAGATGCGCGCGGCCGGCGTCAGCGTATAGCTCGGCAGCGCCATTGCCCAGCCGTGATGCCGCGCGCCTTCGGCCAGATCAGTCCAGGTCGACTTGTCGAAGCGCATCCAGTAACCGCCGTGGACGAAGACGACGAGGCCCTTGCTGTCGCCATCGGGCAGGACCAGGTCGAGACGCTGACGCTCCCCGGAGCCGTAGGCGATGTCGGAACGAAAATTCTTCAGTCCGGCGCGATAGGCCGCCGCGCGCTCGACCCATTGTGCCGGCATCTTGTCCGACCCCGGGATATGGGCCGAATTGGCGTAAGCATCATCCCAATCGCGCATTGTGACTCCCGAGGACTCTCCGGCGAACCAGATGCCAGTCTGCCACCGGTCAGGGCAGCATCCTAGTCTTTCTTTTAAGCTTAAAGGATTTGGCGGAGCCCCTGTTTCGGGCAGCGGACGCCCTAGCCGAGAGGCCGTAGGGTGGGCAAAGCGAAGCGTGCCCACCATTTCGTTTGAGATTGAGGAAGGATGGTGGGCACGGCGCAAGAGCGCCTTTGCCCACCCTACGTGTTCGTGACAGAGGAGAGAGCTACGCTTTCTCCACTCCGCACCATTCCGCGACGAACAGCGCCATCGCCTTGGTCGTCTTCTTCAGCGACTCCAGGTCGACGAATTCGTTGAAGCCGTGCATCTCGCCGCCGCTGGCGCCGAAGCACAGGCTCGGGATGCCATGGTTGAGGCCGTAGAATCGGGTGTCGGTGAGCGCGGTGAAGATGAGGTCCTCGACCGCACCGCCATAGACCCTGCCGAACGCCTTGCCGAATGCGGCTTCCGGCGCGGCGGCGTCGGTCAACTCATAGCCTTCCGACAGAAAGCCCGACCATTCGATCTCCGGCGGATTGTTGGCGAGGAAGCGGTGGTTGCGCGCGGCGGCCGCGACGCAGGCCGCAATCTCCTTCTGGTGATCGACGATCGACCAGCCCGGCAGAACGGCAATGCGGCAATCGACGTCGCACCAGGCCGGGACGCTGGAGGCCCAGTCACCGCCCTTGATGATGCCGGGGTTGAAGTTGATGGGATGGTTGAGCGTCTTGAAATGCCTGTCAGCCTTGGCGCGCTCGTTCCATTCGATCTCGAGCTTTTGCAGCGCCTGGATCAGATGATACGCCGCCATGATCGCGTTGGCGCCGGAGCCTGCGAACGCGACATGGGTCGGATGGCCCTTCACCCGCAGGCGAAACCAGATGACGCCGACCTGCGAGCGCACCATCTTGCCGCCGGTCGGCTCCGGAATGAAGCAGGCATCGGCGCGATAGCCGCGCTGCAGCGTCGAGAGCGCGCCGACGCCGGTGCTCTCCTCCTCGATCACGGACTGGAAGTGGATCCGCGCGGTCGGCTTGAGGCCCGCAGCCTTGATCGCATCCAGCGCGTAGAGCGCGCCGATCGTGCCGGACTTCATGTCGCAGGCGCCGCGCCCGAACATCTTACCGTCCTTGATGACGGGCGAGAACGGCGGCGTGTCCCACAATTCCAGGGGGCCTGCGGGCACCACGTCGCAGTGGCCCTGGAGGATCAGCGACTTGCCGCCATTGGTTTGCGGGTGGTAGGTGCCCACCACCGAGCGCGCCTTGGAGAAATCGTGCTCGATCGGCCCGAAGCCGCGCAGATCCTTGAGATCGTCGACATTGATGTGCCAGTCGTCGACCTCATAGCCGCGCTCGCGCAGGAGGTCTCCGATCATGTCCTGGCACGGACCCTCGGCACCACGCGTCGAGGGGATCGCAACGAAATCGCGTGTGGTCGCAAGCTGGGCCTCGAAGCCGGCATCGACGGCGTCGAGGATTCTCTGCTGCGTTTCGGCATTCATCAGGCAACTCCAGGCATTCCAATGGTTCCCAAGGAGCGCGCAAGCTAGCCGATTTCAGCCGTTCGGGTACTCTGCAAAATAGGCATCCCGCAATGCATCTTCGAGCAGCCGGCCTTCCGAATAGCCATTCAGCGTCGCGGGTCGCGTGACGCCGTCGAGCAGCCGCGCACACGGCTCCGGCGCGCCGAGCACGGTGCGAACCGGGATGCGTTCGGCATAGATCGGCAATGCGTAGTCCTCGTCATCATCAGCCACGCCCTTGGCGCGGACCTTGGCCGAGGCTTCCTCGATCTCCATCGCGATGAACGACGTCGCCTTGATCTCCTGGGTGTTGCTCGCCCGCAGGCTCGCGGTGCGATCCGGGAAGAAGCGATCGACCATGGCAATCACCGCTCGCTCCTTCTCATCGGGATCGGTGACGAGATAGGCGGTGCCGAATGCCATCACCGCGCGATAGTCGGCGGAATGGTTGAAGCCGCAGCGCGCGAGCACGAGGCTGTCGAGATGCGCGACCGTCAGGCACACGCGCTCGCCCCTGGTCTGGTTACGCAGCATGCGGCTTGCGCTGCTGCCGTGCCAGTACAGCTTGGTCCCCTCGCGCCAGAAGAAGGTCGGCGTGCAATAGGGCTGGCCGTCGATCGCATAGGAGACATGGCACAGCATCGAGGAATCCAGGATGCGATGGACGGTCTCGTGATCGTAGAAGCCGCGGTCGTGACGGCGCTTCACCTGGTTGCGCGCCGATGTCGGGTAGGAATTTGGGCTGTCGGTCTGGCTCACGGCCGCTCCTGTCGGGATTGGAACAATTCCAGGAGAGTTGTAGCGGCCCATTTGGTCTGCGATAGTGCCAATTCCATGCGAAAAATTTCGACCAATTTGGCGCCCTCGCCGGCCAAGTCTTCCTTGCCGACCAAGTCTTCCTTGCCGACCAGGTCTTCCTTGCCGACAAAGGCCGAGCTGCCGCTCGATCTCACCGGGGCGCACATCACGCCAGGTGCCTCCGCCGCGCATCGGTTGTACCAGGCGCTGTGCGAGATGATCGTCTCCGGCCTCGTCAAGCCGGGCGAGCCGCTGCCGCCCTCGCGGACGCTGGCGAAGCAGACGGGCTTCCGCCGCAACGCAGTCGTCACCGCCTATGAGCGGCTGATCGCCGATGGCTTTGCCGACGCAACCGTCGGCTCCGGAACGTTCGTCACCGCACGCATCCCTGCACGCGCGGCCGGACCGAGGAAGCCGAAAATCATCGTCGAAACGCCCGGGCAAGGCGCATTCGCGCTCGGCTGCACCCATATCGACGAACGCGCGGTGCAGCGCTTCCGCGCCTTCGTCGGCCGTCGCATGCGCGCCTTCGGGTCCGAGCATCTGCATTACGGCGATCCCCGCGGCAGCCGCGAGCTGCGCGCCGCGATCGCCGATCACCTGCTGTCGGCGCGGGGCCTGCGCTGCGACCCCGACCAGATCATGCTGACATCAGGCACGTTGCACGCGCTCCGCATCGTGCTGAGCGCAATCCTCAAACCGAACGATCAGGTCTGGTGCGAAGACCCCGGCTACCCCGCCGCACGAAAAACCATCGCCCATTGCGGCTATCGCGCCGTGCCCGTTCCCGTGGACGAGCACGGGATGCGCGTCGCCAAGGGGCGCGTGGCGGCGCCGTCCGCGCGCGCGGCCTATGTCACGCCGTCGCATCAGTTTCCGCTCGGCGTGCAGATGTCGATGCCCCGGCGGCTCGAGCTGCTCGATTGGGCGAAACAGGCCGGCGCGTTCGTGCTGGAGGACGATTACGACAGCGAGTTCCGCTATGACGGCGCGCCGCTGATGTCGCTCGCCGGCATCGACCACCTCCAGCGCGTGATCTACCTCGGCACGTTCGCCAAGACGCTGTTTCCGGGCCTGCGCATCGGCTATTGCGCCCTGCCCGAGCGCTTGATTGGCGACGTCACGGCTGCGCGCGCCGCGCTCGACCGCTTTCCCGGCACGCTGATGGAGGGCGCGGTGGCCGACATGCTCAATTCCGGCGCCTTCGCGGCAAACCTGAAGCGGGTGCGAAAGCTTTATCGCGAGGCGCGCGATGCGCTGGCCGAAACGCTGGAAGCTGCATCCGATGGCGCGCTGTCGGTGCCGGTGCCGTCGCAGGGCCTGCACCTCGTCGCCCGGTTCGATTCATCGGTCGATCTATCGGTGGCGACAGAGGCCAAGCAGGCCGCCGGCGCGGAGGGCTGGCTACTCGCCGACACTTATTCGCGCGCCCGCCCCCTGCCCGGGTTCGTGCTGGGATTTTCCGGGCATGCGGTTCCGAAGCTCGTGGCATCAGCGGAACGGCTCGCGCGGGATTCGCGCGCCGCCTTGCGTGCGAGAAGCAAATCGGCCCGGCGGGCGTGACGAACCTTCACTATCAGAATCGCCGTCCCGTCCCTACATTGCGGCATCGATGCCGGGACCTTTGATCATGCTTCTACGTCGTGCAGCCTGCCTCTCGCTCCTGATCTCCGTCGCGCTCGCCACGGCGGCCTCCGCCGTCACCATCGGACGTGAACAGGACATCACCGACCTCAAGCTCGGCCAGCGCGTGCAGGTGGACGACGGAACCTGCCCCGCCGGACAGGTCAAGGAAGTGCGCGGCGCGAAAATGACCGACAAGGGCGTCTCGCGCACGAGCTCATGCGTGCCGCGGCACGGTCCGAAGACGAAGTAGCTACGACTTCGCCGGATCGAACATGCACTGCAGGGTCGGCTTGGCGATCTTGGTGAAGGTCGGGCCGATCTCGCCCTGCTTGGAGGTCGGCACCCAATCGGTCTCGATCGTCGGCACGCCGGTCTCGCTGATGCCGCGCAGCAGCGCCTCGCGCAAATCGCGGTCCTCGACGACGGCGGCAGCATGATCGTGCAGGCAGCCGCAGACTTCCTCCGGATGCTCCCAGCGCCCGAGCATCCGCGGCGCGCATTGGCGCACGAATTCGCTGCGTGGATCCGGTAGCCTGGAGGGCGCGCGCACCTGCGCCTGGACGGAGCTGATCGTCAGCAGGGACATAAATGCTGCGGCGCAGACACGAAGGAACATGATGGCCTTTATCGGCTGATTTTTCTTGCTGGCGATCAGAAGCGCGCGGCGACCACGATCGGCTGCGATGCCGTGTCGGTGACCGGCGAGCCGCTGTACTGGAAGGTGCCGACACCCGGCAGGTTGCCGTCCGGGGTGCCTGCGAACGAGGCGTCGGCCAGCACGAAACCGAAGGCAAGGATGAAGCTGAGCGAGCGCATGGTCTTGTCTCCGAAATCCGTCCCCGGCGTTGCGCCGTCGTCGTGTGCAGCTGATAACCACGGGCGGTTTCGCGCGTGATGCGCCAAAAACGGAAAATGGTTTCGTCTCCGTGAGAATTGTTTCGTCGGCCCCGGCGCGACGAAACATTCGACCGAAAACCTCAATCTTTTCAGATGGCCGTGCCCGTACCCAAAGTGGCCCGGCAAGTTCCCGATCCGGCTTCAAACTGCGCCGGACGCAGGCGCCGTCATGCTGCCGCCTCACATGCTTCACATGCGTTTTACGTTTTTCTGCTGAAGAGAAACCAAACGAAGGCTGGGCCTGTCGAACCCTGGACGCTTTGGCTGCGACCCAAGCCATCGAAACCGAGACGCCCGGATCACCGGGCGCGTTCACGTGAGGAATGGCCATCATGACGGCGGAAGATCGCGCAGCGCCGCGCGACGCGGACCAGCGGACGGACCGCGGAGATCAAAGACCCGTTCGCGGCAGCGCCACCTCGTCAGGCGAAATGGCGCTGCAATCGAGCCGCGGCTTTGAGGCCGCGCCGCAGACATTCGTGCGGCTCACGGGCTCACACCTTGCGAAACCCCGCACCGGCCGCGCTGTCGTCACCGAGTGAACGCAAGCGCGTCACTGGGTGAAGAATTCGCCGCACTTCTGGACGTTCGGGTCCGCCGGTCCCCACGGCATGATCGGCACGGTCGACGTCGAATTCTTCGGCGAGCCCTCGATCAGTTTGTCAGAATAGACCATGTAGACCAGCACGTTGCGCTTGGTGTCACAGCCGCGCACGATCTGCATCTTCTTGAAGAACAGCGAGCGCCGCTGGCGGAACATGTCGTCGCCCTGCTCCATCTTGGTCTTGAACTTGATCGGGCCGACCTGGCGGCAGGCCAGCGAGATGTCCGAGACCTCCTCCGCAAGGCCGAGCCAGCCCTTGAAGCCGCCCTTCTCCGGTACCGTGAAATGACAGGCGACGCCCTCGACCTCGGGGTCGTCGAGGCCATAGGTCGCGAGCTTGTCGTTCGGGCTCATCCATTTGAACACGGTCGAGCGGCGGAAGATCAGATCGGGCTCGTCGGCAGCCGAGGCGGACGCCACCGGCACGGTCAGAGCCAGGAGGAATAAAGCGAGGCCTTTCAAGCGGATGCCGGAAAGACCGGGGAAACGAGATGACATGAAGTTCTCCGGTACCTAGTCCCGGCAATGTAGGCATCAGGTCGCCGCTCAGGAAGACGACCGGCCGCGGGGCACGGCCGCCGTTTACCGCTCCGTGAGGCTTTTTTGCTACGCTTTGGACAAATGTAGCTGATGGCAGAACCACCCTGCTGGTGAACGCGTATCCCCTCTGAGAGACTAATGATTTGGACTATGGATTCGAGGATGAATAGCGTGAACGGGTCTGGTTTTTCTGCCAAGCCGACGCGACTTTGGCAGGTCGCCATTTTGACGGCGGCAGGTGCGATCGGTACGGCGAGCCAGGCTGAAGCCGCGTTTTATTACTGGACGGACTATTCCGACGGGTCCTACGGGCGGCAGGAGCGGCATTTTGAACAGCCGCGACAGAAGCCGACGAAGCACGGCGCCTCCAATAGGAAAAAAGAAGTCGTCGCCGAGAAGGAAGCCGGCACGAAGCCGCAAGGGCCGCTCGTCATCGTCGTCTCGATCGATCGGCAGAAGGTCACCGTCTACGACACCAATGGCGTGTTCGCGGAATCTCCGGTGTCGACGGGGATGAAGGGCCACTCGACGCCGATGGGTGTGTTCAGCGTCATCCAGAAGCACAAATTCCACCATTCCAACATCTATAGCGGCGCGCCGATGCCGTACATGCAGCGGATCACCTGGTCCGGCGTCGCGATGCATGCCGGCGTGCTGCCGGGCTATCCGGCCTCTCACGGCTGCATCCGCATGCCGATGTCGTTCGCCGTGAAGATGTGGAACTGGACCAGGATGGGTGCGCGCGTCATCGTCTCGCCCGGCGAGATGACGCCGCACAGCTTCCAGCATCCCCTGCTCGCCTCCGTGCGCGTGCCGCCGCAGCCCGCGGCCAGCCTCGAACCGCAGACCAATGCCGGCGACAAGGCCGACAAGGGCGCGGCCGCCAAGATCACTGAAGCCAAGCCGGCCGAGACTAGGACCGCCAGCGCTGACGGCGTGCTCGAGCTGCGCTCGTCGGTCGGCCACACCGTGATGTCGGATGTGACGACGGGCCAAGCGTCGGCCCGCGAGGAAGCCGCCGTGCCAGCCGACAAGGCCGAGACGATGGCCAAGTCCGAGACCAACAAGTCCGAGACCAAGACGGCCGAAGTCGTGGCCAAGCCGCAGTCGGAAGAAGCCGCCAAGCCGGCGAACGCCGACGCCAAGCCCACTGAGGCCGCGGAAGCACCCAAAGCAACTTCCACCACTGACGACAAGGTCGAGGCTGCGAAGACCGAACCGGCGGATGCGCCGAAGTCTGAAATCGCGAAGTCCGAGCCGGCGAAAACCGAACCAGCCAAGACTGAAACGGCCGACACCGCGAAGAAGCCAGACGCGGCCGTGACGGCTGCCGCGCCCGACGTGAAAAAGGACGAGACCCGCGTCGCGGATCCCGCCCCGGCCGCAAAGCCGGAAGCACCCAAGCGGGCCGGCCAGATCGCCGTCTTCATCAGCCGCAAGGATGCCAAGCTCTACGTGCGGCAGAACTTTGCGCCGCTGTTCGAAGTGCCCGTGACGATCGCGGCGAGCGACCGGCCGCTGGGCACGCATGTCTTCACCGCCGAGGTCGACAAGACCGATGCCAATGCGCTGCATTGGTCGGTGGTGTCGCTGCCGGTCACGGCTCGCTCCGCGGCACGCGAGGACGACAGCCGTATGACGCGCCGCCAGCCCGGCGCCGCCGTGATCCCCGTTGCCGCCAAGCCTGTTACAGCCAAGCCCGTGGTCACGCCGGACAGCCCGGCTGAGGCCCTCGACCGCATCTCGGTCCCCGCCGACACCATGGCGAAAATCAACGAGATGCTGACCTCCGGCGGCTCGATCATCGTCTCCGACCAGGGCATCAACCAGGGCGAGACCGGCGAAGGCACCGATTTCATCGTTCGCCTGTACTAAAGCGTTTTCGAGCGAAGTGGGTACCGGTTCGCGTCAAGAAAATGCGTCAAAACAAAAGTCCGGCCGTCCCGATAACGCGGTGTTGACGAGGCCGATCGCGTCGGCGGAGTAACATGCGGCCGGATCATTCCGGGGGGACGCCGCGATGATGAACCGCAGGACCATGCTGATCGCAGCGCTGGCCGGCACGCTGGCGCCGGCAACGCGTGCGCTCGCCGATGGCGGCATGAGCCGGGTTTCGGCCTACGCCTTCACCTTCCCCGCCTTATTCGGTGACGACATCCGCCTTGCCGCGTTCACCGGCAAGCCGCTGCTGGTGGTCAACACGGCCTCGCTGTGCGGCTACACCCCGCAATATGCCGGCCTGCAAGAGCTCTGGAGCGAGTTTCGCGTGCGCGGGTTCACCGTGATTGGCGTGCCCTCCAACGATTTCGGCGGACAGGAGCCCGGCGGCACTAGCGAGATCACCGAGACCGCACATCACCAATACGGCGTTACCTTCCCCATCGCAGCCAAGGCAGTGGTCGTCGGATCGAAGGCGCATCCATTCTACAAATGGGCTGCCGACGCGCGGCCAAGGGAGGTTCCGCGCTGGAACTTCCACAAATACCTGATCGGTCGCGACGGCTATATCGCCGAGGTCTTTCCGTCGGCGGTCGAACCGGCGGACACGCGAATCAAGACGGCCGTTGCCAAGGCGCTGGCCGACAGTTGACGAAGGCGCGCCCCAATCCGGTTGGGCACAATTGTGGTGGGGGCGCCAAACAGCCGTTGCAATGGCGAGGGCCCACCATCTAGGCTAGGATCGTTTGGGGCAGGATGGTTTTGCCGAAGGCGAAAAAGCTGCGGCGGAACAACGGGATCAATCTCGAGGACAACACCATGCGTGTGGCGGCAGGACTGATTTTGGCAAGCGCAATGTCTCTAGGCATGACGGGCGCGGCATGGTCGCAGACCCCCGCCGCCAAACCCGCGGCCGCGACGCAAGCCGCACCGGCGGCAGCGCCGGCTGCTTCTGCGCCCGCTGCGGCTCCCGCAACGGCCGCCGCGCCAGCGGGCTTCGTCAATCCGCCCCCGCCCAAACAGGCGCCGCAGCCGGCGCGCGCGGCCTGCAACACGCCGGGCGCACTCGGCGTCACCCGTACCGTCGAGATCGACACCACGGGCGGTCCCGGCTTCGGCTTCGAGCATTTCAAGGAGCTCGACTTCCTGCGCGACAAGGAGGTGGTGCTGACCTTCGACGACGGCCCCTGGCCCAAGAACACGCCAGCGGTGCTGAAGGCGCTCGCGGACGAATGCACCACCGGCATCTTCTTCTCCATCGGCAAGCACGCGACCTATGAGCCCGAGATCCTGAAGCAGGTCTATGCGGCCGGCCATACCGTGGGCACCCACACCTGGTCGCACGCCAATCTCAACAACAAGAAGCTCACGGAAGCGCAGCGCAAGGAAGAGATCGAGAAGGGCCTTTCCGCGGTGAAGTGGGCGCTCGGCGGCATTGCGCCCTCGCCGTTCTTCCGCTTCCCGGCGCTCCAGCATCCGCCGGAGATGGTCACCTATCTCGGCAACCGCAACACGGCGATCTTCTCCTGCGACATCGACTCCTTCGACTTCAAGGCCTCCAAGCCCGAGAAGGTGGTGGAGACCGTGATGAAGAAGCTCGATGCCAAGGGCAAGGGCATCGTCCTGATGCACGACTTCCAGAGGCACACCGCGGAAGCCCTGCCCGAACTGCTCAAGCGCCTGAAGGCCGGTGGCTATAAGGTGGTGGCGATGCGCGCCAAATTCCCGGCCTCGACATTGCCCGAGTACGACCAGGAACTGCTCAAGGACGTCAAGCTGCCGACGGTGAGCCAGCGCCCTGTCAATTCGGTGGTGACGACCGTTTCCGAATAGAAGGCCATTGTCTTTCCATATCGAAGGCTACGTCATCGTCTCCGCGGACGGCATGCTCGCGGATCCGACACATATCATGCCGGAAAGCCTGAAGTTCGAAGGCGACAAGCTGTTCTTCGAGCAGGCGCTCGATCGCGCGGCGCTGATCGTGCACGGCCGTCGCTCGCACGAGCAGCAGCCGAATTCGCCGAAGCGCAAGCGCCTGATCCTGACCCGCAAGATCAAGGCGCTCACCGTCGACCCTGAAATGCCGAAGGCGACGCTGTGGAATCCGGATCACGCGAGCTTCGAGGAAGCCTGCGCTTTTGCCGACGTCGGCTCCGGCACCGTCGCGGTCATCGGCGGCCCCGTCGTGTTCGACATGTTCATGGACCGCTACGACACGTTCTGGCTGTCGGAAGCCCCGCATGTGCGGCTGCCCGGCGGCGAAGGCTGTTTTGTCGGCGTGCCGGCGCGGACGCCGCACGAGGTGCTGGCCTCACATGGGATGAAGGCGGGCACGCCGTATCTGCTCGACGCGGCGCATGACGTCACGGTCACGCCGTGGCGCAGGGTGGTCTAAAGCATGATCCCGAAAAGTGCGAAGCGGTTTTCCGGAAAGATCATGCGTATACAACAACCTAAAGCGCGATGACGATTCATCCAAATCTCATCGCGCTTTAGGGCTGCGGGCGCTACACGTCCCCGTAGGCCGTCTCGGCCGAGCGCGTGGCGCGGCCATAGCCCATGATCATGAACAGCGCGCCGATGATCGAGAGGTTCTTGAGCGCGTCGACCAGCATCTTGGCGTTGTCCGGCGGCGCCTGGTTCCAGAAATCGTAGAACAGCACGGTCGCGACCGCGACGTAGATGATCAGCAGCATCGCGAACAAGCGCGCGCCGAAATTCAGCGCGATCATCAGCCCCGCGATGATCTCGAGCCCACCGACAGCGATCGCCAGGAGTTGCGGCGTGGTCATCGCGGTCGCCGTCTCGACCTGCTTGGCGTAAGGCGCAATGATTTCGGGCACCACGATCTTGGTGGCGATGAAGTCGGCCGTCGCCTGGATGGCGAAGAGCTTGGTCGCGCCCGTGTAGATGAACAGCACGGCGAACAGGATCCGCCCGAAAGTCACGAACGCTGGCATGATCGGCCTCTTGGCAAAGCGCTAAGCACGGGACGCGCGAGGGATTATGAAGAGTCCGCTTGCGGTTTTCAAACGGGGAAATGGAGAACTGAAAGTAATTCAAAAGTTGGCGGGACAGACGGTGTCGCTTCTCCCCTTGCGGGAGAAGGTGGCGCGAAGCGCCGGATGAGGGGTATCCATCCGCGAACTCATTGTGAGAGGTGCTCGCGGAGAGAGACCCCTCACCCGTCTCGCCGCTCCGCAGCGAGCCACCCTCTCCCGCAAGGGCAGAGGGTAAAAGCGACGCGCCCGCCCTACGTGAACAACGTCGGCTGCTGCCGCGCCGCACGCTCCTGCGCTTCGACCACGGCGACCGCCGTCATGTTGAGGATGCCGCGCGCCGTCACCGAGGGGGTGAGGATATGCGCGGGGCGCGCCGGGCCGACCAGGATCGGGCCGACGGGGAGCGCGTCTGCGAGCGACTTGATCATCTGATAGGCGACGTTGGCGGTGTCGAGGGTCGGCATGATCATGATGTTCGCCTCGCCCTCGAGCTTGGAGTGCGGCAACACCATGCGGCGGGCGGCGGCGGAGAGTGCGGTATCGCCCTGCATCTCGCCATCGGCCTCGATTTCCGGATGCTTCTCCTTCAAGAGCTGCGTCGCCCGGCGCATCTTGCGCGAGGATTCCGTGTCGTAACTGCCGAAATCGGAATGCGAGACGAAGGCGATCTTCGGCTTGATGTTGAAGCGCTGGACGTGGACCGCCGCAAGCGAGGCGATCTCGGCGAGCTCCTCCGCGCTCGGATTGGGACGGACCTGCGTGTCGGCGATGAAAAAGGCACCCTTGCTGGTGATCAGCAGCGCCAGCGCCGCATAGTCGCTGATCCCCGGCGAGAAGCCGACGATTTCGCGAACATGGCGCAGATGGCTCATGTAGCGGCCCTCGACGCCGCAGAGCATGGCATCCGCCTCCCCGCGCGTCACCGCGAGCGCAGCGATCACCGTGTTGTTGGTGCGCACCACCGTGCGCGCCGCATCCGGCGTCACGCCGCGGCGGCCGGCGACCTCGACATAGGACTGCACATAGGAGCGGTAGCGCGGATCGTCCTCGGGATTGACGAGGTCGAAATCCTTGCCCGCCTTGATCGACAGGCCGAAGCGCTTGATGCGCGCCTCGACGACGGACGGACGGCCGACCAGGATCGGCGTCGCCAGCTTTTCTTCCAGCACCACTTGCGTGGCGCGGAGCACGCGCTCGTCCTCGCCTTCGGCGTAGATCACGCGCACCGGCTGGGTCTTGGCCTTGGCGAACATCGGCTTCATGACGAGGCCGGAGCGGAAGGCGAAGCGCTCGAGCAGCGCGGTGTATTCGTCGAAATTGGTGATGGGGCGCGTCGCGACGCCCGATTCCATCGCGGCCTTGGCCACGGCCGGCGCGATGCGCAGGATCAGGCGCGGATCAAACGGGCTCGGGATCAGCGAACCCGGGCCGAAGCCTTGCGTCTCGCCGGTGTCAAAACCCTGCGCCACCGCATCGGACGGCGCCTCGCGCGCGAGCTGCGCGATGGCCTCGACGGCGGCGTGCTTCATCTCCTCGTTGATGGCGCTGGCGCCGACATCGAGCGCGCCGCGGAAGATGAAGGGGAAGCAGAGGACGTTGTTGACCTGGTTCGGATAGTCCGAGCGGCCGGTGCAGATCATCGCGTCGGGGCGCACCTTGCGCGCCTCCTCCGGCATGATCTCCGGGGTCGGGTTGGCGAGCGCCATGATGAGGGGCTTGTCACCCATCGCCTTGGCCATCTCCGGCTTGAGCACGCCCGGCGCGGAGAGGCCGATGAAGATGTCGGCGCCGCCGATGACGTCGCCAAGCGTGCGCTTGTCGGTCTTCTGCGCATAGACCGCCTTCCAGCGGTCCATCGTGGTGTTGCGGCCCTCATGCACGAGGCCGTCGATGTCGCAGACCCAGATGTTCTTGCGCTGCGCGCCCATCGACACCAGCAGGTTCAGCGTCGCGATCGCGGCCGCCCCTGCCCCCGATGCCACGATCTTGACCTCGGACAGCTTCTTGCCGTTCAGCCGGAGGCCATTGGTGATGGCGGCGGCGACGATGATGGCGGTGCCGTGCTGGTCGTCATGAAAGACCGGGATCTTCATGCGCTCCTTGAGCTGCGCCTCGATCTCGAAGCATTCCGGTCCGCGGATGTCTTCCAGATTGATGCCGCCGAAGGTCGGCTCGAGCGCCGCCACGGTTTCGACCACGCGGTCGATGGTGTCGGCGGCGATCTCGATGTCGAACACGTCGATACCGGCGAACTTCTTGAACAGGACCGCCTTGCCCTCCATCACCGGCTTCGAGGCCAGCGGGCCGATGTTGCCGAGGCCGAGCACTGCGGTGCCGTTCGAGACCACGGCGACCAGATTGGAGCGGATCGTCAGCGTCGCCGCTTCCGCCGGGTTCTTGGCGATCTCCATGCAGGCCGCGGCAACGCCCGGGGAATAGGCCAGCGCGAGGTCACGCTGGTTGGCAAGCGGCTTGCTCGCCTGGATCTCGAGCTTTCCGGGGCGCGGCAGACGATGATAGGCCAGCGCCGCCTGGTGGAGATCATCAGAATAGGACGACATGCGGTGTCTCGCCTCGCGTTACCGGCCTCAAAATGCATCATCCGGAGCGGCCGTCCAAGTGGACGGTGCTATTTCCGGGTCGTGGAAACGGGATGAAGCACGGCGGGCGCCTCGGTGGCAACATCCGATTGCGCCCCCATCAACAGGGGGCGCGGTCAAATATTTGAAAACCATAGCTTTCCCTGGACCGTACGGCGTTTCGCGAATATGGCAGGTTGCGCGGTGCAAAACGAGCAACTGGAGCTGGGAATGAAGCGAATTCTGATCGGCCTGATCGCTCTCGCCGTGCTGGCCGCCGGCGGATGGTTCGGCTTCAACCTCTACGCACAGCATCGCGCCACCGCCGAGATCGAGGCCGCGTTCGAGCAGATCCGCGCAGGCGGCGGCAAGGCAAGCCACGGCAAGATCGGGTTCGATCTGCCGAGCCGCACCCTCACGATCGAGGACATCGCCGTCACGCCCGGAAACCAGTCGCAGGCGCAGATCAAGATTGCCGGCATCAAGGGAACGGGCGTTCGCCAGATCGACGATGTCAGCTTTTCGGCCGACAGCATCGACATCACCGGGTTTGAGGTCGCGCTGGACCAGGTCGGCCCTGCGAAGCTGAAGGCTTCCTACAGGATCCCGCAACTGATCCTACGCGACTATGCCGGTCCCATTCATGCCGGCAATGCGCCAGCGGACGGCTCCCTGATCGACCTGTACCGCTACGTGCTCGGTCAGTACGCGAACGTCACGGCGTCGTCGCTCACGGCGCCGACGCTGACGATGAGCTTCGATGCCGGCAACAGCGGCGCGGGCAGCGGCGCCAGCAGCGGCGAAGTCGCCTATTCCGGACTGGCGATCCAGAACCTGAAGCGCGGCAAGATCGATGCGATGAAGGCGGACCGCGCCGTCATCTCGATCGACGTGAAGCAGCCCGGCAAGCCGGACAAGCTGACCGGCGAGTTGTCGAACATCATCGTCAACGATTTCGATGCGGCCGCGATCATCGCGGCGCTCGCCCCGCAGACAGCCAGTGACGACACCTATCGGCGGGTTTACCGGCAAGTCTCGGCCGGTCCCTATGTGCTCAAATCGGCGCAGGGAATGCGCGTCGATATTGCCGGCTTCATCATCGAGGATATCGACGTTCAGCCGTCGAAATTCCGACTGGCCGAGATCTTTGCCGCGCTGCCGCAGGACAAATCAGCCCCGCCGACGCCGGCACAAGCGCGCGAGATGATGGAGAAGCTCGCCGGACTCTACGAGGGTCTTCGCATCGGCAGAGCCGAGGTGAGCAGGATTTCGGTCGGCACGCCGCAAGGGACCGGCAAGGTCAACGCCATCAGGTACACGCAAGGCGAATTCGCGGTCGAGGGCGTCGATACGCCGGCGCCGCAGGGACAGTTCAAGATGGAACGCTTCGCGCTGAAATCCTTCAGCGCGGCAAACTTGATCCGCTGGGCGGCCAGCCTCTCCAATCCCGGCCAGGCGCCGTCGCCGGACCAGATGCTGGGCCTGTTCCGGGTGCTCGAAGGCGCCGAGATCAAGGGCGTCGTCTCGCCCTACAAGAACACGCGGCAGCTCGTCACCATCGACACGATCAGCCTGGCCTGGGGCCAGCTGGTCGGATCGATCCCGAGCAAGGCCAATCTGGTCGTGAAGATGGTTGCTCCCACCGATCCCTCCAATCCGACGCAGCTGCCGCTGACCATGGCCGGCATCGACAAGCTCGCGATCAACCTCGATCTCGGCGCCGCCTGGACGGAATCGTCGGGCACTTTCGCGCTCGCGCCGGCCACGATCGATCTCGGCAATCTCGCCAGAGCACAGGCCCGCTTCGCGCTCGCCAACGTGCCGCGCGGCCTGTTCACGACCGATCCGGTGCAGGCCATGAGCCAGGCCGGGCAGATCGAGACCGGCGCGGTCGAGCTCTCGCTGCGCGACAGCGGCGTCGTCGATCTGATCGTGGCTCAGTTCGCGCGCACGCAGAATGTCAGCCGTGACGCTGCGCGCAGCGCCATGGTCGAGATGGTCCGGGCGCAGGGCGAGAAGTTCGCGGCGTCCAATCTCGATGTCAGGGCGGTAGTGGATGCGCTGGCCGGCTTCGTCGCGACGTCAGGTCAGACGCTGACGCTCAAGCTCTCGCCCCGCGCCAAGGTGCCGCTGATGCAATTGATGCAGCTCACCCAGACCGACCCGGAGAGCGCGCTGTCGCAGTTCAGGATCGAGGCCTCGACGGGGCTGTAGGTCTCGTGTCCCGGACGCGCTGCAGCGTGTAACGCTGCTGCGCAGAGCCGGGCCCCAGAGAGGCCCGCAGTTCGCCGCGACATGGGCCCCGGCTCTGCAGCGCACCGCTGAACCGGACGATGCTTCGCATCGCCGGGGAAGCGCTGCGCTGCGTCCGGGGCACGGGCAACTCGCCGCGCCTCACTTCTGCGGCAGGTTCACCCGCACATGCAGCTCGCGGAGCTGCTTGGTCGTGGCTTCCGACGGTGCACCCATCAGCAGGTCCATGGCCTGCTGGTTCATCGGGAACAGCGAGATCTCACGCAGATTCGTGGTGCCGCAGAGCAGCATCACGATGCGGTCGACGCCGGCGGCCATGCCGCCATGCGGCGGCGCGCCGTACTGGAAGGCGCGGTACATGCCGCCGAAGCGGTCGACCACTTCCTGCTCGCCATAGCCCGCGATCTCGAACGCCTTCACCATCGCTTCCGGCACGTGGTTGCGGATGCCGCCCGAAGCGATCTCGTAGCCGTTGCAGGTGATGTCGTACTGGAACGCCTTGATGGTCAGCGGATCCTGGCCCTTCAGCGCGTCGAGGCCGCCCTGCGGCATCGAGAACGGGTTGTGCGAGAAGTCGACCTTCTTGTCGTCCTCGTTGTATTCGTACATCGGGAAGTCGACGATCCAGGCGAGTTCGAACCGCTCCTTGTCGGTGAGGTTTAGCTCCTCGCCGACCTTGTTGCGGGCAAGACCAGAGAACTTCCAGAACTTGTCGGGATCGCCGGCAACGAAGAAGGCGGCATCGCCTTCCTTCACGCTGATCTGCGCGCGGATCGCAGCGGTGCGCTCGGGCCCGATGTTGTTCGCAAGCGGACCGGCGCCCTCGCCGCCCTCGCGCCACATGATGTAGCCGAGGCCGGGCTGGCCCTCGCCCTGCGCCCACGAGTTCATGCGGTCGCAGAAAGCGCGGCTGCCGCCGCCCGGTGCCGGGATCGCCCAGACCTGGTTCTTGGGATCTTCGAGCATGCGCGCGAAGACCTTGAATCCGGAGCCGCGGAAATGCTCGGAGACGTCCTGCATCTCGATGGGGTTGCGCAGGTCCGGCTTGTCGCTGCCGTATTTGCGCAGCGCCTCGGCGAACGGAATCCGCCGCCAGTTCTTGCTCACCGGCTTGCCCTTGGCAAACTCCTCGAACACGCCGGTGATGACGGGCTCCATCGCCGCGAACACGTCTTCCTGCGTGACGAAGCTCATCTCGACGTCGAGCTGGTAGAACTCGCCCGGCAGACGATCGGCGCGCGGGTCCTCGTCGCGGAAGCATGGCGCGATCTGGAAGTAACGATCGAAGCCCGACATCATCAGCAGCTGCTTGTACTGCTGCGGCGCCTGCGGCAGCGCGTAGAACTTGCCGGGATGGATACGCGAGGGCACCAGGAAGTCGCGCGCGCCTTCCGGCGAGGACGCAGTCAGGATCGGGGTGTTGAATTCGAAGAAGCCCTGCCCCTCCATGCGCCGGCGCATCGACTTGATGATCTCGACGCGCGTCATGATGTTCTGATGCAGTTTTTCGCGACGCAGATCGAGGAAGCGATATTTGAGCCTGATGTCTTCAGGATATTCCTGGTCACCGAACACCGGCAGCGGCAGATCGCCGGCCGGGCCCAGCACCTCGATCTCGCTGACATAGATCTCGACCTTGCCGGTCGGCAGATCGTCATTGTCGGTGCCCTCGGGGCGGCGGCGGACCTTGCCGTCCATCTTGACCACGAATTCCGAGCGCAGCTTCTCGGCCTGCGAGAACGCCGGCGAGTCCGGATCGACCACGCACTGGGTCAGGCCGTAATGGTCGCGCAGGTCGATGAACAGCACGCCGCCATGGTCGCGAACGCGATGGACCCAGCCCGAAAGGCGGACCGTCTCGCCGATGTTGCTCTCGCGGAGCGCGCCGCATGTATGTGACCGGTAGCGATGCATGGTCGTCCCAAAAATGATGTCGGAGGAAACGAATCGGACGGCCTGTAACGGCCGGTCCGAAGTTGCGGCAGGGTTTACCCGACGAGGCGGGGGGCGGCAACCAAGGGAACGGGCTGATTTGGGCTGGAAGCGCCCATTTTTGGCATATCAGAGGTCGAACCTTTGCCATCGGGCGTTCCAGCCCTATCTTGAGGCCATGACGGTGCATTTCCCCTTCCAGAACTCCTATTCGGCCCTGCCGGACAGCTTCTTCGCCCGCGTCGCGCCGACCCCTGTCGCCGCCCCCCGGCTGATCAAGCTGAACCGGCCCTTGGCGGTCCAGCTCGGGCTCGATCCTGATATGCTGGAGACCCCGGAGGGTGCCGAGATCCTGGCCGGAAAGACGGTTCCCGCCGGAGCCGATCCCATCGCCATGGCCTATGCCGGCCACCAGTTCGGGCAGTTCGTGCCCCAGCTCGGCGACGGCCGCGCCATCCTGCTCGGCGAGGTCATCGACAGAGACGGCGTCCGCCGCGACATCCAGCTCAAGGGCTCGGGCCCCACCCCGTTCTCCCGCCGCGGCGACGGCCGCGCCGCGCTCGGGCCGGTCCTGCGCGAATACATCGTCAGCGAGGCGATGTTCGCTCTGGGCATTCCGACCACGCGCTCGCTTGCTGCCGTCGTCACCGGCGAGCACGTCATCCGCGAGACGGCACTGCCCGGCGCGGTGCTGACGCGCGTCGCTTCCAGTCACATTCGCGTCGGCACCTTCCAGTTCTTCGCCGTCCGCCGCGACACCGACGCAATCCGCCGGCTCGCCGACCACGTCATCATCAGGCACTATCCCGAGCTGCGCGACGTGGAGCGCCCCTATCACGCGCTGCTCGCCGGCGTCGTCGCGCGCCAGGCCGAGCTCGTCGCGCGCTGGCTTCTGGTCGGCTTCATCCACGGCGTGATGAACACCGACAACTCCTCCATCTCGGGCGAGACCATCGACTACGGCCCCTGCGCCTTCATGGACGCCTACAACCCATCGCAGGTGTTCTCGTCGATCGACGAGATGGGTCGCTACGCCTACGCCAACCAGCCGCGCATCGCGCTGTGGAATCTGACGCGCCTCGCCGAGTGCCTGCTGCCGCTGTTCTCCGACGACCAGGAGAAGGCGGTCGCGGAAGCCCAGGACATTCTCGGCGCCTTCAGCGAGACCTTCAGCGCCGCCTATCAGGCGGGCCTGCGCCAGAAGGTCGGCCTGTTCACGGAACGCGACGGCGACGAGGCGCTGATCCAGGACCTGCTGGATGCCATGGCCAAGAACCAGGCCGACTTCACCCTCACCTTCCGCAAGCTCGGTGATGCCGCCGGCGATGATGGCGCCGACGTGCGCGCGCAGTTCATGGAGCCCGCAGCTTTCGACGAATGGGCCGGACGCTGGCGCGAACGTATCGCGATCGAGCCACAGAGCGCAGCCGAACGGCAAGCCGCCATGCACGCGGTCAACCCGGTCTTCATTCCGCGCAACCACCGCGTTGAGGCCGTGATCCAGGCTGCGGTGAACAACGACGATTACGCGCCGTTCGAAGACTTGGTGAAGGTGCTGGCCCGGCCATACGAGGACCAGCCCGACTACGCCGCCTACGCCGATCCGCCGCTGCCGGACCAGCGGGTGTTGCAGACGTTCTGCGGGACGTAGCGACAAACGCGGTGCCGTTGGATGGCGCTGCCGTCGAGCAGCCCACCGCCTCGCGCGTTCTGCGGATTTTCCGATGATCGCATCATGCCCCTGTTTTGCCCGACGTGTCAACGCGTGCCGAAAGACGCGTAAGCCATTGTTCCGGCAACCATCGGCTACTGTGCATGGGGTTGTTTTCGAGATTTTTTAAGCGTCATGCGGCTCGCCAACTCTCACCCCGCATCCTGTGGACACGTCCCGCCACGGGAACCGCTGTCATCAAACTGAAACACACGCGCTCTAACGGGCTGGCAGGGTCGTCTTGCCGGAGGCGTCCATCCTCCAACTGTCCCGACAAAGCGCGCCATGCCCTTCAAATTCATCCACATCACCGACACGCATCTCGCGAACCCCGGGCTGAAGCTCTATGGGCTCGATCCGCGCGCCCGGCTGGATGCGGCGATCGCCGACATCAACAAGCACCAGTCCGACGCTGCGTTTGCGGTCGTGACCGGCGACCTCACCCATTGGGGCGAGCCTGAATCCTATGCCAATTTCGCCGAGGCAATGTCGGCGCTGACAATCCCTTATATCGCCATGGTCGGCAATCACGACCGCCGCGTCACCTGCCTCGACGCGCTGAAGGCGGCGCCGCGCGATCCCAACGGCTTCGTGCAGGGCACGCGCACCACCGAGCACGGCCTGTTCGTCTTCCTCGACACGTTGGACGAGACCAGCCACGCGGGCGAGATGTGCGCCAAGCGCCTCGGCTGGCTCGCGCGCACGCTCGCGGCCGCGCCCGCCGACCAGCAGTTCGTCGTGTTCATGCACCATCCGCCCTTCCCGGTCGGCGTCCACGCGATGGACGAGATCGCGCTCGCACAGAGGGCCGAATTCGCCGAGGTCATCGCGCCCTACCGCTCGCGCATCCGCCACCTCTTCTTCGGCCATGTGCACCGGCCGATCTTCGGCAGCTACGGCAAGATCCCGTTCTCGACCCTGCGCGGCACCAATCACCAGGTCTGGTTCGAGCTCGACCCCGCCGCCACCGACCACCTGGCGAGCCACGAGCCGCCGGCCTATGGCGTCGCGCTGATCGACGACGAAAACATCGTCGTGCACAGCCACGACTTCCTCGACACCAGTCTGCGCTTCTCCTTCGACCCGCCCGCGGGGATGGACGGCCGCGACTATGCGCTCAAGTTCGCGGCGCGGTGAGATGAGCCTCGCTGAACCCGCGGCTCTCCCGGTCGCGGCATCGGCAGCACCGCGCCTGCACGTCCTGAAGCGGTTCACGACCGGCTTCAAATCCTCGCTGCCGGCCTATCTGCTGCTGCTGCCCTCGCTGATCTTCCTCGCGCTGTTCACCTATGGCGCGATGGGCCGCGTGTTCGTCGACGCGCTCTACCAGCGCGCGACGCCGAAGGCGCCGCTCCGTTTCGTCGGCCTCGACAATGTCAGCGCGGTGCTGGCGGATCCCTATTTCACCGGCGCGGTCGTCAACAACCTCATCTATGCCGTCGGTACGGCGATCCCGAGCATCGGCCTCGCGCTGCTGTTCGCGCTGGCGCTGTCGCGCACCCATGCGGTGAGCAGCGCGCTGCGCGCTGCGCTGTTCCTGCCGGTGCTGATCCCGATGGTCGCGGCATCAGCACTGTTCCTGTTCATCTTCCTGCCCAATGTCGGCCTGCTCGACCACTATATCGGCCGGCTGCTTCCCGTGCTGCCGAACTGGCTCGGCGACCCCGATATCGCGCTCACCGCGATCATGGTCATCACCATCTGGAAGAACGCCGGCTATTACATGCTGTTCTTCCTCGCCGGGCTCCAGGCCGTGCCCGAGGACGTGATGGAGGCAGCGCACCTCGATGGCGCCGGACCGTTCATGCGCCTGCGCTACATCATCCTGCCGGAGCTCAAGCCCACCTTCCTGTTCGTCATCGTGATCGCCACGCTCAACGCGGTGACGCAGGTCGACCACGTCTTCGTCATGACCAAGGGCGGCCCATCCAACTCCACCAATCTCGTGCTGTTCTACATCTACCAGCAGGCGGTCGAGCATTACGACATCGGCAAGGCCTCGGCCGCGACGCTGCTGACGCTCGCCGCCTTGATGGGCCTCACCGCGCTCTCCTTCCGCACCATGGCGAACCGCGAGGGCGGGGCATGAAGCTGATCGACAGGCTCTACAAGGACGCCCCGCTCGCCACCCGCAACGAGATCACGCCGAAGCTCGGCTTCGCGCTGACCGTGCTGCTCGCGATCGTCTGGCTGATCCCGTTCCTCTGGATGGGCGTGGCAACACTGCGTCCGGCGTCCGACGGCATCAACGCCATGGCCGAGTTGATGCCGAGCCTGAAGCCGACGCTCGACAACGTCAGGGATGCCTGGGAGATCGGCGATTTCCCGCGCTACGCCCTCAACACCACGCTGATCTGCACCGGCATCCTGCTGGTGCAGTTCGTCACGATCACGCTGGCAGGCTTTGCCTTTGCGCGGCTGAAGTTCGCCGGCAAGACGCTGATCTTCTATCTGTTTCTGATGCAGCTGATGCTGGTGCCGGTGCTGCTGATCGTGCCGAATTTAAGCCTGATCGCGCAGCTCGGCCTCTATGACACGCTCACCGGCGTGATGATGCCGTTCTTCGCCTCCGCCTTCGGCACCTTCCTGATGCGCCAGGCTTTCGAAGCCATTCCGACCGAGCTGGAGGACGCCGCGCTGATCGACGGCGCCAGCCTGCTCCAGCGCATCCGCCACATCTACGTGCCGCTGTCGATGCCGAGCTTCTCGGCCTTTGCCATCATCTCAGTGACCAGCCACTGGAACGACTTCCTGTGGCCGCTGATGGTGATCAATTCGCCGGACAAGCGGCCGCTCACGGTCGGGCTCTCCGTGTTCACCGCGACCGCGGAGGGCACGCAGGCCTGGGGCACCATCGCCGCGGGCACGCTGATGGTGATCGCGCCGCTGCTCATCACCTTCCTGATCTTCCAGAAACGCTTCATCAGCTCTTTCGTCACCTCAGGCATCAAATAGGAGATTTCCGATGCTGTTCTCCCGCAGGCTCATGCTGGGCCTCACCGTGGCAGGTACTTTGGCAAGTGCCCTCGTCTTCCCGGCGCAGGCCGAAGGTCCGACCGAGATCGACCTGTTCTTTCCTGTCCCCGTCGACGGCAAGCTCGCTCGCGACATGGGCACCCTGATCAAGGAGTTCAACGAGACCCATCCCGCCATCAAGGCGACCGCCGTCTACACCGGCTCCTATGACGACACGCTGATCAAGACGCGCGCTTCGATCAAGGCCGGCAAGCCGCCCGCCGCCGTGATCATGTCGGCGAACTTCCTGCTCGACATGCAGATCGAGAACGAGCTCTCCAATCTCGATAGCCTGATCGCCGCCGACGGCACCACCAAGGACCAGTTCCTGGGTCAGTTCTTCCCGGCGCTGCAGGGCAACGCAGTGATCAACCGCTCGGTCTACGGCGTGCCGTTCCACAATTCGACGCCGCTGCTCTACATCAACGCCGACAAGGCCAAGGAAGCGGGCCTTGATCCGAACAAGCCGCCGCAGACCTGGGCCGAACTCACCGACTGGGCCAAGAAGCTCACCAAGCGCGAGGGCGACAAGGTGACCCAATGGGGCATCGCGATCCCCTGCGCCTACGACTATTGCGGCTGGATGATGGAAACGCTCACCATGAGCAATGGCGGGCGCTACTACAACGAGGAGTTCGGCGGCGAGGTCTATTACGACACGCCCTCGATGCTCGGCGCTCTCACCTGGTGGAACGACCTCGTGAGCAAGCACAAGGTCCACGCGCCCGGCGCCACGCCTGGCCCGGCCGTCAGCACCTCCTTCATCTCCGGCAATGCCGCGATGATGATGCTGTCCACGGGCTCGCTGACTTACGTGCGCGACAACGCCAAGTTCGCCTACAAGGTTGCCTTCATCCCGCGCAACGTCCGCAACGCCGTGCCGATCGGCGGCGCCTCGCTGATCGTTCCGGCGGGCCAGGAAGCCGACAAGCAGAAGGCCGCCTGGACGCTGATCAAGTGGATGACCTCGCCCGAGAAGAGCGGCTGGTGGAGCCGCGCCACCGGCTATTTCGCGCCCAACATGGCCGCCTACAAGACGCCCGAGATGGTCGACTTCCTCAACAAGAACCCCGACGCCAAGACCGCCGTCGAGCAGCTCGACGTCGCAAAGCCCTGGTTTGCGACCTACAAGACCGTCCCGGTCCGCAAAACCCTCGAGGACGAGGTGATGCTGGTCCTCAACGGCAAGAAGCAGCCGAAGGAAGCCCTCGTCGCCGCCCAGAAGGCCGCCGACGAGACGCTCAAGCCGTACAATGCGGAGACGTCGCTGAAGCTGCCGTAAGGCGGACATCATCGGCAAACGAACATCGGCGCTCCGCCATGCGGGGCGCCGAACGCATTTCGGGCGCCCGCATTAACCCCCCGTCCACCATCCGGCCCGCCCGGCCGCCGGTAACCATTGGAATTAACAGACCCTCAACGCACCCCCGACAAATCTATCAATGTTTCTGGAGATTTCGCCGTGGATCTAATGGTTTTCGAGTTCCTGGGCCTGGCGCTGGTGGCCATGTGCGTGGTCGTGGTGGCGCTGCCCTGCGCCCGCAAATCCTCGCACCGGATCCGCTACGAATAGGAATTTCGTCGGAAAAAGCGATTCCGGTCCAAATACAAGGCTCGAATTCGCATCGAGCCCCTTGACATCACAGCGCTTTCGGCAGAACGGCTGATGTCACGTGTCATGGGCCGTTCATGGATTTGATTACCACCACCGCTGACCTCGCGGCTGCCTGCAGCCGGCTGGCCAAGCACCCCGTCATTACCGTCGATACCGAGTTCCTGCGCGAGACCACCTACTACCCGCTGCTGTGCGTGGTGCAGATGGCCAGCGCCGAGGAAGCCGTGGTCATCGACACCCTGGCCGAGGGCCTCGACCTCAAGCCGTTCTTCGAGCTGATGGCCAACGAGGCCGTGCTGAAGGTGTTCCACGCCGCCCGCCAGGACATCGAGATCATCTGGCATCAAGCCAATATCATCCCGCACCCGGTGTTCGACACCCAGGTTGCCGCGATGGTGCTCGGCTACGGCGACAGCATCGCCTATGACGCGCTGGTCGAGAAGGTTGCCGGCCACCGCCCGGACAAGACCCACCGCTTCACCGACTGGTCGCGCCGGCCGCTGACCAAGGAGCAGATGCATTACGCGGTGTCCGACGTCACCCATCTCCGCGACGTGTTCGCCGCGCTCGATGCCGATTTGAAGAAGCGCCGCCGCAGCGAATGGGTCTCCATCGAGATGGAGGTCCTGACCTCGCCCCGCACTTACGATTTCCACCCCGAGCGCGCCTGGGAGCGGCTGAAGACGCGCGTGCGCAAGCCGAAAGACCTCGCGGTGCTGATGGAGGTCGCGGCCTGGCGCGAGCAGGAGGCGCAGAGCCGCGACGTGCCGCGCGGCCGCGTGCTGCGCGACGAGGCGATCAGCGACATCGCCACCCACGCCCCGAACACGCTGGAGAAGCTGGCCAACCTGCGCTCCGTCCCAAAGGGCTTTGAGAAATCCAAATGGGGCGCGGACATCGTCGCGGCTGTCCAGCGCGGGCTCGCGCGGGATTTGTCGACGCTGCCGAAGCTTGAGAAGCCGCGCAACAATAACAATGGCGCGGCGATCGTCGAGCTGTTGAAGGTGCTGCTGCGCATGACTGCGGAGCGCCACGCCGTCGCCAGCAAGGTGATCGCCACCGTCGACGATCTCGAGGAGATCGCAGCCAGTGACGAGGCCGACGTGCCCGCCCTGCGCGGCTGGCGCCGCGAACTGTTCGGCGATGCCGCGCTGAAGCTCAAGCGCGGCGAACTGGCGCTGGCGGTCGAGAAAGGCCGCGTGATCGGGGTTCAGCGGGCGTAGGCGGCCTCGCCCCCTCCCAGTGTCGTCCCGGCGAAGGCCGGGACCCATAACCCCAGGGAGGAGTTTGGCGAAGGCTCGCCACCCGGTACTCCTACCAACCCCATCGGTAGACCACGCGGTACGGGTCCTGGCTTTCGCCAGGACGACACCGGTGGATGAGGTCGGTTGCTCCGACCCCACCCTTACGCCGGCGTCAGCTTCGCCACTTCCGCCTTCATATCCTCCAGCACACCGGCGATCGCCGCGACCAGCTCGTCGATCTGGGCCTTGGTGACGATCAGCGGCGGGCAGATGGCGATGGCATCGAGCATGTTGCGCGAGATCACGCCGCGCTCCTGGAGCATCCGGCTGGCGATGCCGCCGACCGCGCCCGGCGTCGCCGCTGCAGTCTTGCGCCCCTTGTCGAGCACGAGCTCGATCGCCGCGATCATGCCGACGCCGCGGACCTCGCCAACCAGCGGATGGCTGGTGAGCTCGCGCAGCTTGCCCTGCATGTAGCCGCCGAGCTCGGCGGCATGCGCGACCAGCCCGCGCTCCTCGATGATCTTGAGGTTTTCCAGCGCAATCGCCGAGCCGACCGGATGTCCGCCCGCGGTGAAACCGTGGCCGAGCACGCCGATCTTGTTGCTCTCGTCCGCGATCGGCTCGAACATGCGGTCGTTCATCAGGATCGCCGAGAACGGGAAATAGCTCGAGGTGATCTGCTTGGAGACCACGAGCACGTCAGGCTTGATGCCGTAGGTCTCGCAGCCGAACATCTTGCCGGTGCGGCCGAAGCCGCAGATCACCTCGTCGGCGACCAGCAGGATGTCGTACTTCTTCAGTACCTTCTGGATCTTGTCCCAATAGGTCGCCGGCGGCACGATGACGCCGCCCGCGCCCATCACGGGTTCGCCGAAGAACGCCGCGATCGTATCGGGCCCTTCCTTCTGGATCAGCGCATCGAGTTCCTCGGCCCGGCGCGTCGCGAACGCCTCCTCGCTCTCGCCGGGCGCGCCGTCCTTGTAGAAGTGCGGCGAGCCCGTGTGCAGGATGTTGGGCAGTGGCAGGTCGAACGAACGGTGATTGTTCGGCAGGCCCGTGAGGCTGGCCGATGCAATGGTGACGCCATGATAGGCGCGCATCCGGCTGATCACCTTCTTGCGCTGCGGCTGGCCGAGCGCATTGGAGCGATAGGCGATCAGCTTCAGCACGGTGTCGTTGGCTTCCGAGCCGGAATTGGTGAAGAACACCTTGCTCATCGTGACAGGCGCGAGCGCGACCAGCTTCTCGGCAAGGTCGATCGAGGGCCCGTGCGATTTGGCGGAGAACGTGTGGTAGAACGGCAGCGCCTGCATCTGCTTGTGCGCAGCCTCGACCAGGCGCTTCTCGTTGAAGCCGAGCCCGACGCTCCACAGGCCCGCCATCGCCTCGAAATAGCGCTTGCCTGACGCGTCGAACACGTAAGGACCCTCACCGCGTTCGATCACCAGGGGACCGGCCTGCTGATGGGTGCGCGCGTTGGTGTAGGGATGGAGCTGATAAGCCACATCGCGGGCTTCTTGCGAATTGGGCAGGATGGACATTGCGAGGAATCCTTGAAGTCGTCACGTCGCCGGCGCGGCCAACGTCACTCCTTGGCTATTGCGACAATGCAAAACTTGCAACGCCAATTCGTCGGCAGCAGGCGCTCAGCAGCGTTGCACAAAGCCGCACATGGGGCAGCTCTCATGGGCATCTCTCACGGAGCAGCTCTCACGCCGCGTCGTCGTCATGCCCGTCGTCAGCGCCGGCAGCGGCCTCCCTCACCTCCACGAGCGCCATCGAGAGCAGATAGACCGTCGTGGGCAGACCAAGCCGGCGCGCCGCCTCGGCGGCATGCGATAGGTCGCTCGCCAGCTCCTTGAGCTCATCTCCCCGTGACAATGTCTCACCCCATCCGCGCTCGCGGCCGCCTACACCGCAACGGCGCCGCTGGTTCTGATCAGTTCGGCGCCGGACTGGATTGTAGCAAAGTTGCCGATGACATTCACTACCGCATGCTTGTAGGCGGCGGCATCGCCCCTGCCCGGCTGCCGGCAGGCCACGGCGTCAGCGACCACCTGGTAGCGATGGCTGCGGTGAAACCCGTCGACGGCGGTGGCCAGGATGGTCTCGTCCAGGGAAAAGCCGATCAGAATGCAGCGCGCATTGCGCATATTGGACTTGTAGTCCACAAACCGCGCCGAACTGTAGGCCGAGGGCAACGGGTGCTCGAACGTCATTTCTCCCGGCCGCGGCTTCGCCTCCCCAACCCAATCGGTCAGCCTCGATGCCGGATTGAACCAGGCCGCCTGCGCGATGCGTTTCAGGTGCATCACCGGCCAGAGATTGTCGCGCCACAGCGTCAGCAGTTCCAGGCAGCGCGCCATGGCGACATCGCCGTCGAGGATGACGTGGCGACGCCCTGGGGTCAGATATTCGACCTGGAGATCCGCGCAAACCAGGATTGGCGGATCATCGTAGATGGAAACCAGCATTGTCTTGCGCGCAGCTGCACCAGTTTCAGCGGTCGGCGAGTGCGAGGTCCCGCAGCGGTGACGTCACCGCCCGCCCCGTGGAGGCGTCGAGCACGCCCGGACGGTCCCAATCGCCCTCGGGACGGATGATCACATAGGGATCGCTGTCCAGCGTGATGGCGTCCGGGCCCGGCTCGATCTCCAGCAGCATCTCAGTGTAGGAAAAATCCGAGAAGGTGATCTTGCGGTTGTGGCCGAGCGGCTTGGCGCCGAAATGGGCCCAGAAATCGACCAGCCTGTCCTGCGCCTGGCCGTAGATCTTGCGGAACCCCTTGCGCTTCACATAGTCGACGCTCGCCTGCACCAGCTTGAACGAGACGCGTGAGCGCCGGTATTGGTGACGCACCGCGAGCCGCTCCACCTTGGCGAAATCGCCGAAGAAGCGCACCCGCAGGCAACCCGCAGGCTCGTTGCCGACGAAGCCGATGAAGTGGGCCGCGACCATGTCGTTGCCGTCGAACTCCTCCTCGAACGGACAATCCTGCTCGGCGAGATAGACCGCGGAGCGAATGGCGGTGACCAACATGAGGTCGCCGGGATCGCGCGCGAGGCGGATGGTGATGGCGCGGGAGTCGGACTTGGCGAGGGGAATCCTAGTACCGTGCATCTGCAAAACTCCTTGCTTGGATGATCGCACCCGGCATGCACATCGGCTGCCGATGCCAAGGGCGCTCGTAGCACCAGAGGTCGGGTTGGAAGCTCGGAACCGGCGCGAAGCCGGTGGCCTTCATGATGTCGCGTCCGGCCACGGTTGACGGCTGCGCATAGCAATCCGCGCCGCGAAATCTTAGCTGTCGCAGATGAGCCGCGGCCTTGCCGAGACCGGCGACACCACGTCCCGTCGCCGCGATCGCCCAGATGTAGATGGCAGCAACGTCTTCCCCGGCGGAAGCGAGAAAGTGCGCTTCGGGCGCGGTGAGGCAGATCTCGTCGAGCAGCAGGGCGTCATGCCCGCGATCGTTCAGGAACAGGAAGGCCATGCCGCCGAGCAGCTGACCCTTCCGGCTGAAAGTCAGGATGCTCTCGGGATCGAACGTGAAGTATTTCGCAAGCTCCACCGTCCCGATCCGCACGCCCGGCACCAGCCGATGCGCCATCTCCGAAAGCGCGGCAATTTCGGAAAATTGCGCGCAGCGGACATCGACGTCCGGGCTCAGCGGCAGCGCGTCGAAATCATGCCTTGCGGCAAACGAGCCCCTTTCCATAGCCAGATCGCCCCTCTATCGTTTGCGGCTTTCGTGCGCCGCTACGACGATGAGCTTAGCGGCTGGGGATCAGGAGTATGCAGCAGTTATTGCACCGGGGTGCTGCGATGATGCAGCACCGTGAAGAAGCCCTGGGCGCGTCCTGGGACGATTTGAAACTGTTTTTAGCTTGCGCAAAATATAAAAGTTTCCGCAACGCCGCCGAAGAGCTCGGCCTCACCTCCACGACCTTGATGCGCAGGATCGACCGGCTCGAAGAGAGCATCGGCTGCAAGCTTTTCCTGCGCGACCAGAGTGGTCTGACGCTCAGCGACGAAGGCAGCGCGATGATCGCCGACGTCGCCCATATGGAGCGTCATGCCTTCAACGTGTTCCGGCGCGCCTCGCGATCGTCGAACGATACGTCGGGCACCGTGCGCGTTGCGGTGACGGAAGGCCCCGGCAATTTCTGGATCCTGCCGCGACTGATCGACTTCCAGAAGACCTACCGCAAGATCACCGTCGACCTGCGCTGCGCGATGGAACAGGCCGACGTCGCGCGGCTCGAATCCGATATCGCGATCCAGCTCGAGCCGCCGACCAACCCTGATCTGATCGTCGCCAAGCTCGGCCGTCTCCACATCTATCCCTTCGTCTCCAAGGAGTACGAAACCCTCTACGGCGTGCCGGCGACCCTGGCCGAGTTGAAGAACCACCGCATCGTCAAGCAGAGCGCGCCGCAGGTCGACGACGGCGCCTACGCCCGCGTGCTCGGATTGAAGTCGCTCGAGGGCATCGTCGGAATCAAGACCAATTCCTCGGTCGGCGTGCTCTATGCGGTGGAGCGCGGCGCCGGCATCGGCTTCCTGCCGACCGTATCGATTGCGCTCGGCGCGCCGCTCGTTGCCGTCGATCTCGGCGTCAGCCACCACGCCGATCTCTGGCTCACCTATCACAGGGAATTCCGCACCTCCGAGCGCCACAAGATCGTGGTCGACTGGCTGAGGAAGATCTTCGATCCCAAGACCTATCCCTGCTTCCGTGACGAATTCATCCATCCGGACGCGCTGGTGCCGATGATGACGGCCGCGCGCGAGGGTTTTGGGCTGACGGGATATGTCGCGGCGACGCCGGCTTAAATCGGTTCGCCAAAGGAATCCGACGGTACGGCGCAAACCGAACCGCCTACGCCCGTGCGGTTCTCGGCCGGTGGTTTGACTACAAGCTGATCGTCAGCCGAAGCGCACGCCGATGCGCTTCGGCTTGCGCCAGACCACGGTGCAGCGCCGCTCCGCCGATTCCATTTCCATCACCAGGCGGAAGTTGTCGGGAACCAGCGCAAGATTTGCATCCTCAATGGAAGCGCCGCTGGCGGAGATATCGCGCACCATGCAGGTCAGCCTCTTGCCGGGAAAGCTGATCTTGGCAGCGCGTCTCACGGCACGCCGTGGTAACTTGCGATTGTCGCGCCCGCCGGTCGCCTCCGTCTTGCCTCGCTCGCTGTTCGATACGGCGATATCCGGCTGCTTCACTGTTGCGCTCGGCCTGATCAGACCCGAGAAGACAATATTGGCCTGCATCTTGAAATCGCCGACGACTTGGCGACGCGTGTTGACGTTCGTCAGCTGCAGCGACGCCAGGATTTGTTCGACGGCGCCGTCACGGCCAAACGGCAGCAGCAGCCGATGACAATCCACGCGTTGACCGTTGGGACCAACGGTCGAGATAATCATGTAAACGGCCGCACCTTTGTTGGTACAATGCTTTGCGGCATCCAATGTCACTCGTCGCAGCGACATCGGCACGACCTGTTCCATCGTCTTGCCGGCCCAATCCGAGTTGAAGGCCTGCGATACGTTCTCGCCCTGGTACAACGCGCGAAACTTCTGGCGTGGCTCCTTGCCTTCGACACTCCAGACCACGAGCTGCTTCGGATCGTGCGACAACGCCGTTGGGTCGAGCTCAGTGAAGGCCGGGAAGTGCCGGCCGGCCGCCAGCCGATCCCAATGCTCTGTGAGCGCGCGCTGGGAAGGCGATTTGATCGCCTCAGACGAAATGAGCTTGAGCGTCATCCGATTCATCCGACCGCGTGAGGCGTAAACACTGACGGGGGTGACTTAAGGATGGCTGAAAATTCCCCTCGAAGTGCTCACCATGCGCTTTGACGATGCCAATTCCGGACCTGGCGGCCCAGCCAACCTACCAAGATACCGCGCCCGACCGGCGCGCTCCGGCTGTGTTCGCCGCGAGGGAACGTGTTTCGGATGAAGCTCCGTCTTACCACCGGTATTCGAAGCCGACCGTGCCCTGGTGCGACGTCAGCTCGTTGCGGAACTTGCCGTCGTAGTTGACGTAGAGCCGCGCGGTGTTGGTCAGGCTGAGCGAGGCCGAGGCGCCGGCATCCACGCCGTAACGGCTCTCGCCGATGCCGGGCACGATGATGCTCTGGGTCCCGAGGCTGACCTGCACCGATCCGAGGTTCTGGTAAAAATTGTCGACGAACTTGCCGTAGGCGGACAGGTCCAGAATCTTCTGGTCGAAGATGAAGTAGCGGCCGACCTCGGCGCCGACCAGGACGCGCGCACGCGACAGCGCCGTCGAGCCGACGTTGAGCGGATCGAGGCCGCCGGCCTCCTGGAACGCCGCGCTGGTGGCGCGCACATATTCGAGCGCGCCCTTGGGCACGATCCGCATCTGGTCCTTGGTCCAGTAGTAACTGATCTCGGTCAGCGCGCCGTCGACGGCGGCGCGATAGCCCGCGGTCGCAAGGCCGAGGCCGGTGTCGCGGCTGGAATGGACCTTGCCGAAACCGTGCACCACCGCGAAGGCCCAGGTCCACGGGCCCTTGTCCACCGAGCCGTTGATACCGAGTTGCGTCAGGTCGAGTGTCGCGGACTGGAGCGCCAACGGCACGTCGACATCGGTGTGGCTCTGGTCGACCGAGAAGCCGAGATTGACGCCTGGCGCGAGCCGCGCGCCGAAGCCGGCGACGCCGCCAAATGTCTTGCGCTTGTCGCCGACAAAGTCGCCCTGCGCATCGGTGCGAACCGAGATGCCGTAGCCCTCGAACCAGGTGCGGTAGCGCGGATCTTCCGTGCTCGCCGATGCGCCGCCGCCACCGGGATTGGTCCGGAACGCCCGGTTGACGCCGCCCGATGCCTGGTTGCCGAGCCGCTCCAGGAAATTCGAACCGAGATCGAGCGCACTGCTGCCGGCGGACTGGTTGGAGTTGGTCGAGGTCGGGACCGGGGTCGGTGACGGCGTGGGAGTCGGGGCCACAGCCGGAAGCGGCGTCGAGCTCTGCGCCCGGACGGGCGCGGTCCCCGACATCATCCCGACCAGCGCAAGCGCCATCGCGATCGCAGCCGCGATCCGGCGGACGCGGTCCAGCCCGATCGTCTGCCGTGTCCCGGAAAGCTGCGAGGGGCAGCGCATAACGACCAATCCCGAAGTAAAATGCCGACTCGCAAAAATGCAACACAGTGCGCGGCGCGTGCGGCGATTTGTGCCGAACTGCCACGGAGGGTCAACCGGTCCGCACGTCCTCGCAGAGGCGATTGCCCTCGATTGTGCTCCCCCGGCCACAGGTCGTAAATTGCAGACGGCGGCATCCGGCCCGGTCTTGAAATTCGCGCGCGGCTTGCTAATCGGCGATTTTCATGTTGCAATATTGGACACAATCGGAATTGGCCGCTCGACTGTGCGTTTCGCGACATTGAGACTCAAGACTCGAACAGACTTCCGGAAGCCCGTTTGTGGCGTGGCACGCGAAAAGCGGCCGCGTCTTTTTTGTATCTAGTGGAGGAGACTGAGGATGCCGCAAAAGGGCACCGTCAAATGGTTCAACCCGACCAAGGGCTATGGGTTCATCAAGCCGAACGGCAGCGACAAGGACGTGTTCGTCCACATCTCCGCCGTCGAGCGTGCCGGACTCTCCACCCTCAACGAGAACCAGTTGGTTGAATACGACCTCGTGGAGAACCGCGGCAAAGCATCCGCGGAGAACCTCAAGGTCTCCTGATTTCTCTCAAAGCGACGCGCGAGAGATCATGACGTTGCCCCCGGCTCTGCCGGGGGATTTCGTTTCTAAAGACCGTCGCGGGAATGCGCATCAGCGCACCACGGGCGAAACCAGGAAATTCTCCGACGGCCCGCTTCCCGCGGTCTTGCACACATCGCCCTCGATCCGGACCTTGCCGGTGGCGAGCAGCCGCAGCGCTTCGGGATAGAGGCGGTGCTCGACTTCGAGGATGCGCTCCGACAGCGTATCCCCCGTGTCGTGGTCGCTGACGGGAACCGCGCCCTGCATCACGATCGGGCCGGCGTCGGTCTCGGGGATCACGAAATGCACCGTCGCGCCCGACAGCTTGACGCCGGCGCGCAAGGCCTGGCCGTGCGGATCGAGGCCGGGGAATGACGGCAACAGCGAAGGATGGATGTTGAGCATCCGTCCGTACCAGGCCCTGGTGAACTCGGCCGTGAACAGGCGCATGAAGCCGCCCAGACAAATCAGCTCGATGCCGTGCTCATCGAGCGCTTCCTGCAGCACTTTCTCGAATCCGGCGCGGTCCTTGCCGAACGGCTTGCTCTCGATCACCAGCGTGTTCACGCCGCTCGCCCTGGCCCGCTCGAGCCCGAGCGCATCGGCCTTGTTCGAGACGACGAGCGAGATCTCCGCCGGGAAATCCGCAGCGGCGGCGGCCCTGATCAGCGCGGACATGTTGGAGCCGCGGCCGGAGATCAGGATGGCGACGCGGCGCTTCATCACAGCGCCAGTCATTACAGCGCCATGTCGAGATGGCCATTATAGACGACGCGGTGCTCGCCCTCGGCCGGGATCACGGTGCCGAGCTGCGCCACGGTCTCACCGGCATCGGTGAAGACCCGCACGACCTCGTCGACCTTGTCGGGCTCGACGATCGCGATCATGCCGATGCCGCAGTTGAAGGTGCGCAGCATCTCGAGTTCGGCGATGCCGGCTTGGGCAGCCAGCCATTTGAACACCGGCAGCACCGGCAGGCGCGTCAGATCGATGCCGACGCCGAGATCCTTCGGCAGCACGCGCGGAATGTTGTCGGTGAAGCCGCCGCCGGTGATGTGGGCGAGCCCCTTCACCGCGCCGGTCTCGCGGATCGCGCGCAGGCAGGATTTGACGTAGAGCCGCGTCGGCGTCAGCAGCGCGCCACCGAGCGTCATGACCGGCGCGAACGGCGCCTGTGCCCCGAAACCGAGGCCAGATTGTTCCACGATCTTGCGCACCAGCGAGAAGCCGTTGGAGTGCACGCCCGACGAGGCAAGGCCGATTACGGCGTCCCCGGCGGCGATGTCCTTGCGTGGCAGCAGCGTGCCCCGCTCCGCGGCACCGACCGCAAAGCCGCCGAGGTCGTAATCGCCGTCCTTGTAGAGGCCGGGCATCTCGGCGGTCTCGCCGCCGATCAGGGCGCAGCCGGACTCACGGCAGCCCTCCGCGACACCCGCGACGATCGCGGCGGTCGCCTCCGGGTCGAGCTTGCCGCAGGCGAAATAGTCGAGGAAGAACAGTGGCTCGGCGCCCTGCACCACGAGGTCGTTGACGCTCATGGCGACGAGGTCGATGCCGATCCCGCCATGCAGGCCGGTTTCGATCGCGATCTTGACCTTGGTGCCGACGCCGTCGGTCGCGGCGACCAGGATTGGGTCCTTGAAACCGGCCGCCTTGAGGTCGAACAGGCCGCCGAATCCGCCGATCTCGGCGTCGGCGCCGGGCCGTGCGGTGGCGCGCACCATCGGCTTGATCAGGTCGACGAGGCGGTTGCCCGCGTCGATATCGACGCCTGAATCGGCGTAAGTGAGGCCGTTTTTGCGGTCGGTCATGCCCGATTTCCAGTGGGGTTGCGGCTGGTTACGTCGAATTCCGGGGACGCGCAATGGCTCGCATGGCGCTCCTCCCTATACTATGTAGATATCAACCGGTTCAGCCTCCTAAGGGGCCGGATTCGAGGTCAGACCGGGTGCCGGGAAGCGCTTTCGTGAGTATTCCGAACATCATTACCCTGGGCCGCATCATGCTGGTCCCGATCATCGTCTGGGCCATCGTGTCGAGCCAAATGGAGGTGGCGTTCGCCGTCTTCCTGATCGCCGGTATCAGCGATGCCGTGGACGGCTTCCTGGCCAAGCGCTTCAACATGACAAGCGAACTCGGCGCCCTGCTCGACCCGCTCGCGGACAAGGCGCTGCTGGTTTCGATCTACATGGCGCTCGGCATCTGGGGCGCGATCCCACGCTGGATCGTGATCCTGGTGGTCTCGCGCGACATCATGATCGTCGCAGCCGTGATCGTATCCTGGCTGTTCGACCGGCCGGTCGAGATGAAGCCGTCGAAGGTGTCCAAGCTCAATACGGTCGCCCAGGTCGCGTTCGCAGCCTTAGTACTGGCTGCGCTTGCCTTCGGCTTCAAGCCGGAGCCCTATGATATCATCCTGATGGGCTTCGTGACGGTCTTCACGCTCTCCTCCGTGTCGCTCTACCTCGTCGAGTGGCTGCGGCACATGAGCACTGTTGAGGCCAAGTAGCACGATCGAGGCCAAATGAGCGGGGATGCGGCCCCGTAAAAGGCCAACTCCCGCTTGATACGTCCGATCTCTTCAAACGACGCCGGCGCGCCGGCATGGAGCAAAGCAAGCGTGGCAGGCCGCGTTCATCCCCGACAATTGGCGTTCTCGCTTCCGCATGCGGAGAGCCTCAGCCGGGACAATTTCCTCGAAGGCCCCGCCAACGCGGCCGGTCTCGGCCTGATCGACAGCTGGCCGGAATGGCCGAACCGGATCATGTGGCTGGCCGGCCCGGAAGGAAGCGGCAAGAGCCATCTCGCCGCGATCTGGGCCGAGGTATCAGGCGCCCGCTCCACCACGGCCAATGCGCTGAGCGCGGCAGGCGTTCCGGGCGCGCTCGCCACCGGCGCGCTGGTGGTCGAGGATCTCAAGGCCAGGGAATTCGACGAACGCGCTCTCTTCCATCTGATGAACCTCGCCCGCGAGGATGGCGCCTACGTCCTCTTTACCGGGCGCGAGGTGCCGGCATCGCTCGAGATCGCGCTTCGCGACCTGCGCTCGCGGCTGCGGGCGGTGCCCGTGGTCGCGCTGCTGCCCCCTGACGACCAGCTCTTCCGCGGCCTGATCGTCAAATTCTGCGCCGATCGCCAGCTCGCGGTGGACGAGAGCGTGGTCGGCTACCTCGCCACCCGCCTCGAGCGATCCTCGGCCGCCGCCCGGCAGGCCGTGGCGCTGCTCGACAGCGAGGCGCTGCGGCTCGGCCGCCCCGTCACCCGGGCGCTGGCCGCCGAGCTGCTTCGGGACGCCTGACCCCTTCGCCTCCAAGGCCGCTTGACGCGGCGGAGCGGCGGAACATCAATGTCATCGAAACGTCATCGCTCTAACACATGCTCCCGCCGATTTTGCGCGCAAGGCGCAAATTGGGGTGAACTGGATGGACCGACTTCTCATGGACTCTGTGCAAGCCGTTGAAATCAAAGAAAAAGCCCCGGAGACCGAGGGCGTGCCGGCGATCGCATCGAGCCCTGAACGGTTCATCAACCGCGAGCTGTCCTGGCTGCATTTCAACCGCCGCGTCCTGGAGGAAGCGGTCAATCCCAGCCACCCCATGCTGGAGCGGGTGCGATTCCTGTCGATTTCAGCGAATAACCTCGACGAGTTCTTCATGGTCCGCGTCGCCGGCATCAAGGCCCAGGTGCGGGAGGGCATTGCCGAGCGCAGCCCCGACGGCCTGACGCCGTCCGAGCAGCTCGCGCTGATCAACCGCACGGTCTCCCAGCTGGCCTCCGACCAGCAGGCGATCTGGCGCGACCTGCGCGGCACGCTGGCCGATGTCGGCATCGTGCTGGTCGACGGCAAGGACGTCACCAAGGCGGAACGGACCTGGATCGAGGACTACTTCCTCAACAACGTATTCCCGCTGCTGACGCCACTGGCGATCGATCCCGCCCACCCCTTCCCGTTCATTCCGAGCCTCGGCTTCACCATCGCGCTCCAGCTGACGCGGGCCGCCGACGGCAAGCAGATGAACGCGCTGATCCGCATGCCCGGCAAGATCGACCGCTTCATCCGCCTGCCGGCCGAGGGCAAGACCGTCCGGCTGATTTCGCTGGAGCAGGCGACCGCCCTGTTCATCAACCGCCTGTTCCCCGGCTACAATCTGCACGGCCAGGGTGCCTTCCGCATCATCCGCGACTCCGAGCTCGAAATCGAGGAAGAGGCCGAAGACCTCGTCCGCCTGTTCGAGACCGCGCTGAAGCGCCGCCGCCGCGGCTCGGTGATCCGGCTCGAGATCGATGCCAAGATGCCCGAGGAATTGCGTAGCTTCGTGCAGCACGCGCTGTCGGCTGCCGATGACGAGGTCTTCCTCGTCGAGGGCGTGCAGGCGATGAACGAACTCTCGCAGCTCACCCGTCTCGACCGGCCCGACCTCGAATTCACCCCTTATGTGCCGCGCCACCCCGAGCGTGTGCGCGAGCATGGCGGCGACATCTTTGCCGCGATCCGGCAGAAGGACCTCGTGGTCCATCACCCCTACGAATCCTTCGACGTGGTGGTGCAGTTCCTGCAACAGGCCGCGCGCGACCCCGACGTCGTCGCGATCAAGCAGACGCTCTACCGCACCTCCAACAACTCGCCGATCGTGCGCACCCTCGCCGAGGCCGCCGAAGCCGGCAAGTCCGTCACCGCGCTGATCGAATTGAAGGCGCGCTTCGACGAAGAGGCCAACATCCGCTGGGCACGCGACCTCGAACGCGCCGGCGTGCAGGTCGTCTACGGCTTCCTCGAACTGAAGACGCACGCAAAGCTCTCGATGGTGGTGCGCCGCGAGGGCGGCAGCCTCACGACTTACGTCCATACCGGCACCGGCAATTACCACCCGGTCACCGCCCGCATCTACACCGACCTCTCCTACTTCACCTCGGATCCGACCATCGGCCGCGACGCAGCGCGCGTGTTCAACTTCATCACCGGCTACGCGGCGCCGAGCGATCTGGAGAAGATGGCGGTATCGCCGCTGACCTTGCGCAAGCGCATCATCGAGCACATCCAGGGCGAGACCGCGCATGCGCGGCACGGCCGGCCCGGCGCGGTCTGGATGAAGATGAATGCGCTGGTCGACCCCGACATCATCGACGCGCTGTACGAGGCCTCGCAGGCCGGTGTCCAAGTCGAGCTCGTGGTGCGCGGTATCTGTTGCCTGCGCCCCGGCATTCCCGGCCTGTCGGAGAACATCCGCGTCAAGTCGATCATCGGACGCTTCCTGGAACACGGCCGAATCTATTGCTTCGGCATGGGCCAGGGCCTGCCGAGCGCGAAAGCGGCTGTGTATATCTCCTCCGCCGACATGATGCCGCGCAACCTCGACCGCCGTGTCGAGGTGCTGTGTCCGCTGCAAAATCCCACGGTGCATCAGCAGGTTCTCGAACAGATCATGGTCGCGAATCTCAAGGACAATGAGCAGAGCTGGCAGTTGTTGCCGGACGGGTCCTCAACGCGTATGAAGACCGCGAAGGGCGAGGAGCCTTTCAACGTCCACAACTACTTTATGACAAATCCGAGTCTGTCTGGCCGTGGAAAGTCGCTCAAGGAATCCTCGCCGCGCCGCCTCACGCGCCGTAATGAACGTCATCCATCCTGATCCGGGATCTGCGACGTGAAGCGGCCGCGCAAGCGCGGCTCGAGCGTCGCGGTCATCGATATCGGTTCCAACTCGGTCCGTCTCGTCGTCTACGAGGGACTGACGCGGAGCCTCATTCCGATCTTCAACGAGAAGACGCTGTGCGGTCTCGGGCGCGAGGTGCAGAGCACCGGCCTGCTGGCGCCCGATGCCGTCGACAAGGCGCTGACCTCGCTCAAGCGCTTTCGTGCACTGTGCCGGGTGATGCAGGTCGGACGCGTGTTCGCGATCGCGACCGCGGCGTGCCGCGACGCCTCCAACGGCCCCGACTTCATCGCCAAGGCCGAGCGCATCTGCGCCGTGAAGATCGAGATCCTGTCGGGTCCGCGCGAGGCGCGGCTGTCGGCGCTCGGCGTGATCTCCGGCATCCATCACCCCGACGGCATTGTCGGCGATCTCGGCGGCGGCTCGCTCGAGCTGATCGACGTGCGCAGGAACAGCGTGCGCAGCGGCGTGACGCTGCCGCTCGGCGGGCTCGCGCTCCAGGACCTCGCGCACAAATCGCTCAAGCGCGCCGACCGCATCGTACGCGAGGCGATCGACGACGTGCCGCAGCTCACCGCGGGCCGCGGCCGCACCTTCTATGCGGTCGGCGGCACCTGGCGCGCCCTGGCGCGCATCCACATCATTCAGAGCGGCTATCCGCTCCAGGTGATGCACGGTTATTCGATTACGGCGGCCGAGGCGCTCGACTTCTCACGCCGCCTTCGCCGGCTTGCGGCCGCCGACATGCTCGCCGACATCGAGATCGTCGCCGACGCACGCCGCCCGCTCCTCACCTATGCGGCACTCGTGCTCGAGCACATCATCCGGGTGGCGAAGCCCAGGAACATCGTGTTCTCGACCTTCGGCGTGCGCGAGGGCCTGCTGCACGAGAAGCTGCCGGAGTCCGAGCGCAACAAGGACGGATTGATCTGCGCCGCGGAGGAGCTGAATCAGCTGCTGTCGCGTTCCGCCAAGCACGCCCGTGAGCTGATCGCCTGGACCGACCGACTTGCCCGCGTCGTCAAGCTGCGGGAAACCGAGGAGGACCGCCGCCTGCGCCATGCCGCGTGCCTGCTCTCCGACATCGGCTGGCGCGTGCATCCCGATCACCGCGGCGAGCAGACGCTCAGCCTCGTCGTCAACGGCAATTTCGGCGCGATCACCCACACCGAGCGCGCCTTCGTCGGCCTGTCCGTGTTCTATCGCTATGCGGGGCTGAGCGAGGAAAACCAGCCGCCGACCACCATGCAGGAGCTGCTGACGCCGGCGCAGCTCGAACGCGCCCGCCTGCTGGGCGCGGCATTCCGCGTCGCGCATCTGATCTCGGCGGCGCGGCCGGGCGTCCTGCCCGCCACGCATTTCCGCAGCCAGAGCCGCAAGCTGATGCTCGTCTTCGAGCATCGCCTCGGCGACCTCGTCGCCGACCGCGTCGGCAGCCGCTTCAAGCAGCTCGCCCGCCTGATCGGCCGCGCCGGCTCGATCGTGCGACGTTAGGGCCGGCTGGTCCAATCGCTCCCCCGGCACCGGCGGGAATCGTGATCCGCCGGCTCCCGTCGGTTGATGCAAATCAACTCATTCTTGCTGGACCGAACTAACGTGCCGTCACGTTGTTTCGGACCACATCTGCCATGCAACTCCATCATGGGATTCCTCTCCCGGTCCGTGCTCGGAACGTGGCTGGCCGCGCGCTGCTTGTCCTTGCATTCTGCTTTTCGCCTTCGGCGTCGCAAGCTCAGGATGAATTGAAGCTGAGCGATGCGCAGGCCCGGAATCTCGGCGTGCGCGTCACCCATCCGGTCGCGAGCCGGACCGATCTGACGCTGCCCTATCCCGTGCAAATCGTGATTCCCACGCCGCAATTGTGGGTCGTCAGCGCGCCGGTGGCCGGCATGGTCGCCAATCTCCTGGTCGGGCGCGGCGATCGCACCTCGGCCGGCCAGCCACTGGTCGTCCTGGAAAGCCCAAGCTTCGTCTCCCAGCAGCGCGACTTCCTGCACGCGATGGCACAGGAGGTTCTCGCCACCCAGCAGCTCAAGCGGAATATCGATCTGTTCGAGGGCAAGGCCGTGCCGCAGCGCGTGTTGGAGGCCAGCCAGGCCGAAGCGCGCCAGGCCACGCTCGTGGTCGCCGAACGGCGGCAGATGCTGCATCTGAGCGGGATGTCGGACGAGGCCATTTCCCGGCTGGCCCAGGAAGCGGCGATCAGCGCGACGCTCACGGTCAATGCGCCGCAAACCGCATCCGTGGTCGATGTTACGGTCTCGCCGGGGCAGCGGCTCGAACAATCCGCACCGCTCGTCAAGCTGGCGCGGCTCTCACCGCTATGGGCCGAAATCGCGGTTCCCGCAGACCATATCCGATCGATCCGCACCGGTGCGAAAGTGGAGATCGACGGCTATGCCACCCCGGGCAAGGTCGTGCTGGTCTCCGAGACGACCGACTCCGCCACCCAGACCATTCTGGTTCGCGCGGAAGTCCCCAACGACGGAGAGCTGCATCCCGGCCAGACGGCCGCTGCCCGCATCGGTTTCCTCTCCGCCGGCGAAAACGCCTGGGAGATTCCCTACAGCGGGCTGGTGCGGCGGGGCGAACAAACCTCGGTCTTCGTTGCCATCGACGGCGGCTTCCGGCTGGTCTCGGTCAAGCTCCTTGCGGAAGACCAGGACCATGTCGTGGTGTCGGGCCCGGTCACGGACCAGGACGCGATCGCGGTCGGCGGCATCTCGGCGCTCCGCGGCATTCTCTCCGGACTGGGGCAATAGATGCTCCGGCGCCTGGTTGCGTTCGCGCTGTCGCAACGGCTGTTCGTCATGCTGGGTGTGTTGCTGGTGATCGGGGCCGGCGCCGTCCTGCTGCCGAGCCTTCCGATCGACGCGTTTCCCGACGTCTCGCCGGTTCAGGTGAAGATCATCATGAAGGCGCCGGGCCTCACTCCCGAAGAGGTCGAGCAGCGCATCACGGTCCCCGTCGAGCTCGAACTGCTGGGATTGCCGAACAAGAAGGTGCTTCGCTCGACCACGAAATACGCGCTGGCCGACATCACCGTGGATTTTGAGGACGGCACCGATATCTACTGGGCACGCAACCAGGTCTCGGAACGACTATCGAATATCTCGCGTGATTTCCCCGACGGGGTGAGCGGCGGTCTTGCGCCGATCACAAGTCCCCTCGGCGAAATGTTCATGTTCACGATCGACAGTCCCGAGCTGTCGCTCGCCGAGCGCCGGACCCTGCTCGACTGGGTGATCCGCCCCGCCCTGCGCACGGTCTCCGGCGTTGCCGACGTCAATGCGCTCGGCGGCGATGTGCGCGCCTTCGAGATCGTGCCGCGTAACGATGCGCTTGCCGCCCGCGGCATCTCCTACGACCTGTTTCGCCGGGCCATCGAAGCCAACAGCCGCAATGATGGCGCCGGGCGGGTGAACCAGGGCGAGGACAGCGCCCTGGTCCGGATCGAAGGCAGCATCCGTTCGATCGAGGATATCAAGGCGATCGTCGTCGACACGCGCGAGGGCGTGCCGATCCTCGTCAACGACGTCGCGGCCGTCAAAGTCGGCACGCTGACACGCTATGGCGCGGTGACGGCGGACGGCCGCGGCGAAACCGTCGAGGGGCTCGTGCTCGGCTTGCGCGGCGCCAATGCGGGCCAACTCGTCCGCGACGTGCGTGCCCGGCTTGCCGAGCTGCAACCCTCGCTGCCGAAGAGCGTTTCGATCAACGTGTTCTATGACCGCAGCCGCCTGGTCAACCGCGCCGTCGGCACCGTGGTGCGAGCGCTCGGCGAGGCCACCGTCCTCGTCATCGTCCTTCTACTGCTTTTCCTCGGCAACTGGCGGGCCTCGCTGGTGATTGCTCTCAGCCTGCCGCTCGCCATCGTTATCGCACTGATCGTCATGCGCGTCGTGGGGATGTCGGCCAACCTGATGAGCCTCGGCGGACTTGCGATCGCGATCGGTATGCTGATCGACGCGCTGGTCGTCGTGGTCGAGAACATCATCGGCAATCTGAGCAAGCACGAACCGGGCAAGGCGACGCCGCTGATCCACCTGGTGTACCGTTCGGTTTGCGAGGTCCTGGAGCCGGTTGCCTCGGGCGTTCTGATCATCATCATCGTGTTCGTCCCCCTGCTGACACTGCAGGGATTGGAGGGCAAGCTATTCATCCCCGTCGCGCTGGCCATCATTTTCGCGCTTGCGGGGTCGCTGCTGCTGGCGCTCACCGTGATCCCGGTCGCGACGTCCTACGTGCTCAAATCCGCATCGCATCGCGATCCCCTGCTGGTTCGTGCGGCACAACGGATCTACGCGCCTGCCTTGCACTGGGCCCTGAACAACGAGCGCAAGGTGATGGCTGCGGCGCTGATCGGCCTTGTGGCTGCGGGCTTCGCCTACACGAAGCTCGGCAAGACTTTCATGCCGACGATGGACGAAGGCGATGTGATCGTCAGCGTCGAGACGCTTCCGTCCGTCAACCTCGACGAGTCGCTTGCCATGAACGCGAGGCTCCAGGCCGCGCTTCTGGCCGTGCCGGACATTGCCGGCATCGTCGCCCGGACCGGGTCGGACGAGCTCGGCCTCGACCCCATGGGCCCCAACCAGACCGACACCTTCCTCGTGCTCAAGCCGACCGCCGAGAGGCAGACCGAGAATCGCGAGGCCCTGCTGCAGAAGCTCCGTGAGGTCCTGGCCGGCTTTCCAGGTATTTCGCTCAGCTTCACCCAACCCATCGACATGCGCGTGCAGGAGATGATCAGCGGCGTGCGCGGCGACGTCGCGGTGAAGATCTTCGGCCCCGACATCGCCAGGCTGAACGAAACTGCGGCAAAGCTGTCGGCCATTCTGTCCGGCATCGATGGCGCCGAGGACGTCTACACCACGCTCAACGAAGGCGCGCAATATTACACGGTTGCCGTCAATCGAATGGAGGCCGGCCGGCTCGGCCTGACGGTGGACTCCATCGCCAACTCGCTCCGCACGCAGATCGAGGGGCGGACGATCGGGACCGCACTCGAGGAAGGACGCCGCACGCCGATACTGGTCCGCGGCAGCAAGACGACACGGGAGGCGCCGACGCTGCTGGCCAGCCTGCCGCTGACGCTCGCCTCCGGACAGCACGTGGCGCTGTCGCAGGTCGCCAGAATCCAGCGCGTGGACGGCCCGGTAAAGATCGACCGCGAGGACGGCGCCCGAATGAGCGTGGTTCGGGCCAACGTCCGGGGTCGCGACATGGTCGGCTTCGTCGAGGCGGCCCGTCAGAAGGTCACGGCCGAGCTCCCACTGCCGGATGGCTACCGGTTGACCTGGGGTGGACAGTTCGAGAACCAGCAACGTGCCGCCGCGCGCCTGTCCGTCGTGGTGCCCGTCGCGGTCGGCCTGATCTTCGTATTGCTCTTCACCACGTTCGGCGCCATCCGGCAGGCCTTGCTGGTGCTCGTCAACATTCCCTTTGCCCTGATCGGGGGCGTCTTCGCGCTGGTCCTGACGGGCGAGTATCTGTCGGTGCCGGCGTCGGTCGGATTCATCGCGCTGCTTGGCATCGCCGTCCTCAACGGCGTCGTCCTGGTCTCTTATTTCAATCAGCTCCGGGCCCATGGCCTGAGCGAGGATCGTATCGTCGTCGAAGGCGCCATGCGCAGGCTTCGGCCAGTGCTGATGACCGCGAGTATCACGGCGCTTGGCTTGATCCCGCTGCTGTTCGCCTCGGGCCCCGGTTCCGAAGTCCAGCGCCCTCTCGCCATCGTCGTGATCGGAGGGCTCGTGTCCTCTACCGTGCTCACCCTGATTCTCCTGCCGATCCTGTATCGCCGCTATGGCGGATCACCGAAGGTGGCCAAATGATCGAGCAGCCGGTCTGCCTCACGCTGATCGTGCCGCGCCAGCTCCGCGACGAGGTGTTCGACTATCTCACCGAGCAAGCCGACCTGATTTCGGGATTCTCGGCTTCACACGGCACCGGTCACGGCGCCGAAATCCGATTGCACACCGCCGCCGAACGCGTGAAGGGCCACGCCGATCAGACCATCGTGCAGGTTATCCTGGCCGGGAGCGACGCCGGCCGCTTGCTCGACCGTCTGCGGATGTCGTTCGCCGGAACCAGGCTTGTCTATTGGACGATGCCCGTGACGGAATTCGGCACGATCGATTGAAGAAGCCAGTTCAGCCGCCCCACACCGGAGAATGAGATGCTCCTTGCGCCACTACCGTTGACGCTGAGCCACCCAACTCAGAAATCCGTGGACATCGACAACAGCAGGGTTCGCGGCGCGCCTTGCGCCACTGCGGAGAAGCTCGCGACGCCGGCCCAGTAATTGGTATCGAACACGTTCTGGACCAGGGCCCGGAGCGTGACCGGGTGGTTATTGATGCGCGTGGTGTAGCGGGCTCCCAGATCCAGCCTCGTCCAGGACGGAATGATCTGCGTGTTTGCCCCATTCAGATATTGGTGCCCGGTATAGATGGTGTTTGCGACCAGCGTCAGCCCGGGCGCGAACGGGGTGTCCCATTCGGCGGACAGATTGGCTTGCACCTGGGGCACTCCGATCGGCGTCTTGCCAAGATTGGCTAGCGTGCTCGTCTTTATCAGCTCCGCGTCGATCAATGTCACACCGCCAAGCACGCGAATGCCCGGCTGCACCTCTCCGAACACGGTGAATTCCACGCCGCGATTGCGCTGCTTGGCGTCAGCCCGGAAGACATTGTCGGCCCCCGTCTGTGCCGACGGCTTGATGATCTCGAACAGGCTGATCGTGGTCGCGAGCGTGCCGAAATCGACCTTGACGCCGGCTTCCTTCTGCTTGCTGAAATACGGCGCCAGGATTTCTCCTTGATTGGCCGTCATCGTCGGTGCGGTATCGCCCTTGCTGAGCCCTTCGATGTAGTTGGCGTACAGCGAAACGTTGCTCCAGGGCTTGACGACGAGGCCGACCATCGGTGTGTACGCCGTCTGGTCGTAGGCGGACGTCACGGCACCCGTCGTGGTGTTGTAGTTGTTCGACTTGACGCCCTGCTGTCGCACGCCGACAGTCAGCTGCAGACGTTCCTGAAAGACCGACATGGTATCGGCCAGCGCGAGGCCGGTCAGCTCGCTGTCCGAGAGTTTCGGAACGGTTGCGGGAGCCGGAACAAGCTGCTCGGGACGGGCAACCGGCGCATAGATGTTGGACAGAACCGGCGTTCCGTTTACAGACCCCCGCCCGACCTGATCCGTGTAGTAGCTGCCCTGGAAGGTCACGGCGTGGCTGATCGCCGCGGTTTCAAACCGGGCGCGCACGCCGGCGTCGGCGACGTTCCGGTCGATGTCGAATTTGAAATGTCCCGGCGTCGTCGTGGTGTTGCCGGCCGCGTTCAGGATCGTCGGCGTGCCGAACAGCCGATCGACCTGGGTCCTGCCGCCGCCGCCACTTGCGAACACCGTCACGGTATCAGTCATGTCGAACTCGCCGCGCGCCAGCAGCGAGTTGTCGTGAACCTTGGCCCATTCCCAGGACTGCGTGACATTGCGGCGCCCGACCGGAGCGGTCGGGACGGCGACGCCCGTTGCGACCAGGAACGGCCGCGTGGGCGCGTCGAACTTTTCGTCCTGATCGATGAACGAGCGAGGCTCTGAATCTATCGCCGCGATAATCGAACGCCGCAGAGCCGACATGTGCCTCACGGCTCTGGTTGTCCAGCGGCGTATCGCCGTTGTGATAGCTGCCATTGACGCGAATTCCGAATTCGCGGTTCTCGCCGAACCGGCGGCTGACGTCGAGATGGGTGCCGAGCTGCGAGTTCGTCGCGTAGTCGGTCGTGACCCGTGTCAGATCGACATCGCCTGCACGCTTCGGAACGATATTGATAGTGCCGCCGACGCTGCTGTTTGGTGCCATGCCGTAAAGCAGCGCGGTCGGCCCCTTGATGATCTCGATCCGTTCGACGTAGTCGGTGAACACGCGGTAGTTCGGCGCGACGCCATAGACGCCGTTGAAGGCGATTTCTCCGACATTCCCCTCGCCGATCGGAAACCCGCGGATGAAGAAGGAGTCGAGAATGCCGCCGGTCTGCCCCGTAAAGCGCACCGAGGGGTCGTTGCTGACGACGTCGGCCACCGTCGTGGCCTGTTGATCTTCGATCTTCTTTGCCGTGTAACTCGTGATGTTGAACGGCGTGTCCATGAAATCCTTGTTGCCGAACAGGCCAACCTGTCCTCCGCGTGCCACCTGCCCGCCCGCGTAGGATGGCGGGAGCGCGCCCGGCTTCGATGCTGCGGGATTTCCGTCCGCCTGAACCGTGGTCCGCTCAGTTGCACGCGATCTGCCGCCGCGAACCGCCGTTCGGCCCGGATTGGAGCGCGGGCGCGCGCGCGGCTTCGGCGCGTCTGCAGTCACGGTCACCGCCGGCAGCGCGGTCGCGTCCTGCGCCACCGGCGCCGCGCTTTGCGCGTTGGCGCGCTGCGGCAGCCCGGCGCCGAACAAGGCGATGGAGACCACAGTGACCGCGAAAGCTATCGGGCTGGAATACGTCGGAATTGCTTTGACGGTGGCGGCAACAACAGCAACAGGACGGCAAATGACTCGCGACGGCATCGCACCAGCTTCCGATTTCATGAACATGAACGACGGAGCGACGTGCCGCGGGCAGCGTTATCGAGTCAACGAAAGTGGCCTTTAGTTTCAGCAGTTTATAATGAGATAAACTCTAGATCGCCCGAAGGTTGCGAACGCAGTGAGTCACGCTGCGACATGTCGAAGCGCGCCACGCGCGACCGCTTGACGGAAGAGTTCCGGGAGAGTTCGCGCGAAGCGGCAATGCTCGCCGGCGCGCGGGCCAGCAAGGCTGATCACGTTTGCTGACTACGCTTGAGAATTATTCTGCCGACGCCTTGGCGTGGCGCTCGGAGGATTCGAGCGCGGCCGAGCTCAGGCTGCGCCGGCGCCAGATGGAGCCGACGACCAGCACGACGACGACGCCAAGCGCCGCGCAGAGATATTCGCCGCCTCCGCCGCCATGGCCGAATTGCATCGGGATGTGCAGGCCGCTGAGTATCTTATCCAAGGAGGCGCCGAACGGACCGTCGAACAGCGTGTGCAGCTTCGGCGCGATGCCGGGGTCGGTGGCGATCACCTCGCCCGCGATCCAGCCGAGCAGCGCGGCACCGGCCCAGACCAGAACCGGCAGCTTTGCGAGCAGCGCCATGATCAGCGCCGCACCGGCGACGATCAAGGGAACGCTGATGGCGAGGCCGAGGATCAGAAGCGGCACGCTGCCATTGGCGGCGGCAGCCACCGCGATGACGTTGTCGAGCGACATGACGATGTCGGCGACGACGACGATCTGCACGGCCTGCCACAGATGCGAGGCGGACTCGACGCCGTCCTCGTCCTCTTCTTCCGGCACCAGCAGCTTCGCCGCGATCACGATCAGCGCAAGGCCGCCGACGAGCTTGAGATACGGCAGCTCCATCAGGCTCGCGACGATGCCGGTGAAGATGATCCGCAGCAACACGGCCGCGCCGGCACCGAAGATCATGCCCCACAGGCGGTGCCGCGGCTTGAGGCCGCGGCAGGCAAGCGCGATCACCAGCGCATTGTCGCCGGAGAGCAGGATGTTGATCCAGATGATCTTGCCGACCGCAATCCAGAAGGTCGGTTCGGCCATCTCGTTGCGAAACTGGGTGAAGAATGCCCCGATCGTAGCGGGATCGAAGATCTGCCAGAGCCAGTTCACAATACGTCCTTTCGCCCCGTCGATTTCAACTTACCGGCTGATTGATCAGCCGACGATCTCGTTGCCCGAGAAGAACTGCGCGATCTCGATCGCGGCGGTCTCCGGCGCATCCGAACCATGCGCGGAGTTCTCGCCGATCGACTTTGCGTAGAGCTTGCGGATGGTGCCGTCAGCCGCCTTGGACGGATCGGTCGCGCCCATCACGTCGCGATACTTGGCGACGGCGCCCTCGCCTTCCAGCACCTGAACGACGACGGGGCCCGAGGTCATGAATTCCACGAGCTCACCGAAGAACGGCCGCGCCTTGTGGACGGCGTAGAACGTCTCGGCCTGCTCCTTGGTCATGCGGATGCGCTTCTGCGCGACGATGCGCAGCCCACCCTTTTCGATCACGGCGTTGACCGCGCCGGTCAGGTTACGCGCGGTGGCGTCGGGCTTGATGATCGAGAAGGTGCGTTCGATGGCCATAATCTTGTCCTTGAGAAGAAGCGGTGATCCGGGTTTGCGGGGCTTATATCGGCGCCTTTGCCGGACGGCAAGCGACCGCCGGAACGGCCTCACAGGCACTTGGCCGCAGGGCGGGCCAGCCGATTCCGGCATGGATTACAACAATTTCACCCGGATGAACCCAATCTGAAGCCTTCGGCAGGATTCGGTTCAGCCTCGCCGGCGTAGGGTGGGCCCCATCGAAACCGAAGCCTGATCATGAGGCGGACCGTTTCGGCGGCCTTTCCATCGACGCGATAGCCCCGCGCCGGCAGTTTTGAGGAGATCACCATGTTGAGGAAACTTTCGCTCGCCGCGGTTGCTGCGGTCGCGCTGGGTGCCGCGCTGGCACCGACCTCCGCCTCCGCTCACTGGCATGGCGGATGGGGCTGGCACGGCGGCGGTGGTGGCTGGCATCACGGCTACGGCTGGGGCGGACCGCGCTACTATGCCGGCGGCCCCGTCTCCTACGGTTATGGCGGCTGCTATGTGCGCCGGCTGGTCCCGACCCCCTGGGGACCTCGCTGGCGGCTGATCAACCGCTGCTACTGAGCCCGTCAGCACCTTTCCAGAGCACCTTTCCAAGGGTACCTAAGCCCCCCAGGTACCTTCCAAGAGAAGCCCCGGCGTTCCCCTCGCCGGGGCTTTTCCTTGGGCGGATATGGCGGGATTCATACAATCTGTACGAGAATGCCGCGGTTTCCCCCCCAAAGGGCGAAACTATTTTGGGGGCCAACGACTTGGTATCCGTGTCGTTACTTTGAAGAACACGGAACCCTGCGATGGCTGGCCTCTTTGCCAATGACAGCGAACAGATCGACCGCCGCACCAGCCGCTCGATCTGCGATGCCGTGGGCGAAAGGCTCCAGCAGAGCCTCCGCCCCGAATCCCGTCTCCCGACGCATCTCGAGCAGCTCCTCGACGAGTTGAGGCGGCGCGAGCGCGATTCGCACTGATTGCGAGCGTGATCCGGGAAAGCGCGGAGCGTTTTCCAAACGACAACCTCACGGAAAAACGGGTTGCGTTCGGAGCGCCTTGCGGTGACAAGGCCGCATGCTTGCTATCACCGACCTCTCCATCCGCCTCGCCGGACGCCTTTTGATTGACCAGAGTTCCGTGCAGATCACGCCTGGATCGCGCGTCGGCATGGTCGGGCGCAACGGCACCGGCAAGTCGACCCTGTTCAAGGTGATCCGCGGTGAGCTCGCGGCCGAGCACGGTTCGGTGACCCTGCCCCCGCGCTGGCGGGTCGGAAGCCTTGCGCAGGAGGCCCCGAACGGCCCCGAAAGCCTGATCTCCGTCGTGCTCAAGGCCGACCTCGAACGCGCCGCGCTGCTGCATGAAGCCGAGATCGCGACCGATCCGCACCGGATCGCCGAGATCCAGACCCGGCTGGTCGATATCGACGCGCATTCGGCGCCGAGCCGTGCCGCGGCGATCCTCTCCGGCCTCGGCTTCTCAGCCGTCGACCAGGAGCGCCCCTGCGCCGAATTCTCCGGCGGCTGGCGCATGCGCGTCGCGCTTGCCGCGACGCTGTTCGCCGCCCCCGATCTCTTGCTGCTCGACGAGCCCACCAACTATCTCGACCTCGAAGGCACGCTGTGGCTGGAGGATCACCTCGCCCATTATCCGCGCACGGTGATCGTGATCAGCCATGACCGTGACCTCTTGGATAGCTCGGTCGACCAGATCCTGCACCTGGAGCGCGGCAAGCTCACGCTCTACAAGGGCACCTACTCCTCCTTCGAGGAGCAGCGCGCCGCGCGCGAGTTGCTCGACGCCAAGGCGGTCAAGCGTCAGGAGGCCGAACGCGCCCGCCTGCAGGCCTTCGTCGACCGCTTCAAGGCCAAGGCCTCGAAAGCCCGGCAGGCACAGTCCCGCGTGAAGATGCTGGAGCGGCTGAAGCCGATCACGGCACTCGTCACCGAGGACGTGCGCGAGATCAGCTTTCCTGCGCCGGAGAAGATCCTGTCGCCGCCGATCATCGCGGTCGACAATGCCTCGGTCGGCTACGATCCGGCGGCGCCGGTGCTCGGCCGCGTCACGCTGCGCATCGACAATGACGACCGCATCGCGCTGCTAGGTGCCAACGGCAACGGCAAGTCGACACTTGTAAAGCTGCTCGCCGGACGCCTCGCGCCGTTCTCCGGCCGGGTGACACGCGCCGACAAGCTGTCGATCGCCTATTTCGCTCAGCACCAGCTCGACGAATTGAACGAGGACGCCTCCGCCTACGACCACGTCCGCAAGCTGATGGGCGATGCGCCCGAAGCCAAGGTGCGGGCGCGCGCCGGCGCGATCGGCTTCTCCGGCAAGGCCGCCGACACCAAGGCGGGCAAATTGTCGGGCGGCGAGAAGGCGCGGCTGCTGCTGGGCCTTGCGACCTTCTTCGGCCCCAACATGATCATCCTGGACGAGCCGACCAACCATCTCGACATCGACAGCCGCGCCGCGCTTGCCGAAGCCATCAACGAATTCCCCGGCGCCGTCATCATGGTCTCGCACGACCGCTACCTGATCGAGGCCTGCGCCGACCGGCTCTGGATCGTCGCCGAGCGCACCGTCACCAATTACGATGGCGACCTCGACGAGTACCGCCGCCTGGTGCTGTCCGCGCGCAACGCTGAAGCCCCGCGCGAGCGCAGCGCGCCAAGCGAAAAGCCGCAACGCCCGCGATCGGACAATCGCGGCTCGCTGAAGAAGCGCATCGCCGAAGCCGAAACCGAGATTGCCCGCGTCAGCGAGATCATCGCCAAGATCGATACGGCCCTCGCTTTGCCCGACATCTTCACCAGGGATCCCAAGCAGGCGGCGCAATTGTCGAAGGCCCGCGCCAATGCAGCCGACGCGCTGGCGCGCGCCGAGGAGCAATGGCTCGAGGCGAGCACGCAGTTCGATGAGGCGGCGGGCTAGCTTCAAATCTGAAAAACAACCCCATGCACAGTACGGGTGTTATTACACCGGCATGAAGTGGCTTGGAGCGGTTGAGTAATCTGCCCCCGCGGCTTGGGCTTAAGTTCCTCCGAACTGATTGAAAACGGGGCTGGTCCGCTGGCGCGGGATGCGGACCCCGCGCCGGGTCAGGTCGCGCAGCTGCAGGAACATCATCGCGGTCATCAAGGCGTCGTTGAAGGCGTCGTGCTGCCCAAGGGGCGGAATGTTGAGGTCGCGGAGGATCGCGGCGAACGACAGATCGACCGGCGTATTCGGAGGCGCATTGCCGTATTTGCGTTCGTAGTAGAGCCGCGACACTTCGATGCGTTCGTTGGGCAGCTCGATCCCCACCAGCGGCAGGATGTACTTGTCCAGCATGGCGATATCGAAGTCGACATAATAGCCGATCAGCGGACGCGGCCCGATGAAATGCAGAAAGCCCGGCAGCACCTTCCAGACGATCGGCGACGCCTCGACGTCGGACCGGCGCAAGCGGTGAATCTTGATCGCCTCCGCCTCCAGCTCGCTGTCGGGATGGACGATGGCTTCGAAACGCGCACTGGTCAAAATCCGGTTGCCGCGGATCTTGATTGCGGCAATAGCGACAACGTTGTCCGTTCGCACATTCAGACCGGTGGTCTCGCAATCGATGACGACAAACTCGTCGGCCGGAGCGCGATCGAACATGAAGCGGTACGATTGGTCGCTCAGGGTCGCCTGGTGCAACAGTCGCTTGAGCGCACGGGGCAGCATCTAGAACATGCCGAGCTTGAAATGATGACCGACGATCTCCCGGAACTTCTTCACCACCTGGAGCGCGTCACGCAAGAGATGCCGTTCCATGCTGGACAGATGCGCCGGTCTCACCAGAGTCCCGGATGCGCCGGCGGATGCGGCCAGTTGCCCGTCGAGCCGAAGCATCAGCAGGAACCGGAAGGCCTGTTTCAGGTCGCGTCCGAAGTCCGATTGCAGCACGCCGAGATCGCATAGTCGAGAGATCCGCTTGTCGGTAGAGGTCTCGCGCAGGCCCTGTTCGAGCGCCAGACTGCGAACGCCGTGCACGATGGGAAAGATCCCGCCCTTCTTGAGATCCAGCGCATCGCCGGTGCCCTCAGACGTGATCAAATTGTTGAAGAGGCCGATCGGCGTTTCGAACGCGTCAACGGCGCGCGCGAAATGGGCCATGAATGCCTGCTCGCCCCGGGTCATCTCGATCAGCGCCGTCTTGGCGTCGTTCAGGAGCTGCTCATTGCCCGCGATCGCCTGCGCATCGTAGACGATGGCCACGTTCATGTGCCCGGCCTGGTCGGGAAGTACGATCCAGCGGCGCAGATCCGCGAGATAGTCGGACAGCGGCCGGGACCATAACGGATTGCGCACCATGATATCGCCCGGACAGGGCGGAAAGCCGAAGCTCTCGAGGGAGGCGAAGAATTCGCGGCGGAACGCCTCCAGGACTTCGCCCTGCATCGGACCTGCGAGAATGAGGCCGTTGTCCTGGTCGGTACGGATGGTCTGCTCGCCCCGCCCCTCGCTTCCCATCACGATCAGGCAACTGCTGGTGCGCAGCTCGGCCGGCGCGACCATCTCGAACAGTCGGGACAGCAGGCGCCGGTTGAGGTCGGAGACAATCTCCGCAATGACCTCCACCTTGACGCCTTGCCGTCGCAGCACGCGCGTTTGCGTCTCGATCTCCCGCGCGGCGGTGGCGAGGTCCTGCTGGCTCGAGGCTCGATCGATGCGGCCGGCGGTGACTTGAGCGCTTCCCGCCAAAAACCCCAGCAGATCGATCTCCTCCAGAATTCCGACGAGCTCTTCGCCGTCGCGCACGGCAAGCCGCCGCTTGTTGTGCTTGGTCATGAGCAGGAGAGCCGAGGAGACGAAATCATCACGGCGCAGCGACACGATGTCGAAATTCGCGAGCTGACCGACCGGCGTCTGGATGGACTGGCGTCGCAGCACCACCGCCTTGGACAGGTTCATGCCGGTCACGATGCCGATCCGTTCGCCGTCCCTGACGAACAGCGCATTGCTGTTGATCTCGCGCATCAGATGCCCGGCGGCCTCGATCGTATCGCTGGCAGCCAGAAACACCGGCGGATGCAGGAACAGTTCGCCGACCCTGGCGTGCATCAACGAACCGTAGCGTCCCATCTCCTCGTCGTTGGCAAGTTCGTCCAGCTTCTGGGATATCTCGCGGTAGAAAAACGCTGCAAAGCGCGGATTCGCCTTGATCAGATCAAGCGCGAGCTTCCTGGGGATCACGTAGCAAAGCGTCTCGTCGCGCGCGAGAAACTGGTGGCCGCTATGGTCGTGGACGAGCGCGCGGCTGTCGAACGTATCCTTGGGACCGAGCAGCGCCAGCAAATCGGCCTCGTTCCGCTCCTCGACAACGCCTTTGATCACGACATAGAGCGCCTCCGCCGGAGCGTCCCGCTTGATGATCGCTTCGCCCGGACTGAAGTACCCGATGTCCAGCGCGGCCCGCAACGTCTCGGCCTCGCTCAGTGTCAGGCGATCGAACGGCGGATTGGTGATATCGAACGCCTTGGGCATTTCGGCCTTTCGAAGCTGCGGATCATCCGGGGATCCGGCGATTGACCATCGAAAGCGCAGCACCGACCGGTTCAGATGAGCCGGTCGGTGCTAGAGCGACGTCGCATAGATCCCCGGTTAGTGGGCCGTGGCCGAAGCAGCCCCGATACCGGTCTGGGATCGGACATATTGTGCTTCGAAGCCATCGCGATCGGCCGCGGCGCGCCTGCTGCGGTCCAGGATCGAGACCAGCCAGATCCCCGCAAAGGCGAGCGCCATCGAGAACAGCGCCGGATTGTCCAGCTTGATGGGAGCCGAGCCCTTGGCGAAGCCAAGAGTGGTCTCCCAGACTGCCGGCGACAGGACCACGCCCACGACCGCGCTAGCCAGACCCAGGAAGCCGCCGACCACGGCGCCCCGCGTCGTCAGGCCCCGCCAGAAGATCGACATCACCAGCACGGGGAAATTGCAGGACGCCGCGATGGCGAAAGCAAGCCCCACCATGAAGGCGACGTTCTGGTTCTCGAACACGATGCCCAGGAAGATCGCGAGCACGCCGAGCACCAGGGTCGCAATCTTCGAGACCCGGATCTCGTCCTGCTCGTTGGCGTTCCCGCCCTTGATCACCATGCCGTAGAGATCGTGGCTGATGGATGATGCCCCGGCCAGCGCCAGGCCCGACACGACGGCCAGGATCGTGGCAAAGGCAACGGCCGAAATGAAGCCGAGGAACAGGTTGCCGCCGACGGCGTTCGCGAGGTGAATCGCCGCCATGTTGGAGCCGCCCTTGATCGCCGCGATTCCGCTCTTGGTCTTCTCGAGAATGCTCCCGTCCAGGAACATCGCGTCGGTCGAGACCAGCGTGATCGCACCAAAGCCGATGATGAAGGTCAGGATGTAGAAATAGCCGATGAAACCCGTGGCGTAGAACACCGACTTGCGGGCCGCCTGGGCGTCCTTCACGGTGAAGAACCGCATCAGGATGTGCGGCAGGCCCGCCGTTCCGAACATCAGCGCCAGGCCGAGCGAGATGGCCGAGAGCGGATTGGAAATCAGGCTGCCGGGCTCCATGATCGCGAGCTTCTTGGGATGCACCTCGGTTGCCTTGGTGAACAGCGCTTCCGGGCTGAACCCGAACTTGTAGAGCACCGCGCCGGCCATGAACGTTGCACCCGAGAGCAACAGCACCGCCTTGATGATCTGCACCCAGGTCGTCGCCTTCATCCCGCCGAACGTCACGTAGATCATCATCAGGCCGCCAACCAGGACGACAGCGATCCAGTAATCGAGACCGAACAGCAGCTGGATCAGCTTGCCGGCACCGACCATCTGCGCGATGAGATAGAACGCAACGGTCACCAGCGAGCCGCACGCCGCCAGGATGCGGATCTCGGTCTGCCCGAGCCGAAACGAGGTCACGTCGGCAAAGGTGAACTTTCCGAGGTTGCGCAATTGTTCGGCGATCAGAAAGGTGACGATCGGCCATCCCACGAGCCAGCCAACGGAGTAGATCAAGCCGTCGTAGCCCGAGGTATAGACGAGGCCCGAAATGCCGAGGAAGGACGCTGCCGACATGTAGTCGCCGGCGATCGCAAGTCCGTTCTGGAAGCCCGTAATTCCGCCGCCGGCCGAGTAGAAATCCGCGGCCGAAGCGGTCCTCTTGGCGGCCCAATAGGTGATGACGAGCGTCAGGCCGACGAACCCGACGAACATGCCGATCGCCGACCAGTTGGTCGCCTGCTTGGAGCCGCCTTCGATGGTGCCGGCGGCGAGCGCGATCGTGGGCATGCTTGCGAGCAGGAACACCGAGAGCCAGGAGAATTTCTTCACGAGCGGTTCTCCTCGACAATCTTGCGAATGAGCACGTCGTAGCTGGAATTGGCCTGGCGGACATAGATACCCGTCAGCACGAAGGCGAGCACGATGACGGCTAGTCCGATTGGAATGCCGATGGTCGTCACGCCGCTGCCCAGCGGTATCCCGAGAAACTTGGGAGCGTAGGCGACCAGCAGGATGAAGCCGAAGTAGATGACAAGCATGACCCCCGACAGCATCCAGCCCAGCGACGAGCGCCGGCGCACGAGCTCCTGGTAGTTCGGATCGCGTTCAATCTTGGCGAGGTTGCTCACATCGATGGTCCCTGGAATGATCCTCTGGAGTTCTTGCCGTCAAAGCGGGCCCTTATCTCGCGGGCAATCCCAGCCTGTACTGCCTGACGGCAAGGCTCCATGATCCAGATCAAGTCCGGTTGATCCCTATGATGCGCGTGGCGAACGGCGAGCCATCGCCAACATGATGGCGGCCCTCATTTCCGTACCTCTTGATGTCGGGCGTTCAGCTCACGAGCGACCGTCCGCGCAGCCTCTTCATGGGCGGTCCGGAGGGGTCCAGAGATGTAGCCATTTGAAGGCGCCGGCCGAAGACTGGAAAGCACTCGAACAAATATTCGCTGACTTCGGTCACGCGCATGCACTGTCAATTCGTGGCGGCGAACAGTTTCGAGACCGACGCACCACGTAGCGCGCACTGGACCAGTGCAACGAGGCCGGCGTCAGCATCAACATGTCCCATGAGCCTTGGCTCGCGCGTCTGAATTCGCCTCGTGCCGATGACAGCGTGAAGCTCAGCGTCGTCTCGCTCAAGCCAGACGCCGGAGACCGAGCGGTGAGATCCTGTCGTACGAAGACGCAATGAAGGGACGGCCCATAGCCGTCCCGCAAGCTTGCCTTACGCCGATTTCTTCTTCGGCTTCGGCTTGGTCGCCTTCGGCACGACCTGCGGCTCGGGATTGCCCTCGATCGACGACAGCCGGCCGGAGGTGAAGGTGTAGATGCCGGCACGCGGACCGGTGGTCCAGGTGACGACCGCGACGCGGCGGCCTGCTGCATCACCGGACAGGTTGACGTTCGAAGGCGCGCCGATGCCGCGCACCACGTCGCATTCGGTGTGGCCGAGCGCGACCGTGCCACCCATCGGCGCCGACGCGGTCGTCGATGCATTGGCGTCGGCCGGCCCGGGCGCCGGCGTCATGCCGGGACAGGCACCGTCGGCACTGACCAGATCCTCGGCTCCAACCGGCTTGTCGGGCGTCAGCGGCGGCGATTCAATCGAGATGTTTCTGATGAAGAGGCGGCCGGGTTTCTGGAACCATTCGGCGTCCTTCGACAGCAGATCGGTCCCCGAGCAGCCCGCGACCAGCGGTGCTACGGCAACCAACGCAACTATGAGCGACTTGGGAAGCTTTTGATGTCGCACGATAAACCAAATTCCCCGCGTGAAGGACCAGCCCTAAGCGTTTGTCCCAACATCACTTTGCGGCACGAAGGTGACCAAAGCCATCATCGCCCGAAAAGTGCAAATTATCATTAACTGCGAAAGACCGCTAATTCCGCCGCTGCCACCGGCCCCGCTCGTCGGCCTGCCAATAGGTGACATCAAATCCCCGCGCCTTGCAATCCGTCCAGGCGCTGCGGGCCAAAGCGAGTGCGTCCGGATCGTCGCCGTTGAACAGCAGCACCATGCGCTCATAGCCCTGCGCATCCTGCGGCAGCACGGCACTGTCGATCAGGAAACGGACATTGGCACCGTTCGGATTGCCCTCCTCGATCGCCAGCACGATCGGCTGGTCGGCGGCGTCGTTCACGCGCCATGTCGCGTGCGGCAGGAAGGAATCGTCGCGATAGGTCCACAAGTGAGCGTCCAGCGCGTCGGCGCGTTCTTCCGACGTCGACTGCACCACGACGCGCCAGCCGCGCTCGAGCGATTTCTCGAGAAGCGGCGGCAACACATTGTCCACCGTCATGTTCTGCAGATGGTAGAACAGCACTTCAGTCATCGCAGGTCACTTGCGCTCATAGTGATCCGCCACCAGGCGATCGAGGAGACGGACGCCGTAGCCCGCGCCCCAGCTGTGGTTGATGTCGGTCTTCGGCGCGCCCATGGCGGTGCCGGCGATGTCGAGATGCGCCCACGGCGTGCCGTCGACGAAGCGCTGGAGGAACTGCGCCGCGGTGATCGAGCCGCCATGGCGGCCGCCGGTGTTCTTCATGTCGGCGAACTGGGAATCGATCAGCTTGTCGTATTCGGGTCCGAGCGGCATGCGCCAGACCTTCTCCCCGCTCTCGGCACCGGCCGCGAGCAGCCGGTCGGCAAGCTCGTCATTGTTGGAGAACATGCCGGCATGGTCGGTGCCGAGCGCGACCACGATGGCGCCGGTGAGCGTCGCCAGGTCCACCATGAATTTCGGCTTCACCTTCTTGGCGACGTACCAGAGCACGTCGGCCAGCACGAGGCGGCCCTCCGCGTCGGTGTTGATGATCTCGATGGTCTGGCCCGACATCGAGGTGACGATGTCGCCGGGCCGCTGCGCATTGCCGTCGGGCATGTTCTCGACGAGACCGATGGCGCCGACCACGTTGACCTTGGCCTTACGCGCCGCAAGCGCGTGCATCAGGCCGACGACGCAGGCCGCGCCTCCCATGTCGCCCTTCATGTCCTCCATGCTGCCGGCCGGCTTGATCGAAATGCCGCCGGTGTCGAAGCAGACGCCCTTGCCGATGAAGCTGACCGGCGCCTCGCCCTTCCTGCCGCCGTCCCAGCGCATGATCACGGTGCGGCTCGGCCGCGCCGAGCCCTGGCCGACGCCGAGCAGCGCGCCCATGCCGAGCTTCTGCATCGCCTTGACGTCGAGCACCTCGATCTTGACGCCGAGCTTGCGGAGCTGAGCGGCGCGGCGTGCGAATTCTTCGGGGTACAGCACGTTCGGCGGCTCGTTGACGAGGTCGCGCGCGATGACCACGCCGTCGACGACATGGCCGGCCGAGGCAAACGCCTTCTTCGCAGCAGCAGCGTCGCCCGCCGCGATCGAGATGTCGGCGCGCAAGGCGCCCTCCTCGCCGTCCTTCTTCTTCGTCTTGTAGCGGTCGAACTTGTAGGCGCGCAGCCGCAGGCCCGAGGCGATCGCGACGGCCTGCTCGCTCGTCATGGCCCCGTCGGGCAGCTCCGCCATGATGGTCATGGCGGCGGCCCCGGCGGAAAGCTTGCCCGCCGCCACGCCGCCGAATTTGAGGAAGTCGTTCGCCTTCAGGCTGGCGGCCTTGCCGGCGCCAATCACGATCAGGCGGGTGGCCTTCACCCCCTCCGGGGCCAGGATGTCCAGCGCCGCACCGTTTTTGCCCTTGAAGGCGGCGGCGGAGGCCGCCCGCTTCACAAGTTCGCCAGCGCCGCCGAGCGCCTTGGCGGTGGCGGGACCCAGCTTCAGGCTGTCGTCACAAAACACGACCAGAATGCCACGGGCGGCTGATGACAACGGGACGAAGCCGACCTTGATGGCATCGGACATGGGTAACTCCTCCAAAACATGGGACTTTTTGCCGATAGGCGGTCGCGGCCTCGGGCCGGACCTGAACGGCGATTCACTGGACCTTCCGCACTATGGGCCAGCGGCGCGGCAGATGCCAAGCGCCCCCGTGGCCGCCAGGCCACAACGAGCGAAATATTAACCATATATTGAGGGTGCCACGGGGCAGCCATTTTGTTGACGGATCAAAGGGATGGTAGTGAGAGAGTAGCCGGCGGAAGAGGTGGTTGGCCGACCTTGGGGATCCCCTGACGGGGGATTGGTTGGACAGCTGGAATTCCGGCCGACATTGGGGCTTGGTGGGATTCGTGCGGTAGCGCATGGGGTCAATTGATAGGTATATCTTCCGCACGACGCTGGCGTCGTTTGCGCTCGTCCTGGTCAGCCTTACCGGCGTGATCTGGATTACGCAGGCGTTGCGCGGCATCGACCTGATGACGAGCCAGGGTCAGACCATCCTGACCTTTCTCGGCATCACCAGCCTCGTCGTGCCGGCCCTGGTCCTGATCATCTCGCCGATCGCGCTGATGATCGCGATCTCGCACACGCTGAACAAGCTCGCGACCGATTCCGAGATCATCGTGATGAATGCCGCCGGCTTCTCGCCGTTCCGGCTGTTCTATCCGTTCTTCTACGCCACCTGCGTCGTCGCGCTGCTGGTCGCCTTCATCGCGGCCTATCTGGCGCCGGACGGTATGCGGCGGATCAAGCAGTGGGACGCCGAGATCACCGCCGACGTGCTCACCAACATCCTCCAGCCCGGCCGCTTCGCCCAGCTCGACAAGAACCTGACGATCCGGATCCGCGAGCGCCTGCCCGGCGGCATCCTCGCCGGTATCTTCATCGACGACCGCCGCGATCCCAACGAGCGCGTCTCGATCGTCGCCGAGCATGGCGAGGTCGTGAAGAACGAAAACGGCTCGTTCCTGGTGCTGAAGGACGGCAATCTCCAGCGCTTCGAGGCCGGCAAGCGCGATCCCGCGCTGGTGGCATTCGGACGCTACGGCTTCGACATGTCGAAATTCGGCAACCAGGGCCGCGACGTCACCCTCGGCATCCGCGAGCGCTATCTCTGGGAGCTGCTCTCCCCGTCCGAGGACGATCCCGTCTACAAGCAGATTCCCGGCCAGTTCCGCTCGGCCCTGCATGACAGTCTGTTGGCGCCGATCTATCCCTTCGCCTTTGCCGTGCTGACCTTCGCCTTCCTCGGTGCGCCCCGCACCACCCGCCAGAGCCGCAATTTCTCGATCGGCGGTTCGGTGATCGCGGTGTTCGGCCTGCGCATGGCGGGTTTCGCCTGCTCGGTGATGGCGGTGAAGTCGCAGGGTCCGGTGCTGGTCCAATACGCGATGGTCATCGGCGCCATCGGCGTCGGGCTGTGGATGATCGTCGGCGGCATTGTGGTCGAACCGCCTGCCCGCCTCATGGAGGCCATCAACAGATCGAACGCGCGCATCGCGCGGCTGTTCCGACGGCCGGCCACCGCATGAGCATGCTCACCAACACACTCGGGCGCTATTTCGCCGGCCGCTTCGTGGTCGCCGCGCTTGGCGTGTTCGCCAGCATTTTCCTGCTGCTGGTGCTGGTCGACTACATCGAAATGGTGCGCAAGACCTCGGGCCTCGCATCCGCCTCCGCGATCATGGTGGCAGAGACCTCGCTGTTCCGGGTGCCGCAGCTTTTGGAGAAGCTGACGCCGTTCTGCATGCTGATCGGCGCCATGACCTGCTATCTCGCCCTCTCCCGCCGGCTCGAGCTCGTGGTCGCGCGCGCCGCCGGCGTCTCCGCCTGGCAGTTCATCTCGCCGGCACTCGGCAGCGCGCTGCTGATCGGGGTGATCGCCACCGTCGCCTACAATCCGATGTCGGCCAATTTGCGCGAGCTCTCCAAGCGCATGGAAGCCGAGCTGTTCGGCTCGGCGCCCGGCGGCGGCATCCAGGACGCCTCCGGCTTCTGGCTCAATCAGGTCACCAGCGACGGCCAGACGATCATCAACGCGGCGCGCAGCGAGCAGCAGGGCGTCCGGCTCACGGGGCTCACGCTGTTCCGGTTTGACACAGAGCAGCGCTTCAAGGAGCGGGTCGAGGCGCGCGAGGCGACGCTGGAGGCCGGCCAGTGGCTGTTCAAAGGTGTCCGCCGCTTCTCGCTGGACTCGCCGCCGATCGACCAGGCCGTTCTGGCGATTCCGACGACGCTGACCGAGGCGCAGGTCCGCAACAGCTTTTCCACACCCGAGACTGTGTCCTTTTGGCAACTACCGAGCTACATCCGCTCCTCCGAGAGCTCGGGCTTCGCGACAGCTGGATACCGACTCCAGTATCAAAAGCTCTTGGCGCAGCCGTTTTTGCTTGCCGCCATGGTGATGCTCGCGGCCTCCGTGTCGTTGCGCTTCTTCCGGATGGGCGGCGTGCAGAAGATGGTTTTGAGTGGCGTGGGCGCAGGCTTTCTGCTCTACGTTCTGTCGAAAGTGACTGAAGACTTGAGCAAGGCTGAGTTGATGCATCCGATCGCTGCGGCGTGGTTGCCCGTGGTGGTGGGCGGCCTCACCGGCTTTTTGGCCTTGTTGTACCAGGAGGACGGTTAGTGACTGCCGTCCGTCGAGGACCTGTGTCTCGTTTGACGCTGCGCACATCGGTGCGCACGAACGGGAGCGGCTTGTCCGTGCGCAGGCTCCTGCTCGCGGTCGTCGCCGCCGCCTCGCTCGGCGGGTTGTTCGACATCGCCGCCGTGGCGCCGGCTTCGGCCCAGTTCACCTATAATCCGCTGCCGCCGCGTCCGAAGCCGCCGAAGGTCGCCAACGACAACCAGATGCTGGTTCAGGCGACCGAGGTCGACTACGACTACAACAATTCGCGCGTCTCCGCGGTCGGCAACGTCCAGCTGTTCTACAACGGCACCAGCGTCGAGGCCGACAGGGTCATCTACGACCAGAAGACCAAGCGGCTCCATGCCGAAGGCAACATCCGCATGACGGATGCCGACGGCAAGATCACCTATGCCGAGATCATGGATCTCTCCGACGATTACCGCGACGGTTTCGTCGATTCGCTGCGCGTGGACACCGCCGACCAGACCCGCATGGCCGCGAGCCGCGCCGACCGCTCCAGCGGCAACTACACGGTGTTCGAGAACGGCGTCTACACCGCCTGCGCACCGTGCAAGGACGATCCGAAGAAGCCGCCGCTGTGGCAGGTCAAGGGTGCGCGCATCATCCACGACCAGCAGGAGAAGATGCTGTATTTCGAGACGGCACAGATCGAATTCTTCGGCGTGCCGCTCGCCTACATGCCCTATTTCTCGACGCCCGACCCGACGGTGAAGCGCAAGACCGGCTTCCTGATGCCGGGCTTCACGTCCTACACCGCGTTCGGCTACGGCGTCGAAATCCCGTTCTACTGGGCGATTGCGCCCGACATGGACGCGACCTTCAGCCCGCGCATCACCTCCAAGCAGGGCGTGCTGTTCCAGGCCGAGTTCCGCCAGCGCCTGATGGACGGCGCCTATCAGATCCGCGTCTACGGCATCGACCAGCTCGATCCCGGCCAGTTCGCCGGCCTGCCGGGCGACCGCCAGTTCCGCGGCGGCGTCGAGACCAAGGGCCAGTTCGCGCTCAACGACAAATGGGTCTGGGGCTGGGACGGCGTCGTGCTCTCCGACTATTACTTCATGTCGGACTATCGCCTCGCGCAGTACCGCGATCCGATGGGCTCGTTCCTGAACCTGCCGACCGACGCGCTCTCGCAGCTCTATCTGACCGGCGTCGGCAATCGCAGCTTCTTCGACGCGCGCACGATGTACTGGCTGAGCTTCTCCGGCAACCAGAGCCAGGTGCCGATCGTCTACCCCGTGATCGACTACTCGAACGTGCTCAACTATCCGGTCTTCGGCGGCGAGTTCAGCTACAAGACCAACTTCGTGAACCTGTCGCGTGAGAGCGCGGCGTTCGATCCGATCACGACAGTCGCAAACACCAACAGCCTGTGCACGACGACATCCGCCGATCCGCTCGCGCGCACGCCGTCGCAGTGCCTGCTGCGCGGCTTCCCGGGCACCTACACCCGCCTGACCGCGGAAGCACAGTGGCGGAAGTCCTACACCGACCCGTTCGGCCAGATCTGGACGCCATTCGCCAGTCTGCGCGCCGATGCGATCAATTCCTCGGTCTCCAACCAGCCGGGCGTGTCGAACTACCTGCCCGTCGGCGACACCCAGGCGTTCCGCCTGATGCCGACCGTCGGCCTCGAATACCGCTATCCCTTCATCAACGTTCAGCCCTGGGGCTCGACCACCATCGAGCCGATCGCGCAGATCATCATCCGTCCGAACGAGACCTACGCCGGCAAGCTTCCGAACGAGGATGCCCAGAGCATGGTGTTCGACGCCTCGAACCTGTTCAGCGTCGACAAGTTCTCCGGCTACGACCGCGTCGAGGGCGGCGGCCGCGCCAATGTCGGCGTGCAGTCCACCACGCAGTTCGACAGGGGCGGTGCCGTCAAGGTGCTGTTCGGCCAGTCCTACCAGCTGTTCGGCATGAACTCCTACGCGGTGCAGGACTCCATCAATACGGGCATCGATTCCGGCCTCGACAAGCCGCGTTCCGATTACGTCGCCAGCGCCAGCTACTCGCCGAACCGCACCTACACGTTCAGCGTTCGCTCCCGCATGGACGAGCAGACCTGGAACGTGCAGCGCTTCGAGGCGGAAGGTCGCGCCAATTTCGATCGCTGGTCGGTCAGCATGCTGTACGGCAATTACGCGGCACAGCCGGAACTCGGCTATCTGACGCACCGCGAGGGCATCCTGACCTCGGGCTCGCTGAAGGTCGCGACCAACTGGGTGGTGACGGGTTCGGCGCGCTGGGACCTCCAGGCCAACAAGATCAACCAGTATGTGCTCGGTGCCGGCTATGTCGACGATTGCTTCGTGCTGGCGGCGAACTACGTAACCTCCTATAGCTATTCTGCGGGCTCGACGCCGCCCACGTTGAGCCACGCGTTCATGTTCCAGATCGGCCTGCGCACGCTGGCGACCTCGTCGACGAGCAGCAGTTCCGGTAGCGGCGGCTTCCAGTGAACGGTTTGAAGTGACGGCCGCGTGTTCCCGATCGCAGGTTCACCGCGGCTGACATGCGAGCGACAACCATGACGTTTCCATTGCCTGTCTTCCGCCTCCTCCTCGTCCTCGCTGCCCTGTTGCTGGCCGGCATGCCGGCACGGGCGCAGAACATCGTCGTCATGGTCAACGGCGATCCGATCACCGATTTCGACATCGAGCAGCGCTCCAAGCTCGACCTGCTGACGACGCAGAAGACCCCGAGCCGGCAGGAGGTCATCAACGAGCTGATCGACGACAAGGTGAAGATCAAGGAAGGCAAGAAGTACGGCGTCGATCCCGGGGTCTCCGACATCAACCAGTCCTTCGAGGGCATGGCCCAGCGCATGCGCGTCTCGCCGGAGCAGCTCGCCAAGTCGCTGGAGGTCAAGGGCGTCCGTCCTGAAACCCTGAAGGGCCGCATGAAGGCCGAGATGGTCTGGACCAGCCTCGTGCGCGGCCGCTTCAAGGAGAAGCTGATGGTGGGCGAGCGCGACGTCGCGCAGGCCGTGCAGGCGCAGACCGGCGACAAGCTCCAGATCGAGGGCACCGAATACAAGATGCAGCCGATCGTGCTGATCGTGCCGCGCGGCTCGTCCCAGGCGTTCATGGAGACGCGGCACAAGGAAGCCGAGAGCTATCGCGCGCGCGTCGGAAGCTGCGAGGAAGCCAACTCGCTGTTCCGCTCGACGCCGAACGCCACCATCCGCGACAGCGTCACCAAGACCACCGCGGAGCTGCCCGAGGCGCTCCGCAAGGTGCTCGACGACACGCCGATCGGCCATTTGACCGCGCCCGAGGTGACCAAGGCCGGCATCGAGATGGTCGTGCTGTGCTCGCGCAAGCCGACCATGATCGACACGCCGAAGAAGCGCGAGATCCGCGAGAAGATGTACTCCGAGAAGTACGAGAAGACCCAGAAGACCTATCTCGACGAGCTCCGCAAGGCGGCGATGATCGAATATCGCAACCGCTGATGGCCAACGACCCGATAAAGCCCCTCGCCCTCACGCTGGGAGAGCCCGCCGGCATCGGCCCCGACATCACCATCGCAGCCTGGCTCAGGCGCCGCGAACTGAGCCTGCCCGCCTTCTATCTGCTCGGCGACGAGGCACTGATCGCCCGCCGCGCCAAGGCGTTGAGTCAGGCGCTCGGCGCCGACGTCAGGATCGCGTCCGTGAATGCGGGCGAGGCCGAGGCCGCCTTCCCCGAGGCCCTGCCCGTGGTAGCTATCGGCGAACGCGCGACGGCCGCGCCCGGCAAGCCCGACGCATCGAGCGCACCGGCCGCGCTCGCCTCGATCCACCAGGCGGTCACCGATGTCCGCGAGGGCCGCGCCGGCGCCGTCGTCACCAACCCGATTGCCAAGAGCGTGCTCTACCGCGCCGGCTTCCGCCATCCCGGCCACACCGAATTCCTCGCCGAGCTCGCAGCCGCAGACGGCCGCGTGCCGCAGCCGGTGATGATGTTGTGGTCGCCGCGGCTCGCTGTGGTGCCCGTGACCATCCACGTCTCCTTGCGCGATGCGCTGGCCCAACTCACGAGTGAGCTGATCATCTCGACCGTGCGCATCGTCGCAACCGAGCTGAAATCCCGCTTCGGCATCGCCCGGCCGCGCATCGCGGTCTCCGGCCTCAATCCGCATGCCGGCGAAGACGGCTCGCTCGGCCACGAGGAGCAGACGGTGATCGCACCGGCGCTTAAAGCGCTACGCAGCGACGGCATCGAGGCCAGGGGCCCGCTGCCCGCCGACACCATGTTCCACGAAGCCGCGCGAGACACCTATGACTGCGCGGTCTGCATGTATCACGACCAGGCGCTGATCCCGATCAAGACGGTGGCCTTCGACGACGCGGTCAACGTCACGCTCGGCCTGCCCTTCATCCGCACCTCGCCCGATCACGGCACCGCCTTCGACATCGCCGGCACCGGCAAGGCGAATCCCTCGAGCCTGATCGCTGCGCTCAAGCTCGCGGGCCGCATGGCGGCGACACAAAGCTGATGAGCGCGATCGACGACCTCCCGCCGCTCCGCGAGGTCATTCGCCAGCACGCGCTGTCGGCCCGCAAATCGCTCGGCCAGAATTTCCTGCTCGACCTCAATCTCACCGCGCGCATCGCGCGCGCCGCAGCGCCGCTTGAAGACACGACCATCGTCGAGATCGGCCCGGGCCCGGGCGGCTTGACGCGCGCTTTGCTCGCGCTCGGCGCCAAACGCGTCATCGCGATCGAGCATGACGAACGCGCGATCCCGGCGTTGCAGGATATTTCCGCGCGCTATCCCGGTCGGCTCGAGATCGTGCATGGCGATGCCATGACCTTCGACCCGCGTCCGCGGCTCAATGGCGAACGCGCAAAGATCGTCGCCAACCTGCCCTACAACATCGCGACCCAGCTCCTGATCAACTGGCTCACGACCGAACCCTGGCCGCCCTGGTACGAGATGATGGTGCTGATGTTCCAGCGCGAGGTCGGCGAGCGCATCGTCGCGCGCGAGGACGAGGAGGCCTATGGCCGGCTCGGCGTGCTCGCCAACTGGCGCTGCGAGACCAAGATCCTGTTCGACATTTCGCCGTCCGCCTTCGTGCCGCCGCCGAAGGTCACCTCCTCCGTCGTGCGTCTCGTGCCGCGCGCCGAGCCTCTCCCTTGCGATCGCAAACTGCTCGAACAGGTCGCAGCCGCAGCCTTCGGCCAGCGCCGCAAGATGCTGCGGCAAAGCCTGAAGTCGCTGGGCGTCGACCCCGCGCGGCTCGCTGCTGCCGCCGGCGTCGATGCGACGCGGCGCGCGGAGACCATTCCGATTTCAGGCTTTGTTGCCATGGCACGTGAATTGGCGGATATACGCAGCGAAGCTGGATAACAAGAATTTCGGAGGAAGGAATATGGCGTTGATGCGTCGGCAGTCCCTGGTCAAGTTCGATGCGCCGCTGTGCGAGACCATCGTCGACACGCCCAAGCCGCAAGGACGCGAGGTGCTGGTGCGCATCGAGCGCTGCGGCCTCTGCCATTCCGACCTGCACATCCAGGACGGCTATGCCGATCTCGGCGGCGGCAAGAAGCTCGACACCACGCGCGGCATGACGCTGCCCTTCACGCTCGGCCACGAGATCGCCGGCGTCGTCGACGAAGTCGGCCCCGACGTGCCGGCCGGCCTCATTGGCGGGAAGAAGGCGGTGTTTCCGTGGATCGGCTGCGGCCAGTGCCGCGACTGCGCCAACGGCGACGAGAACCTCTGCGCCAAGCAGCGCTTCCTCGGGGTCTCCATCGACGGTGGTTTCGCCACCCATGTGCTGGTGCCCGACGCGAAATATCTGCTCGATTACGATCCCCTGCCCGTCAACCAGGCCGCGACGCTGATGTGTTCGGGCGTCACCGCCTACGGCGCGCTCAAGCGCCTGGTCGACCGTCCGCGCCAGCGCAACCTGCTGCTGATCGGCCTCGGCGGCGTCGGCATGATGGGCCTGTCGTTCGCGCAGGCGATGTTCAAGCAGCCGATCACGGTTGCCGATCTGTCGCCGGCCGCGCGCGAGACCGCGCTGAACAACGGCGCCGCCGATGCCTACGATCCGTCCGAGCCCGAAATCATCAAGCGCATCCTGAAAGAGACCGAAGGCGGCTTCGACGAGATCGTCGATTTCGCCGGCAACGAGAAGTCGATGGCCTTCGCGGTCGCCGTCGCCGCGCGCGGCGGCAAGATCGTGGTCTCCGGCCTGATGGGCGGCCAGTTCACGCTGCCGATGGTGCAGTGGGTCTACAAGCGCATGACCATCGAAGGCTTCATGGTCGGCACACTGGCTGAGGCCCACGAGCTGATGGCGTTGGCCCGCGCCGGCAAGATCAAGCCGACGTCGATGCGCGAGGAGCCGATGGGCGACGTCCAGAAATGGATCGACAGCTTGCGCGCCGGCAAGGTCGTCGGCCGCATCGTGCTGAAGAACTGACGCCGCCTGCGCGGCGGACGGACGCAAGTTTCGCCGCCGCGCGCGGAACGGCTTCGGCCGCGCCGCGTTGGCAGCACATGACCATTCGCTGCACCGTCGAAAGCGCGTTCTTCATCGCCTGGAGCTTCCTGGAGCAGAGCGGAGAGCTCGGCCCTCCGGACGAAACCGCGAACGTCATTCTCGACGCCATCGAAGCGCAGCTCAAGACCGGCGAACGCCGGCAGCTGATGCTCGCCAACAGGGCGATCGACGTCTGGCGCGCGCACGCGGCGAGAAGCCGGTCCACGCACGATTGCGAAGCACGCTTCGGGTGATCACATCGACGCCATCGGGCCCGCCGGACGGCGGTGCCATCGGGCTGCGCGCTCACGGCGACGGCGGCTGGCGCTTCAGATGCAGGTAGGCCGGACTGAAATCGCCGAGCCGCTGCAGTTCCCGCCATTTCAGGACGATCAGCTGGCCCTCGCGCAGATCCATGGCTCCGCTCCGCCTGAGGTCGGCGAGGGTCCGGTTCACGGTCGCGATCGCCATGCCCAGCGTCTCGCCGAGCTGCGCCAGGCTGATCGGCACATGGCAGCGGTTGCCGCGAACGAGTTGCGCCGCGCGGGCACGATAGAACAGCTCGCAGAACAGATGCGCCATGCGCGCCTGCATCGGCCGGGCACTGTTGTTGGTAACGGCCTCGCGAAAGATCGCTGCATCGCGCAGGGTCTCGCGCCAGACGGAGAACGCGAAAATGGGCCGCCGCCGGAACGCGGCGAACAATTCGCGATGCGGGATGAAGGCGACTGAGGCGCGTCCGAGCGCGCAGAGCCCATGATCCATCTGGTCGATGAACAAGCCCTGCGCATCCGGCAGGTCGCCGGACAGATGAAAGGCGAGATACTGCCGCCGCCCGCTGCCGAGCAGATGGTAACGCGCAACCATGCCGGAGACGACCAGCACCGAGTGCTCGGGTTTGTCACCCTGACGGATGAAATCCTCGTTCGGCTCGTAATCGCGCTGCGTGAATGTGAGCTCGCGAATCTGGTCGACATCCTCTCCTGCGAGCTCGGTGTGCTCGCACAGGTTCCGGATCAGCACGTCGTGGACATTTTCCATACGGCCGCCAAAAATCGCACCGGTTCTATCAAATGATACATCTGGCCCCGGTCTCGCCGACTAGAACTCCAATCGGAAGCACAGGTTGCTATCCGGTTCGCGACGCACCGGATCGCATTCACACCATCATGCCGATTGCGGACCGAGCCAGCCCTGCCCAAGAGCCTGCCCATGAGCCACACGACGATCCTGGAGCGCATCCGCGGCCTGTTCGCAGCGGGACCGAGCGAGCACCTGGACGGCATCAGCGACGCCTTCCTGAAGGGAACGCTGAGGGAGCCGGTCCGGCCGATGTCGGATCAGGAACTCTCCCGCGCCATCCGCGAGTTCCGCTCCGCACCGGTCTCCGACGGGAGCATCGCCAGGCTCTCGCGGCGCCTCGGCGAAGCGCCGGCGCCGCGCGACGGCTGAAGCGCGTACGCGAGACTCATGCCACACCAGAAGTTCATCGCGCGCCTCCAGGCGATCGAAGGCCTCTCCGAGAACGAGCGCCGGCTGGTCACGGGCCTGCCGTCCACGCTACGCCAGGTCGCCGACGGCGAGATCGTGCTGCGCCAGGGCGAGGCCGTCTCCCGCTGTGTCTTCGTCGTCAGCGGCTTTCTCTACCAGGCCCGCATCGTCGGCGACCGCAGCCAGATCCTCGCATTCCACGTGCCCGGCGACATGCCGTGCCTGCACACGCTGCTGGTCTCGCCGATGGATGCGGACCTCGTCGGCCTCGGCCCGACCACCGTCGGCTACGTCGCGCATGGCCAGCTCAGGCAGCTTCTCGACGACTCCATCCACCTGACCCGCGCATTCTGGCGCGAGACGCTGATCGATGCGGCGGTCTCGCGGCAATGGATCGCGCGCCTCGGCGCACAGACGGCGCTGCCCAAGGTGGCGCATCTCATCTGCGAGCTCGCCGCGCGGCTGGAGATCGTCGGCCTCGTCACCGACGGCTGTTTCCAGATGCCGATGACGCAACGCCATGTCGCCGACGCCTGCGGACTGTCGATCGTGCATGTGAATCGCACCATCCAGGAGCTGAGGCATCGCGGCTTGATCGCGTGGGAGGGTAGCGAGATCGCGCTGCTGCAACCCGAAGAGCTGCGGACGCTTGCAGATTTTTCGCCTGACTATCTCACCTGAGCGTGGTCAGCGAATTTTCGGACGACGATCGGCGAAAAGCATTGACAGGTTCCAGCAGCCGCAGCTCCCGACGTCAGCATCCTCGTGGACCACTTCGAAGAGATCAATTTTCCGACCAATCGGTTAGGCGTCCAGCAGTATAGCGGCTCAAGGCCGCGGCTGCCGCCCGCGGCGTGAGCGAATCCTTCGAAGGTCCAGCGGTCAACGAAATCATCCATCGATGGCCGGACGAAGTCGGGAAGACTCTCAACTCACCGCGGTTGGTCCATTCTACGCTGCGCGGCCCGAGGGATGATCAGAGTGTCACTGTTCCTCATCCATGACGACGTCCGGCTCCTCTCCGAGCGCTTTCTCAAACATCAGCGCGTCGAGCTTGGCCTTGATCGCTTTGATGCAGTCGAACGCTGCATCTCGGTAGCACGCCTGGTTATCGACGCCCTGCTTCCAGTTGGAAAGCTTGCGGCAGTCTTTTGCGATGTGATCTGCTCCAAAGCTTACGAAGCGCGTGGTGTGCGCGAAGTTGTTTCGGATGCTCTTGATCACGCGCAAGTCGTCCCGCGCCAACTTGTCGATCAGCTCGAACATGTAGGCGAGTTCGATCTTTGCGGAGAACGACCCAAGCGCACCCATCGGACCGAATATCTTGGTTGCCTCCACATTACTAAGCTGACGGCCGGCGGCGAGCAGCAGCTTTTCCAGAGAGTCCTCGATCAGGCCTGCAGTCACCAGGGCGTTTCCCGCTTCTGTCTGACGCGCGAGGATCTCAAGCATCTGATCCTTCGTGAAAGCGCCGATCATTTCGGAAGCCGGCTTCGGTGGCGGGACATAGCCGATGCCGCTGGCCTTTACCCTCGCCAGCTCAGCTTCCAGTTCGGCCCTCCTCTCTGGCGGCAGTTGCTGAGCCAACAACGATGACAGCTCGGCAATCCTGCGCTCGCGTTCCTCACGAAACGCTTTCTGCCCTTCGGGGGTGTAAAGCGGGCTCAAGCCGGGATACTCGGTCATGTGAGCTGTCTCCTTGGCTGCCCTTCCTCAGTCAGTCCAGTCATTGTTTTCCTGATAACTACTGATCCACTGCCCGCGCATCGTCCTTCTCGCCGTACTGATTCTTTGTTCAACGAGACAATGACACGTTAGGCAGGCGCTGCCGACTAAATGCTCGCTTATCCCGCTAAGCTGCAAATCGGCGAAAGCCTGTACGGCGACTAGGGGAGCTCTAGCGTTGATCGGGGTGTGTAACCACGCACCAGCGACGAAGAACAGTACCAGGAATGGGGCCTACGGTGCCGATCGTTGCCATCGTTGTCTCCCCGGTGATCCTCTTCTGATAATCTGAATCACCCGAGGCTGTTTTCAAGGGGCAAAGCTGCCGGCTTGACGCACCGCTTTCCGATCGCGCACCTAGCTGGTAGATTGGCGCCATTACTTTGGGGAATTTTGATGCGCGCGAGGATTTTCAATCGCGTCATGGGGCTGATGGCGGTGGTCGTAGCCCTGCTCGCTGCTGCCACGCCACCGGCATCGGCCGAGAAGCGCGTCGCGCTGGTGGTCGGCAACTCCGCCTACAAGAACATCACGCCGCTCGACAATCCCTCCAGGGACGCGAGCCTGATGGCGGACACACTTGCCTCGCTCGGCTTCGCCCTCGTCGGTGGCCGCGCGCAGCTCGATCTCGACAAGAGCGCGATGGACATCGCCGTGCAGAGTTTTGGCCGGCAAGTCCAGGGCGCCGACGTCGCGCTGTTCTATTATGCCGGCCACGGCGTGCAGGTGGCTGGCTCCAACTATCTCGTGCCTGTCGGCGCCAATCCGACGCGCGAGGCCGACGTCGATTTCCAGATGACCGACGTCAATCTCGTGCTGCGGCAGATGCAGGGCTCGGGCACGCGGCTCAACCTCGTGATCTTAGACGCCTGCCGCAACAACCCCTTTGGCTCACGCGGCCTGCGCGCCTCGGACGGCGGCCTCGCGCAGATGCGCGCGCCCGAGGGCACGCTGATCTCCTACGCGACGCAGCCCGGCAATGTCGCGCAGGACGGCACCGACGGCCACAGCCCCTACACCAAGGCGCTGGCAGCGACGGTGCGGACCGCCGGCCTCGACGTGTTCCAGACCTTCAACCAGGTCGGCCTCGCCGTGAAGCGCGCCACATCGGGCGCGCAGCAGCCCTGGGTGTCGTCCTCGCCGATCGACGGCACTTTCTATTTCGTGCCGCCGACGCAAACCGCCCCGCCCCCGGTCGCCGCGATGCAGCCTGATCCGCTGCCGGCCGAGCGCCTGCGCGCCGATCCGGACCGCGTGCCGTTGCGCGATGCTGCGCTGCTCAGCGAACTCAGCGAGCGGCTCTACGAGCTCAATTTCGACCCCGACACGCCCGACGGCCTCACCCGCGCGATCACGAAGCTGCAGCAGCGGATTGCCATGGCGCCGACCGGGGAGCCGACGGAGGGCCTGCTGCTGCGGATGCGCAAGATGGATGATCTCAAGCCCTGGGGCTCGATCGTCTACGGACCCGACGGCAGCAAATGGGGCATGTCGTGGAACCACGCCTCGCGGCGCGCGGCGGTGGCGGACGCGCGCGGCAATTGCGGCGGCGCCAAATGTCCGATCGAGCTGTCCTTCTACGGCAAGAGCTGCGGCGCCTTCGCCATCTCCGACAAATCCTGGTCGCTGGTCCAGCGCGAGGGCGTGCAGCGCGCCCGGGACGCCGCGCTTGACGAATGCGGCAAGGCTGGCAAAGCTTGCCGCATTATCGGAGCCGTCTGCGCCGACGGCTCCGGCCGCTGATACATTTTTTCATTTGGGATTTTTGCTCATGCCCAATGCCGTCATCCGCACATTCGCCTGCGCATCCCTCCTCACCGCCGCCCTCGCCTCGTCATCCGCCTTCGCACAGTCCGGCAGCGCCGGCGGCTCGATCGGCAATGACGAGAAGTCGCTGTCCGGCTCGCGCCAGGATTCTTCTTCGGGCCGTTCGGCCGAGCCGGCGCCCTCCGCGCGGCGGAGCAAGCCGGCGGCTGAGGAACAGCGTTCATCATCGCGGCGAAGCGGTGGTGGCGGAGGTGGTGGCGGCGGCGGCTTTGACGGCGCTTGGCTGGTCACCAGCATCGGCTGCGGCGGCACCACGTCGGGCGCGGTCGTCGTCTCCTCGGGCAAGGTCATCGGCCAAGGCGTCAGTGGGACCGTCAGCCCGAGCGGCGCGGTCAGCACCTTCGGTCGCGGCGAAGGGGTGACCTTCACAAGCTCCGGCCGTCTCGCGGCCCGCAGCGGTTCCGGAACCTGGCGCCGCTCCGATGGCTGCGGCGGAACCTGGAACTCGTCGAAGCAATAGCCCTCTAAAAAGCCCGATATCGCGGCGGAACGTCCACGCCGCAGGCCCAATTCAAGCCACATCCTCTCCGGATTTGCGGCTCATTGCCACCCAAGTCTTTGATGACAAAGGGACGGTAAAGAGTTGCGTGACGCGTAATCGGGAGACCAGGATGGGCAACCGCACCGCAAAGTTCATATCCGCGCTTGTGGGCAGCATCATTGCCGGCGCACCGCTGGCCGCCGTGTCGCAGAACGCGCCGAACGCGCAGAACGCGCCGGAGGCATCGAGCACGGCCAATGCCGCCGCCGACTGCCTCGCTTCGCCGAAGGGGGCCGCGCCGCAGGGCCAGCACTGGCGCTATCGCGTCGAGCGCGGGACCAAGCGGCAATGCTGGTATCTGCGCGCCGAAGGCGCCAAGGTCACCCCAAGCGCGCAGGCCGCGACCGACACGCCAAGCGCGGATTCGGCGGCGCCGCAGTCGGTGCAGAACGCACGTGCCGAATACATCGCGCCGCAGACCGGCCTCGCTGCGAGTGCGCCGGTCGCGCAGCAGCCGCCGGGCGCCACTGACAATGCGCAGCAGCCAGCCGTCGCCGCGCGCTGGCCCGACGCCTCCGCCTCGCCCGAACCGCAGCCGTCGCCCGCTCCCGTCGTCACGGCCGCCGCGCCGCCAAGTGCGAAGCCGGCAAAGGCCCCTGCTCCGATGGCTCTGGCTGCGGCGGACAGCACCGCCGACAAGCCGGTCGGCTCGCCCCAGCTGCTGCTGCTCGTGGTTGGCGGCGCGCTGGCGCTCGCCGGCATTCTCGCCAGCCTCATCTATCGCTTCGCGCGCCCCCGCGTCCGCGTCCAGGCGGCCGATCGCCGCGTGCACTGGGACGATCGGGAGCCGCACCATCAGGACGGCAGCCGCGCGCCCTGGCGCAATGATGCGACGCCGGCCGTCATGCCGCGCGCGCAGCCGCCGCAACCCATCGATTTCGATGCCGCACGTCCGCAGCCCGCACGGCTCGTCGCGATCGAACGCAAGATCGATGTGATCGAGCCGCGCAAACCGACTGCAATCGCCGAAGCTGCACAGGCTGACGAAGCCAAGGAAGCCGAGATCGCCGTCTTCGACAGGGAATTCGAGATCGAGGCCGCCGCGCCTCGGCTCGCGGCGAGCGAGCCTGATCACAAGACCGATGAAGAGCAGGCTCGCCACGATGAGGACGCCGTCGACGTCGACATCATCACGACGATGCTGGAACGGCTGCTGAACGAAGGGCCGCGGCTGACACCGCCTAGCCCTAAAGTTGGCCTTGCAAACCTCGCACGAAGCCAACGAGGCCAGTCCGCCGCTCGCGCTTGAGGCGTTCGGCCTTCAGGATCGACTGCACCTCGGCGAAGGCCTCATCAACATTGTGGTTGATGACGATGTAGTCGTACTCGGCCCAGTGGCTCATCTCGTGGCTGGCGCGGCTCATGCGCTTGCGGATCACCTCGTCGGAATCCTGCGCGCGCGAGTGCAGCCGCTTTTCGAGGTCGGCTGCCGAGGGCGGCAAAATGAACACGCTGACGACGTCCGCACGCGCCTTCTCGCGCAATTGCTGCGTGCCCTGCCAGTCGATGTCGAACAGCACGTCCTGCCCGGACGACAGCGCAGCTTCGACCGGCGCGCGCGGCGTGCCGTAGCTGTTGTCGAACACGGTCGCCCATTCCAAGAGCTCGTCGCCCTTCACCATCGCTTCGAAGCGGGGCTTGTCGACGAACAGATAGTCGCGCCCGTCCACCTCGCCGGGCCGCATCGACCGCGTCGTCGCCGACACCGACATTCGGAGGCCCGGCATCCGGTCGATCAAGAGACGCGACAGCGTCGTCTTGCCCGCACCCGAGGGCGAGGACAGCACGAACATCAGCCCGCGCCGCTCGACACCGTCAGTTCCGTGGCCGCCCGTCGTCATCGATCACTCCAGATTCTGGACCTGCTCGCGGAACTGCTCGACCACGTTTTTCATGGCGAGCCCCGTATTGGTCAGCTCGATGTCGTTCGACTTCGAGCAGCAGGTGTTGACCTCGCGGTGAAACTCCTGCGCCAGGAAGTCGAGCTTGCGCCCGATCGGGCCGCCCTTGCCGATCAGCTCGCGCGCCTGCGCGATGTGGGAGGCGATGCGGTCGAGCTCCTCGCGGATGTCGGCCCTGGTCGCGATCAGGATCGCCTCCTGCATCAGGCGGTCGGAATCGAAACGGTCGGAGGTGTCGAGCAGTGCGGCGATCTGCTCGGCGAGCCTTGCCTTGATCGCCTCCGGCTTGCGGCCCGGCGCGGCCTCGGCTCTCTTCGCGAGTTGCTCGACCTCGTCGACCCGCTGGGTCAGGATCTGCCCGAGCGAGGTGCCCTCGCGCTTGCGCATCTCGACGAGTTCGGCCAGCGCCTTGTCGAAGGCTTCGGCCGCAGCAGCGCGGGCCGCCTTGTCCTCCTCCTCGTCGCCCTCGGGCTCGGCCACCTCGACGACGCCCTTGATGGCGAGCAGGCCGTCGATGCTCGGCGCCACTGCATCGACCTTGCCGGCGATCACGGCGGCGGCCTTGAGAACGGCGTTGAGCACGTCCTCATTGACGCGAACCGTGGCCGCGGCATTGGCGCGCTTGACGGTGAGATTGGCGTAGACGGTGCCGCGCGACAGAAGCTCCGCGGCGCGTTTCTTGGCATGGGCCTCGAGCTCGTCGAACCCCTGCGGCAGCCGCACCCTGAGGTCAAAGCCCTTGGCGTTGACCGACTTCAATTCCCATTCGAACGTGTACGGCCCGCTCGCGCCGTGGCTTCGGGCAAAGCCGGTCATGGACGACAGCGCCATCAGATAAAATTCTCCGGAAACACGGGATTCGCGAGGCTATCAAGCCACGCGAATCTTAAGACTATTTTGCAGGAAAGTGGAATCCGCAATGTGCCGTGGGCAGGTCTGCAGCGAGCTAGCGCTGGATCACCGGCGGTGACGGCTGCACCGCGCCCTGCCGCGCCGGCGGGGCAGCAGCGGGGGCCGCTGGACGAGCCGCCGGAGGCTTTTTCTGTTGATTGGGCCGTGCCGGCGTGGTCGCCGTCGGCGTATCGGCAGCGCTGGGCGCGGCGGCGGCCGGCGGCGGCGCGTCCTCGGCCGGCTCGACCGTGTCGTTCTGGATCTGCTTCTCCATGGCGCGCAGCTTGGCGACGTTCTTCTGGTGCGCGTCGTAGGTCTCGGTGAACGCGTGTCCGCCGGTGCCGTCCGCGACGAAATAGAGGTCGCGGGTGCGGGCCGGATTGGCGGCGGCTTCCAGCGAGGCGCGGCCGGGGTTGGAGATCGGGCCCGGCGGCAGGCCCTCGATCACATAGGTGTTGTAGGGCGAGGGCTGCGTGATCTCGCTGCGCTTGATCGGACGGCCGAGCGTGCCCTTGCCGCCGACCAGGCCATAGATGATCGTGGGATCGGACTGGAGCTTGATCCGCTGCTTCAGGCGATTGACGAACACGGCGGCAACGCGGCTGCGCTCGTCCGGCTTGCCGGTTTCCTTCTCGACGATCGAGGCCAGCGTCACCAGCTGCTCCGGCGTCTTGACCGGAATGTCCTGGTTGCGGCGTTCCCAGATCTCGGTCAGCACGCGCTTGTGCGCCTGCTGCATGCGCTGGATCACCTGCTCGCGCGTGGTGCCGCGCGGGAACTTGTAGGTCTCGGGCAGCAGCGTGCCTTCGCGCGGAAGCTCGCGCACACTGCCGGTGAAGATGTCGTTGTCGGACAGCCGCGCCACGATCTGCTCGGAGGTCAGGCCTTCCGGAATCGTGACGGCATGCTGCACCACCTTGCCCTCGACGATGGTGGCGATGACGTCGCGCAAGGATGCGTTCTTCTGGAACGAATATTCACCGGGCTTGAGGTCCGAGCTCGCCTTCAGCGCGGCGACGCTGGCAATGAACACCCACGGATTGACGTCGGTCACGCCTTCCCGGTTCAGCGTCTCGGCGATGTCGCGCTTGCCCGCACGCTGCGGGATGTTGACGATCTTGTCTTCCCTCAGCGGACCCGCCGCCTCCAGCACCTGCCGGCCGTAGTAATACACGCCGCCCGCACCGATCATCGAGATCAGCAGCAGGGTGATGATGGCGTTGCCGACGATCACGAAGGGATTGCGCGCGCGGTCCGATCGCTTCGGCGGCGGCGGAACTTGCTCGGGCTCGAGCGCTGCCCGCGGACTCCGGGGCGAAATGGGCGGCCTTTCACTCATCGAAGCAACCTGAATCCTGCCGGTTCAATCGCGGCCTGACAATCGCTTGCCTAGCCAAATGCACGCGCCCACTTCCATGACTATCGCCGAATACGGCAAAACGGTGGATTCGTCGCAACAACAAACTAATGGACCAGACGCCGGACGATCACCGACGCATTGGTTCCGCCAAAACCAAACGAATTCGACAACGCGACGTTGACCTCACGCTTCTGCGCCGTGTGCGGCACGAGATCGATCGCAGTCTCGACCGACGGATTGTCGAGGTTGATGGTCGGCGGCACGACGTTATCGCGAATCGCCAGAATGGCGAAGATCGCCTCGATCGCACCGGCCGCGCCGAGCAGATGACCGGTCGACGATTTGGTCGAGGACATCGCGACCCTGGAGGCGGCATTGCCGAGCAGACGCTCGACCGCGCCGAGCTCGATCTCGTCGCCGAGCGGCGTCGAGGTGCCGTGCGCGTTGATGTAGTCGAGATCGACCGCCGTGAGGCCGGCACGCTTGAGCGCGGCCGACATGCTGCGGAAGCCGCCATCGCCGTCGGGCGACGGCGACGTAATGTGATAGGCGTCGCCCGACAGACCGTAGCCGATCACCTCGGCATAGATCCTGGCGCCGCGGCGCCGGGCATGCTCGAGCTCTTCGAGCACCAGGACTCCGGCGCCCTCGCCCATCACGAAGCCATCACGATCCTTGTCGTAGGGACGCGAGGCCTTCTCGGGCGTGTCGTTGAAGCCGGTCGACAGCGCGCGCGCGGCGTTGAAGCCGGCAATGCCGATGCGGCTGATCGGCGACTCGGCGCCGCCGGCGACCATGACGTCGGCATCGCCGAGCGCGATCAGGCGGGCGGCATCGCCGACCGCATGTGCGCCGGTCGAGCAGGCCGTGACCACGGAATGGTTCGGCCCCTTCAACCCGTGGGCGATCGAGACGTAGCCGGAGGCGAGATTGATCAGGCGGCCCGGAATGAAGAACGGCGACACCCGGCGCGGACCACGCTCCTTGAGCAGGATCGCGGTGTCGGCAATGCCGGTGAGGCCGCCGATGCCGGACCCGATCATGGTTCCGGTCGCGCACTTGTCTTCTTCAGTCTCAGGATGCCAGTTGGCGTCGTCGAGCGCCTGGCCCGCGGCCGCCATGCCGAAGATGATGAAGTCGTCGACCTTGCGCTGGTCCTTCGGCTCCATCCACTTGTCGGGATTGAAGGTGTCATTCGACCCGTCGCCGCGCACGACCGTGCAGGCGTATTTGGTCTGCAGATCGGAGACATCGAAGCTCTCGATCCTGCGCGCACCGCTCTCGCCGTTGAGGATGCGTTTCCAGGTCGGCTCGACGCCGCAGCCGAGTGGCGAGACCATGCCAAGCCCCGTGACGACAACCCGCCTCATGTCCGAAAACTCCGCATCGATAGATTCACGGCCAATAACAAGAAACCGGCTGACCGCTGGCAAGCGGCCCGTCCGGTTTCAATTGTTGTCCCCGCGAAAATAGAAGAGCCTTAGCTCTTCGCGTTCTTCTCGAGAAACTTCGTGGCGTCGCCGACGGTGAGAATCGTTTCCGCGGCGTCGTCCGGAATCTCGCAACCAAATTCTTCTTCGAACGCCATCACCAGCTCGACGGTGTCCAGACTGTCGGCGCCGAGGTCGTCGATGAAGCTCGCAGCGTCGACAACCTTCTCGGGCTCAACACCAAGGTGTTCGACCACGATCTTCTTAACCCGCTCGCCAATCTCACTCATTGCATAACCTCGTGTTGTTCCCTGTAGACCCGACCCCCCGGGACGATACGAGCCGTCGTGGTCGTGTTACTTGCCTTTGCTTACGAACTTTAGATTTGGCCCCATCCTAACCGATACAGGGCCCGGCGAACGACGGCCAAAGGCTCCGCATCGCCAATATACAGGGTTTCAAAAACCTGCAATGGCGTTCTTTGCCCATCCGTTGATGGTCCGGTTATCATACTTCAATTGCCTTGACTACAAGCCTCATTTCGCTCCGGAAACGGCCGTTTGCCGCATCCGGCACCGCCCCGAGGGGCGGTGCGGAATGAGGGGTCAGATCATGGCCATGCCGCCGTTGACGTGGATGGTCTGCCCGGTGACGTAGGCCGCCTCGTTCGAACTCAGGTAAACTGCGGCCGCCGCGATGTCCTCGGGCGTGCCCAGACGGGCGGCCGGAACCTTGGTCAGAATCGTTTCGCGCTGCTTGTCGTTGAGCGCATCGGTCATCGGCGTCTTGATGAAGCCGGGCGCGATGCAGTTCGCGGTCACGCCGCGCTTGGCGTATTCGGCGCCCAGCGTCTTGATCATGCCGATCAGGCCCGCCTTCGACGCAGTATAGTTGCCCTGCCCCGGATTGCCGGTGACGCCGACCACCGAAGTGATGGCGATGATGCGGCCGAAGCGCTTGCGCATCATCAATTTGGTGGCGGCGCGCGCGAGGCGGAAGGTCGCGGTCAGATTGACGTTGATGACCTCATCCCAGTCCTCGTCGCGGAGCTGGACGAAAAGATTGTCGCGGGTGATGCCGGCATTGGCGATGAGGATGTCGACCTGGCCCATCGCGGCTTCCGCCGCGGGCACCAGCGCCTCGACCTCGTCGGCCTTGGAGAGATTGCACGGCAGCACATGGGTGCGCTCGCCGAGCTTGCCGGCAAGCTCGTCCAGCACCTCCTTGCGCGTCCCCGAGATCGCAACCGTGGCGCCCTGCGCATGCAGCGCCTGCGCGATCGCGCCGCCGATGCCGCCGGTCGCTCCGGTGACGAGCGCCTTTTTGCCAGTCAGATCGAACATCGATAACTCCTCAACCCTGCTTCGCGGCAGCCAGGGCGTCCTTCAAGGCGTCCTTGGCCGCGGCAATATCGTTCGGCCCGCCGACCGCAACGCCGACGGCGCCGTCGGCGATGCGCTTGACGAGGCCCGTCAGCACCTTGCCGGCGCCGATCTCGAAGAAACGGGTGACGCCCTGTCCTGCCATATAGGCAACCGACTCGCGCCAGCGCACGGTGCCGGTGACCTGCTCGACCAGGCGGCGGCGAATCTCGTCGGGATCGGTGATGGCGCTTGCGAGCACATTGGAGACCAGGGGGGCTGCGGGCGCCTTGATCGTGACCTTGGCCAGCGCCTCGGCCATGGCGTCGGCCGCCGGCTGCATCAGCTTGCAGTGGAACGGCGCAGACACCGGCAGCAGCATCGCGCGCTTGGCGCCCTTGGTCTTGGCGATCTCGACGGCGCGATCGACCGCGGCCTTGTCGCCGGAGACCACCACCTGCCCGCCGCCATTGTCATTGGCGGCCTGGCAGACCTGCCCCTGCGCCGCCTCGCCCGCGACCTCCATGGCCGCTTCGTAGTCGAGGCCCAGCAGCGCCGCCATTGCGCCGGCACCGACCGGCACGGCTTTTTGCATTGCGAGACCGCGGGTGCGAAGCAGGCGCGCGGTATCGGAAATCGTCAGGCTGCCGGCCGCAGCCAGCGCCGAATATTCACCGAGGGAGTGGCCGGCGACGAAGGCCGCATCCCGCCCGACGGAAAAACCAGCCTCGGCTTCCAGCACGCGCAGGGTGGCGATGGACACCGCCATCAGCGCCGGCTGGGCGTTCTGGGTGAGCTGGAGGGTCTCGGCCGGACCATCCCAGATGATGGCCGTCAGCTTCTCCCCGAGCGCCGCATCGACCTCGTCGAATACGGCACGCGCCACCGGAAAGGCATCGGCCAGGGCCTTGCCCATGCCAACCGCCTGGGACCCCTGCCCCGGAAATGTGAATGCTGCCGTCATCGGCGCTCCCTGGATCGCTCGAGCAGTTGTTTCGAGAACCGGCAGCCGATTACGTCCGGCCCGAGCCTTGGTTCCCGATCATGCACCAAAGGGGGCCGTAGACAACGACCGGGGCTCCGCTGTCAAGCCGAGATGGGCGCCCGGGCACAGGCATCGCGCCGCGAAAGCCGCTGCTGCCGTGCACCAGTCGCCCTGGCGGGACATCGCCCGCAGGCAAAGCGTTTACGCTGTCGAGAACCTGGTTCCCCCACTTAAGCGGCCTTAAATGCCGCTTCCCTAGGTTGCCGCCATGGCAAATGGGGTCCCACAGACGTCGACAGCTTCCGCTTCGGCCGGACGACCGCAGCGGCCGTGGCTCCCTTTGCAGGCCTGCGTCGACTGGCTGCTCGCCGGCCCGCGCCCGCAGCCGGACGACATCCACAACGAATTGCTCCAGCAGCGGACCAACAAGACTAGGACGCTGGTCGTGGCCGTGCTGGCATCACTGTTGATCGCATCGCTTGCCGCCGCGCTGACCGGCGCCACATGGGCCTATGCCTGGGTGCTGGCGGAGATCGCCCTCGGCAGCACGCGCATCCGGCTGATGATGAGAGCCCTCGCAAAGGCGAAGCGCGACCGGCGAGCGCCGGTGAACGTTTCGCCGATCTGGGCGGGGCTATCATCCGTCATTCTGATTTCCGCCGGTTGCTATCAATGCGTCGCCTCTGGCGACATGCCGCTGGTCCTGATGGCCGGCATTGGCCTTGCCAATCTCGTCGGCGGCATCGCATCGCGCAATGCCGGAACGCCGCGCTACGGCATCCTCCTGATCTGCATCCTGACGCTGCCCTTCGCGGCAGCCACGATCCTGTCGCCGGTGCCGTTCCTGTTCATCATCGGCCTGCAAACGCCGGTCTATACGGCGGGGATGATCTTCCTGCTGCTGGAGAACCACAAGATCCTGCTCGATCTCCACCATTCCGAGCGCAGCAACCGCCTGATGGCGCATCACGACCTGCTCACGGGTCTGCCCAATCGCGCCCTCAACCAGAAACTTTTCGCCGAGATGCTCGACGGCCCGTGGCCGGATGCGGCGTCGGCCGCATCGAAGCTCACCGTGTTCTGCGTCGATCTCGACGGCTTCAAGGGCGTCAACGACAGGTTTGGACACGCCGCCGGCGACGCCGTCCTCGTCGCAGTGGCGAAGCGTCTCTGCGCCAGCGTGCGCGATGGCGACGTCGTGTGCCGTATTGGCGGCGATGAATTCGTCATCCTGTTGCCCGACATCACCGACGATGAAGCTGCCGCGGTAGCGCGACGGATCATCGCGTGCGTGGCCGAGCCGTTCGAATTCGCGCCGGCAGCCTGCGTCGGAGCCAGCATCGGTATCGCATCGGCGCCGCGTGACGGGACGACCGCCGACGAATTGCTGAGCGCGGCCGACCGCGCGATGTACGAAGCCAAGCGCCGCGGCAAGGGCGATTTCGTGATCCACCGCAGCGTCGAGTTCGTCGCCGAGGTCGTGCCCCTCGTCCCTCTCGCCAAAGCGCCGGCGCTGGTCCGCTGAAGCATGATCCGGAAAAGTGCGAAGCGGTTTTCCGGAAAGATCATGCGTCTACAACAACCTAAAGCGCGATGACGATTCATCCAAATCTCATCGCGCTTTAGAATCCGCCGGCCGTCTGGTTGGCATCGACCTCTGCGCCGGCCTGGGCGCGGCGCGCGCTGTTCACCAACTGACCCGGCCGATCGTCGCGGTTCGGCTTCGTGGTCGCAAGCCGCAGCACCGCCGCGTAGCCCGGCTGCACCTCCATGCGGCCGGCGTGCCGGCTCGCGCTCAGCAGGCGATGCACCTTCGGCAGATTGTAGCAGGGCACGTAGAACAGCAGATGATGCTCAAGGTGATAATTCACGTAGTACGGCGCGATGAACAGCCGCTCGATAAGATTGGCATGGGTGGTGCGGGTGTTGCGCAAGGGATCGCTGCTGTCGGGCACGACGGCGTGCTCGGCGATGTTGCGGATGCGGGTGATGACCATCATCCAGGTGAGTAGCGGCACCAGCCACAGCAGCGGATAGGCCCACCACACGCCGGCCGCGGCCAGGCTTGCGAACATCGCGGCATTGACGAGGCATTGCGGGCCCAGCTTCTCCCAGAAATGCGCGGCACGCTGGCGCCAGGGCCAGTCCTTCGGCCCGAGCGCATTGAGCAATTGCGCCTTGCGCTGCTGGTAACCGGTCTGCCCCGTGATATCGCGCATGAACTTGCGACGATAGCTCAGCTTGGTGATCGGAAACGGCGCCGACAGCACGAGATCGGGATCGTCCTCCTGCTGGGTCCGCGCATGGTGCTGCAGGTGGTAGCGCCGGTAGCTGCGCGTCTCCGCAAAGAGCGGATAGGCGCAAAACCACTGGCTCAGGGCCAGATTGGTTTTCTCGTCGGCGGACAGGCAGCCATGCGCACCGTCATGCATCAGGATCGCTAGCCCAAGCTGGCGCGAGCCGATGATGGCGACGGCGAGAACGTAGGTGATCGGATTGGGCCACCACGCCACCAAGGCGATTGCGCCGATGATGAGTGCCCAGGCGTGCGCGATCAGCGCGACGCCTTTCCAGGTGACACGCTGGCGCACGTCGGCAAGCTGATCGTCGGTAAGGAAATCGCGGGCACGCATGCGAAGCGCGGTCATGGCCTAACCCTCCTCGTTCGAATTGCCGGATGCGTCGCGCTCGTCGACGAGACGCAGGCGCGCGGTATCGCCGGTGGATTTCGCCTGGTCGCCAAGCACGCGCAGCATCTCGGCGCAGAGTGCCTCGGGCGAACGGCCCATGGCGTAGCCTTCGAGAATGACGCCGATGGCGACGGCCCAGAACCGCCGCGAGCTTTCGTCGGGCGCACGCAGGGAGCGCCAGCCATGCCGCTCCACCTGGCTGGCATAGGCACGCGCGCCCTCGGCGTGCAGGCGTTCGACGGTGCGTTCAACCAGCGGCGCCAGATCCTGGCGCCGCCGCGTCAGCGTCAGGGCCTCGGCGAAGAAAGCGACCGAATCGCTCGCCGTCACGGTCTCCGCCAGCGCGTGGGTGTAGTCCCGGGGCGTGCGCGCCTTCAGCGCCGCCTGCTCGGTCGCGCGCGCCAGATAAAGCAGATCGCGACAGGCGCATTCGACGAACAGCGCCTCCTTGGTGCGGAAATAATAGGTGATCTGGCTCGGGAATGCGTCCGCCGCGGCCGCGATGTCGGTGATCGCCGTGCCTGACAGGCCTTGCGCCCGGAACAGCGGGCTTGCCGCGTCCAGCAGCAGCGAGCGCATCTTGCGGCCCGCCGAACGCGTGGCGCGCGCCGCATGCTTGGGGTCGCCAGCCGTCTCAACCGGCTCATAGACCGACTTTTCCGCCATGGGGACCTCTCCGTTAATTTATTTGTATGACATACAAACAAATAAATCAAGCCTGAAGGGTATGAGAGCACGGGCTCTTGTCGACCTGCATCGGGACGATACCGCCGAAATCGGCCCTCCAATCTTGCAAAGCCGGCCAAAATCCGTATAAGGCGCGCATCCGCAGACCCCGGCCGGGAGCTGAACGGACGGTCTCAACAAATCACTCGTGATTTTGGTGTGGCAGGGCCAGTCGGCCCGTCGTCCCGTGTTTCCGCCTTCTGAGCTTAATCCCAGAGTCCTTTCCGAAGGTCTCTTAAGGGCTTGACGCCGGGCGATGCGCCAACATGAGGAAAGGACCACCATGGCTCTCTATGAGCATGTTTTTCTCGCGCGTCAGGACGCGAGCCCGCAGCAGGTCGAAGAGCTGACTGCGCAGATGACCGGTATCGTCGAGGGTCTCGGCGGCAAGGTCACCAAGACCGAGAATTGGGGCGTGCGCTCCCTCACCTACCGCATGAACAAGAACCGCAAGGCGCACTTCGTGCTGCTCAACATCGACGCGCCGTCCGCGGCGATCGCCGAGATCGAGCGCCAGGAGCGCATCAGCGAAGACGTGATCCGCTATCTCAGCGTCCGCGTCGAGGAGCTCGAGGAAGGCCCGTCCGCGATGATGCGCAAGGCCGACCGCGATCGCGAGCGTGACGACCGTGGCGGCGGCTTCCGCGGCGAGCGTGAAGGCGGCTTCCGTGGCGACCGCGAGGGCGGTTTCCGTGGCGGTGATCGCGACGGTGGCTTCCGCGGTGATCGCGGCCCACGCCGTCCGCGCGAAGAAGCTGAAACCACCACGACGGATGGGGAGTAAGATCAATGGCTGAAGCTGGTGCACGCCGTCCGTTTTTCCGTCGTCGCAAGAGCTGCCCGTTCACGGGCGCCAATGCTCCGAAGATCGACTACAAGGACTCCAAGCTGCTGATGCGCTACGTCTCCGAGCGCGGCAAGATCGTGCCGAGCCGCATCACCGCGGTGTCCGCGAAGAAGCAGCGTGAGCTCGCCCGCGCCATCAAGCGCGCGCGGTTCCTGGGCCTCTTGCCCTACGTCATTCGTTAAGACGAATACGGCCGGCGACGACATCGCCGCCGGCCGCTCTACCGGTTTCATAAGGCTTCCGGGTCGTCCGGTCGCCGATGGTTGGGGCGAAATGCCTCTAACCGCTCGAAGGGAGCGGGACAGCTGATGATGGCATTTGGACTGATAGCCCTGATCGCCGGCGCTGCGTCGGCCCTGATGTTCGCCTCGATCGTGTCGGGCGCGCTGATCTCGCTCGTCCTGTTCTATCTCGCACCGTTGCCGCTGATGGTCGCCGCGATCGGCTGGGGGCCGCTTTGCGCGAGCATCGGTGGCATCACTGCTGCGATCGGCCTCGGCGCCCTGTTCGGCCTGCCCTACTGCATCGCCTTTGCCGTCACTGTCGCGCTGCCGGCCTGGTGGCTCGGCCATCTCGTGCTGCTCAGCCGGCAGGTGGGGAGCGGCGCCCCTGACGCTTCCGCCACCGAGCCGCCGGCCGGGCCCGAGCTCGAATGGTTTCCCGTCGGCCGCCTCCTGCTGTGGATCGCGGGCTTTGCCACGCTGACCACGATCGCCGCCCTGCTCACGCTCGGCACCGATTCCGATACCATCACCGGCACGCTGCGGCGCGGCCTGATGCGCATCCTTCGCGCCACCGACCCGCAGACTTCGGGCGAAACCGACCAGTTCGTCGATGCGCTGGTGCGCATCGCACCGGCCGCCGCCACCATCGTCGCAATGATGACGCTCACCCTCAATCTCTGGCTCAGCGCCAAGATCACGGCGACGTCGGCCCGTCTGCGCCGTCCCTGGCCGGACCTGATGACGGCCGAACTGCCGCCGATGACGCTCGTGGCGCTCTGCGTCGCGCTCGCCTTCTGCTTCACCGGCGGACTGCTCGCGATCGTCGCGCAGATCACCACGGCGGCGCTGATGATGGGCTATGCCCTCACCGGCTTCGCGGTGCTGCATACGCTGACGCTCGCGCTGAAGAGCCGCACCTTCTGGCTCGGCTCGACCTACGCCGTCGTGGTCGTGTTCGGCTGGCCCGTGATCGCGATGGTGATCCTCGGCCTCGCCGATGCCGTGTTCGGCTTCCGCGAGCGCTTCCTGCGGACGCGCCAGCCGCCGCCTCTGCCAACCCCTTAAGTCCAACCCTGAAACCAAAACTCAAAGAGCACTTCAAAGGAGAACGAATATGGAAGTCATTTTGCTGGAACGCGTCAACAAGCTCGGTCAGATGGGCGAAGTCGTGAAGGTTCGCGACGGCTATGCCCGCAATTTCCTGCTCAAGCGTGGCAAGGCGCTGCGCGCCACCGCCGACAACCGCGCCAAGTACGACGGCATGAAGGCCGACCTCGAGGCCCGCAACCTCGCGTCCAAGGGCGAGGCGTCCAAGGTCGCCGAGAAGATCCAGGGCAAGAACATCATCGTGATCCGTCAGGCTTCGGAAGCCGGCCAGCTGTTCGGCTCGGTCACGGTGCGTGACGTCGTCACCGCCTTCGAGGCCGACGGCGTTGCGCTGGAGCGCCCCCAGGTGCAGCTCGACGCACCGATCAAGACCATCGGCAAGCACACCATCACCGTCGCCGTTCACCCGGAGGTCGAGGTCGAGGTCTCCGTCACGGTTGCGCGCAGCCAGGACGAGGCCGAGCGCATCAACCGCGGCGAGGACATCTCGACCCGCAACGAGGACCGCGACGCGGCCGCCGAGGCGATCGCCGCCGCCGGCGAGTTCTTCGATCCGGAAGCCCAGCACGACGACGAGCCCGCGCCCGCTCCGGCCGAAGAAGAGAAGTAAGCAGATCAGCCCGTCATTCCGGGGCGGTCCGCAGGACCGAACCCGGAATCTCGAGATTCCGGGTTCTCGCTTCGCGAGCCCCGGAATGACGAATTGAATCAGAAGCCCGGTCGCCTCAGGCGGCCGGGCTTTTCGTTTTGGCGGCGACGTCCTCGCTCAGCATCGCGATCGAGGCCAGCGCCGTCGCCGTATGCTTCTCGATGCCGTCGCTGACACAGAACACATCAGCGGCAACGACCGAGACCTGACGGCCTGGCTTGATCACCCTGGCCCGGCAGATCAGCTTCTCGCCGACCGCGGGCGACAACAGATTGAGCTTGTATTCCGCCGTCAGTGCCGGCTGGCCGCGCGAGGCGGCGGCCGCGATCGTCGTGGCGTTGTCGACCAGAAAGGCGGTGACGCCGCCGTGGAAGAAGCCGTGCTGCTGCAGCAGCTCCGGCCGTCTCTCCACCGCGATCGTGCAGGTACCGCGCGACAATTCCGAGAGCTCGGCACCGACCAGGTTCATGAAACCCTGCCGGCCGACATTGGCGTGAATGCGTTCGGCGATCGGTTCAAATTCGGGATCTGCTTCGTTCTGCATGCAGCCTCTCCTCATTTCCTGTTGATGCGCTCGGGCGGCACCAGCGCGCGGATCGCACAAGCGATCAGCGTGTCGGCCTCAATGCGCGGATCGGCGCGGTCGCGTCCCGAGAGGAAGGCGCGGCAGAAGATCTGCGCCGGACCGATGAGCTGGCTGACGAACATCACCGGCGTCATCGGCAACAGCTCGCCACGCGCGACCAGCGGCGCGCGCCAGCGCTCGATGCCTTCGGCAAGCCGTGCATTCTGCGCGCGCTGGGCGTCGCGAACGTCCTCGCCCCATTCGCTACGCGAGATCTCGAAGAGGTAGCGCGCCTCGCGCCGGCAGGTCGCGACCCAGTCGAGATGCGCCCTGATCAGGCGATCGATGCCCTGCTCGGCATCGGGGACAGGATCGAGCGCCGCCAGCACCGCGGCGTGATAGTGCCTCAGCGTCTCCAGGAACAGCGCACCCGCCAGTTCCTTCTTCGATCCGAAGACATGAAAAAAGCTGCCATTGGAGGCGCGCGCCCGGGCGCGGATCGCTGCCACCGTCGCAGCTTCGAAGCCGACCCTGTCGAACACGAAAAGGCCCGCCGCCAACAGGTCGTCACGTACGCTCGCAGCCATCGGCATCTCCTAGAGTATAACTCTAGAGCAATGCTCTAATCATGGTCAAGACGATGCGAAGGCCGCGGTGAGCGCGGCCTTCGCAAATCGATCGAAAATATGGGTCGGCTATCGCGAGATCGGCGGCGCCGGCGGCCCGGAAGACTCCGCCGGTGGCGGGGCCGCAGCGGTCGCGGGGGGCGCCGCGTCCTGCGGCTTGGCTGCCGGTTCGGAGCTGGCGGCAGGCGCGGCCGGCTTGGGAGCTTCTTCTACCGCCTTGGGCGTGGCGACAGCCGGCGGAGCCGGTGTCACCTGCGGCACCGGATCGGGCCGCAGCGCCGGAGTATCGCTGCCGCGTGGCTCGACCTTGGCGCTTTCGGGCTTGGAGTCAGCAGGCTTAGAGTCAGCAGGCTTGGACTCAACAGGCTTGGGCTCAGCAGACTTCTCGGACGGCTTGCTGTCGGGCTTGACCTCGGGCTCGACCTTCGCGCTCTCGGGCCTGGACTCGCTCTTCGGCTCGCTCTTCTTGTCTTCAATGGCCGGGGCGGCGGCGTCGACCTTCGGCGCTTCTTCGGTGCCGGGCTTGCCGCGACGCTTACCTTTGCGGCCTTCGGGCGCGGCCTGGCCCTCGGGCTTCACGGCTTCCTTGGCGCCTTCCTCGGTCGGCCGCGCCGCGCGCTTCTGGCGCGCGCCTTCGGCTACGGGCGCGGCGGCCTCGCCTTCCGGCTTGGCGGCGTCCTGGGAGCGCTGACGGCGGCCTTGATGTTCGGGCGCCTGACCTGGCGCGGTGTTGGCTTCCTTGTCCTTGGCGGCGTCCTTCTTGTCCTTGCCGTCCTTGGCCTGGTAGCGGGTGTCGGTGGCGCCGTTGGAGACGAGGTAGGAGGCAAGCACGCCGGCCATGTCGGAGCTGGTCGTGTAATGCTGACGCAGGAAGCCCGGTAGCGACCCCGGCGCCACGGTCTTCAACAGGCCGCGCGGGCTCTTGTGGCAGGCATTGCAGGTCTGCGCGAAAAGCTGGGATGGGGCCTTGCCGGCCTCGAGGTTCGTCGCCTGCGCAAGAACGGTATCGGTCGCGCCGAAGCCAATCAGAAGCAATACCGTCGCGAGGCTGAGCGCTCGGCTCGACATTCCCATCATCTCCATTGAATTTCCGCGAATGCAGCCGGCATCCGGCGCGGCGGCGGTCCACCTTTTAGCGGATTGAGCCATGAATGGAAGCAGGGTCCGCGCGCAAGGATGTGATTAAGCGCATTTGGAATATCGGCTGTGATCACAGCGCAATAGCGAGACCGAAACCGCCCTCCTACATTTACATGCAAACGCATAGGAACCGCTGCGGCATCCGGGCGTCAGATATGAACGGCCGGGTTAGTCGGATCTTTCGGGTTCGCCCGGGAGGAAGGTGTCGATGGACCGCTTGTTGCGTCGATTTCTGTCTCAATTCATCCGCCGCGGGTCGTTGACGGTAACCGGCGCACGCGGGTCCAAGTTCACCGTCGGCGACGGCTCCGGCGCGCCGGTCGCGGTGCGCTTCGTCACCGCGGAGGCCGAGCGGAAGATCCTCGTCAATCCCGAGCTCGGGCTTGGCGAGGCCTATATGGACGGCGAGTTCGTCGTCGAACGCGGCAGCATAGCTGATGCCCTCGCGATCCTGCTCGATCAACCCGACCTATTGCCGCAGTGGGCAAAACCCTGGTGGCACCTGCGCTATTTGACGCGCCATCTGAAGCAGTTCAATCCGCGCTCCCGCTCCCGCACCAACGTCGCGCACCACTACGATCTCGACGCCCGGCTCTATTCACTCTTCCTGGATGCCGACAAGCAATATAGCTGCGCCTATTTCGAGACGCAGGACGCCGCGCTCGACGACGCGCAGCTCGCCAAGAAACGGCATATCGCCGCAAAGCTGCTCGTCAGGCGCGGCCTGCGCGTGCTCGATATCGGCTCCGGCTGGGGCGGGCTCGGGCTCTATCTCGCCGAGATCGCAGGCGCCGACGTCACCGGCATCACGCTGTCGACGGAGCAGCTGCAGGTCGCCAATGCACGCGCGGCAGAAAGGGGCCTGACCGGCTCCGCCAAATTCCTGCTCCAGGACTATCGCGACATAGCCGGGCCGTTCGACCGCATCGTTTCGGTCGGCATGTTCGAGCATGTCGGGGAGAGGTTCTACGACACCTACTTCCAGCGCTGCGCGGAATTGCTGAGCGAGGACGGCGTCATGCTGCTGCATTCGATCGGCCGCTCGCAGGGCCCGGACTCGACCAATCCCTGGATCGCAAAATACATCTTCCCCGGCGGCTACATCCCCGCTCTGTCGGAGGTGCTGCCGGCGATCGAGCGCGCGGGGCTGCTGCTCTGCGACGTCGAGATCCTGCGCCTGCATTATGCCGAGACGCTGAAGGCCTGGCGGGAACGCTTCATGGCGCGGCGCGAAGAAGCCGTACAGCTCTACGACGAACGCTTCGCCTTGATGTGGGAATTCTATCTGGCGGCGTGCGAGATGACGTTCCGCAAGCAGGCCATGATGAACTTCCAGATCCAGCTGACCCGGCGTCAGGGCGTGGTGCCGCTGACGCGCGCCTACATCGCACGCGAAGAGGGCCGCTTACGCGCCCGTGAAGGCGGTGCCAGGCCCAGGCTGAAGCTGGCTGGTGAATAAGTCCTAATGACGCAGGGTCGAAATCGGAGCGGACCGGAAAGTAGCCGTTAACGCCAATTGCGCCCGTAGCGCCACGAGGATTTCGGGGGCCACCGGCTGGCGCCGCACTTCGGGCTGCCCGGCGTGCTCCATGGCCGCGATCAGCCCCGACAGCCAAAGCCGGCTGCCTGCCTCGCTTCGCCAGATCTGGTGCTGCCGTTCTGGCCGCATCGCTTGCCTCGTCTTCTTGATTGCGGGACGGAGACAACCCCCTGCCCGCTTCCCTGTTCCGGCTCTCCCCCCGAAAGAATCCGGGGAGATGTGATCTGCTTCACATAAGTCTGGTCGGCCCTGGCCTAGACCGTCGCCATGAGCAAAGAGACCCAAACCTCATTCGACGTGCAGGACGACCTCCGCACCGATTACGCCCTGATCGTCACCGGCGTCGGGGCGGCCCTGGTTGCGCTGGTCTACCTCCTGCTGGTCTGAAGGCGAGCCGAAAGCGGCCAGCGCGCGCCGTTTCGCATGCTTCTCGATACGTCTGCGCGCCAATCCATTAGGTTCATTTCATCCGGATTTTCCCGTGGCGCGGTCGTGGCTGCTTCCCCGCGGAGGGGGTTCCGCGAAAATCCGTCAAGCGCGGCGCGTGCCGCCCCGGCCAATCATCCACCATTTTAATGATCGGTTGATAGCGGGCAGCTTTTGCTTCCGCTTTGGGCCGAGGCGGCGCTTTATCCCGGCCCCGCATCCGCCCCAGAAAATTGCTATCGCTCGATCATGGCCCTGACTGATTCGAACGTTCTCAAACTCGCGCCCGACGCTGGAACTCCGACCTATCGGAGCGCGCCGCATAATATCGAGGCGGAACAGAGCCTTCTGGGCGCGATCCTGGTCAACAACGACGCCTTCTACCGCGTCTCGGACTTCCTCGAGGCGAAGCACTATTTCGAGCCGCTGCACCAGACCATTTTCGAGACCGCCGGCAGCCTGATCCGGATGGGCAAGATCGCGACGCCCGTCACGCTGAAGACGTTCCTGCCCGCCGACACCGATGTCGGCGGCATGACCATCGGGCAATATCTGGCGCGGCTCGCGGCCGAAGCGACCACCATCATCAACGCCCAGGACTATGGCCGCACCATCTATGACCTGGCGCTGCGCCGCGACCTGATCGGCATCGGCGAGGACATGGTCAATGTCGCCTATGACGCGCCGGTGGATTTTGCGCCGCGGGCGCAGATCGAGGACGCCGAGCGCCGCCTCTACGAACTCGCCGAATCCGGCCGCTATGACGGCGGCTTCCAGAAATTCTCGCAGGCGTTGGCGGTCGCGGTCGATCTCGCGGCCAAGGCGTTCCAGCGCGACGGAAAGCTGTCGGGCATCTCGACGGGCATGCGCGACCTCGACACCAAGATGGGCGGCCTGCAGCACTCCGATCTCATCATCGTGGCCGGACGCCCGGGCATGGGCAAGACGTCGCTGGCGACCAACATCGCCTACAACGTCGCCAAAGCCTATGTTCCCGAGGTCCAGGCCGATGGCACCACGAAGGCCGCCAATGGCGGCGTGATCGGCTTCTTCTCCTGCGAAATGTCGGCCGACCAGCTCGCCACGCGTATCGTGGCCGAGCGCACCGGCATTTCCTCCTCCCACATCCGCCGCGGCGGCATCACGGAAGCCGATTTCGACAAGATCCGGGAAGTCTCGATCGAGCTGCAGTCGCTGCCTTTTTATGTCGACGCGACCGGCGGCCTGTCGATCGCCCAGCTGATGGCACGTGCGCGCCGGCTGAAGCGACAGAAGGGCCTCGATCTCCTCGTGATCGACTACATCCAGCTGCTGTCGGGCTCGGGCAAGCGCGCCAGCGACAGCCGCGTGCAGGAAATCACGGAGATCACGACCAGCCTGAAGGCGCTCGCCAAGGAGCTCAACGTTCCGGTCATCGCGCTGTCCCAGCTCTCGCGCCAGGTCGAATCCCGCGAAGACAAGCGACCGCAGCTCTCCGACTTGCGTGAATCCGGATCAATCGAGCAAGACGCCGACGTCGTGCTGTTCGTTTACCGCGAGGAATATTACCTCGCCATGAAGGAGCCGCGCCCGGGCACGCCCGAGCACGAGAAATGGCGCCTGGACATGGACCTTGCGTACGGCAAGGCCGAAGTCATCATCGGCAAGCAGCGCCACGGCCCGACGGGCACGGTTGATTTGGCGTTCGAAGCCTCGGTCACGCGGTTCGGCGACCTGGCGCCTGACAGTCAGCTGCCGGCACGCAGCAGCAACGACTACTGAGTTCCTTACTCAGTTCCTTGGGTTGAACCGCGCGGGTCTCTTGCGTAAAACGGCGCCATGACAATGGCGTCCGATCCGAAAATGACCTCGCAATCCGGCCTTCTCTCCGCGGAGGCCAATCAGGCTGCCGCGCTCGCTGCCTATGGCGGCGTGCTCACCGTCGATCTCGACGCCATCATCGCCAACTGGCGCAAGCTCGAGAAGACGGCCGTACCCGCCGAATGCTCGGCGGTGATCAAGGCGGACGCCTATGGCTGCGGCGCCGAGCAGGTCGCGCGCGCCCTGAACAAGGCGGGCTGCAAGACCTTCTTCGTCGCCACCATCGAGGAAGCGCGCAAGGTGCGCGCGGCCGTCCCGGAGCCCACGATCTACGTGCTCGGCGGCTATTTCCAGAACACCGGCGAGCACTACGCCAAGATCAACTGCCGGCCCGTGATCGGCGATCTCAACGAGCTCGCCGAATGGGACGTGTTCTGCCGCCGCACCGGCTGGAACGGCGGCGCCGCCGTTCACATCGACACCGGCATGAACCGGCTCGGCCTGACGCTATCGGAAGCGCAGGCCATCATCCCCCGCATCAATGCCGGCGATCACGGCATCACGCTGGTGATGAGCCATCTGGTTTCGGCCGAGCAGCTCAACAGCCCCGTCAATGCCAAGCAGCTCGCTTCCTTCCGCGCCATCGCCAGCGAATTCTCCGGCGTGCCGGCGGCGCTCGCCAATTCCTCAGGCATCTTCCTCGGCGCCCCCTTCCAGTTCGACCTGGTGCGGCCGGGCGCAGCCCTCTACGGCGTCAACCCGACGCCGGAGGCCGACAATCCGATGCAGCAGGTCGTCGATCTCAAGGCGCGCATCGTCCAGATCCGCAACGTCGAGCGCGGCGAGAGCGTCGGCTATGGCGGCACCTGGACCGCGCGGCGGCCGACCAAGCTCGCGATCATCGCGGTCGGCTATGCCGACGGCTATTTCCGCGCCGCCAGCTCCAACGACGGCACCCGCGGCGCCGAGGTGATCGTGGCCGGCAAGCGCTGCCCGGTCGCGGGCCGCGTCTCGATGGACCTGATCGCCATCGACATCACCGACCTGCCGCCGAACGCGGTGCGGCGCGGACACATGGTGACGCTGCTCGGCGAAGGCATCACCGTCGACGAGCTCGCGCATCATTTCGGCACCATCGGCTATGAGGTGCTGACCAGCCTCGGCCACCGCTACGCCCGCGTCTACAAGGGCGGCAACGTGGTCGAACCGCTGGCGAAGCCGGAGCCCGCGCAGGCGGCCGAGCAGCCGCCCTCACCGCCGCCGATCGAGCAGCCGGCAGCCCCGCCGCCGCTGCCGAGCTAAGCAGACACACTCGTGCCCCGGACGCGACGCAGCGCTAGTTCAGCGATGCGCCGCAGAGCCGGGGCCCATCTCTCCGCATCGTACCATGTCGCTTTCTGGGTCCCGGCTGTGCGGAGCGGCGTTACACGCCGCACCGCGTCCGGGACACGAGAGTGGGCGCTTATTTCTTTTTCCTGCTGTCCAGCGCCGTCTTGCAGGTCGCACTGAGCTGGTCGCGCTTGGCGTTGAGGCAGGCGACGATGCCGCCGCCGGGCGCGATGCCGGCACAGAATTTGTCATAGTCCGCCTTGCATGCGCCGCGCGTATCGGCTGACTGTGCCGAAGTAGCTCCGGAGAACGCGGCAACGAATGCGAGTGCGGCAAAGCTCAACTTGGACATTGTATCTCCGGAAGACGGAAGGCAGGAGCCGGTAGCTCTACATGAAGATCGCGACATTCAACATCAACAACATCAACCGCCGCCTGCCCAATCTGTTGGCATGGCTGCGCGCGGCAAAGCCCGATGTCGTCGCGCTTCAGGAGTTGAAGGCAAGTGATGGCGAATTTCCGGCGGCCGCACTCGAAAAGGCCGGCTACGGCGCAGTCTGGTGTGGACAGAAGACCTGGAACGGCGTTGCCATCCTCGCGCGCAATGCCGCGCCCATTCTCACCCGCGATCGCTTGCCGGGAAAGCCCGGCGATCTCGAAGCCCGCTATATCGAAGCGGCCGTGCGCGGGATCATCGTCACCAGCATCTACCTGCCGAACGGCAATCCGCAGCCCGGACCCAAGTTCGATTACAAGCTCGACTGGTTCGCGCGCCTCAGGCGTCACGCCAACACCTTCATCCAGCAGGACCTGCCGGTCGTGCTCGCGGGCGACTACAACGTCGCGCCTACAGAGATCGACATCTATCCGACGCGCTCATGGGACAAGGATGCGCTGATCCAGCCGAAGAGCCGCGCGGCGTTTGCCTCGCTCGTTGCGCAAGGCTGGTGCGATGCGATCCGCGAACTGCATCCAGAGAAACGCATCTACACGTTCTGGGACTACAAGCGAAACCGCTGGCCGCGCGATGCGGGCCTGCGGCTCGATCATCTGCTGCTCAGCCCCGCCCTCGCCCCGCGCCTCGTGAAAGCCGGCGTCGACAAGAAGATTCGCGGCGAGGATGGCGCGAGCGATCATGCGCCGGCGTGGGTGGTGCTGAAGCAGCCGTGATCTCGCAGGGTGGGCAAAGCGAAGCGTGCCCACCAAATTCGATTATGCGGACAGATGGTGGGCACGGCGCAAGTGCGCCTTTGCCCACCCTACTAGATCACCCGAGATCACCGCCCGTAATACTCCTGCACCGTGTCCCACGCCGCCTTTTGCAAGAGCTGCGTCGTCTCCGCATCGAGAGCCATGTTGTAGGAATTGCCAACCGGCGTGCGGCCGCTCAGCGCGGCGAACGTCACGCACGCCGCCAGATACGTGCCTGCCGGACTCGGATGCCGCTTGTCCGGGGCATAGAGATTGAGCTCGGGCACGAGCTTGCGCGCCCGTGCGAAGGCAAGGCCTGCCGGAATGACCAGCGCGTCATTGGCATTGCCGGCGATCGTGTAAGCTTCGGCCAACGCTTCCGTCATCTCAGGCTTGTCCGCATAGGCCCAGGACATAAAAAACACCGGCCGCATGCCGTGGGCGCGGACGATCTCGCTGTCCTTCTTCGCGAAGGTCGTGAACGCATCCTTCAATTGCGGATGGATCGGGCACTGGCTGCAATCCATCATCACGACGGCGTCGTACTGCTTGCCCGGCTTGTTGAAGATCACGACGTTCTGCTCGTCGAAGGAATAGGCGCCGATGCCCGCCGGCCGCAGCAGATTGTCCATGTCGTGCCAGTCGAGGCCGGAGCCGCCGATCGTGACCATGGTGTTGCGATACGCCGCCTTGCTCGCGGCATCGGCCGCCCGCTCCATGAAGGTGAGATGCCCGGGCATGCCGTTGTTGTAGTAGAAGAAGCTGTTGCCGACGAACAGCGCCGCCTTGGGGAAGTCAGGTCCGAGCGAAGTGACCTTCGGCTTGGTCTGCGCCTGTGCATTGAGGCTGGCCGCAACGGCCAGACACATTGCGAGCATCACTCGCGCAAAAAGACGCGTCATGGGCTTCCTCCCTTTTTCCAGGGCCGGAAACAAACCAGCTTTTCAAAACGGCCTCAAGAGGACGGGCGCGCAGCGGTGAGGTGCGCGCCTTTCATGCTCACCACAAATTCTTGCCGTCGATCATGTTCACCGGCACCGCCTCCAGATCGAAATCGTCGAACAGGCGCGCATTCACGCCAACCCTGGGATTGTCGAAATCGGGCTTGCCGCTCGACCAGTCCGGTGACTCCGAATAGGTGCCGCAGCCGCAAGCGGCGCAGAAATGATGCCTGACCGTGCGGCTGCCCCAGAGATAGGTCGCGACGTTGTCCGGCGGTGACAGCAGGCGAAACTGCGCCGGCGTGTAATTGGCCCACAACGCGCCGCGCTTGGCGCACAGCGAACAGGTGCAGCGGGTCACGCTAGACGGCGCCTCCGTCACCTCGAACACCGTCTCACCGCAATGACAGCTTGCCTCGATCGGCATGATCCACTCTCCGTTTTGTCAGGAGATGGTCGTAGCCGGGCGCTGCTGCCAACATGCTGTCAGCAGCGAGCCTCGGGTCGCGGCCTTCGGGCCCCCTCCAACAAAAAATATGAAAAACAACCCCATGCACAGTAGCCGGCCCTAGTCGGATCAATGCCTTAGCCTCAACCGTTTCCCCCGCCCGTTTAACTTCGGCCGCTTGACCTGAGCGCTCTGGTCAGCATACTGGTCTGACCAAGATCAGACCAGGCGAGACAGGGATGGAGCTCAAGCGGACCGCCGAAGGCGAAAAAGGGTTCGAGAAGGTATTCGCCTTCTTGCGCGAACGCCTGCTTGCCGGCTCGCTCAAGCCCGGTGACCGCCTGATCTCCGAGCGCGAGCTGGCAACCCTGCTCGGCGTCAGCCGGCCGATCGTCCGCGAGGCGCTGCGCGCCCTCACCGTGCTCGGCATCGTCGAGATCCGCGACCGCATCGGCACCGTCGTGACCCGGCCGGACGTCTCCGTGCTGAACGACTTCTTCACCTTCGCGCTGGCCCAGCAGGCGGACATGCTCGACGACGTCATGCAGGCGCGCGTCGCGATCGAGTGTCAGGCGATCCGGCTCGCCTGCGAGCGCGCCAACATTGCCGACTTCGAACGCCTGCAGCGCGCGCTGGCCAAGATCGGCGAGACGATCGACGAAGCGGATGCCGGCGGCATGGCCGATTTCGACTTTCATCGCGCCATCGTCGTGGCATCGCATTCGGAGACGCTGACCGTGCTGCACAGCTCGATGGCGGGCCTCCTGACGCATTCGCACCGCAGCCGCCGCGAGCTGGTGCAGGCCTTCCCGTCGATGAAGACCTATCTGATCGACGACCACCGCCGCATCTTCGACGCCGTCATCGCGCGCGATCCGGAGCGGGCGGACGCGACGCTGCGCAAGCATTTTGCCATCGGCGACGAATATCGCAGGCGCGCCATCGTCGGCGACATCGACAAGACCAGCGCCTCAGGCTGACCGGGGCACACCGGTCCACCAGGAAGCCAAAGAACCAAGAAACGGATCGATAACATGGGACGGAACGACAAGGGCAATGTCGGCTTCATCGGCATCGGCACGATGGGCCGCGAGATGGTGCGCAACCTGCTGATGGCCGGCCACGCGGTTCGCGTCTTCGATCTCAACGAGGCCGCATTGGCCGATAGCGTCAAGGAAGGCGCGACGCGTGCCAACAGCCCGGCCAATGCCGCGCAGGCCGCTGACATCGTCATCACGATGCTGCCGGATACGCCCCATGTCGAGGCGACCATTTACGGCGAGCACGGCCTCCTGAAGTCGCCGCCATCAGGCAAGCTCATCGTCGACATGAGCACGATCTCGCCGGTCGCGGTCCGCCGCATCCATACCGACCTGCAAAAGATCGGCGTCAGCTTCATCGATGCGCCGGTCTCGGGTGGACCCGTGGGCGCGAAGAATGCCGCGCTCTCCATCATGGCGGGCGGCGATGCGCCTGCCTTTGCGCAGGCCGAGCCGTTCTTCCGCGCGATGGGCACGACCATCACGCATGTCGGCGCAGCCGGTGCCGGCCAGACCGTCAAGCTCTGCAATCAGCTGATCTGCGGCATCAACATCCAGGCGATCTGCGAAGCGCTCGCGCTTGGCCGCGCTTCGGGCCTCGATCTCAATCTGCTGCGCCGGGTGCTGCTGGGCGGCTCCGCCGCCTCCTGGATGCTCGACAAGCTCGGCCCCCAGATGATCGCGGGCGACGTCGCCGCCGGCTTCCGGATCGATCTCCAGCTCAAGGACCTTCGCCTCGTGCAGGAGCACGCGCAGGCACTGAGCGTGCCGCTGCCCGGCACCGCGCTGGTCACCAGCCAATATGTCGACGCGCGTGCCCATGGCGAAGGCAGCAACGGCAACCAGGCACTGTTCCGCGTCTATGACCGCATGACCAACCAGACCACCGGCTGAACGGGCGACGATGAGCCTTCAACTCGACTTTCCCGCAGTGCTGGAGCGTTGGCCGAGTTTTCTCGCCGGCGCCGTCCTCACGCTGGAGCTTGCGGCCTTCGCGACGGTGCTCGGCGCCCTGCTCGGCACGCTCGCGGCCGTCGGGCGCGGCTCGCACAACGCGCTGATATCAGGCGCGTGCAAGGCCTATGTCGAGACCATCCGCAACACGCCGCTGCTGGTACAGATCTTCCTGGTCTATTTCGGCCTCGCCAGCCTGGGCTTGAAATTCTCCGCCTTCACGGTCGCCGTGGCCGCGCTGACCATCAATGTCGGGGCCTACACCGCCGAGATCATGCGCGCCGGCTTCGAGGCGATCCCGCGCGGGCAGATCGAGGCCGCCGAGGGGCTGGCGCTGTCGCGTCTCCAGATCTACTGGCACATCATCCTGCTGCCGGCGGTCGAGAAGGTCTATCCGGCGCTCACCAGCCAGTTCGTGCTGCTGATGCTGGCCTCATCGGTCTGCTCGCAGATCTCGGCCGAGGAGCTGACCGCGGTCGCCAACTACATCCAGTCGGACACCTATCGCGCATTCGAAACCTACATCATCGTCGCCGTGCTCTATGTCATCCTGTCGCTGGCGATGCGCGCCGGCTTCTGGGGCCTCGGGCTCGTGCTATTCCCGCGCCGTCGCCGGCTCGGCACGCCGTTGTGAGATGACCATGGGCGGACATCTCAACATCAATCATCTGATGTTCCTCGGCCAGGGCGCGCTGTGGACCATTGGTCTCTCGGTGATCGCGCTGATCGGCGGCGGCATCGTCGGCTTCGTGATCGCGCTGGCACGCATCTCCCCACTCAAATCCGTGCGGATCGCCAGCGCCGTCTATGTTCAGCTCGTCCAGGGCACGCCGCTGCTCGTCATCCTGTTCCTCGGCTATTTCGGCCTCGCCGCGATCGGCCTCAAGGTCTCGCCGCTCGCTGCCGCCGGTGCCTCGCTGACGCTCTACGTCGCCGCCTATCTCGGCGAGATCTGGCGCGGCTGCATCCAGTCCGTGCCGAAGCCGCAATGGGAGGCCGCCGAGGGGCTCGCGCTGAGCCGGACCCAGCGCATGACGAAGGTGATCCTGCCGCAGGCGATCCGCATCGCGACGCCGCCGACCGTCGGCTTCATGGTGCAGATCATCAAGAACACCTCGCTCGCCTCCGTGGTCGGCTTCGTCGAGCTGATGCGCTCGGGCCAGATCGTCAACAACTCGCTATTCGAGCCGTTCGCCATCTACGCGATCATCGCCGTCACCTATTTCGCCATGTGCTACCCACTATCGTTGCTCAGCCAGAGGCTGGAACGGCGGATGGGGCGTGGCAGGTCCAACCTTGCGCCAGCCTGACATGCAACAAAACGCCCCCTCCTCCGAACCGATCGTGTCGCTCCGCGACGTGCAGAAGAGCTTCGGCCCGCTTCGGGTGCTCGATGGCGTCTCCTTTGCCGTCGAACGCGGCGAGGTGCTCGCCCTCATCGGCCGCTCCGGCTCCGGCAAGAGCACGGCGCTGCGCTGCATCGACCGCTTCGAGAAGGTCGACGGCGGCGAGATCGTCGTTTGCGGACACCGCGTCGATCGCCCCGACGTCGATCTGCGCGCACTGCGCCAGGACGTCGGCATCGTGTTCCAGAGCTACAATCTGTTTCCGCACCTGACGATCGAGCAGAACATCACGCTGGCGCCCTGCGCGGTGAAGGGCATGGCGAATTCTCACGCAAAGGACCTCGCGCGAAAAGTGCTGGCGCAGGTCGGGCTCGAGGAGAAGCTGCACGCCTACCCTGAGCAACTCTCGGGCGGCCAGCAGCAGCGCGCGGCGATCGCCCGCTCGCTGGCAATGCAGCCGAAGGTCATGCTGTTCGACGAGGTCACCTCCGCGCTCGATCCCGAGCTCACCGCCGAGGTGTTGAAGGTGATCGAGCAGCTCGCGGCCGACGGCATGACCATGGTGATGGTCACGCACGAGATGGGCTTTGCCAAAGGCATCGCCGACCGAATCGTCTTCATGCATCGCGGCAAGGTCCACGAGACCGGGCCAGCCTCGATCCTGACGTCGCCGACGACGCCTGAACTCACGCAATTCGTGGGCACCGGAAACCTAAAATCATAACAGGGAGAGGAGAACCAAGGATGATAAAGAAGTCACTGCTGGGCACCACCGTCGCACTGTGCAGCCTCGTCATGATGGCGGCCACGCCGGCATCGGCCGACCTGCTCGATGACATCACGCAGGCCAAGAAGATCCGCATCTCGACCGACCTCGCCATCCCGCCCTCGGGCATGATGGATAGCACGATGAAGCCGACCGGCTCCGACGTCGAAGTGGCACAACTGCTCGCCAAGGACTGGGGGCTCGAGCTCGAATTCATCCAGACCACCGGCGCGACCCGCATCCCCAACGTCCTGACCGGGAAGGCCGACATCATCATCTCGACCCTGTCGGTGACGCCCGATCGCGCCAAGGTCATCGACTTCACCAAGCGCTATGCGACGCTGCAATCCGACGTCGGCTGCCTGAAGTCGTTGAACGTCAAGGACTGGCCGGACCTGAAAGACAAGACCATCGGCGTCTCGCGCGGAACCACGCAGGATACCACCCTGTCCAATATGAAGGACAAGGAGCTGAAGATCGCCCGCTATGACGACGACGCCACGGAAGTCACGGCGGCCGTCTCCGGTCAGGTCGATTGCGTCGGCACGTCGGCCACGATCATCAACCAGATCGGCGTCAAGAATCCGGCCCGCATCTTCGAGTCGAAGATTCCGCTCGCAACCTTCGACCTCGCCATCGGCCTGAAGAAGGGCGAGCAGCGCCTGATGGACAAGCTGAACGCCTGGATCACCGAGAACGTCAAGAACGGCAAGCTCAACGCGATCTACAAGAAATTCCACGGTGTCGATCTGCCGGCGGACATGCGCAGCTGAAACCAGAGAGACCCGTGACAGCCGTTTCCAGGCTGTCACGGTCAATGCCAATCAAGAAGGACATCATATGCGTCTCGTCATCGGATCCGACCACGCCGGCTGGCCGCTCAAGCAGACCGTCATCGACCACATCCGCAAGCTTGGCCACGACGTCGTGGACGTCGGCTCCCATGACGACAAGCCGGTGGACTTCCCCGATATCGCCCGGGCCGTGGCGCAGAAGGTGACGTCGGGTGAAGCGGCACGCGGCATCATGGTGTGCGGCACCGGCGTCGGCGCCTCGATCGCGGCCAACAAGATGAAGGGCATCCGCGCCGCGGTCTGCCACGACGTGCATTCGGCCCATCAGAGCGTCGAGCACGACGATGTGAATGTCATGTGCATCGGCGCGCAGATCGTCGGCGCCTGGCTCGCCGTGGATCTCGTCTCGTCCTACCTCTCGGCCGAGTTCTCGACGGACGAGGATTTCCGCCGCCGCGTGGAGAAGCTGCGCGTCATGGACGAGCAAGGCTGACGTCCCGCCATGATCCTGGTGTTCGGATCGCTCAACATCGACCTGGTCGCGCAGGTCCCGGTCATTCCCGGCCCGGGCCGCACGGTGCTTGCACCGTCCTATCAGCGCCATTTCGGCGGCAAGGGCGCGAACCAGGCGGTGGCTGCCGCGCGGATCGCGGGTTCGGGACGCGTGCGGATGGCGGGCCGTGTCGGCCGGGACGGATTCGGCGACAGCGCGATCGAGAACCTCAGGGCGAACGGCATCGATACCGATCTCATTGTCAGGGCCGACGAGCCCACCGGCTGCGCCTTCATCACCGTCGATGAAGCCGGAGAGAACGCGATCACGGTGGCCAGCGGCGCCAACATGGCCGCGAATGCCGATGACCTCCCGGCCGAACTCTTCAGTTCCGACAGCGTGCTCGTGCTTCAAATGGAGGTGCCATTTGCGCAAGCACTGGACGCCGCCCATCGGACGAGATCGGCCTCCGGCACCGTGATCTGGAATCTCGCGCCCGTCCCGGAGAAGATGACCCGTGAAATGGTGACGGAGCTTCTCGCGGTCACGGACCATCTGCTCGTCAACGAGCATGAGGCAATGGGTGCCGCAGCGGCCATCGGCATTGCCGGATCCGACTACGAAGCAGCAAGCTCGGCACTCGCGAGGGCCGGCGACCTCACCTGCATCGTCACCGCCGGTGCGCAAGGCGCCCTGGCTGTCGCGGCGGACGGAACCCGCTTGCGCGCGCCCGCCCCGCGTATCACGCCGGTGGACACCACCGGGGCCGGCGACACCTTTGCCGGTGCGTTTGCGGCGATGATCCACGAGAAGGTTCCGCTTCAAATGGCCCTCCAGGTTGGATGCGAAGCGGCGGCCCAAAAGTGCCTCATGCCGGGTGCGCAGCCCGGCATGCCGATGCGGGCGAAGATTCCGTCTCTCGCTTAGCGTCGTCCATGGCTAAAGTGCTCCGATTCCCGGAGCCCTGCCCTTGGCCTTTCTCTTCGTTCTCACCGTCGGCCTCATCGCCGGCACCATCTCAGGCATCGTCGGCACGGGCTCGTCGATCATGCTGATGCCGGTGCTGGTCTATGCGTATGGGCCGAAGGAAGCCGTGCCGATCATGGCGGTCGCCTCCGTGATGGCCAATTTTTCACGGATTTTGGCCTGGTGGCGCGAAGTCGACTGGCGGGCCTGCGCGGCCTATTCGGTCACGGGCGTTCCGGCGGCCGTGCTCGGTGCGCGCACGCTGCTGGCCCTGCCCTCGCATGCCGTGGATCTCGCCATCGGCGTCTTCCTGATCGCCATGGTGCCGGTCCGGCACTGGCTGGCGCGGCACGACCTCAAGGCCAATCTCTGGCATCTCGCCATCGGTGGGGCGATCATCGGTTATCTCACCGGCATCGTGGTCTCGACCGGCCCGCTCAGCGTTCCGCTGTTCCTGTTTTACGGGCTGAGTAAGGGCGCCTTCCTCGCCACCGAAGCCGCCGCCTCGCTCGGCCTCTATTTCGCGAAATCCGTGACCTTCGAACGTTTCGGCGCGCTGACGGGCGATGTCTTCATCAAAGGCCTGGTTGCGGGCGCCTCGCTGATGTCGGGCGCCTTCGTCGCAAAGCGCTTCGTGCTCCACATGAAACCAGACATGTTCCGCCTGGTGATGGACGCCATCATGATCGCGGCCGGGCTCTCGATGCTCTGGAATGCCACCCAGCCGTAGTCGCGCTGAGTTCAGGCGGCGAATTCGGGCGCGATCGACGGGCTGTCGGCGACGACGCGGCTCTCGGCTGCCGGCTGCCTCTCGAGCCATTGCAGCACGGCTTCGAACGGCTGCGGCCGCTGGAAGAGAAAGCCCTGTCCGAACCTCACGCCCATCTCGCGCATGGCCGCGGCCTGCTCGGCCCGCTCGATGCCTTCGGCGACCAGGGTCAGCCCCAGCGTGCCGGCGAGCGATGCGATGACGCCGACGATCGCCTTGTCTTCCGCGCTGTCGGGGATTTCGCTGATGAACGCCTTGTCGATCTTGACCTTGTCGAGCGGAAACCGGCGCAGATGGGCGAGCGAGCTGTAGCCGGTGCCGAAATCGTCGAGCGCGATGGTGGCGCCGAGGCGCCGCAGCCGATGCAGCGTCTCGGATGCGCTGGCGATGTTGTTGATCAGCGATCCCTCGGTGATCTCGAGCTCGAGCAGTGATGCCTCAACGTCGAAGCGCGCGCAGGTCGCGCGCAGCTCGGCGGCGAACGAATGGTCGGCGAGCTCGGACGGCGGCAGGTTGATCGCGATCCGGATCTGTGGCCTCCCGGCGGTGGCCAGCCGTTGCAGCGCGCGGCAGGCATCGGTCAGCACATAGCGCGTCAGCCGCGCATTGTTGCCGCTGCGCTCGATCAGCGGCAGGAATTCGCCGGGACCGATCACGCCGTATTCGGGGTGGCGCCAGCGGATCAGCGCTTCCAGGCCGACGATGTCGTGGCTGTCGAGATCGACCTGGCCCTGGTACCAGACCTCGAACTGCCCCTCGGCGAAGCCGGTGGGAATGGCGAGCTCGAGATCCCTGCGGCGGCGGTAGTCGCGCTGCAGCGCCTCGTCCAGCACGGCGACGGTGCCGGGCGCCTTGCTCTTGGCATGATAGAGCGCGATGTCGGCGAGCGCCGGCAAATGCGACAATTCGGGGTCGCCGGCGCGGCGCACCGCAAGGCCGATGCTGGCGCGCGGCACGACCTGCTTGTCGTGCAGCCGGATCGGCTCGGAAATCGCATCCAGCAATTGGCGCGCGAATGCTTTCGCAGTCGCCTCGTTGCTGACCTCGGGGCGGATCACGACGAACTCGTCGCCACCGAGCCGCGCGACCCAATCCTGCGGCTCGACCGCGCCGCGAAGACGCTCGGAAATGTGCACCAGGAACTTGTCGCCGGCATCATGGCCGAAGGTGTCGTTGATGTCCTTGAAATCGTCGAGGTCGATGAAGCAGAAGGCGATCAGGGTGTCCGGAGAACCGGCATCGCCGCTCAAGGTTACCAGGCGTTCGGTCAGGGAGCGGCGGTTGGGCAGGCCCGTGAGCGGATCGTGCGAGGCCATGTGGCCGAGCCGGTCGAGCGCGCCCGACGTCGTGCGCTGCATGGCATTGAAGGCGTGTGCGAGCTGGCCGAATTCATTGGACGACCTGATATCCGCCGGATAGGCGCGGCCGTCCTGCTTGCTGCGCTGGATCGCCGACATGATCGCGGCGAGCGGCTTGCCGATGAAGATGTTGGCCGAGATCCGCATCGCGACCATGGTCGCAAGCGTCGCGAGCAGCCCGACGACGAGGAGCAGCATCAGCCGGCTGCCCGTGTCCGCATACGCCGTCGCATAGGAATAGGCGATCGCGATGCGTCCTGCCTGCACGGCGATGTTGCCGTTGCGGTAGTTGACCGGACGGGAGACCTCCGCGACCGCCTGGTCCGCCGGGCGCGCCACCACGCGGGCGATCGCAACGCCGGTGTCGTCGTAGACGGCTGCCGCCGCGATGGTCTCGTCGTGCATGATCTCGTTGAGCACGCCGGTGACCTGGTCGTAGCGCATCTTCCAGAGCGGCTCGGCGATCAGCTCGGCCCGGCTCTCGGCGACGCGGGCAATGCGGGCGTCGAGCTGCCTGGTCTGCGACCAGAAGCTCGAGACCTCGACGCCGGCGGAGGCGAGCAGCTGCACCAGCAGCAGAACGGGGACCGTGGCCCAGATCATCGCGCGGACGACCGAGCGCAGGCGCGGTGGCGCTGCCTGCCCGTCGCGGTCCGGATCGGTCATCGCCTCATCCTTGCGCATCAGTCACCGAGGCCGTCAGGTGGCGCAAGGGACGAGACCAGCGCGTCTATGGAGAAATCATACCGGCCGCAGCGTCCCGCCTTCGCCCTGAACCGCGCGAAATCGATCCGGTCGAAGGCGCGCGTCTTGATGAGGTCCCCGACTGAGGCGAGATTGTCGCGCGTGATCGCTGATGTCTTGACCTCGACGCGGGGTGAAGCGGCGGCGAAATCGCAGCCATCGGCGTAGTCGCGGAGCAGGACGATCGACCAGCCGCCGAGCAGGAAGTGCCCGCCGTCAGTCAGGAGCAGGCGGCCGGCCTTGATCTCGCGCAGCGCGTCTTCCGACCAGTTGAGACCGACCACCTCGATGTTCCGGCCGGGCACGAGGCCGGCAGCGGCCGCCGCGCGGAGCGCGCCGAGCGCCATCGGATCGTTCCCGGCCCATATGCCGGCGGGCCGGATCTCCTTGCGCGCGGCCCAGCTGAGATAATTCGCCGTGACCTGCTCGGCCTCGGACTGCGTCCAGTTGGCGAACAGCATGCGGTCCACCACAACGTCGGGCGCGCCGTCCACCGCGAGCTTGAGCCCGGCGTTGCGCGCGATCGAGGCCGGCGTGATCTCGTCGCCGCCGATGCCGAGAATGTGGATCTTGCCGTCCGGACTCTGCCATTTCTCGGCACGTGCGGTGCGGATCAAAGCATTGGCCATCCGCGCGCCCGCGGTCTGGAGATCGGTCGTGATGTCGCCGAGCCAGGTCTTGAGCGTCTGGCGCGGCGGTCCGAGACGCACGGCATCGTCGCCGATCAGCGTGTTCGAGAGCAGCAGCGTCTTGACGCCGGCGGCCTCGGCCGCCTCCAGGATCGGAACGGCGGCGGATTCCTCGTTCGAGAGAATGAGGAAGTCGGGCTTGTCGGCGCGGGCGACCACGCCGAAGCCGAGCTCCTGCATGGTGCGGTAGTTGCGCTCGCTGGTCAGCACCTCGACATGTGCGTCGAGCTTGCGCCCGGCGGCCTGCATGGTCTGCGCGACCATGTCCCAATAGACCTCGCCGGTCTTGCCGGGATTGACGAAGACGATGTCGAGACGCTTGGCGTCAGCCGCAACAGCGCCGCCAGGCGGCATAAGAACGCCGCAGGCCATGCCCGCGGCGAGCAATATGCGCAAAAGTCCCGTCATTCGTGTCGCCATCCCGTGTTGGTTCCGACGCTGGACCCGCGTCCGCTAACATTTGGCAAAGTTCGGCGCGGTGCGGCGGCGTAGAGCTAACAAAGGGTGTATCGGGCGGGCTGAATTGCGATATTTGATGTGCAGCCGGGCTCGCTCCTCGACCGGTCATTCCGTGCTATCAGCAAACTCGAACCCCGCGACTCGCTGTCCCCATGGCCAAGAACACGCTTTCCTTCGTCTGCCAGAACTGCGGCGCGGCCTATAACCGCTGGCAGGGCAAGTGCGAGTCCTGCGGCGAGTGGAATACGCTCGCCGAGGAGGACACCACCGGCAGCGTCCCCGTCTCGATCCGCTCCAAGCGCAAGGGGCGCACATTCGCGCTGGAAAGTCTCGCCGGAAAGAGCCCGGATGCGCCGCGCCTGTCGTCGGGCATGACCGAGCTCGACCGCGTCACCGGCGGCGGCTTCGTGCGCGGCTCGGTGCTGCTGGTCGGCGGCGATCCCGGCATCGGCAAATCGACGCTGCTGACGCAGGCGACCAGCATGATGGCGCGCGCCGGCCACCGCATCGTCTACATCTCCGGCGAAGAGGCGGTCGCGCAGGTGCGCTTGCGCGCCGAACGGCTCGGCCTGTCGGACGCGCCGGTGCAGCTCGCCGCCGAGACCTCGGTCGAGGATATCGTCTCGACGCTGTCGGAGGGCGCGGTCCCGCGGCTGATCGTGATCGATTCGATCCAGACCATGTGGACCGACACGGTGGAATCGGCGCCTGGCACGGTCACGCAGGTGCGCGCCTCGGCGCAGGCGCTGATCCGTTTCGCCAAGAAGACGGGCGCGGCCATCATCCTCGTCGGCCACGTCACCAAGGACGGCCAGATCGCCGGTCCCCGCGTGGTCGAGCACATGGTCGATGCGGTGCTGTCGTTCGAGGGCGAAGGCTCGCAGCAGTTCCGCATCCTGCGCGCCGTGAAGAACCGCTTCGGCCCGACCGACGAGATCGGCGTATTCGAGATGACGGGCCTTGGCCTGCGTGAAGTCACCAATCCCTCCGAGCTGTTCCTGTCGGAGCGCGATCTCGGCACGCCCGGCACCGCAGTCTTCGCGGGCATCGAAGGCACACGGCCCGTTCTGGTCGAATTGCAGGCGCTGGTGGCCCCCACCTCGCTCGGCACCCCGCGCCGGGCCGTGGTCGGCTGGGATCAGAGCCGGCTCTCCATGGTGCTGGCGGTGCTGGAGGCCCATTGCGGGGTCAAGCTGTCCGGCCACGACGTCTACCTGAACGTCGCGGGCGGCCTGCGCATCCACGAGCCGGCAGCGGACATGGCGGCCGCCGCCGCGCTGGTGTCGTCCCTGGTTAATGCGCAGTTACCCACCGATGCCGTCTATTTCGGCGAGATTTCGCTCTCCGGCGTGATCCGCCCGGTGGCGCAGACCTCGGCCCGGCTGAAGGAAGCGGTCAAGCTCGGCTTCAAGCGTGCCGTTCTGCCCGAATCGGCCCGGGGCAGCGATGCCGGCGGCGACGCCGGACTGTCCCTGAACGCGGTCAACAGCCTGACGACGCTTGTCGCCGAGATCGCCGCCAAGGGCTCCCGCCGAGGCGACTCGAACCCTCCGGCGGAGAAAAATGCCACACCGGCAAGATTCCGCCGCGGAGAGGGCTAGGCGGAGGTGACGTTTCCGGCCTCCGCCGCTATACAGCCGTCACAAAAGCAGCGTGGGATTGCGTGGTTGCGGCCTTGCCGGGAACGCCGTCTGGCCCTCACTTAGGGCCACGGCCAAACACCGATTCGCTGAGCACCTTTGAAGTACGAGCGGACCAGACCAGCCGATGCCAGTAACCATCCTCGACCTGATCCTGCTCGGTGTGATGCTGATTTCGGGCCTGCTCGCCATGGTCCGCGGTTTCATGCGCGAAATCCTGTCGATCGCGGCCTGGGGCGCGGCGGCGATCGTGACGCTGTACTCGTTCTCCAAGCTGCTGCCGACGGCCAAGACCTATTTCAACAACGACACGGTCGCGAGCGTGGTCGTGGTCGCCGGCGTGTTCGTGGGTACCCTGGTCGTGGTCTCCGTGATCACGGTCCGAATCTCCGACATGATCCTGGATTCGCGCATCGGCGCGCTGGACCGCACCCTCGGGTTCCTGTTTGGCCTCGCTCGCGGGCTTTTGATCGTCGTGGTCGCGTTCCTGTTCTTCACATGGCTGGTGCCGGACAAGCAGCGCCCGGACTGGGTCACGGGGGCGAAATCCCGGGTGGTTCTCCAGGGAACCGGGGACTGGCTGATGGCCCTCTTGCCTGACGACCCCGAGAACACCATCTTGAAGAGATTCAAGAAAAACAAACCAGATGATGATCAAGCTGATTCCGAGCAGCAGCCTGCGGGCAGCGGCGACGGATACAGTAAACCTGCTCGTGAAAGCCTGAAAAAGCTGATCGAGAAACCTGCGGCGCGTTGATTTGGCCCTAAAGAGAGGCGCGGACGAGATGCGACACCCTGACCAGGACGCCCAACTTGATCTCGATCCAACGGCCGCTTTGAGTCCCGCCGCGCTAGAGCTTCAGGACGATCTGGAGGGGGATACGCTACGCGAGGAATGCGGCGTCTTCGGCATCTACGGTCATCCGGACGCCGCCGCCATCACCGCCCTCGGCCTGCACGCCCTTCAGCACCGCGGCCAGGAAGCCGCCGGCATCGTCTCCTACGACGGCAGCCGCTTTCACTCGGAGCGCCGGCTCGGCCTCGTCGGCGATACCTTCTCCCGCCGCGAGGTGATCGACCGCCTGCCCGGCAACATGGCGGTCGGCCACGTCCGCTACGCCACCACCGGCGCCACCATCCTGCGCAACGTGCAGCCACTGTTCGCCGAGCTCAATGCCGGCGGCCTCGCGGTCGCCCACAACGGCAACCTCTCCAACGGCCTGACGCTGCGCCGCGAGCTCGTCAAGAGCGGCGCGATGATGCAGTCGACGTCCGACACCGAGGTGATCCTGCACCTGGTGGCGCGCTCCAGGCGCAGTCGCTTCATCGAGCGCTATATCGACGCGCTGCGTGAGATCGAAGGCGCCTATGCGCTGGTCTCGCTCACCAACAAGAAGCTGGTCGGCTCGCGCGATCCGCGCGGCATCCGCCCGCTGGTGCTCGGCGAGCTCGACGGCTGCCCGATCCTGACGTCGGAGACCTGCGCGCTCGACATCATCGGCGCGCGCTTCGTGCGCGACATCGAGCCCGGCGAAGTCATCGTGTTCGACGAGAACGGCCAGGACATCCACAAGCCGTTCCCGCCGATGGCGCCGCGCCCCTGCATCTTCGAATACATCTATTTCTCGCGTCCGGATTCCATCGTCCACGGCCGCTCGGTCTACGAGGTGCGCAAGAACTTCGGCGCGCAGCTCGCGCGCGAGAGCCACGTTCCGGTCGACGTCGTGGTGCCGGTGCCGGATTCCGGCGTGCCCGCCGCGGTCGGCTACAGCCAGCATTCGGGCGTGCCGTTCGAGCTCGGCATCATCCGCAACCACTATGTCGGCCGCACCTTCATCCAGCCGACGCAGGCGATCCGCGAATCCGGCGTGCGCATGAAGCATTCGGCCAACCGCGCCGCGATCGAAGGCAAGCGCATCATCCTGATCGACGACTCGCTGGTGCGCGGCACCACCTCGAAGAAGATCGTGCGCATGATGCGCGATGCCGGCGCCAAGGAAGTGCACTTCCGCCTCGCCTCGCCCCCGATCCTCTATCCTGATTATTACGGCATCGACCTGCCCGATCGCGGCGGCCTTTTGGCCGCGACGCATTCGCTGGAGGAGATGCGCGAGCTCATCGGCGCCGACTCGCTCGCATTCCTGTCGATCGACGGCATGTACCGCGCCATGGGCGAGCCAGGCCGCGACCCCGCCAATCCGAAGTTTGCGGATCACTGCTTTACCGGGGCGTATCCGACCCACCTCACCGACCAGACCCAGACCGAGCAGCAGCCGCGGCAGCTGTCGCTGCTGGCGGAAGCGAGCTGACGCCGAAGGCGTCATCCCGGGGCGCGCACAGCGCGAACTATGGTGCGCAATTGCGCACCTGGGGATCTCGATTTTGTCTTGCAACCTCTGGATTTCGGGTTCGGTGCTTCGCATCGCCCCGGCAAGACGACCACGCGAGGGCTTGTCCCGGCCGTCCACGCCTGTAAAACCCCGCCATGACAAAACCCCTCGCCGACCGCATCGCTCTCGTCACCGGCGCCTCGCGCGGCATCGGCTATGCCACGGCTATCGCCCTGGCCAAGGCCGGCGCGCATATCGTTGCGGTCGCACGCACGCAAGGCGGGCTGGAAGAGCTCGACGACGAGATCCGGAAGATCGGCGGCAGCGCCACGCTGGTGCCGCTGAACCTCACCGATTCCGACGGCATCGCGCGGCTCGGCGCGGGGCTGCACGAGCGCTACGGCAAGCTCGACATCCTCGTCGGCAATGCCGGCGTGCTCGGCCCCTCCTCACCGATTGGCCATATCGAGCTGAAAACCTTCAACGACGTGATGGCCGTCAACGTCTCCGCGAACTTCCAGCTGATCCGCTGCATGGAACCGTTGCTGAAGCAGTCGGATGCGGGGCGCGCCGTGTTCATCACCTCGGGCGCCGCCAACAAGGCGACCGCCTATGTCAGCCCCTACGCCGCCTCCAAGGCCGCGCTGGAGACGTTGGCGCGCGCCTGGGCGCAGGAGACCGCGAACACGCCGTTGCGCGTCAACCTGTTCAACCCCGGCCCGGTCCGCACCCGCATGCGCGCCACCCTGATGCCGGGCGAGGATCCGGCGACGCTCGACACCGCCGAGCAGGTCGCCAAATTCATCGTCCCGATGTGCGCGCCGGACTGGACCGAAACCGGCAAGTTCTACGACTACAAGACCCGCAGCCTGATGAGCTTCCGCTCGCCCGCCTGATTGACTCGAATGCCTCCCCGCGATTGACTGCCCGCGCTCAAGCGGCAGCAAGCCGCAAGCCAAAAAAGGGAGGTCGCCATGGCGTCATGGCATCGCGCAGGGTTTACGCCTGCGCTCGCAAACGTCTCTTACGCCGTCTCCATCCTGATCGCAGCGATCGCGTTCGTGCTTCCGGGCACGGCGAGAGCCGGCGACGTCCCGACCTTCGCGGTCGATCCCTCCTGGCCGAAGCAGCTGCCCAACAACTGGATCCTCGGACAGGTCGGCGGCATCACGGTCGACTGGCAGGGCCACATCTGGGTGATCCATCGTCCGCGCTCGCTCACCGATGACGAGAAGGGTGCGAGCCTCACCCCGCCGCGCTCCAAATGCTGCGTGTCGGCGCCGCCCGTGCTCGAATTCGACAGCGACGGCAACCTGCTGCGGTCCTGGGGCGGTCCGGGCGAAGGCTATGAATGGGTCGGCCGCGAGCACGGCATCGAGGTCGACGAGCGCGGCTTCGTCTGGGTCGGCGGCAATGCCGACAACGACAACGCCATCCTGAAGTTCACGCTCGACGGCAAGTTCGTCGCCCAGATCGGCAAGATCGCACCGAGCCTCGGCAGCAACGACACGACGCAGCTCGGCAAGCCCGCCGAGACCGCGCTCGACAAGAACGCCAACGAGATCTACGTCGCCGACGGTTATGGCAACCGCCGCGTCATCGTGTTCGACGCGACGACGCTGGCCTACAAGCGGCACTGGGGCGCCTACGGCAACAAGCCTGATGACAGCAAGCAGGCGCCCTACGATCCGAAGGCCCCCGTGGCGCAACAATTCGGAAATCCCGTCCACTGTGTGAAGCTCGCCCATGACGGCCTCGTCTACGTCTGCGATCGCATCAACAACCGTATCCAGGTGTTCAAAACGGACGGCACCTTCGTGAAGGAGTTCTTCTTCGAGAAGAACACGCTCGGCAACGGTGCTGTCTGGGACATCGCGATCTGGCCCGATCCGAAGCAGACCTGGCTGCTCAGCGCCGACGGCGAGAACAACGAGATCAGGGTCATCAAGCGCGAGGACGGCAGCGTGGTCGGTAGCTTCGGGCACAACGGCCGCAACGCCGGGCAATTCCACTGGGTGCACGCCATGGCGATCGACGCGAGGGGTAACGTCTATACCGCCGAGGTCGATACCGGAAAGCGCATCCAGAAATTCAAGCTGACGTCGGACGCTCTCAAATAGCGTCTCAACGCATTTTGCCCAAAAGTTAACCGACGGATGACGCTACGACGCAGCGTCATCCGCATTTAGGTGCATTGCAGCCAGCCGTGGGACACGGTAGAGCCATCGACAGGAACAAGGCTCCGCAAGAGAGCCGTCCGAATATTTGACAATGGAGGAGACCTTTCATGACGACGACGCTCGCGCGCCGCACTGCGGCTTTTCTGGCATGTGCCGCCTTCGGTTTTGCAACATCCGCCTACGCCCAGGACAAGTCCGTCAAGATCGGCGTGCTCAACGACATGTCGAGCCTCTATGCCGACATCGGCGGACCGAACTCGGTCGCGGCGGTGAAAATGGCGGTCGAGGATTCCGGCCTGAAGGCCAAGGGCTGGACCATCGAAGTTGTGTCGGGTGATCACCAGAACAAGCCCGACATCGGCGTCAACATCGCCCGGCAATGGATCGACAACGACAAGGTCGACGTCATCTCGGACACGCCGAGCTCGGGCGTGGCGCTCGCGGTGAACAACCTCGTCAAGGAAAAGAACTCGGTGCTGCTCAATTCGGGCGCGGCCACCGCTGATCTCACCGGCAAGGCCTGCACGCCGAACACGGTCTCCTACACCTACGACACCTACATGCTCGCCAACGGCACCGGCAAGGCGCTGACCAAGGCCGGCGGCGACAGCTGGTTCTTCCTCACCGCCGATTACGCGTTCGGTCATGCACTGGAGCGCGACACCAGCGCCGTCGTCACCGCCAATGGCGGCAAGGTGCTCGGTGGCGTCAAGCATCCGCTCAACACCGCGGACTTCTCGTCCTTCCTGCTCCAGGCGCAGTCGTCGAAGGCCAAGATCGTCGGTCTCGCCAACGCCGGCGGCGACACCACCAACGCGATCAAGCAGGCCTCGGAATTCGGCATCGTCCAGGGCGGCCAGAAGCTCGCCGCGCTGCTGCTGTTCATCAACGACGTGCACTCGCTGGGCCTGAAGACCGCGCAGGGCCTGACCTTCACTGAATCCTTCTATTGGGACCTCAACGACCAGACCCGCGAATGGTCCAAGCGCTTCCAGAAGGTCTCGCCCAAGGGTTCGATGCCGTCGATGACGGTTGCAGGCCTCTATGCCGGCGTCCTGCATTACCTGAAGGCGATGGACGCGCTCGGCAGCAATCCGCATGACGGCGCCAAGGTCGTCGCCAAGATGAAGGAGCTGCCGACCGACGATCCGCTGTTCGGCAAGGGCCCGCTGCGCGCGGACGGCCGCCGCCTCATTCCGGCCTATCTGTTCGAGGTGAAGAAGCCGGAAGAGTCGAAGGGACCGTGGGACTATTACAAGCTCGTCGCCACCATCGCGCCGGAGGACGCGGCCAAGCCGCTCGAGGCGAGCGACTGTCCGCTGGTGAAGAAGTAAGGCGATGCCGTAGGGTGGGTTAGCCGAAGGCGTAACCCACCCTACGAGACCGTTCTCGTCGCAGCCAACGCCCGCATCGCGATCGCCACGCACACCACCATCAGCACGGCCGCAAGCAAAAACGGCGCGCCGGGCAGATGCAGCGGCGCGCTGGCGCCGATGAAATAGGAAAACGTCAGCGTGAACAGGAACGGGCCGACGAGCTGCGACACGCTCTGCACGCTCGCAGTCGCGCCCTGCAACTTGCCCTGCTGATCGGGTGCGACGAGCCGCGTCATCAGCGATTGCATCGCGGCACCCGAGATGCCCCAGAGCGACATCACGGGAATGCCGATCCAGAACAGCGGCCCGGTCGGCGCAGCACCGAAGATGACGAATCCGATCGCGCCACAACACAGGCCCATCAGCAGCGCATTCCGCTCACCGAGCACACGCACGATTGGACCGATGGCGAGCCCCTGCACCACCATGGCGCAGATACCGACCATCGCCAGCGTCAGTCCGACCGTCTTGGAATCCCAGCCGTAGCGGTAAGTCGCATAGAGCACGAAGGTCGAGGGCAGCACGACATGCGCGACCTGCGCGATGAAATTGACGACGGACAAGCCGGCCAGGGCCGTGTTGGTGCGCAGCAGACGCAACGCTCCGACCGGATTGGCGCTCTTCCAGCGGAACGGCGCGCGCTTCTCGGGCGCCAGAGATTCCGGCAGGACGAAGAGACCGTAGAGCGCATTGGCGAAGCTGAGGGCCGCCGAGGCCCAGAACGGCAAATGCGGATCGATATCGCCGAGCAGGCCGCCCAGCGCCGGGCCCAGGACGAAGCCCGCGCCGAACGCAGCTCCGATCCTGCCGAAGATCGCCGCCCGCCGCTCCGGCGCCGTGATGTCGGCGATATAGGCAAAGGCGGTCGAGATGCTGGCCGAGGTGATGCCCGAGATGACACGGCCGACGAACAGCCACGCAAGCGACGGCGCCAGCGCCATCAGCACGTAATCGGCCGCAAGTCCGAAGTTCGACAGCAACACCACCGGCCGCCGCCCGAAGCGATCCGACAGCGCACCTAACACCGGCGAGAACACGAACTGCATCAGCGCCCAGGCGGTGCCGAACAGGCCGAAGATGCGGGCCGCATGGGCAGTGTCGTTGCCGACAAAACTCTCGATCAGCTTGGGCAGGATCGGCATGATCACGCCGAGCGCGAGCATGTCGAGCAGGATGGTGACGAAGATGAAGGCGACGGCACCGCGCCGGACCGGCGCTGTCGCCTCACCGGCCTCCTTGCTCACGACGGCCGCTTGCGCTTGTGCGCAAAGGGGTTGGCCTTCTCGCGCAAGGTGATGCGCACCGGTGTACCCGGCAGCTCAAAGGTCTCACGCATCGAATTGGTCAGATAACGCAAGTAAGACTGCGGCACTGCGTCCGCGCGCGAGCAGAACAGCACGAAGCTCGGCGGGCGCGCCTTGGTCTGGGTGATGTAGTTGAGCTTGAGCCGTCGGCCGGACACCGCCGGCGGCGGATTGGCCTGGACTGCCTGCTCGAACCAGCGGTTCAATGCCGAGGTCGACACGCGCCTGTTCCAGAGCGCGTAAGCGTCCTGGATCGCCTGCATCAGCCGATCGATGCCCTCGCCCATCAGGCCGGATACGGCGACGATCGGCACACCCTTGATCTGCGGCAGCCAATGGTCGGCATCGCGACGCAAACCCGAGATCGCGCCGCCCCCTTTGCTCTCCATCAGGTCCCATTTGTTGACGGCGAGCACGACCGCGCGGCCCTCGCGCTCGATCAGGTCGGTGATGCGCAAATCCTGCTCTTCAAAGCGGTTCTGCGAATCCATCATCATCACGACGACCTCGGCAAAGCGTACCGCACGTAGCGCGTCGGCGACCGAGAGTTTTTCCAGCTTCTCCTCGATGCGCGAGCGCCGGCGCAGACCTGCCGTGTCGAACACGCGGAATTCGCGGCCCTTCCAGTTGATCTCGACCGCAATGGAATCGCGCGTGGTGCCGGCCTCCGGGCTGGTCAGCAGGCGCTCCTCGCCGAGCAAATGGTTGATCAGCGTCGACTTGCCGGCGTTGGGCCGGCCGACAATGGCGACCCGGATCGGGCGCGTCGCGGCCTCTTCCTCGGTGAGCGGCTCGTCGTCCTCGACCTCATCTTCTTCGTCGATGGGCTCCGGCATCAGCTTGGCGAGTTCGTCGTAAAGCTCGCCCATGCCCTCGCCATGCTCGGCCGATATCTGGATGGGATCGCCGAGGCCAAGCGCAAAGGCTTCCATCGCGCCGGCATCGCCGTGCTTGCCTTCGCTCTTGTTCGCGACCAGCAGCACCGGCTTGTTGGCCTTGCGGGCGAAATCGGCGAAGGCGCGGTCGGTCGGCGTGAGGCCGATGCGGGCGTCGATGACGAAGAACAGCGCATCGGCCTGCGCAATCGCGGCCTCGGTCTGTTCCTGCATCCGCGCGGTCAACGAGCCCTTGGCGCCCTCGTCGAGGCCCGCGGTATCGATGATGGTGAATTCGAGGTCACCGAGCCTGGCCTCACCCTCGCGGCGATCGCGGGTGACGCCGGGGAGATCGTCGACGAGCGCGAGCTTCTGTCCGACCAGGCGGTTGAACAGCGTCGATTTGCCGACATTGGGCCGGCCGATGATGGCGATCGTAAAGGGCATCGGTCATCCCTGCGCTGCCGGGGCCGCGCCTGTCAATGCAATGAAATAATCAGCGGGAGAAACTGCCGCTCGGCATCGGCGCCGGGAAGGCCCCCTGCGATTGCTGCTGCGTGGTCTGGGTCGGTTGCGCCTGCTGGACGGGCTGGTCCGGCGGCGGCGCGGTGGTGCGCTTGCGGACGATCTTCTGCTTGGGCGGCGGAGCTGCCGTGGGCGGCGCAGCCTCCGGTTGGGCCTCGCCGTCGACTTCGCCGGCGGGCGCCTCAGCCGGTGCGGCCGCAACCGGCTGCCTCGTCTTCTTGGCCTTGGCACCCTTCGCCGGCTTGGCCTCGGGCGGCGGCTCGGTGGGGAGAGCCGCGACGGCAGGTGCATTCGGGTCCGGCTGCTGCTGCGCGCCCTTGTACATCTCGCGCGGCACGCCCTGCTCGAGGCCCGGCACGCCCTCGGGGAAGACTGGCTTGCGGTCGCCCGGAAGCTTCTTCTTGGTGTCGAGGAAGTCGAGCATGTCGCTTGGATCGAAGCTGGAGCAGCCGCCCAGGACGCCCGTGAAGGCGATCAGGACGGCGGCTGCGATCAAGCGTGGCGTGCGGCGCATCTTGGTGTCTCGTCTCGTGTCAGAAGACCGTCGTCAGCTTTTGGCAACGGGCGGCAGCAGAGCCGCCAGCGCCTCGGCGCGCGAGCGCAGGCCCGGCGGCGTTTCACCGTCCTCGGCGATCACGTCGAGCCATTTGCGGGCCGCAGTCATGTCGTTGTTGCGCCAGGCCGACAGCGCCAGCATCTCGCGGGCGCTGTGGCGGAACGTCGATTTGGGCGCGGCGGAAGGCTCCAGCCGCTGCTGCATGTCGGCATAGGACGCGCTATCGACCAGCAGGCCGGCGGCGCGGATCTTCGCCATATCCTGCCACTCGCCGCCAACGCTGCGGTCGGCAGCGATGTCGTCATACATCTTGGCGGCGGCCTTGGCGTCGCGGGGCGCCGCCTCGGCCGCGGCACGCAGCCGCGCCAGGGTGCGATAGCCCGAGGGAGCCTTGGCGGCGAGCTCGGTGAAGGCCTTCTCGGCCTCGGCATGCTTGTCCTGGTCGGACAGCTCGGCGGCCTTCTCGAAGGCCGCACCGGCCTCGGCGGCCTTCTGGGCCTCCAGGTACCGATAACCCTGCCAGCCGGCGGCGGCGGCCACCACCAGCACCATCAGGGCGATGAAGTAGATCGAATACTTGTCCCACAGCTTCTTGAACTGTTCGCGACGTACTTCCTCGTCGACTTCGTCAAATAATTCAGACACTTATGCTAATCCCATGCCCGTCCGGGTGCGCGCGCCAAGGCGTTCGCGTCAGGAATCCCGTCCCCCACGTGGCGGCGAGGTACCCTAACGATATGGCGGTGGCAAGGCAAAGCCAGCCCGATCAAGGCGTTAACCACCCGGAAGAGCCCGGACCCATCGGCCCGGGTCAGGTTGCCAGGAGCTCCCGAAGCTGCCGCTTCAGCACCTTGCCATTGGCGTTGCGCGGCAATGGCTCGGCCGTAATCGCCATGGTTTCGGGGACCTTGTAGTCGGACAGACGCTCGGCGCACCAGGCCCGCAACGCGGCGTCGGAGACCGGCGCACGCGTCACCACCACGGCGTGGACGCGCTCGCCCAGCACCGGACATGCCCTGGCGACGATCGCGCTCTCGACCACGGCGGGATGACCGGCCAGCACGGATTCGACCTCGGCCGAGTAGATCTTCAGACCGCCGCGATTGATCATGTCCTTCTGCCGGTCGAACACGCGGACAAAGCCTTCCGCATCGACCGAGCCGAGATCGCCCGAATGCCAGAACCCGCTCGTGAAGCTTTCGGCTGTGGCTTTCGCGTTGTTCCAGTAACCCTTGATGACGGAGGCACTCTGGATCCAGAGCTCGCCGATCGCGCCATGCGGCAGCTCGCGCCCGTCCGCATCCATCGCGACGATGCGCGCGCCGGGGCACGGCAGGCCGACGCTATCGATATGGCTCGCAGTCAGCTCGCCCGGCATGATCGTCGACGGCGACGTCGTCTCGGTCGCGCCGTAGCAATTCATCAGCTTCAAGCCGGGAATCGTCGCCTTGAGTTTCTCGATGGTCGCGACCGGCATCGGTGCGCCGCCAAAACCGCCGATGCGCCAGCTCGACAGATCGTAGCCGTCGAAATCGGGCTGGAGCAGACAGAGATTGTACATCGCCGGCACCATCACCGTGTAGGTGACGCGTTCGCGCGCGGCCAGCTTGAGGTAATCGACGGCCTTGAACTCGGGCATGATGATCAGCGCGCCGCCGCAGCGGATCATGGTCGTGATGTTGGCGACGACACCGGTGACGTGGCCGAGCGGCACCGCCGCGATCGAGCGGTCCGCGTCCGTCAATTGCAGGCAGGACACGAAGATCATAGAGGAATGGACGATGTTGCAATGGGCCAGCATCGCACCCTTCGGCTTGCCCGTCGTGCCCGAGGTGTAGAGGATCATCGCGGTGTCCTCTTCGTCGACCTCGACCGGGGCCGGCGCCGGCGGATTGTCGGCGAGCAGCGCGAAGCGCGACAGATGCGGATCGTCATCGACCGCGATGCGGTGGATCACATCGGGGACGTCCCGCGCCTCGGGCAGCCGCTCGGCGAGCCCCGCTTCGTGGATCAGGATCTTTGCGCCGCAATCGGAGAGCACATAGGCGATCTCCGGCTTCTGCTGGCGCGTGCCGAGCAGCACCGTGACCAGCCCCTCATGCGCGGCGGCAAACAGCAGCAGCGGAAACTCGATGCGGTTGCCGAGCAGGATCGCGACACGGTCGCCGCGTTGCAGGCCGAGCCTGCGAAAGCCCGCAGCGATCCTCGCCGCCTGTTCCACCGCCTGCCGCCAGCTCAGGCGGACATTGCCTGCGATCAGCGCTTCGCCATCGGCGTTGCGCGCGCAGGCATCCGCGATCATCGCCCACAGGCTCGCCGGCCGATCGCGGAAGGCGGGCACCATGCGGTCACCGAAGCGCGACTCAAGCCGCATCGACGGAAGTGCGTGCTGCGACCAGTCCATGGGCGGCCTCGTCAGCTCTTCTTCATCTCGTAGACGTGCTCCGGGCCCGGGAAGGCACGGCTTCTCACATCGTGCGCATAGCCCGCGATGGCTTCCTCGATCGCCGGCCCGAGATTGGCATAGCGGCGCACGAATTTCGGCGACCGCGGCGACAAGCCGAGCATATCCTCCAGCACCAAGATCTGGCCGTCGCAAGCTGCGCTCGCGCCAATGCCGATGGTCGGAACGGCGATCGATTGCGTGATCTTGCGCGCCAGCGGCTCGGCGACCGCCTCGATCACGATCGAGAAGGCCCCCGCCTCTGCGATCGCCCGGGCGTCGTTCTCGATCGGAGCCCAGTTCGTCTCCTCGCGGCCCTGTGCGCGGAACGAGCCAAGCGTGTTGATCGACTGCGGCGTCAGCCCGATATGGCCCATCACGGGAATGCCGCGCTCGGAGAGAAATGCCACCGTCTCCGCCATCCGCGTGCCGCCCTCGAGCTTGACCGCGCCGCACTGCGTTTCCTTCATGATCCGCACCGCCGACTGGAAGGCCTGCTCCTTCGAGCCTTCGTAGGAGCCGAACGGCATGTCGACGACGACGAGCGCCTGCCGAGAGCCGCGCATCACCGCGCAGCCCTGGAGGATCATCATGTCGAGCGTCACGGGCACCGTGGTCTCGAAGCCATGCATGACATTGCCCAGGGAATCGCCGACCAGGATCGCGTCGCAGTGCCTGTCGACCAGCGCGGCGGTGTGCGCGTGATAGGAGGTCAGCATCACGATCGGCTCGCCATTCTTGCGAACGCGGAGGTCGGGTGCGGTCTTGCGCTTGATGGCGGATTGGACGGACATTGTCAGGACCCCATGACGGGCACGCCGATCACGACCGGGTGGAACGCAAACGCCAGCGCCAAATAAGCCACGATTCCGACCGCGACCGCGATCAGATCGTTGGTTGGGCCGCCCACCGGGATCGGCGGCGCGCCGGCGTCCACGCGGTGCTTCAGCGAGATGCGGTCGTACACCGCCCAGCCCAGGAACGAGCCGAACAGGATGATGGAACCGAGATCGCCATTGGCGAGCAGATGCGCGGCGGCCCACAGCTTGATGCCGGCGAGCATCGGATGCTTCAGCGTCGCATAGATGCGGCCGCGCAAGTAAGAGGCGACCACGAGGATGACGGCGGGCAGCATCAGCGCGAGCGTGATGTGCTTCATTGCTTTCGGCGGATACCAGACGTCGATCCAGCCGGACGCGCGATAGTGCGCGAAGCCCCAGATAATCAGCGCGAGCCCTGCAAGCGAGACGGCCGCATAGAGGATCTTGTAGGTCCCCTCGCCCAGTCTCGCGATCGCCTGCGCGCGCGCGTCACGTTTCGTCGTGAAGGTATGGGCCGCGAAAAACAGCGCAAGCCCCAGGATCATGACCAGCAGACCCACGACATCCTCCCCTCAAGCAGCCCCAGCCTCTGAGGTATCATCGATTGGCCGCTGGTCGCAACTGATGGGCTACTTGCCGAGCTCGCGATTATCGACATAACGGATCGCGATCGGCCGTCCAGCCAAGGCGCCGCCGAGGCCGCCAGTGAATTTCAGCGGCAGGCAGGCCTTCAGCGATGAATTGATGGCGTTCAGATAGGTCGTCCGCGTGTCGGCCGGAACGCCGGCGGTCGCAAAGGTCAGGCGCGGCGGGCCGATCAGGCCGCCCGCCTTGTTGAAGCTGAAGCGCACCGCCATCTGCATGCCCGCGCGCGCGTTGTCCGCTGGCGGCGACCAGCAGGTGCGCAACTCGGCGAAGAGGTCGCCGATCGTATCGAGATCGTGATCGGGCTTCTGGTATTTGGCGCGATCGGCCTCCGCCGGCACGCTCTCGATGGTGAGCTGAAGGTTCTGGCCGTAGGGATAATCGATCTCGGGAATGCAGGGGCCTTCTTCGAGGGGACTGCAATAGGACGGCGTGCAAGGACGATAGTCGAGCACGCTGCACGGCTCGTGCGAAAATGGGATCGGATTGATCTGGCGGCGCTGCGCGTCGGCGACGCTAGCAGCCACGAGGGTTAGCAATAGAACCAAGATTGCGCGCAGCATGAAGAACACCGCGTTGAGTGACCACAATCAAATCGGGAGGCATTGAAGCGGCTTCAAGCCCATTTCACGTTCACATGCTCGCGTTCAACCCCGGTGTCGTCGTCCGGCTTGACCGGACGACCCAGTACGCCGGGGCGGTTGTGATGAGTCTCGATGTCTCTGGAATACTGGATGCCCCGCCTTCGCGGGGCATGACAGCGGAGGGTGTGGTTACGCACCCGAGTAGGCAGCTCCTACCCCTTCTTCTTGACGTCCTTGACGTTGGTGAACTCGATGCCCTCGGCGCGTTCCCTGGTGTAGCCGAGATAGAACTCGTTCCGGGCGAGATACACGGGATCGCCGTCGACATCGTCGGCGATGCTGGAGGTGTTGGCGGCGATGAAGGTATCGAGCTTCTTGCGGTCCTCCGAGGAGACCCAGCGGGCGAGTTGGAACTCGCTCACCTCGAACTCGACCGGCAGCGAATATTCCGCTTCCAGCCGCGCCTTCAGCACGTCGAGCTGCAGCGCGCCGACGACGCCGACCAGCGCCGGAGCGCCGTCGCGCGGGCGGAACACCTGCACCACGCCCTCTTCCGACATCTGCTGCAGCGCTTCCTTCAGCTTCTTCGCCTTCATCGCGTCGGTGAGCCGCACGCGGCGGACGATTTCCGGCGCAAAGCTCGGCACGCCGACGAAGTTGAAATCCTCGCCCTCGGTCAGCGTGTCGCCGATCCGCAGCGTGCCGTGATTGGGGATGCCGACGACGTCGCCGGCGAAGGCCTCGTCCGCCACCGAGCGATCCTGCGCGAAGAAGAATTGCGGGCTCGACAGCGGCATGCTCTTGCCGGTGCGCACGAGCTTGGCCTTCATGCCGCGGCTGAGCTTGCCCGAGCAGAGGCGCGCAAACGCGATGCGGTCGCGATGGTTCGGATCCATGTTCGCCTGGATCTTGAACACGAAGGCGCTCATGCGCGGATCGGTCGCCTCGACCTTGCGCTGGTCGCTGTCCTGCGCGCGCGGCTCGGGCGCGAACTTGCCGAGGCCTTCCAGGAGGTCGCCGACGCCGAAATTGCGCAGCGCGCTGCCGAAATAAACCGGCGTCAGATGGCCCTCGCGAAACGCGTCGAGCTCGAACGGTTTTGACGCTTCGGTAACGAGCTCGAGCTCGTCCTTCACCGCGGAGACGTCGAGATTGGCGTTGAGCTTGGCGAGCTCTGCGATCTCGATCTGCTGTGCCGCGCCGGTCTTGGCGCCGCCGCCTTCGAGCAGGCGCACGCCCCCATTGGCGACGTCATAGGTGCCGAGGAAGTCGCGGCCGCGGCCGACCGGCCAGGTCATCGGCGTGGTGTCGAGCGCCAGCGTCTTCTCGATCTCGTCGAGCAGCTCGAAAACGTCGCGGCTCTCGCGGTCCATCTTGTTGATGAAGGTGATGATCGGGATGTCGCGCAGGCGGCAGACCTCGAACAGCTTCCGGGTGCGCGCCTCGATGCCCTTGGCGGCGTCGATGACCATGACGGCGGAATCGACCGCCGTGAGCGTGCGATAGGTGTCTTCCGAAAAGTCCTCGTGGCCCGGCGTATCCAGCAGGTTGAACACGAGGCCCTCGAACTCGAAGGTCATCACCGAGGTCACGACCGAGATGCCGCGCTCGCGCTCGATCTTCATCCAGTCCGAACGCGTGTTGCGCCGCTCGCCCTTGGCCTTGACCTGGCCGGCCAGGTTGATGGCGCCGCCGAACAGCAGCAGCTTTTCGGTCAGCGTGGTCTTGCCGGCGTCAGGATGCGAGATGATCGCAAAGGTACGCCGCCGCGACACTTCAGCGGCAAGCGGGGAACGGGCCGGCGATTCGGCAGTGGTGGCGGCAATGTCGGACATGGCGGGAGCGTTTGGCAGGGAAAATGGGCCGGATCAAGCCTGATTTGGTGATTGCGGAGCCCTCTGGCCAGCCCCATATCGCCCTTTGGGAGGGACGGCCCTCCTTTTCACAAATCATTGCCCGCGGGGACGACCCTGCCTTGAATGGAGGGTTGTCGTGGCCTGGAGCATCCTGTTCGTCGCCGGTCTTCTCGAGATCACCTGGGCGATTGGCCTGAAATACACCGAGGGCTTTAGCAGGCTCGTTCCGTCGGTTCTCACGCTTGCCGCCATGGCCGGCAGCGTCATCCTGCTCGGCCTCGCCCTCAAATCGCTACCGATTGGAACCGCCTACGCGGTCTGGACCGGCATCGGCGCGGTCGGCACCGCGACGCTCGGCATCGTCCTGTTCGGCGAGCCCGCCACGGCCTTCCGGCTTGCCAGCATCGGGCTCATCGTCGCCGGGATTGTCGGGTTGAAGCTCGTTACTTGACGAAAATCTTGACCGCCCACCAGGTCAGCGCGGCGACCATCGCCGAGGCGGGCATCGTGATGACCCAGGCATAGACGATCGAACTGGCGACGTTCCAGCGCACCGCCGACATGCGGCGGGCGGCGCCGACGCCGACGATAGCGCCCGTGATGGTGTGGGTGGTCGAGACGGGAACGCCGAGGAAGGTTGCCATGAACAGAGTCGCGGCGCCGCCGGTCTCGGCGCAGAAGCCCTGCATCGGCGTCAGTTTCGTGATGCGCAGCCCCATGGTGCGCACGATGCGCCAGCCGCCCATCAGCGTGCCCATCGCCATCGCGGCCTGACACGACAAGACCACCCAGAACGGCACCGAGAATTCGCTGCCGAGATGGCCCTGCGAATAGAGCAGCACGGCGATGATGCCCATGGTCTTCTGCGCGTCGTTGCCACCATGGCCGAGCGAATAGAGCGAGGCAGAGGCGAATTGCAGGATGCGGAAGGCGCGGTCGACGGCAAACGGCGTCGACCGCACCGATGCCCAGGAGACGATCGCGACCAGCACCATCGCGAGCAGGAAGCCAACCAGCGGCGACAGCACGATTGCGATCACCGTTTTGGACAATCCGCTCCAGACAGCCGCAGAGATCCCGGCCTTGGCCACGCCGCCACCGAATAAGCCACCGATCAATGCGTGTGATGACGAGGATGGGATGCCCATCGCCCAGGTCACGAGGTTCCAGACGATCGCGCCGACGAGGGCCGCGAAGATCACCTGGGCATCGACGATCGCGGGATCGATGATGCCGGTGCCTATGGTCTGCGCGACGTGCAGCCCGAACACCATGAAGGCGACGAAATTGAAGAACGCGGCCCAGAGCACCGCGAATTGCGGCCGCAGCACGCGGGTCGAGACGATGGTCGCGATCGAATTCGCGGCGTCGTGCAGGCCGTTCAGGAAGTCGAACAGCAGCGCGACGGCGATCAGTCCGACCAGGACGGGAAGACCCAACGCAGCATCCACGGCGGCCCTGCCCTATACTTGCTCGATGACGATGCTGTTGATCTCGTTCGCGACGTCGTCGAAGCGATCGGCCACCTTTTCGAGATGGTCGTAGATCTCGACGCCGACGATGAAGTCCATCGCGCTGCCGTCGCGATGCTTGAGGAACAATTCCTTCAGCCCGATGTCGTGGAGATCGTCGACGCGGCCCTCGAGCTTGCCCAGCTCTTCCGTGATCGCGGTCAGCATGGCCACGTTCTTGCCGATCTCCTGCATCAGCGGCAGCGCACGCCCCACCAGATTGGCGCATTCGATCAGCAGCCCGCCGATCTCGCGCATCGGCGGCTCGAAGGCGCGAACCTCGAACAGCATCACGGCCTTCGCCGTCTGCTGCATCTGGTCGATGGCGTCGTCCATCGAGGTGATCAGGTTCTTGATGTCGCCGCGGTCGAACGGGGTGATGAAGGTGCGGCGCACCGCCGTCAGCACCTCGCGGGTGATGTTGTCGGCATCGTTCTCGAACTGGTTGACGCGCTGGCAATAGACCGGCGTCTCCTCGCCCCCGTTCAGCATGCCCTGGAGCGCGATGGAGCCCTGGATCACGGTCTGGGCGTGGCGGTCGAACAGGTCGAAGAACCGTTCTTCCTTGGGCAGGAAGGCGCGAAACCATCGCATCATGGGGATAGGCTACCGGTTGAAAATGGCCCGGCCCGAACGGGCCGTCATGAAACTGTCATAGACCATTTTCGATCCGCGCGCGTGTCATCTCACGCCCGCGGAGCCGGATCATCCACCACTTTCACGCACCAATGAAATTGGTGCGATATCAAGGGTTTAGAGCGATCTACGGAAGTAATGCGCGATTTCACCGATGACGCCGCGGCGGAAGGTGAGCACGCAGATTACGAAGATCGAGCCCTGGATCACCGTGACCCACTGGCCGAAGCCCGCCAGATATTGCTGCATGGCGATGATGGCAAAGGCGCCGACCACGGGGCCAAAGACGGTGCCGAGACCGCCGACCAGCGTCATCAGCACGACTTCGCCCGACATCGACCAATGGACGTCGGTGAGCGAGGCGTTCTGCGCCACGAACACCTTCAGCGCACCGGCAAAGCCGGCCAGCGTGCCCGACAGGATGAAGGCCAGGAACTTGTACTGGTCGGTCCGGTAGCCGAGCGAAATCGCGCGCTGCTCGTTCTCGCGGATCGACTTCAGCACCTCACCGAACGGCGAGTTGATGATGCGGTAGATCAGCAGGAAGCCGGCGAGGAAACCGACCAGCACGACGTAATAGAGCACCGTCGGCTTGGACAGGTCGAACAGGCCGAACATGCGCCCTTGCGGAATGCCCTGGATGCCGTCCTCGCCATGGGTAAACGGCGCCTGGAGATAGATGAAGTACAGCAGCTGCGACAGCGCCAGCGTGATCATCGAGAAATAGATGCCCTGGCGGCGGATCGAGATGTAGCCGGTGATGATCGAGAGCACGAAGGCCGCCGCGACACCGACGAGGATGCCAAGCTCCGGCGGCAGCGCCCACACTTTCAGCGCATGCGCGCTGCAATAGCCGGCCGTGCCCAGGAACATCGCGTGTCCGAACGACAGCAGACCGCCGTAGCCGATCAGCAGATTGAAGGCACAGGCAAGCAGCGCGAAACACAGCGCCTGCATCACGAAGAACGGGTAGATGCCGCTGAAGGGCACCGAGGCCAGCAGCAGCGCCATCACCACGAATACGATCATCTCGTCGCGCACCGCGCGCGGGGTTGCCTGCAGCGTGTCGTCCGTCAAGGCTGTCATATCAGGCCGCCCTTCCCGTCAATCCCGTTGGCTTCACCAAGAGCACCAGCACCATCAGCACGAACACGACGGTGTTGGAGGCCTCGGGGTAGAAATATTTGGTCAGGCCCTCGATCACGCCGAGCGCAAAGCCCGTGATGATCGAGCCCATGATCGATCCCATGCCGCCGATCACGACCACCGCGAACACGACGATGATGAGGTCGGCCCCCATCAGCGGCCGCACCTGGTTGATCGGTGCCGAGAGCACGCCGGCGAGCGCGGCAAGGCCGACGCCGAGCCCGTAGGTCAGCGTGATCATGCGCGGCACGTTGATGCCGAAGGCACGCACCAGCGTCGGATTTTCGGTGGCAGCGCGCAGGTAGGCGCCGAGCTGGGTCTTCTCGATCAGGAACCAGGTGGCGATGCACACCACCAGCGAGAAGACGACCACCCAGCCGCGATAGACGGGCAGGAACATGAAGCCCAGATTCATGCCGCCCTTGAGCTGGTCCGGAATGGCGTAAGGCAGGCCGGAGGAGCCGAAATAGTTCTGGAACACGCCCTGCACGATCAGCGCGATGCCGAAGGTCAGGAGCAGGCCGTAGAGATGGTCGAGCCCGGTCAGCCATTGCAGCATGGTCCGTTCCAGGATCATGCCGAAGATGCCGACCACGATCGGCGCAATGATCAGTGCCGGCCAGTAGCCGATACTGAGGTAGTCATTGTTGAGCAGGAAATAGGCGACGAACGCGCCCATCATGTAGACCGCGCCATGGGCGAAATTGATGATGTTGAGCATGCCGAAGATCACGGCAAGCCCGAGACTGAGCAGCGCGTAGAACGAGCCGTTGATCAGTCCCACCAGTAGCTGAGCGTAAAGAGCCTGCATCGATCCCGCACCCGGTCCCTTCGGCGTTCCCTGAAAGTCGCCCGCAGGCCTGATGGCCTGCGGGCGGTTATCTTACTTCTTCAACAGCGCGCACTTGCTCTCGGACAGCGGCGTGAAGGCCTGATCGCCCGGCACCGTGCCGACCAGCTTGTAGAAGTCCCACGGTCCCTTGGACTCCGAGGGCTTCTTCACCTCGAACAGATAGGCGTTGTGGATGGTGCGGCCGTTGGGCTGAATCTCGCCCTTGCCGAACAGATCGTCCTCGGTCGGCATCGACTTCATCTTCTCGACGATCTTGACGCCGTCATGCGGATTGCCGCCGAGCGCTTCCAGCGCCTTGAGATAGTGGCGTACGCCCGCATAGACGCCGGCCTGCACCATGGTCGGCGGCGCGTTGTTCTTCATCTTCTCGGCGAAGCGCTTGGAGAAGGCGCGGGTCTTGTCGTCCATGTCCCAGTAGAACGTCTCGGTGAAGTTGAGGCCCTGCGCGGTCTCGAGGCCAATCGCCTTGACGTCGGTGAGGAACAGCAGCAGCGCGGCGAGCTTCTGGCCGCCCTTGCCGATGCCGAACTCGGCCGCCTGCTTGATCGTGTTGGTGGTGTCGCCGCCGGCATTGGCAAGGCCGATGATCTTGGCCTTGGAGGCCTGCGCCTGGAGCAGGAAAGAGGAGAAGTCCGGCGTGTTGAGCGGATGCTTGACGCCGCCGACCACCTTGCCGCCATTGGCGGTGACGACCGCGCTGGTGTCGCGCTCCAGCGCCGCTCCGAAGGCGTAGTCCGCGGTCAGGAAGAACCAGGTGTCGCCGCCGGCCTTGACCAGCGCCTGGCCGGTGGTGTGGGCCAGCATGTAGGTGTCGTAGGTCCAGTGCACGGTGTTGGGCGAGCACTGCGCGTTGCTGAGGTCCGATGTCGCCGCGCCTGAATTGATGTAGACGCCGTTCTTTTCCTTGATGACGTTGTTGACGGCGAGCGCCACGCCGGAATTCGGCACGTCGACGATGACGTCGACCTTCTCGACGTCGAACCACTGCCGCGCGATCGCGGTGCCGATGTCGGGCTTGTTCTGGTGATCGCCCGAGATGATGTCGATCTTCCAGCCCTTCGCAGCGAGACCGGAATCTTCAGCGGCCATCTGCGCGGCAAGCGTCGAGCCGGGACCGCCGAGGTCGGCGTACAGGCCGGACTGATCGGACAGCGCGCCGATCTTGACGGACTTGTCCTGCGCGGACGCGACGCCTGCTGCGGCGAAGGTGAGCGCGGTGGTCAGCAGCAATGACGCAATCGACCTGGTCTTCATGCAACTTTCCTTTTTTTGAAGTCTTCTCTTTGGCAGTTCTAGACGCCGAGATAGGCGTGGAGCTTGTCCATGTTGGCGGCAAGCTCCGCATTGGAAAATCCGTCAATGATCTTGCCGTGCTCGACCACATAATAGCGGTCGGCAACGGTCGAGGCGAACCGGAAGTTCTGCTCGACAAGGAGGATCGTGAAGCCCTCCTTCTTGAGCCGCGCAATGGTGTGGCCGATCTGCTGGATGATGACGGGCGCAAGACCCTCGGTCGGCTCGTCCAGCATCAGGAAACTCGCGCCGGTGCGCAGGATGCGCGCGATCGCCAGCATCTGCTGCTCGCCGCCGGACAGCTTGGTGCCCTGGCTGTAGAGACGTTCCTTCAGGTTCGGAAAAAGATCGAATATCTGGTCGAGCGGCAGCCCGCCTGCGCGGACCACCGGCGGCAGCATCAGATTCTCCCGGACGTCGAGGCTGGAGAATATCCCCCGCTCTTCCGGACAGAACGCGATGCCCATCCGCGCGATCTTGTCGGAGGTGGCGCGGATGATGTCCTGGTTGTTGAACTTCACCGAGCCGGTACGCTTGCCGATGATGCCCATGATCGACTTCAGCGTGGTCGTCTTGCCGGCGCCGTTGCGCCCGAGCAGGGTGACGACCTCGCCCGCATTCACGTCGAAATTGATCCCGTGCAGGATGTGAGACTCGCCGTACCAGGCCTCCAGGTTGCGGACTTGAAGGATGTTTCCGCCGGTCGCGGCCTTGGCCGGAGCCTCGGCGATCGCAGTGTCAGGCATGACCGGCTCCCAGATAAGCTTCCTTGACGCGCTCGTCCTTGGTGAGCTCGCTGTAATGGCCCTGCGCGAGCACCTGGCCGCGCGTCAGCACGGTGATGATGTCGGAGAGATTGGCCACGACACTCAGATTATGCTCGACCATCAGGATGGTATATTTCGCGGAAATACGCTTGATCAGCGCCGCGATCTTGTCGATGTCCTCGTGGCCCATGCCGGCCATCGGCTCGTCCAGCAGCATCATCTCGGGGTCGAGCGCGAGCGTGGTTGCGATCTCAAGTGCGCGCTTGCGTCCATAGGCCATCTCGACCGCGGGCGTATTGGCAAATTCGCTGAGGCCGACATCGTTCAACAGTTCGCGCGCGCGTTCGTTGAAGCGGTTGAGCACGGACTTGGAGCGCCAGAAATCGAAGGAGCTGCCGTGCTGGCGCTGGAGCGCGACGCGGACGTTTTCCAGCGCGGTGAGATGGGGAAACACCGCCGAAATCTGGAACGAACGAACAAGTCCCATGCGGGCCACGTCGGCCGGCGCCATCGCGGTGATGTCCTGTCCCTTGTACAGGATCTTCCCGGCCGACGGCTTGAGGAACTTGGTCAAAAGATTGAAGCACGTCGTCTTGCCGGCGCCGTTCGGGCCGATCAACGCGTGAATGCTCCCACGGCGAACCTTGAGCGCAACGTCGCGGACGGCGAAGAAGCCCGCGAACTCCTTGGTCAAGCCTTCCGTTTCGAGAATGAACTCATCGGCCAAACAATTTTCCCCCTGCCCGCGCTAACCGCGTGGCTGTCCTTGTTGCTTCGGCTTTCCGGAGGCCTTGGAGCCTATCCGGAACGCCGCCTCCGGGCGCGGAATATGCCGGAGGTGACGGGGGTTAGGCAAGGCGGAAAGCTGAGCAGATCAGGCCTTCGGCTGGGATACAAATGCTCCCTTAGTCGGAGGTGTTTCGATGTCGTGCCTGCCCGGCCTCCCGGTTCGCGAAAGCACCGGTCATCAAGCCGTCGTTAACGGTCTTTCGTTCCGCGCGCCAGCCTTCATCAAAAATTTTCCGGCAAGCGGGATCATGCGCTGCCTTTCTACGTTCCGGGAATGTTGTTTTGGATTTCGCAAGCGCCGCCCCTTCCGTCGTCAAGTCGATCAGGCAGCGTGATCTCCTGAACACGTGGCTGCGACTTTATGCGCGTCAGCAGATCGCTCCGGCGATCTGGGAGTACCAGCCCGCGCGGCTCGACGATGAGCTGTCCGATCTCATCTATTATACGGTGGACATTTCGACGCCGACGCCGCGCCTCACCATCCAGAGCGAAGGCACGCGCATCTCGCGCGCCTATGGACATACCGGCAAGGGCGTTCTGCTCGAGGACTATATCGGGGCGCGACTCGCGCCGCTCGTGATGCCGATCTATCATGAATGCGTGGCGCGCGGACTGCCGGTCTACAGCGTGGCCGACGTCGACGACATCTACGGGCGTATCGTCGCCTATGAACGGCTGCTGCTGCCGTTCCAGACCAGCGGCCAGGTCTGCCACGTCATCGCTTCGGTCAAGACGTTCTGCGAGGACGGCGGCTTCGAGATCAAGGATCTGATGCGCGGAAATGACGCTCTGCCGCGCCCGAAATTGCTCGCCGTGATCGATCGCGATCTGTTTCATCGCGCCCCCGGCCGCATCGCGGCCGCCGAACTGGTCGAGTTCACGGACCAGCCGGATTCCGGCGTCGCCACCGAGACCATCGAGCTGAACTAGCCGTCGGCGCGACTTGTCAACGAGACTTGTCAGCGAGATTTGGCGCCGACTTCCTTGGCATAGATGTCCGGCTTGAAGCCGACCAGCAGCTTGCCGCCAATTTCCAGCACCGGGCGCTTGATCATCGATGGTTGCGCTAGCATCAGCGCCAGCGCCTTCTTCTCGCTCAAGCTTTCCTTGTCGGAATCGGGAAGCTTCTTGAACGTCGTGCCGGCGCGATTGAGCAGCGTCTCCCAGCCGACCTTGTCGCTCCACTGCTTGAGCTTGTCCTTCTCGACGCCCGCCGCCTTGTAGTCGTGAAACGCGTAGGCAACGCCGTGGGTGTCGAGCCAGGTCCGCGCCTTCTTCATGGTGTCACAGTTCTTGATGCCATAGATGATGTTGGGCAAGACCAGTTCCTCGCGCATGCGTGATGCTTCGGCTGCGGCGTTGTACGAAACTCCGGTTCGCGCGACAATATTGCGAACGACGTCAACTCGCCGAACGGACACATTATGCACGCCACTCACGATCCTGCTGCGGCTGCCTCGCCGACCATCGACTTCAACGCCTTCCTCGCGGTCGACATCCGTGTCGGCACCATCGTCGATGCGAAACCGTTTCCGGAGGCGCGCAAGCCGGCCTGGCGGCTGTGGATCGACTTCGGCCCCGTGATCGGCGTACGCAGGAGCTCGGCACAGATCACGGAAAACCATCCGCTCGAGGCTCTGGTGGGACAACAGGTCGCGGCCGTCGTCAATTTCCCCCCGCGCCAGATCGGTCCCGTCGTCTCGGAGGTGCTGACGCTCGGCTTTCCCGATGCCGAGGGCAAGGTCGTGCTGGTGCAGCCGAGCAAGCCCGTGACGAACGGCGGACGGCTGTTCTAGCGGCGCACGATCGCGGGCCGCAGCGTCGCCGCCGTCGAGGTGTTCGCAACGACATAATCCTCCTGTTTCCCGGCTCCGCACGGCCCGGACTTGACTGAAATCCCTTTTGGAAATAAAAATGACTGACTGATCGTTTTTTTATTTTCAGGCTTCTGTTGCAGGCCATCGCCGGTCAACAGCTAAAGCGATCGATCTGTCAGTTATTTATGGACGGCCAAAATGCCCAAGATCAGCGACAAGAAGCGCGAAGGCCGGCGGCAGCAGATCCTCGAAGCGGCTCTCGCCTGCTTCGCTGAAGACGGTTTTCACCAGACCGGCATGGCCGACATCGTCAAGCGATCCGGACTGAGCCACGGCGCGGTCTATCTCTACTTCCAGAGCAAGGACGACCTGATCGAAGCGCTCGCGGACGACCGGCATCGCCGTGAGGCTGTGCTCAACTCGGTCGCTCAAGGATCGGGCGATCCGATCGAAGGACTGCACGCGCTGGTCCGCGTCTATGCGCAATGGCTCACCGATCCTGCCGGCGAGGCGCGCCGCCGCGTCGGCATCCATGGCTGGGCCGAAGCGCTGCGCAACCGCCGCGTCCGCAACAGCGTCGTCGAAGGCATCGACATGCCGCGCGCGCTGATCGTCGCCCTAGTCGAGCGAGGCCAGCACGACGGCCTCATCAAGCGCGATCTCGGGGCGGAGGCCATCGCGCGCGTGCTGATCGCGATCTTCCAGGGCTTTGTGCTGCAAAAATGCTGGGGCGAGGAATTTGACGTCGAGGCCTGCATGGCGGCCGTGGCAAGCGTGATCGAGGGATTTCGCACCGCCAAGCCTGATATCAAGCGACGAGCCAGGACATGAACGATGTCCTGGATTCATGAACTCCTTGCCGGCACCGGCGTCGGTCTTGTCGCGGGATTGGCATCGGGCTTCACGGGGACGAGCCCGGGTGGCGGCCTCGTCATCTTCTCCGTGCTGCTGCTCGGAGCGGAGCAGCACGTCGCCCAGGGTACCTCACTGATCACACAGATCCCACCGACAGGCCTTGCCGGCGTGCGCCGCTACCGGCAGAGCGGAAATCGCAGTCCCTTGCAGTGGATCGTCTGGATTGGCATCGGATTTCTCATCGGCGGCGCGGGCGGCGGCTATGCCGCGGCCGCGGTATCCGACGCGGTGCTGCGATGGACCTACGTCGTCTATCTCGTCGCACTGATCGCAATGCTGGTTCTGCGCGGCGACCGCAAGGACGGCGGCAGCGAGGCTGGCGCTCGAGACGAACTGCCATGGCTGCCCCTGCTGCTCATCGGCATGCTGGCCGGCTTTTCCTCCGGCTTCATGGGTATCGGCGGCGGCCTCGCGATCACCGTCGGCCTCGCTGCGGGCCTGCGCGTGCCGCAACATCAAGCGCAACTCGCCAGCCTGATCTTCTCGGTGATCCCGACCAACATTCCGGCCGCCTGGATCTACTGGAGCAAGGGACTCATGATCGGCTGGCCGGCCATCATGGGCATTCTTGCCGGCCTCTGGATCGGCACCGATCTCGGCGCACGCATGGCCAACGGCGTCAGCAAATCGGTGCTGCGCCGGGCCATGATCGCCCTTATCTCGCTGATGGCGCTCTACATGACTTACAAAGCGGTGAGCTAGTCTTACGGCCGTTTCGGAATGTTCAGCCCGCGCTGCACGGCCGGACGTGCCAGTCCGCGCTCGAGCCATGCAGCGACCGACTTGAACTGGCTGAATTCGACGAGATCGCCGGCGCCGTAGAAACCGACGAGGTTACGCACCCAGCCGAGCATCGAGATGTCGGCGATGGTGTAGTCGTCATCCATGAACCATTGCCGGCCTGAAAGATGCGACTCCATCACATCGAGCAGACGCTTGGCCTCGCTGACGTAACGATCGCGGGGCCGCTTGTCCTCGAAATCCTTGCCGGCGAATTTGTGGAAGAAGCCGACCTGGCCGAACATCGGCCCGATGCCGCCCATCTGGAAATGCAGCCACTGGATGGTCTGGTAGCGGCGCGCGGCATCCTCCGGCAGAAGCTTGCCGGTCTTCTCCGCGAGGTATTGCAGGATCGCACCGGATTCGAACAGCGGCAGCGGCCCGCCGCCGGGACCGTTGGGATCGAGGATCGCGGGAATCTTGCCGTTCGGATTGAGCGAGAGGAATTCGACCGTCTTCTGATCGTCCTTGCCGAAATCGACGAGATGGACTTCGTAGGGAAGCCCGATCTCCTCCAGCATGATCGAGACCTTAACGCCGTTCGGCGTCGGCAGCGAATAGAGCTGAAGCAACTCGGGATGCGTGGCCGGCCAGCGCTTGGTGATGGAAAAGGCGGACAGATCAGACATCAGGACCCCGGTTGCGTTCGTGGAACGTCGCCTAATTTAGGCGGGGCTCCGAACGACGCAAGGTCGACCTGTTGGCAAGTTCACAATGGATGCAGCAGGTGGCTGGTGGCGTACGCGATATCGCGCTGTACACGTTGCTCGATGAAGAGCTGTCCGGTGACGAGCAGTGTTCCGGTGAAAACGAGCGCGAGCATCGCGGTCGCGAACTGACTGGCATCATTCATCGCAAGGGCTTCTCTGTCATCGGGTCGAATGGGAAACGCGGGCGAACCATCGACAGTTCCTGCACACCTCGAATAAATTGCCTATTTTTCCCGGATTACATCCGCTGGCAGGCCGTCTCAGTAATTGATCTCCATCCGCAGTCCGCGCGGATCGATCTCCTCCCCACCGACACGCTGCGTGCTGTCGCGTGCCGCGACTGCGCATGCGCAGGCATCGATGAGATCGTCGCGACCGATGCCGGTGCCGTGGCGCTGCGTCAGCCATTTCGACAGGCGCGTGAAGCCGCGTTGCTCCAGCAGTGCGATGCGCTGCTCGCGGCCTTCCGCCGATGTCTTTCTTGCGAGCTGGACTCGTCCAGCGAGATTCCAGAAGATCAATTCCGGATGCGCTTCGCCGATCGTCGCCTGCCGTGCCGGCGTCATGATCTCGTCGACATCCCTGATCTTGTCCCTGATGTTCCAGAGCTGCGCCGACACGCCCCTGCCCTTGCCTTCATGCTCCCAGTAGTGGCGATTGGCCGCCGCCATGTCGGGAAACCTCCAGAGGTCGCGGCGCGCGCCGAGAAACACGGCGGGGCCCACGAGCTCGCGTGCACGCAGGTCGCAGGCGCGATAGCCGCCCGGCTTCAAACCGATCGGCATGTCGATCATCGCGCGCGCATGCGGTAACGCGAGCAGGCGCGTGAGCCCCGGTGAATAGTCGAAGCCGTGATCGCCGCGCTCATCGATCCACGCCGCGACCCAGCCAAAGCGAAATCCATCGAGGCCGAGATAGTTGTTCACACGTACGATCCAGCCCCCGGGCCGATGCTCGCTCATCCCGTGCTCTCGCCTCCATGGCCCTCGAACAGGCGCTGCGCCAGCAACGCATGGCCGAGCGTGCCGCCAGCGCGCACGGCTGCCGCGATCAACGCGGCTTCCGCGACCTCCTCGCACGTGGCGCCGGCCTTGGCCGCCTGCGCCGTGTGAACGTCGAGGCAATAGGCGCATTGCGTGGTGAGTGCGACCGCGAGCGAGATCAGCTCGCGGTACTTGGGCGGGATCAACCCGTCCTTGCGCTCAACCGCGTGGTTGAAGGCCAGGAACGCGTTGGTCTCGACCGGCGCGAGCGCCACGAAAGCCGGTATTGACTTCAGATCGTCAGAGCTTTGATAATCGGTCATGTCTCACTCGTCAGATATTCGCGCATCAAAGCGCGGGCGCGGTGCAGCCGTGCCTTCACGGTCTGCCTTGACGCACCGAGCGCGGTGGCGATCTCCTCGATGGTCATCTCCTTGACGTCGCGCATCAGCGCGACATCGCGGTAGTGCGGCGGCAGCGCCTCGAAGGCTGCGGCCACGTCCAGCCGCAGATCGGCCTCGGGGCGCGACAGCAGCAGCGCTTCCGCCTCGCCGTCGTCGATATCAGGCGCAAGGCCAGCTTTGCGCGCAAGCCGCAGGCATTCGCGGCGGACCACGCTGAACAGCCAGGCCGAAAACGCCAGCCACGAGCGGATCGTGCCGACATGCCGGAACAGGATCCACAACGCTTCCTGCGCGGCATCCTCGGCATCCGCCGAACTTCGACAGGTGGCGCGTGCATAGCGGCGGATGTCCGGCTGCGCCGTCTCGAGCAGTGAGGCAATCGCCTGGGGATCGCCGAGCCGCGCCGCCTCGAACAGATTGGGTGAGATTGCAGCCGCCCTCACGACACGCCTCCCCGTCCGATGCCGGCCACCGCGCACATCGGGCAATAGCCGACGAGGCCGGTCAGCGCGAAGCCGGCGCCGCCGAGCGCGACCAGCCACGCCGCAGCGCCGCCGAGGTACACGAAAGCAGCTATCGCAGCCGCAATTCCCAGCACAACCCGCAACGCCTGGTGCAGGCCGCCGATATTCTTCCTGTAGAATGCCATCACATCCTCCGCCATGAGCGAGGCGAAATGCCTCGACGGACAAGAGGGCGCGAGGTGCGGAAAGGATTCGCGGCGGCCGGCAATTTTTTGGCGGGTCAGCCTCCGACCGCCTGGTAGGCCAGGCGCTTGAACTCGAAGAAGAACGGATTCCAGAAACCCATATAGCGCTGGGTCATCAGCACGCCGGCGGTATTGGCCTCCGGGCAGATCCACCAATGGGTGCCGGCGAGGCCGCCCCACTGGAATTCGCCGATCGAATTCGGCGGATCAAACGGCATCGGCGCGAAGGTGACGGCGCCGCCGAGGCCAAAGCCCTTGCCGGGGATCGGGCCGAGATTGGCGAAGCGGATGGTCTGGCCTGCGGGCAGCTCGTTCGTCATCATCTGCCGCAGCGTCTCCGGCTTCAGCAGCGCGTCCGACCCCGGCAACAATGCGCGCACCAGCGCGAGCATGTCGGGCAAGGTCGAGACCAGACCGCCGCCGCCCGAGAGCCGCGGGAACGGCCGCCGATAGGCCTGCGGAAACGGAAGATTGTCGGCCCGCGTCAGGCCGGGCTGGGTGGGGTCGAGCACGTCAGCGCCGTTGTAGAGCGCAACCAGCCTGCCCTGCTGCGCCTCCAGCACGTGGAAGCCGGTGTCGATCATGCCGAGGGAATCGAAGATGCGCGCCTTGAGGAAGGTATCGAGCGGCTTGCCCGAGACAACCTCCACAACGCGGCCGAGGACGTCGGTCGCCACCGAATATTCCCATCCGGTGCCGGGATGATAGGACAGCGGCAGATTGGCCAGTTGGTCGATCATGTCGGTCAGCGGCGTCAGCGGATTGAGGATGCGCGCCTCGTTGTAACCTTTGAACAGCACCATGCCGGGATCGAAGATGCCGTAGCTGAGGCCGGAGGTGTGGGTCAGGAGCTGGCGGATCGTGATCGGGCTCCTTGCCGGCTCGACATCGGCAAGACTTGCCGCGCCCTGCTTCAGCACCTTGCGATTGCCAAGCTGCGGCAGGAATTTTTCGACGGGGTCATCGAGCCCGACGCGGCCTTCCTCGACCAGCAGCATGACCGCGCATGTGACGAAGATCTTGGTGTTGGAAAACGCACGGAAGATATGGTCGGGCCGGAGCGCCGTCTTCGCCTCGCGATCGGCAAAGCCCACGCATTGCTGATCGACGACCTCGCGCCCCCGCAGCACCGCCCAGGACGCGCCGGGAATGATCTCCTGATCGACGTGGCGCTGCATCGCCTTCCGCGCGGCGGAAAAATCTGTCGTTCTGGCGTCCATGTGTTTCCCCAATTATGGTTGGGATGGATATAGCGCGCTTTCGCAAGAAATGAAGGCCGCAGCGCCTAACCCTGCTTCATGAACGCGGTGACGTGCAGGCAGCGGCGGATGCGCATGCCCTGCCGCTGGTACAGTGCAATCGCCGACGCGTTGCTGGAAAACACGTGGAGAAACGGAATTTCGCCGCGCGCCTCGATCCGGCGCGCGACGGCCGCAAGCAGCGCCTGCGCATAGCCGCGGCCACGATAGTCGGGATGCACGCAGACGGCCGTCATCTCGACGAACTTTCCCGGCTTCATCCGCTCGCCGGTCATCGCGACCAATTGGTCCCCGGCGCGAATGCCGAGGAACGTGCCGAGCTCATGGGTCCGCCGCGCGAACGGACCGGGCTTCGTCAGCTCGGTCAACGCCGTCATCGCGGGCACGTCTGCGGCCCCCAGCGTGACGATCTCGGCATCGCGGAGCGGACCGTCCGCGGGCGAGCCGATCATCTGCTCGCAGGGCCCGGCGAGCACGACCTTGAAACCGGCGGGAACGTCGACGGCCTCCGGCGTAAACAGCGCGGCGACCTGCGACCCCGACAGGAGATCACCGAGCGCATCAAAGCTTGCCGCCGACATGTCGACCATGTCGGCAAAGGGCGTCATGTCCACGGGATAGCGCAGCGCTTGCGGGCCGCCCTCCGCCAGATGCTTATGGCTGGTCGTCAGCGCGCTCCAGATCGGACGATCCAGCAGCGCCACGTCGCTGTCGGACACCGGGCTAGTCCTTGTCGAAGCTGACGATGACGGCGGCGTTGGCGATGAGGATAGGATCATTGGCCACTTCCGTGGCCGAGGGAATCTCCAGCCCACCCTTGACCGCAGTCACGGTCACGGTGCCGTAAGGCAGCTCCTTCGCAACGGCTTCCTTGTCCACCGCCTCGGGGTTGGGCACTCCAATCGTGACGTCGACGAACATGTCGTTCGCGGTCTTGCGGATCATCCGGAAGAACCCGAGGCTCGAATGCCTGATGGCATCGGACACCGCGCGTTTCGCTGCCTTGGTGGCGTCCCTGCCGTGAACGTCGACGCCCATGCCCATCTCGGTGATACAGCGAACGCGAGTCATTTCTTATTCCTGTGGTTGGTTAGGTGATGAGTGTCGGCGATCGGGAGGCGTGGCACAAGTTGTTATCGTCGCGAGGGCGGAGCATGGGGCACCCGTAGCCCGCATGAGCGAAGCGACATGCGGGAACACTTTACCCGGATATCGCTACGCTCATCCGGGCTACGAAGCTGGATTGCCTCGCTACGCCTTCGACTTCTCGTGCGCGCGCAGTTCGTCGACCAGCACCCGCACGTTCTCCGAATAGTCGATCGGGATCACGACGAGGTGCACGCCGCCCTCCTTGAAGGCTGCATCGAGCGTCGGCCCGAAGCTATCGATGCTCTCGATGCGGTGCCCCTTCGCCCCATAGGCCTTCGCGTAGAGGACAAAATCGGGATTGCCAAAGGTCATGCCGAAATCGGCGAAATGATCGACGGCCTGCTTCCAGCGGATCATGCCGTAGGCGTTGTCTTCCAGCACCAGCACGACCAGGTTGAGCTTGAGGCGGACGGCGGTCTCCATCTCCTGGCTGTTCATCATGAAGCCGCCGTCGCCGGCGACCGCGAGCACGCGGCGGTCCGGATAGAGCATGGCGGCCATCATCGCCGACGGCAGGCCGGCGCCCATGGTCGCCAGCGCGTTGTCGAGCAGCAGCGTATTGGCGACGCGGGTGCGGTAGTTGCGCGCAAACCATATCTTGTACATGCCGTTGTCGAGCGCGACGATGCCGTTCTCCGGGATCACCTGCCTGATGTCGTGCACGATGCGCTGCGGCGTCGGCGGCCAGCGCGCCTCGGTCGAACGATCGGCGATGTGCGCGAGGATCTTTTCGCGCAACGGCAGAAGCGCGGCCGCCTGCGGCAGCTTGCCTTCGAGGCGGTCCGCCAGCAACTCCAGGCTCGGGCCGACATCGCCGACGACCTCGGCATCGGGAAAGTAGACCAGTTCCACGCTCGCCGGCGTATAGCTGACATGAATGACCTTCGGCCCCGCCGGGCCCATGATGAAGGGCGGCTTCTCGATCGGATCATGGCCGATGGCGACGATCAGGTCGGCCGCATCGATGGCATCGTGGACGTAATCGCGCTCGGACAGCGCGGCGGTGCCCATGTAGAGATTGGTGCCGCCAGGCACGGTGCCCTTGCCCATCTGCGTGGTGAAGAACGGAATGCCGGTCCGCCGCACGAAGCTCGCGATGCCGTGGGTCGCGCGCGGCCGACTGGTCGCAGCCCCCATCATCACCAGCGGGCGCTTCGCGGCCAGGATCATCTCGGCGGCGCGCTCGAGCGCGGCGCGGTGGGCGATGGGGATTTCGATCGGATGGACCGGGATCACGGGAACGCCAGGCACTTCATCGCCGGCGATGTCCTCGGGCAGTTCGAGATGCACGGGCCCCGGCCGCTCCTCCATGGCCACGCGAAAGGCATCGCGCACCACGGTCGGGATGCTGGAGGCGCTGATGATCTGCCGCGACAATTTCGTCAGCGGCTTCATGGTCGCGACCACATCCACGATCTGGAAGCGCGCCTGCCGGCTGCTCATGATCGGCTTCTGGCCGGTGATCAAAATCATCGGCATCGCGCCGAGATGTGCATAGGCCGCGCCGGTCGACAGGTTGAGCGCGCCCGGGCCGAGCGTGGAGAGACAAACGCCGGGCTTGCCGGTCAGCCGTCCGTGCGTGGCGGCCATGAAGGCAGCGGCCTGCTCGTGGCGGGTCAGGACCAGCTCGATCTTGGAGGTGCGAAGCGATTCCACCACATCGAGATTCTCCTCGCCGGGGACGCCGAAGATGCGGTCGACGCCCTCGTTCTCCAGCGCCGCAACGAACAGGTCCGATCCCTTCACCTTGCGCTCCTGCCCGCTCATGTCGCCTCCCGGTTCGCTGTGCTGGCTCCCGTGTTGCACGGAAGCGGGCGCATGGTAGCGGTCTGCGGCGCGGGCACAACTCACAATGAGGCGCGCAACTGGCTTCAACGTCGTCATTGCGAGATGTGGCCATGACGTGTCCCGGACGCGTTGCAGCGTTCCTACGCTGCCGCGCAGAGCCGGGACCCAGGAAGCCAGAGCACTTGCTGCTGCATGGGCCCCGGCTCTGCAGCGCATCACTTCGTGCTGCATAGCGTCCGGGGCACGAGATGGCTGTTGAACGCCCGGATGAGCGAAGCGACATCCGGGCTACGGCCTCTATGCTGACACCCTCACCGTCACTTGCCGAGGATATCCGCGGCGGCGCGATCCAGGATCGCGGCGATGCGGCGCGCCTCGGCGGAGTCGGCGCCGTGCTTGGCGCGTAGCGCGCGCTTGAGGTTGTGGCGGGCGCGGTGCAATTCATCGGACGCATCGCCGTCGAGATCGCCGACGCCGGCGAAGGCCTCACGCACCTCGTCCATGCGGCGTCCGATCCGCGACAGCGCCTGCAGGATCGCATCCGCGGTTGCGCGGTTCTCGGCGAGATGCGCCTCACCCTGCTGCGTGATGCTGTAGAGCTTGCGGCCGCCGTCTTGCTGCACGCTGCTGTGGCCGACCTCTTCGAGATAGGTCAGCGCCGGATAGATCACCCCCGGGCTCGGCGTGTAGAACCCGTCGGACCGCTCCTCGATGATCTTGATCAGCTCGTAGCCATGCGCGGGGTTTTCGGCGAGCAGCGCCAGGATCACCAGTTGAAGGTCCTGCGAGGACAGCCGCCGTGCGCCGGGAAAGTCGCCGCCCGGGCCGCGCCCGAAGAAGCCATGCCCGCCGCGGCCAAAACGCCTGCCACCGCCGTGTCGGCCCATCGCAAGAGCAAACTGGAATTCCCGATCGTCCCGGTCGTGTCTGCCGTGGTGTTTATCACGAAACATATCTTACGTCTCCATTGTTAGATATATCGCAAGATATGTTTTGAGATCCGAAGCGCAAGGCACGAGTCCGTGATTTTGTCTCAAGAGCTATTTCACCAGTAAAATCAGCGTGCAGGCTTGACACACCACTGACATCCGCTGGTATGTCAGTTATGACCACAACCTCTCTCGACCGCGACCGCGCCTATTCCCTGCTCCGCGACCTCGTCGTCTCCGGGGAGTTTGCGCCCGACGAACCGCTGTCCGAGCGCAGCCTGTCGAGCCGGCTGGCGCTGGGACGCACGCCGATCCGCGAGGCGCTGAAGGCGCTCGCCCAGGACGGCCTCCTCACCATCCACCCGATGCGCGGCACCTTCGTGCGGCAGATGTCGTTCGACGATCTGCGTGAGATCCACGAACTGCGGCTCGCGCTCGAGGGCATGGCCGCCTATCTCGCCGCGACGCGCGGGCCGACCGAGGCGCTGCGCCAATGCGCGGAGGAGCTGCGCAACATCCAGTCGCGCGAAAACCTCGATGTCGAGGAGGCGCAACAGGTCGGCTGGGCCTTCCATGACGAGCTGTTTCGCGCGGCCGGCAATGGCCGGCTGGCGCAGTCCTACGACAATCTGCGTGCGCAGAGCGGCCTCGCGCTTCAGAAGATGCGGCAATACAGCGTCGAACGCACGCGCCAGGCCGTCAGCGAGCACCTCGACATCTACGCAGCCGTCGAAGCGCACGATCCCGACGCCGCACAGCAGCGCATGTGGCGCCATCTGTCGTCCGCCTTCGAGGCGCGCCTCACCGCGCTCGGCGCGATCCGCACGCAATATCCGGGACAAGGAGACCATCACGCATGATCCGGCCACTGCTCAAATTGCCGCTCGTCGTCCAGATGCTGCTCGGATTGGTGCTGGGCCTCGGCGTCGGCCTGCTCTGGCCGGATGTCGGCGCAAGCCTGCGCCCGATCGGTACCGCTTTCGTCGAGGCGGTGAAGATGATCGTCATCCCCGTGGTGTTCGCGGCCGTGACGCTCGGCCTCTATCGCATGGGCAGCGAGCTGAAAGTCCTCGGGCGCGTCGCCGCGATCAGCCTAGGCTATTTCTACCTTGCGACCGTGATCTCGATCCTGATCGGTCTGCTGCTCAACGCCGCCTTCCATCCCGGCGCCGGCGCGCCACTGGCCGCCACCGGCAAGGTGCCGCAGAACCTCGCCGTGTCCGTGGACTGGATCAAGTTCTTCATGGACATGATCCCCTCCAACATCGTCGCGGCGATGGCCGAGCAGAAGATTTTGCCGACGCTCGTCTTCGCCATCCTGTTCGGCCTCGCCCTCGCCTCCGTCGGCAAGGTCGGCGAGCCCATGGTCGCCGTGCTCGAAGCGGTGATGGCGGCGATGTTCAAGATCACCAAATGGATCACCTCGCTGGCGCCGATCGCGATCTTCGCGGTGATGGCCTGGCTGTTCGCGACGCAAGGGCTCGCCACCGTGGTCGCGCTCGCAAAGCTCGTCGGCGTCATGTATCTCGGCCTCGCCATCATGGTCGCGATCTTCTGGCTGATGCTGCTTGCAATCGGCGAGAAGCCGATCGCCGTCACCAAAGCGGTGATGGAGCCGATGATCCTGGCCTTCTCGACCCGCTCCTCCGAGGTCACTCTGCCGTTGCACATGGAGAAGCTGCGGGCGATGGGCGCTTCCGAGCGCATCGTCTCGGTGGTGCTGCCGCTCGGTTATGCCTTCAACCGCGACGGCGCCATCATGTATTTCGCGCTCGCCGTCACCTTCCTCGCGGAAGCCTATGGCGTGACGCTGACCTGGTCGACGCTGTTCACCATCGTGATGGTCACGACCATCGCGAGCAAGGGCAGCGCCAACGTTCCCTCCGGCGGGCTCGTCGCCATTGCCATGGTGCTGTCGGCGATCGGCCTGCCGATCGAGGCGCTCGCGGTCATCGCCGGCGTCGACGCCTTCCTCGACATGGGCCGCACCGCGATCAACGTGTTCGGCAACACCGTCGCGGTGAAGCTGGTCGAAAAGTTTGCCGGCGACCTCGCCACTGATGAAGCGCAGCCCGCCACGGCCGGCCTGCAAGTGCAGGACGCCTGATGAATACGCAAGACAGCAGCCGCGACGACATCGTCGATCTGCGCAGCGACACCGTCACGCTGCCGACCGCGGCGATGCTGGAGCGCATGCAGCGCGCTCCGCTCGGCGACGACGGCCGCGAGGGCGACCCGACGGTGCGCGAACTGGAGACGCGCGGCGCAGCTTTGATCGGCAAGCAAGCGGCCCTGTTCGTGCCGAGCGGCACGATGGGCAATTTGCTGGCGATGCTCGCGCATGCCGAGCGCGGCACGGAGGTGTTCGCCGACGCTGGTGCGCATCTGCTCAATTCCGAGCGCGGCAGCGTCGTCACGATCGCGAGGCTCGTGCCGAAGCCGATGCCCGGCCGTCGCGGCGCGATGGACGAAACGGCATTGGCCGACGCGATCCGCACCTCTGATAGCCCCGGCCTGATCGCGATGGAGACCACGCATAATGGTGCCGGCGGTGCCGTGCTGTCCCTCGCCCATATGATGCAAATCCATGCGCTCGGGCGCGCTCGCGGGATTCCCGTGCATCTCGACGGCGCCCGCCTCTTCAATGCCTCGGTCGCGCTCGGAGTGCCGGCCGCGCAGATCGCCGAACACGCCGACAGCGTGATGGTCTGCCTGTCCAAAGGCCTCAGCGCGCCGGTCGGCAGCCTGCTCTGCAGCAGCAGTGACTTCATCGCGAAGGCACGAGCCCTGCGAAAGCTCGTCGGCGGCACCATGCGCCAATCGGGAGTCGTCGCAGCGGCAGGCCTCGTCGCGCTGAAGAACATGATCGAACGCCTCTCCGAGGATCACGCGGCGGCCAAGCGGCTCGCCACCGCCTTGAGCTGGCTCGACCCGGCGCTCGCCGATCCCGATCATGTGCAGACCAACATCCTGCGCGTCGACGTCTCCGCGAGCGGACGCGAGGCCGCCGCATGGGCCGAAGGCATCAAGCAGCACGGCATCCTGGTGCAAGCGAGCGGCCCCGCGCAGCTCCGGCTCGTCACCCATCGCCACATCGACGCGGCGGCGGTAGATCGCACCATTGCCGCTTTTGCGGCGCTTCGTCCCTAGCGCAGCGTTGCAACCCTCACGCAGCGTGGTATCGCTCGCGCCATGACTCCGAAAATCTTCGAAGCGCGCTGCCTGCGCCTGCCCGCCGTCACCAAGGTGGTGCAGTGGGAGGGCACCTCCGTGTTCAAGGTCGGCGGCAAGATGTTCGCGCTCGGCGGCGGCTTTGCCGCGGCCTCCGGCGGCTACATGTTCAAGGTCTCGAACATGGCCTATGGCATGCTGATCGAGCACGGCCTGGCGCGGCCGGCGCCGTACCTTGCGCGCGCCAAATGGGTGCAGCTTGTCGGCAACAACGCCCTGCCCGATGCCGAGCTCACGGCCTATCTGGCGCAGGCCCATGCGCTGGTCGTGGCGAAGCTGACGCGGAAGATCCGCAGGGATCTCGGGCTCGCCTCGCCGGAGCGCCCGTCGCGATGACCATCCCCGCGTGCAGCATAAGGCTCGCTCGCGGCGACATTGAGCTTTCATCCGTCCCCGATATACTGGCGGTCCTGGATTCGATTTAGGACATCGGCGTGGCGATTGATCTGAAGGCGGTCGAGCAGCTCGCGACCGATCAATCCTCGCTCAAGGCCGCCGCCGGCCTTGCCAAGCCCGCAAAATGGTCCGGCGTCGGCGGCAGCCCCGATGGCGCGCTGATCTGGGGCGAATGCGCGGGCTCCGGCGCCAATCCCTACCGCGTGATGGCCGACCTCCGCGACCTCGGCAACAAGTGCACCTGTCCCTCGCGCAAATTCCCCTGCAAGCACGTGCTCGGCCTGTTGTGGCTGAATGCGGAACAGGTCGTGCCGTTCACGCCCGCCGACACGCCCGCCTGGGTCAGCGATTGGCTGGGCCGCCGGCGCGGCTCATCCGCGGCAAGGCCTACAAACACTGCGCCGCCCGCCGGCGACAAGGACCTGGGCGCCGCGCGCGCCGCCGAGCCTGAAGTCGCCGAGGACCCGAAGGACGTCGCACGGCACGAAGCCCAGGCGGCCAGGCGCAACGAGGAGACCGAGCGCGCCATTCTCGATGCGCTGGAGGCGCTCGAGCAATGGATCGGCGATCAGCTTCGCATGGGATTGTCAGGCTTCATCGACGATGCCACGGCACGCTGCCGGCGGATCGCGGCGCGGCTGGTCGACGGCAAGGCCGCGGTGCTCGCCGGCCGCATCGACGAGCTGCCGTCCCGCCTCCTCGCGCTCTCCGCAGGCGACCGTCCGCGCGGCGCCGTGGTCGAGCTCGGCAAGCTGGTTCTGCTCGCGCGCGCTTTCCGCGCCACCCCGCGCAATACCGAGATCCGCCGCGCGGTGGCGGCATCGGAGACGCGCGAGACGGTGCTGGCGGATCCGGATGCGCTGCGGGTCGATGCGGACTGGGAGGTCCTCGCCGAACAGGTGCAGACGCGCCGCGACGGACTGGTGTCGCAGACGACATGGCTGCTCAATCTCGCCGCCGCCGGTCCGCGCTTCGCCATGCTGCTCGATTTTTTCCCGGCCAGCGCCGGACGGCGCGGTTCGGTCTTCACGCCCGGCGAGCGCTTTCGGGCCGAGCTCGTCTTCTATCCGTCGGCGCAGCCGCTCCGCGCCCTGCTCGTCCGGCGCGACGCCGCACAGGAAATGCCGGCGCCGGCATGGCCCGTGCCGGATGGCACGCTCTCCGAGGCGTTGACGCGACCGTTGCTGGCACAGCCCTGGGTGATCGACATTCCGCTGCTGCTGCCGCAGGGGCGCATCGCGCGCGACGCTGCCGGACACACATGGTGGCAATCGGCCGATGGCCTCGCGACGCTACCGGTCGCCTCCGAGGTCAACGGCATCCTGTGCGGCACTGACCTCACGCGCACCGCCGCGATCTGGTCCGGCAATCGGCTCGCGATCCTCGCCGCGCAGACCCCTTGGGGGCGGATCGGCGGCCATGACTGAGACGACCGGGACCGAGACGATCTTTGATGCGATGGGCGCAGTCCTCACGCGCTGGACGATGGGATCGGCGGCCGCGCCGGCAGCCACCTTCTGGCGCACCGAGCTCGGCGACAATCCCGCCGAAGCGGAACTGCGGCTGCTTGCGCTTTCAGGCCAGTTTCTCGGCACCTCGGTGACCATGGAGCCGGCCTCAGTGCTCCGCGTCCTGCCCGACATCCCGACGCTTGCGCTGCCGACGGTGCCCGAAGACCTGCGCCCACTCGCCCGCCGGATTCTTGCTGCGAAGAGGCAGGCACAAGCCGGAACCGAACTCGTCCACTTCCTCGCGGCGCGTGGCTGGACCACGCATCCCGCGGACTGGATGCCCGCCGCCGACGATGATGACGCGCCGGACGTCTATGCCATCTGGCGCGACTGGGCGATGCTTGCTGCATCCGACGGCGCAGCGCGGCAGCAGACCAGCGACGATCTCACCGCCGAGAACTGGGACGATTTCTGGCCCGCTGCGCGCAAGGCGGCACTGGCCGAACTCAGGCGGCGCGACCCGTCCGCTGCACGCGCGGTGCTCGAGGCCAAGCTCGCGAGCGAGACGGCCGACACAAGATTACGCCTGCTGTTGCTGCTGTCGGAGCGGCTGTCCGACGACGACATCGCCTTCCTCGAACGCATCGTGGCCGACGATCGCGCCCCCAAGGTCAAGGCGCTTGCGGCCTCGCTGCTCGCGCGTCTCGGCCGCGGCCCTGCGGCCGGCGAAGACGTCGCTGAGCTTGCCGGCTTCTTTTCGGTCAAGACCAAGGGGCTGTTGCGCCGCTCGCGCGTGATCCAGGCCGAACCACTCAAGACGCCGGCGCAAGTGCAACGCCGCAAGGCGCTGTTCGACGACGCCGACCTCGCGTCGTTTTCCGCAGCGCTGGGCCTTGCGCCGCAGGAGTTGATCGCCGCCTGGGATTGGAACGTGGACCATGCCGCCGACATGGCGCTGATCAACCTGATCGTCGCGACCGGGACCGATGCGCTGGTCACGCAAGCGGCGGACGCCATCGGCGAACGCGATGCCACCGGCCTCGTTGCCGCGCTCGCGCCACGCCTTGCGCCCGCCGAACGCACAAGGCATGCCGAGGCGGCGCTGCGCATCCACGGCATCAGCTTCGAACTCGCCCAACAGCTCGCAGGCGCAGCGGCACGGCTGGACGATCCGCTCTCGGCGCCCGCCGGCAAGACCCTGCTCGCCGCGCTTCAGCGCGATGACGCAAGGCCCGGCGATCAGGTCTCGGAGCTTCACGCGCTGGGCCTCATCGCCTCGCGCGAAGGCGCACAACGATCACTGCAACGACTGACGGCTGCGGGCCTGCTGCAAGGCGACCCGCGCCTCGACATGGTGCGGCTCAACGCCGCGTTGGACGACAAGGGAGCGAAGCCATGAGCGAGAAACTGCGCTTGCCCGCCGAGGACAGCTATGCCGCGGAGCTGAAGGCGCTGGCCGCGGGCGACGGGCACCGGCCGCCGGGCTGGGCGCTGTCGCCGCGGCAGGTCGTGACTTACCTCATGGGCGGCAACGCCGCCGACGGAACCGTGATCACGCCGAAATATGTCGGAGACAAGCGGCTGATCGAGACCGCCGTCGCGACGCTGGCGACCGATCGCGCCTTGTTGCTGCTGGGCGTGCCCGGCACGGCCAAGTCCTGGGTTTCCGAGCATCTCGCCGCGGGCATCACCGGCAATTCGACGCTCGTGATCCAATGCACGGCGGGGACCGACGAAAACCAGATCCGCTACGGCTGGAACTATGCCCAATTGCTCGCACACGGGCCGAGCCGCGAAGCGCTGGTGCCGACGCCGCTGATGCGTGCGATGGAGAGCGGCAAGCTTTGCCGCTTCGAAGAGCTGACGCGCATGGGCAGCGACGTGCAGGACACGCTGATCACCGTGCTGTCCGAAAAGATGATGCCGATCCCCGAGCTCAACACCGCCGTCTATGCCCAGCGCGGCTTCAACATCATCGCCACCGCAAACAACCGCGACAAGGGCGTCAACGAATTGTCCTCCGCGCTCAAGCGCCGCTTCAACGTCGTCGTGCTGCCCCTGCCCGACAGCGCCGAGGAGGAAGTGGCGATCATCGTCAAGCGTGTCGGCGAGATGGCGCTGAACCTCGATTTGCCGGCACCAAAGAACGTCGCCGACGAGGTCGCACGGGTGGTCTCGATCTTCCGCGAGCTGCGTTCGGGCTCGACCGAGGACGGCAAGGTCGCGCTGAAATCGCCCTCGGGCGGGCTGTCGACGGCCGAAGCGATCGCGGTGATGATCGGCGGCATCAGCCAGGCGACCTTCTTCAACGACGGCAAGCTGACGCCGGAGACGCTCGCCAGCAACATGATCGGCGCCGTCGTGAAGGATCCGGTGCAGGATACGGCCGTACTCGGCGAGTATCTCGAGACCGTGCTGAAGAAGCGGCGTGGCTTCGAAGGCTACTATGCTTCGCTGACCGACCGGATCTGACAGCGCGGCGCGAGCGATGGCAGGCCAGGTCTCCCTCTTCGGCATCCGGCATCACGGCCCCGGCTCCGCGCGGCGCCTGGTGGAAGCGCTCGACGCGCTGAAGCCGGTCGCGGTGCTGATCGAAGGCCCGGCGGATGCATCGGAGCTGCTGCCGATGCTCGCCGACCCTGACATGGTGACGCCGGTGGCGCTGCTCACCTATGCCGAGGACAATCCGGCGAACGCCAGCTTCTTCCCCTTCGCCGACTATTCGCCGGAATACCAGGCCGCGTGCTGGGCGGTGCGCCACGGCGCAAGCCTGCGCTTCATCGACCTGCCGGCATCGGACAGGTTGGGGGCGACCGCCGGCGACATCGCGGAGGAAATCGCCGCAAGGGCCGACGCCGATCCGGTCAGTCACGATCCGATCGGCGCGCTCGCGAACGCCGCAGGCTATGACGACGGCGAGTCCTGGTGGTCCGACGTGATCGAGGAGAACCCCGCGACGGGTCCGGTCTTCGCGGCCGTCGCTGACGCGATGACGGCGCTACGCGTGGACGAAAAATCGCTGTCGCCCCGGGAAGCCGCGCGCGAAGCGCATATGCGGATCGAGATCGCGAAGGCAGCAAAGGACTGCGATGGTCCTGTCGCGGTCGTCTGCGGCGCGTGGCACGTGCCGGCGCTCGCCGAGCACCGCAGCCTTGCTGCCGATCGCGATTTGCTGAAGGGCCGGCCGAAGACCAGGATCAAGGCGACCTGGGCGCCATGGACGGCGCCGCGCCTGTCGCGCGCGAGCGGCTATGGCGCGGGCGTGGTCGCGCCGGGATGGTGCGCGCATGTCTGGGACATGCGCGACCGCGATCGGGCTGCCGAGTGGCTGACCAAGGTGACGCGCGTGCTGCGCGATCGCGGCCATTTCGTCTCGACCGCCTCGGTGATCGAGGCCCAGCGGCTGGGCACTGCCCTCGCAGCACTGCGCGGCCGCCCTGCGCCCGGATTCGCAGAGCTGCGCGAGGCAGCCATCGCCTGCCTCTGCAACGGCGAGCGCGCCATGTGGGAGGATATTTCAGCCGAGCTCCTGATCGGCGCCGGTGTCGGCGCGATCCCATCGACGACGCCGCTCGCGCCGCTGCTCGAAGATCTCCAGCGGCAGCAGAAGGCGACGCGGCTCAAGCCGGAGGCGCTCGAGCGCGCGCTGACGCTCGATCTGCGCAGCGAAAGCGGACTGATGCGTTCAACGCTCCTGCACCGACTGAACGCACTCGACGTGCCCTGGGGACGGATGATGGATGCGGGGCGCAGCCGCGGCACATTTCGCGAGAACTGGCAGTTGCGCTGGGAGCCTGAATTCGCGGTCAGGCTGGTGGAAAATCTGCTCTACGGCTCGACCATCGCGGAAGCCGCGAGCGGACGCCTGATCGAGGCGATGGGCAAGGAAGCCGAGCTTGGCGCGCTGGCGAGCCTGGTGCGCAACGCCATGATCGCCGACCTGTCCCGCGCCACCGAGTTCGGCATCGCGGCGCTGGAGACCAAGGCGGCGCTGACCAGCGACGGCCAATCCCTCCTTGATGCGCTGCCGCCGATGACGGACATCCTGCGCTATGGCGAGGCGCGTGCCGGCACGGTCGAGCATCTGGCGGCCCTGATGCCGCGCATCGTGGTGCAGGCCGCACTCGCTTTGCCCTATGCCGCGCGCAATCTGGACGCGCCCGCGGCCGCCAAGCTGCGCGGCGCGCTGCTCGCAGCCGACGCCGCGATCCAGCTCGCCCAGATCGAGACGGATGTCGTGGCAAGCTGGCGCGATGCGTTGAGCGCGTTGCTGAACGACGACCAGGCGACCCGACTGATCACCGGCACCGCGGCCCGGCTGCTCTACGAGGCCGAGTTGCTCAGCGCCGATCATGCCGCGGACCTGCTGACGCGAATGCTCTCGCCCGGCACGCCCGTTGCAGAAGCGGCCGGCTTCTTCGAAGGCTTCTTCGAGGGCGCCGGCCAGCGGCTGATCCACGATGCAACGCTCCGCGGCGCCGTCGACGGCTGGCTGATGACGCTGGACGAGGACGCCTTCACCGCCAGCCTGCCGCTGTTCCGCCGCGTCTTCTCGGCGCTGGACCGGACCGAGCGCAGGCGCTTGATGGACGCGCTGTTCGCGCGGAGCACCGATGCTGCCAAGGGGTATCGGCTGATCACCGGCGCAAGCGAGATATGGCCCGAGCATCAGGCCCGCGTGCTTGAACTCCTCACCTCGGGAGCTACGCGATGAGCGAGGCCGACGAACGCAACCGTCGCTGGACGCTCGCCCTCGGCGTTGACGCCGAAGGCGCCGAGGACGGCCCTGCCCTGTCCGCCAGCGATCGCCGCATGTCCGAGGCGCTGACGGCGCTCTATGGCGACGGCGGGGAAGCGCCGAAGAAGGGCCGCGGCGGGCTCGGCGGCTCGGCGCCCCGCGTGGCCAAATGGCTCGGCGACATCAGGGAGTTCTTCCCCGCCCCCGTGGTGCAGGTGATCCAGAAGGACGCCTTCGAGCGCAAGGGGCTGCGCCAGATGCTGCTCGAGCCCGAATTCCTCGCGACCGTCGAGGCGGATGTGGGCTTGATCGCCGATCTGGTCGCGCTGCGCGGCGTGATGCCGGAGAAGACCAAGGACACCGCCCGCATCGTGATCGCCAAGGTGGTGGCCGAGCTGATGGAGCGACTGGAGCGGCGCACCGCGGACGCGGTCCGCGGCGCCTTGAATCGCTCGCTGCGCACCCATCGCCCGCGCTTCGCCGACATCGACTGGCCGCGCACCATCAAGGCCAATCTGCGCCATTATCAGGCGGAGCATCGCACGGTCGTGCCCGAGCGGCTGATCGGTTTCCTGCGCCAGCAGCGTCGCATCGTCGATCTCGAAGAGGTCACCCTGTGCGTCGACCAGTCGGGGTCGATGGCAACCTCCGTCGTCTATGCCTCGATCTTCGCGGCGGTGATGGCTTCGCTCCCGGTGGTCGCAACCAAGCTCGTCTGTTTCGACACCGCCATCATCGATTTGACCGAAGAGCTCGCCGATCCCGTCGAGGTGCTGTTCGGCGTCCAGCTCGGCGGCGGCACCGATATCAACCGCGCCGTCGCCTATTGCGAGGAGCGCATCGAACGGCCCGCAAAGGCGCATCTGATCCTGATCACCGACCTCTATGAGGGCGGCGATGCGGATGCGCTGGTCGACCGCCTGGCGCGGCTCGCAACGCGCGGCATCAACGTGATCGTGCTGCTGGCGCTGACCGACACCGGCCACCCGTCCTACAACCCCGTGCTCGCGGCGAAGGTCGCAAGCCTCGGCATTCCCGTCTTCGCCTGCACGCCGGACCAGTTCCCGGACCTGATGGCAACCGCGCTGAAGCGCGAGGACGTTGCCGGTTGGGCCGCCGACCAGGACATCAAGCTGATCCGGCCTGAAACCTAAGGCTCATCGACGCGCGCGGCAGCGTTGCGTCGGTGCGAGCGCAAGTCCCATTGACTGCGAGCAATATCTGACTAAAGTCAGACATCATGCTCGATCCCGTTTCCCGCGTCCGCCGCTTCAACCGTGCCGTCACCTCCGCCGTCGGCGCGCTCGACAATTCGTTCCTCGGGCGCGGGCGGCCGCTCGGCGCGGCGCGCGTGCTCAATGCGATCGGGCATGGACGCTTCGACGTGGCGGAGATCCGCGACTATCTCGGCCTCGATTCCGGGCTGATGAGCCGGCTGCTGCGCAGCCTCGAGGACGACGGGCTGGTCGAGACCAACACGCATGAGGACGATGCGCGCCGGCGCGTCGCAAAACTCACGCGTGCTGGCCGGCGCGAATTCGCAGCCTATGAGGCGTTGTCGAACACGCAGGCAGAAGGGTTCCTCGCACAACATTCGCAAGCCGACGCCCTGCTGGCGGCGATGGACATGATCGCCTCCGCGCTGACGCGCGAACGCATCGCGCTGGACGAGATGGACCCGCGAACTGACGAGGCGCGCTATTGCCTCGCCGAGTATTATGCCGAGCTCGGCCGCCGCTTCAAACAGGGCTTCGACGTCTCGCTGTCGCGCGACCCTGACGCCAAGGACATGCGCCGCCCGCGTGGCAGCTTCATCGTCGCGATGTCCGACACCTTGCCGATCGGCTGCGTGGGCTTGAAGGGAACCGATTACGGCTATGCCGAGATCAAGCGCCTCTGGGTCGCCCCCGCCGCGCGCGGGCTGCGGCTCGGCCGGCGCCTGATGGGCGCGGCCGAGAATGCAGCACGCGAGCTCGGCATCACGCTGCTGCGGCTCGACACCAACAGCGCGCTGCCGGAAGCGGCCCAGCTCTATCGCAGCACAGGCTGGCGCGAGATTCCGCGGTTCAACGACGATCCCTATCCGGACCTGTTTTTCGAGAAACGCGTCTGACGCGGGGCGCGGTCAGGTGGTCCGGGTCGGGCGCACCACGATCTCGTTGACGTCGACGTCATCGGGCTGCGCGACGGCGAAGCGCACCGCGCGGGCGATGGCATCCGGCTGAATCGCAATGGCCCGATAGGTCTTCATCGCCTCCGCGGCCACGGGATCGGTGATGGTGCCCGCGAGCTCGCTTTCGACCACGCCGGGGTGGATGCAGGTGACGCGGATGTTGTCGTGCTCCTGGCGCAGGCCATCCGAGATCGCCCGCACCGCATATTTGGTCGCGCAGTAGACGGCCGCCGTCGGCGACACGCTCAGGGCACCGATCGAGGCGATGTTGATGATTTGGCCCGAACCGCGCGCCACCATCTCCGGCAGCACCGCGGCGATGCCGTAGAGCACGCCCTTGATGTTGACGTCGACCATCCGGTCCCACTCCTCGACCTTGAGCGAGGCCATCAGCGAAAGCGGCATCACACCGGCATTGTTGACGATCACGTCCACCCGGCCCCAGACGCCGCGCGCGGCGTCCGCAAAGGCCGCAACGCTGGCGCAGTCGGTAACATCGAGCGGATGCGCGAGCGCCGTTCCACCCCGCTCGTTCAATTCGGCTGCCAGCGCCTTCAGGCGATCGGCGCGCCGCGCGCCGAGCAGGACCTTGGCGCCAGCCGCAGCCAGCTCGCGTGCGATGCCTGCGCCGATACCGCTGGAGGCGCCGGTGATGAGAACGATTTTATCCATTGGCATGAACGGTCCTTCTTCGCGTTCGGATTGATGGCGGGAAGATGGACCGGAGCCGCCGTCGTGATAAGACGACGATCCCTAACCAGCCTGACAAGACAATCTAACCAATGGAAACCGACCTCAACGCCCTCGCCGTCTTTGCGCTGGTCGCCGAAGAACGGAATTTCCGTGCCGCCGCCGACCGTCTCGGCGTGACCCGCTCGGCCGTGAGCCAGACCATCAGGCGGCTGGAGGAAAATCTCGGCATCGCGCTGGTCCAGCGCACGACGCGCAGCGTCAGCCTGACCGAGGCCGGCGAGCGGCTGCATGCGGAGATCGCCCCCGCCATCGCGGACATGCGCGCCGCGCTCGGCAGCACGCAGGCGCTGCGCGGCCAGCCGCGCGGTCTGTTGCGGCTCGCGGTCTCCTCGATCGCCGAGCATTTTCTGTCGGGGCCATCTCTCGCGGCGTTCGCCGCGGCCAACCCCGAGCTGCAGCTCGACATCACCGTGACCGATGCGGAATTCGACATCGTCGCCGCCGGCTATGATGCCGGCGTCCGCCTCGGCGAGGTGATCGAGCAGGACATGATCGCGGTACCGATCGCCGGCGACGAACGACAGCTCGCGGTCTGCGCGCCATCGTTTCGCGAACGCTTCGGCGTCCCCGCGCATCCGTCCGAGCTCGCCTCGTTTCGCTGCATCGGCTGGCGGCCGGCGCCGAACGTCGTGCCCTATCGCTGGGAGTTCGCGGACGGCGGCAAGGAGTTCAGCGTCGCGGTGGTGCCCGAGATCACGACCAACGACATGGCGCTGATGATCAAGCTCGCCGTCGCCGGTGCCGGCATCACGTTCGGCATGGAGGCGAGCTTCCGTCCCGCCATCGACCGCGGCGAGCTGGTGCCGATCCTCGAAGACTACTGCCCCTCCTTCGCCGGCTTCTATCTCTATTACCCGAGCCGCCGCAACGTCGCGCCAAAACTGCGCGCGCTGATCGAGCACGTGCAGCGGCGCGGCTAGGCCTGCGCCGTCGCCACCGCCACCTCGCCTTGCGGCTTCGCGAACGGCTTGAAATTCATCGCCATCAGGAACGCGCCGAGGCCCATCGCCCAGGAGGCGATGTAGAGCCAGGCGTAGCTGGAGAAGGCATCGTAGATCAGGCCGCCGGCAAGCGGGCCCGTCGCCATGCCGAGGCTGCCGGCCATCGCGGTGCCGCCGATCACGGTGCCCATCATCCGCAGCGGAAAGTTTTCGCGGACCAGCACCGCATAGAGCGGCATGGTCCCGGCATAGATGAATCCGAACACGGCACCGACCGCGTAGAACGTCGCAAGCTGGTGCGCGAAGGCATAGGCGAGCGCGCCGAACGCCTGCAACAGCAGCCCCGAGACCAGCACGCGCTTGGCGCCGAAGCGATCGCCCATCAATCCAAAGGCGATGCGGCCGCCCATGCCCGCAAACCCCTCGATGCTGTAGATCGTCACCGCGGCGATCAGCGGGATGCCGCAGCTCACGGCATAGCTGACGGTATGGATGATCGGCCCGGAATGGGTCGCGCAGCAGAAGAAGTTGGTCGCGAGCAGGATCAGGAATTGCGGCGAGCGCAGCGCCTCGCTCCGCGACATCTCGCCTTGCACGGCGCCCTCGCCCATCGGCGCGGCCGCGGCCTGCGCGAGCGCGGGCGGACGGCGCACCAGGAACGAAACCGGGATCATGATGGCGCCGACCACCAGCGCCACGATCTGCATCGAGGTGCGCCAGTCATGGCCGGAGACCAGCCATCCCGCGAGCGGCGCCATCGTCATCGGCGCCATGCCCATGCCGGCCGACACCAGCGACACGGCGAGGCTGCGATGGGTATCGAACCAGCCGGTGACGGTCGCCATCATCGGCGCGAAGATCGCAGCGCAGGAGGCGCCGACCAGCAGGCCGAACACGAACTGGAACGCGATCAGCGAGGTCGCGTGGCTCGCAGCGAACAGGCTGAGCGACAGCACGGTCGATCCCGTCAGCACCACCGGCAGCGGCCCGAACCGGTCGGACAGCGTGCCCCAGGCCATGCTGGTGCAGGCCATCGCCAGAAAGCCGATCGTCATCGCGCTGGAGATGCCGGTCACTGACCAGCCGGTGTCCTTGGCGATCGGCTGCAAAAACACCGGCAGCGAAAACATGCCGCCGATGGCGACGCAGCCGAGCAGGCCGCCGGCGGCGACGATCACCCAGCGATAAGGGATAGCGGTCATGTCTGTCTCCCGTCAGGTCTGTCTGGGTGGAAGACGAATGGGAACAGTGCGGGCCGACAGCGTAACGCAATTTTTCGCGGGCGGCTCTCGTGTTCCGCCGACAAGAAGGTCGAAAACAACCCCATGCACAGTAGCCGGCCCTAGCGGGATCAATGACTTACGAGGCGAGGAAAATGACGATGCCAGTGACTCGCGGTGCCACGCCGTGATTTGACACGTCGGGCAAAACACCGGCATGATGTCATCATCCCGCCGAGCTCGATTTCATCACCACCGGACGTCCGTTCACCTCGACGCGCCGCTGATCCTGCGCGCGGTGATGCTCAGATCCCGCCAAGATCTCGCCAAGCCCCCGCATGACACTGGCCGTCACTCCAGTCGTAGCTCCAGCGAAGTCGCGGTGGCCGTCCTCACGTCGACCTCGGCACTCCACACACCAGATCGCGCGTGTGCACGCCCCTATCCGGCCTTGCGGCCCGCAACGCCGGTCGCGCAGCCGAAAAAGTATCTGGTGAATTCGACTTCGAGGCCCTGATTTTGCAGAAGGCCTGCGATCTCGGCGGCGCTGCCAAAATTCGTGCTGTAGGTGCCGATCATCGAAAAATCCTGTGCGCCGCGCAGCAGGGTCCGCTCGACCAGGGGCAGGACCACCCTGAGATGGAACAGGTAGAGCGGCCGAAGCCACCATCCTTTCGGGTCGGACGCCTCGATCATGGAGAACACGCCGCCGGGCTTCAGCACCCGCGCGATCAGGGCGGCCAGACGCGCATGCTGCTCGGGATTGAAGGTCTTCAAGCCAGTGCGGCCGCACCGGCGCTACGCAATTCCGCAGGCGGCAGCCTCTGGCACAGCCGACTTGCCCCGCATAAGTTCGATGTGAAATCCCGGGGACGCGTTCATGCCCAAGATCGATCTTGCCACTGTCCCGGCCCGGAAGGGCTCGGGTTATCCGGCCCCCTTCAACGCCCCGTGCGCCGAGCGCATTCGGCAGCGGCTCGGCAATGCCGGCGGCCTTGCCGATTTCGGCGTCAATCTGATGCGCCTGCCGCCGGGCAACTGGTCGAGCCAGCGGCACTGGCATTCGCATGAGGACGAGTTCGTCTATTTGCTCGAAGGCGAAGTGGTGCTGGTCGAGGACCAGAGCGAAACCGTGCTGCGCGCAGGCGACTGCGCCGCCTTCCCGAAGGGCAGCGGCAACGGCCATCACATGATCAACCGCTCCAATGTGACGGCGGTCTATCTCGAAGTCGGCTCGCGCGCGCCTGACGATCTCACGACATGCTCCGACATCGACATGATGAGCGCCAATTCCGACGGCCGGTTCGTGCACAAGGACGGCACGCCCTATCTAGGCCGTGTACCGACGTGATTTATGACTACGTCCACTTTGCTCCTACAGCGAGACCAAGTTCGTGCGGCAGCGCAGTATGTCGCGATGGGCCAATTGGCGACATAGGGGCGTCCACTGAACAATCGGTCAGGGCAGCTAACGTTTTAGCTATGGGGCCGGTCTTGGTGGACATCGCGCGGTTGGCATGGTCGCACATCCGTCGTAAAAATGAGCATGGAGAGCCGACCATGGTGCAGGAGCGGGCAGCCCGGGTCGCACGCAGGCTGTCGGCGATATTGGCCGCCGACGTGGCCGGCTATTCGCGGCTCATGCACAATGACGAAGAGGCTACGCATGCCAAACTGACTGCGCTCTTGACGCACGCAGTCGCCCCAGCAGTTGCCGAACACGGTGGCCGCATCGTCAAGAACACCGGCGATGGCTTCTTGGCGGAATTTCCGAGCGCGGTCGAAGCGGTTCGAGCTGCTGTACAATTTCAGGCCCGCGTCAGGGAACTTACAATCGATGATCCAGAAGCCAAGCGCATAGTCTTCCGTGTGGGAATTAATATCGGCGATGTGATTGTCGAGCCGAATGACATCTTTGGCGATGGCGTGAATGTCGCGGCGCGGCTTGAAGGCATCGCGGAGGCCGGCGGCATCTGCATATCTTCCGCCGCCTACGATCAAGTCCGTGGCAAGGTCGGGGTTGAGTTCGCTGATTTGGGCGAGCAGAGCCTCAAAAATATCGCTCTCCCAGTCCGAGCCTATGCTTCGCAGCTCTCCGATACGCTGCCGGTCGTTTCGGGCTTTCCGTTTGTCCAGTGGCTTGCGCATGGTTGGCGGCGAGCTCGGATGGCTCTAACGATGGCGCTTCTCCTGTTCATGGCTGGCGGCGGTCTTGGTTACTGGTACATGCGTTGGAATGAGCCGCAACTGGTGAACCATCGTCTATCGATTGTCGTGCTGCCATTTACAAATTTGAGTAACGAACCCGAGCAGGAATACTTTGCGGAAGGTGTCGCTGACGATCTAAGCGCTGATCTCTCACGTATCGAGGACAGCTTCGTGATCGCGCCGAGTACAGCCCGTGCCTATAAGAACGTTGACCCAAAGCGCGTTCGCCGCGAACTCGGCGTCCGCTATATCCTCGATGGTAGCTTGCGCCGAACGGAGTCAATAGTTCGGATCAATGCCCGGTTGATCGATACGCGAACCGGAGCACAGATCTGGTCGGAGGGAGTCGACGGTGAGTGGTCCAAATCGTTGCAGCTTCAGGATGTCATCACGGGTGGATTGGCGCGGCGGCTTGATCTCGAGCTGACTAACCACGAAAGCCGCGACGCCGAGGTTGCGCGGCCCAACAACCCCGACGCGGTCGATCTTACCATGCGGGGACTGGCCGTGCTCAATCGGCCCTATTCCCGCGAACAGGTGGCCCTGTCGGGCGGCCTCTTCGAGCGCGCGCTGCAGATCGACCCCGGCTACCCTAAGGCCCTCGTGGGGTTGGCAGATACGTTGGCAATACAAGTCAATTATCGTTGGACTGATGCACCCGCCGATAAGCTGCAGCGCGCTGAGAATGCGGTAGATCAGGTTTTGGCGCGGTTTCCCAGCGACGCAATGGCACATTTTGTCAAGGGCGAGATCCAACGGGCCAAGGGCAGGAATCTCGACGCTGCTGTTAGCGCGTATACGGCGGCAATCGGCATAAATCCTAGCCTCGCCCCGGCTCATGGCGCGCTGGGCGCTGCCAAGATACGTGTCGGCCGATCTGCGGAGGCATTTGCCCCTCTCCAAATGGCCATCCGGCTGAGCCCCCGCGATCCGCTCCTAAGCACGTGGTACTTCTACGCCTGTCATGCGCACAGCCATCTCGCTCAATATGATGAAGCAATAGACTGGTGCAGCCGCTCCATCACGGTGAATCCCTTTTGGATTGCGTACGCAGATCTCGCCGCCGCCAACGCATGGACGGGACGTGAGCCCGAAGCTCTTGCCGCCATCAGCGAGCTTCGTCGGCTCAGGCCCAACTACACGGTTGCCCTTTGGCTGCAGGATGGGTCTGCGTGGTCCGATAACGTCGTTTTCCTTGCTGAATTTGAGCGTATCGCTGAGGGTTTGCGTAAGGCGGGCCTTCCTGAACGGTGAACGAGCAAAGGACCGAGCCGATCCTCGCACTCGCGGCGGGGCCCAGCCCCCTGTGATCCAAGCTTTCGTTATGAGTCCACGCACCAGTCTCCAGCCGCGGCTTCCCGATCCAGCGTTGACCAATCTGGCGACGTCGTCCGAATTGCGGTCCATCATCAGCATGAAAGCGATTTTGACGCGTCGGGGAAAACGCCGGCAGGATGTCATCCTCCCGCCGGTCTCGATTTCTGCACACACAAGACTCTGCCGATCAGGGCCGCGCGCATCGCTCCCGTTAGAAGGCGCGCCTTGCGCGACGCCTCCACGCGCCGACGGCCAGCCAGATCGCCGAGACCAGGAAGTAGAGCGCACCGACCGCAGCGTAGCCTGCAACATTCGCGATCGACGGAATCGCCGGCATTGCGGCTTGAGCGATGAAGAAGCCGCCTGCCAGGGCCGACTGGCCGCCGCTGAGCACCATGGCCCATTGCGCGCCATTGCGCTTCCAGCGCCGGACGGCCGTCCCTAGCTGGAGCAGTCCGGACAGGATGGCCCAGGCGCCGAACACGGCGAGCACCCAGTTCATGCTGATCTGCAAGGTGAGAATGACGGCGGCAGTCGTTGCCAGGCTGACCAGGACGTTCAGGGCCTGCGTGCGATTTTGATCGAGCCCGCCGCTGCGCGTCGCGTCGAGGAAGTTGGCTGCGGCATCCCATGCCGGATAGACGACGAGCAGACCTGCGGCGATCGGGGCAGACGACCCTCCGGCGACAAACGCAGCGGCGACCCAGGCGACGGAAAACGCCGCGCGCGTGAAGTAGTAGAGCTTCAGCCATTGCTCCTGACCGGCCTGTTCCTGCAGATGATCTCTCATTTGTCGCTCCTTACCTACTAGTTGGTAGTTTGATGGGTGAAGCAGATCCGTTCACCGGTCGGATTGCTTGCCTGCTTGCGGGATGTCGGCTTCGACGATTGTCTCAGTGCCTGGCGGACAGCCGCTCCAGCAGCGGCCGGGTGATGGTCCCGAACATCCTGGGGTCGCCATAGGCGCGCGCCGACAGCATCGCGCCGTGAACGGTCGCCATGAATGCTTCAGCCTCGACCCTGGCTGAGTTGGAGAGGTGAAGCCGCCCCTTCCGCTTGCCGCGCTCCATCACCGAGGTCAGCCAGGTCGCCAGCGCGCGGAAGTGAGCCCGCACTTCAAGTGCGACCTCATCGGGCAGAATCGGAAGCTCGCTGGCGAGCAGCGCGCAGACACAGAACGGAGCGGTCGCGTCCTTGATGCACGCTTCCCAATAGGCGAGATAGTTTTTGAGCTGTTCTCCGGCGTCCGGGACATTGCGTTCGAGCGCCGCCAGTCCCACTGCAGCCTCCTCGCGGTACCGCGACACGAGGGTGCGAACGAGATCGACCTTGCTGGCGAAATGGTGGTGGATGCTGGGCTTGCGGATACCGACGACTTCGGCCACGTCGGCATAACTGAAGCCGTTATAGCCGCCGGCAATGATCAGCGTGCGTGCGCAGGCGAGAATGTCGTCGGATGTCGAGGAAGCGTTGCTCATGAATGTTGGCTACCTTCCAGTTGGTAGGTAGTCAACGACAGGATGCTTCAATGATCCGTGAGCGGTGGGGGCCTGCCCGCCAGCCCGACCGACGGGCATTGGCGCGTCAGGCCACGCTTTACCCGCCGCGCTTCACCCGCTGCCCTTGCCTCCCGCAATCATCTCGACGATCCCCTTGAAAGTGACGAAGACCGGTGAGGTCAATGCCGGCCCCAGAATGGCGAGGGTACTCGTCACGGCAGCGGGAACGCCGAAGTCCAGCTTGTCGGCATCCTGCTTTTGACCCGCGGGCGCGGGCGGCGCGTCAAGACGATAGCGCTTCACGTCCTGATACCAGCCGGCCAACGCAGGTGCCGCCGCGGCGAACAGGGCTATCGTTCCTGTCATGCCGAGGTGACTGGTCAGGGCATTTGCCAGGGGCCTCAGGGCGTCAGCTTGCGACGTGACGATCAGACCGAGCGGCCAATCCATCACCACCTTGCTCGCGAGCGTCGCAACCACCAGGATGGCCGAGCTGAGCATGATCATCCGCTGAAGATTTGACTTTCGCTCCTCGAGACTTGGGAGTGAGGGCTTCTCCTCGGGGCCGGAAAGCACCGCAAACGCCAACAGCGCGACACCGACCGCCAGCAGTCCGACGAATGTATTGATGTCGATGATCAGCCTGATGGCGTCGCTGACCTTGAAGGAGGCGTTCTTGTAAGCCTGGAACAGCGGCCCGAAGACGCCGGGGTTCTGATCGGCCTGATCCAGCAGAAGCTTGAGGAACGTCTGGCCCGCATTGGCATAAGCCGTCGGGGCTTTCGTAACGGTCCACGCGAGAATGAGGGAAAGCACCAGCCCCACGACGAACAACGTCCTGCTGCGGCGGAAAACGATCGCTCCACCCAGCAGCAAGGTCGCTGCGCTGACGAGGTACAGCAGGCCGCTCGCCGCCGCGTAATTGTATCGCGCCGTCAACGTATCGGCGATCTGCCTGGACTGGGCGATGGTCCGATCCGTGTCCCGGCTCCGTTCCGCCTTCTCGATCTCGACCTTGGCGGCCGCTTCCGCCGCCTGTGCAGTCTCGACCGCAGCTTTCGCGTCCTTCTGCTTGTCCTCGGCAGTACCCGCCGCGACCAGCCGATCCAGCGCGCCCTGCTTCTCGCTCACCGTCTTTTGCTTCTCGGCAAGGGTGGTCTTCAGCTTCTCGATTTTTGCGATGGACTCGGCGTCGGGGTTTGGGAGGACGAAACTGACGACGGCCTTGTCAGCCAGCAGTGGCATGAGACTGTCGGCAACCTGATTGGGCGCCAGATAGCCCAGCAACAATGGTCCAATCACACAGCAGATCGCCAAGGCGTACTTGGTCACGACATCCGGCACCAGCCGCAGCCGGTCTTCCTTGCCGGCCGAATCGACGACGGTCATGTTCCTTCCCCCCAAAAAACCAGGTGCAAAAATGAAGAAAGGTGTATCCCGTGTCCGTCCATGAAAACTCCGGACACAACTCAAGGTTATGACAGACTGATCATGCACACAATCACGAACCGCGCCTGGCGGCCTCCGGAATCGCCGGTCCTCGCTGCAGGGGTCCGGCCGCACCGGCCGGTCCGATCGTGACCATCCGCCCCATCGTCCGGTACCCCGATCGCCGCCTCGGGATGCCGGCCCGCCCCGTCACCGTGTTCGACGATGGCTTGCGTGAGCTCGCGCAGGACCTGCTCGACACCATGCGCGCCGCGCCCGGCATCGGCATCACCGCGCCGCATGTCGGCGTGCCACTGCGCGTCGTCGTGCTCGAGCTCGACGCCAAGGACGGTGCGCAGACCTACGTCAATCCGGTCGTCGCGTGGGCCTCGCCCGAGATGATCATGCACCGCGAAGGCAGCGTCTCGATGCCCGGGGTCAACGACGAGGTCCAGCGCCATGCGCGCGTGCGCATCAGCTATCAGGATATCGACGGCAATGCCCGCACCGAGGAGTCGGAGGCCCTGCGCGCCGTCTGCCATCAGCACGAGATCGACCAGCTCGACGGGATGTTCTGGATCCAGCGCCTGTCGCGGCTGAAGCGGGAGCGGCTGGTGAAGAAGTTCGAGAAGATGGGGCGGAATTCCTAAATTGGCTTATCCGCAGGCCTACCCCAGCTCCTTCGCCGCCGCGGCCACGGCGGTCGCAGATCTCGTGGCGTTGATCCGAGCCATGCTCGACAGCTCTGGCCAGAAGCGGCCGACAATACACGACAAAAAACGCCTTTCGGGGGTGGGGAGAGCCAGGCGAAACCGACCTTGATCGACGCGCGGTATTGATGGGCTTCGCTGCGCGAAGCTCAGGCCCTCTTCCCGCTCCGCTTGGCGACCGGCGCGTTACGACGCTCCCGCTTGCCGCGCGCGATTTCGGTCGCCAGCGCGTCGAGCTTCGGCTCCCAAAAATTCCTGAACTGAGCGATCCACGCGTCCACCGCGCGAAGCCCCGCGACGTCGACCGAATAAAGGCGCCTTTGCGCCTCCGGCCGAACCGTTGCAAAGCCGCTCTCGCGGAGCACCTTGAGGTGCTGCGACACGGCCGCCTGCGTGATTCCGAACTCGGCCCCGATCATCTCGACGACCTCGCCGGACGTCATTTCGCCAGGCGCGATCAGTTCGAGGATGCGACGGCGCACAGGATCGGCGAGGACCTCGAAGACGTGCATCAGCTTCCGGTGCCCGGATGTGCGACATCGGGCGGCATCTCGCCGCGATAGAAGGCGATGGTGCGGTCCGAGCGCTGCTTCGCCGTGTCAGGATCGACCCCGCTTGCGATGTGCGCCGCGCACCAATATTCGCCGCTTCTCGTCATGAATTCCTTGCCGGCAGGAGATCCCATCCACGCCTCGGCCGTTTCATGGTCGACCGATGCCCCGGTCGCAACAAATCGCTCAAGTCCCGCAATGGCGAGGTCCCAGCCAATGCCCACCGCGCCCGGACCGAACTGATTCCAATGGTCCTCGATGATCGCGGTGTGCTCCAGCGTCAGACGGGCCTGATGCCGTTCTGCCGCCAGCTTGACGTCGATCCAGCTGACCGCGCCGCCGAATTCCCACGTCGCTGCGAAACGGTCCGGCGGCGTACACGCCGTGATGGTGCCGCCCGCATTCCCCTTCAGTTGGTACGTTCCGCCGAGTTGGAGGTCCCCCTCGACCGGCAGGAACCAGCGCGGAATGCGGTGCCGGCTGGTCACGGCGTCCCAGAGATCGTCGACGCTCGTGTCGTAGAGCCGCGTCAGTGTCACCGTGCTGGCCGCTTTTCCATCTTTCTCGAAATTCTTCACTGAACGCGTAACAAGCCCCAGGACCCTGGCAACGTCGATCTCCATGGCGTTCCTCCCGACTCGTTTGGTGCGAGGATTAATATCGATCAGAGCTAATATAAGTCAATCCTTATATTGCCGCGTCAAACGGCCTCGCAGCCGGCGTGAACAAAACACCTACTCAAGCGTCTATCGATCTCCCATCCCGCAAGACGGAAGGAATTCATGAAAGTTCGCAAATTCGCCATCTCCGAGGCTTCGCTCGAACGCTCACCGGCACAGGACGGCGATATCTTCGTCGGCAATTTGGTCGACCAACGTCACGGTGGAGCGATCACGATTGGCTTCGGCCGCTACGCGCCAAACCAGAATCTCGAGGAGACGATCAGGGTAGACGATGTCATGATCGTCCTTGAGGGCAAGCTCTCGGTCACGAGCGACGGCAGCACCGTTACCGCGGGTCCCGGCGAGATCGTCTACATGCCGAAGGGCGAGACGGTCACGATCCGCTCACACGAGCATGGCGCCGTCACGGCCTACGTCACCTATCCGCATTGGCAGGAGGCGCGTGGGTGAGGCGCGAGCTGCACCGTCTCGGATGTCGGTCTGTCCGGTTGTTGCGACCGAGAGGCAGGGCTATCGCACTTGAAATGAAGTGTGGCCCTCATGGTGAGGAGCCCGCGTGAGCGGACGTCTCGAACCATGACGGCCGAGGTCGCTATTTCAGCGGCAAAAACAAATCCGCAACCGCTTCATGCTCCGGCACCTCCGGGAAGAAGCTCAGCCGCTGGCAATAGATCGGGAAGTCGCGCGCTTCCTCGCCGCTGGCCGGAAGCCAGTCGCGGTAGAGGTAGAGCGCGGCCGGCTCGAGATTGTCGGTGTGGCCGACGACGCGCAGCACGGCGCAACGCCCGCCGGGGATCTCGCCGGCCTTGAGCTCTTCATTCGCCGCGATCGGCCGGTCAGTGCCGACGCAGAGGTCCACGCTGTAATCGGCAGGCGAGGCAGGACGGCGTTCGGAACGCCAGACATTGAAGGTCGGACTTGTGCTGGGGTGCAGGCCGGTTTTCTTGCGCCAGGCGATGAAGCGCTGGATGGTGGCGGGAAGCGTCGCAGGGCTCCCCCGATGCTCCATGATCGCGACCTTCGTTGGCGGCACGTCGCGGGTCGTCACGTCGTCAGTGGTAAAAATCTTCTGCATGAGCTTGCTCCTCGCAATATCGAGAGGCCCGAAGGCCGACAGCCACGGTTCCCACACCGGCGATTTCCGGAACGACGACGGCGATTGCCCGAACCGTTGCCGAAAGGCGCGGGCGAAAGCATCCGGTGCGTCGTAACCGGCATCCATCGCAATATCAGTGACAGGCTCGTCGTCCCTGTAGGCCAGCCGGTATGAAGCGCGCTTCATGCGGGCGAGCTGGACATAGCGATGCACCGACAACCCGAAAGTCGCCGTGAACTGCCGGTGGAAATGAAATTTCGAGAAGGCCGCAACAGCGCTCAACCTGTCCAGGTCCAGATCATCGTCGAGATGCCGGTCGATGTGCTCCAGCACCCGTCGCATCCGATCCTGATAGTTTTGCAGCGCCGCCTTCATCGTCCCTCCTCCGTGGCGGCTCGAGTTAGACGGTGATGGCCATGATGCGCTCGACCGATCTTGCGGTTTGGCCCTCTACCCGCCCGCCATCAACGCCTTCGCCAGCGCCATGTAGGCCGGCAGCGTCACGGGGTCGTTGGCGGCGTTGCCGGCGACGGGGTGCGAGGCGTAGCGCGCGATCACCATCTCGCACCTGGGATCGATGTAGATGCCCTGGCCGTGAACGCCGCGCGCCATGTAGGCGCCGTGCGCGTTGTGCGTGACCCACCATTGATTGCGATAGGACGCGCCGGGCAACGTGGTGTAGCCGGCCGGCCTGAACTTTTCGGGGTCGCCGCCGCGCGCGATGTCCTCGACGACCTGCGACGGGACGATCTGGCGGCCGTTGAAGCGGCCGTGATTGCGGATGGTCTCGCCGAAGCGGGCGAGATCGCGCAGCGTCGTGGAGAGGCCGCCGCCGCCGCTCTCGGTGCCGATACGGTCGACGTGATAATGCGCGTCCTCCTCCGCCCCCATCGGCTGCCAGATGCGCTCGGAGAGACAATCGGACAACGTCATGCCGCTGGCGCGCCTGATGATCCAGGCGAGCACGTCGGAATTGACGGTCTTGTAGGCAAACGTCTTGCCGTGCTCGCCCTGCTTCTTCTGCGCGATGAGGAAGTCGAAGATGTTGGTCGCACCCTCATAGTCCGGCGGGATCGGCGCCATGCCGTTGGCGCGCCGCAAGCCCCACACGTCCGAATTCTTGTCGGTGTAGATTTCGGTGTAGACGAGCCCCGTGGTCATATCCATGACCTCGTGCACGCGCGCATCGCCAAACGCGCTCGCCTTCAGCTCCGGCACATAGTCTGTGACTGGCGCCTGCGGATCGATCTTGCCTTCCGCGACCAGAATGCCGGCAAGCGTGCCGGTGAACGATTTCGTCACGGACATGCCGATATGCGGCTTGTGCGGCTTCAGCGCACCAAAATAGCGCTCATAGATCAGCCTGCCCCGATGCAGCACCGCGATGCCGTCGGTGTAGGTCTCCTCCAGCATCTTCGCGAAGGTCATGGGCCGCCCGTCCATCGTGGTCGAGGCAACCGAGCCGATGTCGTGATCCGCACGCGGCAGAGGTGATGCGGGCCCCGCCCCGCGCCAGACGTTCACGGTGGGCACGAGCTGGCGGATGTTGCTCCAGGCCCAGCGGAGTTCTGGGAAACTGCGGAAGGAGCCGTCCTGGAAGGTGATGGTGCGGTCCGGGGATGGTGGGAAGCCCTGCATCCAGCCGAGGGTTTCGGGGTCGGATTCGTTGGAAGTGGCGGCGGGTTGGGTGTTGGCGGCGGACATCAGCACTGACTCCAGAGGCGCGATACGCAAGCCGTATCATGCCAGAGCGCGGTCCACATCAAACGCTTGTGCCGAGCTGAAGCGCGTGACTCTCGGGGCTCGCCTATTGCTTGAAGCAATATTCGCGGTGCCATTGGAGGAAATGTGGATGAGGTCGATCCGATGGTCTTCTTGGCTCAAGCGCACGGCCAGTCTTGTTGATAACCGATCGAACCCCTTCCAGGTCGTTTGTGTGGCGCGAGATCAGTATTTCCAGATCGTCGGCCAAGCTGATCAAACCACGATCGAACATCCAATGCGCGGTACCGGAGAGAGCGATCCCATTGCTTACGATGTCCGGCCCGTTTGCCTCCACTGGGCGAATATGCGCCGCCGCGACCTCTGCGCGTCCCATGCCATTAATGAGCTTTAGCCCGGTAATGGCGCAGCGCTCGTCGTAGGCGCGCAGTACGATACGACGAAAAACGCGGTCGCGTAAAACTCGCGATACGGTAAGGCTGACGCGATCTCGCTGTTGCTCAAAGGTGAATAGCGCCTGCTCCATTTCACCAATTTGAGACAATCGAACATCGGCGTCGACCCGCGGCAGCAGCGGCGCGCTCTCCGCGAAACCGAGTTCGAATATTCTATTGAAATCGTCGGGCGAGATTGGGCGGACTGCTGACTGAGCACGTCCCGAAATTTGGCCCTGCTCATTCAAGACGCCGCGTTCCACGAGACCCATGGGTCCGCTGAAAGGAACCGGATTGGCAAAATCAAGATAACTTCCGGGCTCAATTAGAGCGAGATACATCCCTGAAGTATTGGGGTCGGGAATGACCCGCTGAACCCGAGCAATCGCAAAGTAACCGCGCGTTTCGGCGACCTTGCGCGGTTCATAGTAGATGATCCAGTCGCCGATGCAGGCTTCAACGCGACGCAAATACTGGCTGGGAAACTGATATCGTTCAGCCGGGCTGTCATCGTAGATCGAGTCCGATCGATGGATGAATACCCCAAATCCCATGATTCTTGCCGCGCCGCCTCTCCGGGAAGTAACGACCTAATTCAGTGTTATTGAACCTGAGGAGGAGCTCCCCTACTCCCACTCTATCATTTCGAACGGCCCTTCGTCGTTGATTTGCAAGCAAAATTTCTCGATTCTGACGGACAAATGCCGACGGTATACCCGCCGCATTTTCTCGGTCTTGAATTCACAGAATAATTTATGCCTCTCGGAATACTGCCAATTCCGTTATCTATCGGAGTCAATCGACTGAGTAGCTCTGTATACGTGGCGGAAATCGACACTGTCGCACCCGCAGCCTAGCTTCCTATACCGTCAGAGATCAGAAAGCGCTGCTTTGGTCGTCCGATGGTGCCCTACGCCGCTGGCCCGATCGCGCGCTATCGAAGAAGGTCCGCTTTGCACTAAGACCTGGCAATGCCGATTCTGCGAAGCGGTTCGAAGCACCGGTACTTTGACGAGGCTGTGACGGTGTGACACTCAAGCTATCGGATGAGCAGTTTACCAGCATTGTTCGAAAGTCTGGCACGGCAATCGCGGCCATCACCAAGGAAGCCTCAACTTTGAAGTAGGGAATAGCCCGCCCCCGAGCATATAAAAATGAGCTTTGCTTCGCAGTTCAGCGAGGCCATTGATTTGGTTGTTGGCGCATTCTGAGGCCGGGTCCTCAAGTCCGAGCGCGCACGACTGCTCCCCCAGCACGAGCGGATCCGATAGATATGGCCGACAATCGATAACCTACCCCGCGGCCGTTGATTCTTGCCGATTCCTAAAAGCCGAAATCGCCATATGAACCAGGTGTAGTTTGCCTTTAACTGCCGGGGAAATGTCGAACGGGTACGCGTCGGCAAGACCTAGTGAACGGTTGAGACGGTTGATCGTCAGCGCGAGCGGGCTCCACAACTCCAAAAGTGCACCAAAATCGCTTTCGAGATAGGGATCGCTAAGTGTGTGCTGAGCGCGCGCGTCCAAGGACAGCGGAAGTCCTGCCAACGAATCCAGGGTCGAAACGATATGTAAGAAGTGGGCGAAGGTTTCTGCCCAGTCTTCCCAGGGATGAGATGTCGCATACATGCTGATGTGACTTGTCCGGTCGTCAGACCGATCTTGACGGGCGTAATAGGCGGCAAGCGCAGCCTGATAATTCTCGGTCTCGTCGCCGAACACCAGCCGAAAGGGTGATTGGAATCCTCCTTCGTGTATCAGGGCATTCCAGTAGAAGTGCCCTATTTCGTGTCGAAAATGACCAAGAAGGGTGCGATAAGGCTCACGAAAGGAAACGCGCCTGCTCTCGCGCTGCACATCGTCGGCCTCCGCAAGGTTAACCGTTATCAGGCCGGATTCGTGCCCCGTCAGGACCGGTCCATGCTCGTCGGACAGAATCTCAAATGCCAGCTGAAATCCACCTGCGGACGCGATGGGTAGGCGGAGCCGTCGCAGGTCGTAGATCAGTCTGCGCTTTGCTTCCTCCACGCGCGTCCACAGCGACACATTTTGCTTATTCTGCATGCTGGGAATGACCTGGGTCAGGGAGCAGGACAGGCAGTAGGGAGCCGGCGCAACAGCGCACCAATTGCAACCGATGATATTTCGATTGACGCATTCCAGGGCGCTTCCCGCGCCAACCATTGCCATCCTCTCAGGATCGAACGTCAAGGGCTGCTTACACCCATTGCATTCGGAGTTCTCGAAAGCCGATAGCTGCCCACAATGAGGACATTTGAACTCTCTCATTGTCGCGCGCGTTTATTGAGAGTGCCTATCAACGCGCGCTGCTTCTTTAATGCGCACTTCCTCAGAATGTCAGCGTCGGCTTCACTCACAGTGCGACGCGCCCCCTGATAGGACGCCCTGTCGGACACTGGCTGGGCCAGCCAGTCTTGCACCGGCTGAACCGACATAGGTTTGACTCCGGATCGCATTTTCATCCTTTAGTAAGCCCTCAGTTAGAAATGGGTTCCGGTCAGGAATTGGACGGTTGGTCCGTCGCAAACGAGCATGCTGCTGGCGATCGTAGCTGCGATGTCATACCATTCGCGCCTGAGCGCTCGCGGCATTCGTCGGTGACGATGCGCAGACAGTTCATGCGACGTTCTCAATCGTCTCATTGGAGTCAGATCCATGAAAATCCGCGTCGGCTTCGAGATGATCTACGACTTTCCGCAACCGACGCCGCTGATTGCAGTTGTCGGCACCCACTTCACGCGGGCATCCGACATCGTCGTGCCAGATCATCTTGTCAGCGAGCCGTCAGTGCACATCTCGCCCTATCGCGACGGTTTCGGAAATTGGTGTAGCCGTCTTGTTGCGCCCGCCGGCCGCATGCGCCTCACAGCGGACGGCATTGTACGAGATAGCGGCCTGCCCGACCTGATCGTACCATCAGCGCAGCAACATGCGGTGGAAGATCTTCCTCCGGACACCATCGTGTATTTGCTCGGCAGCCGATATGTCGAGACCGACCGACTTACCGACGTAGCGTGGAAGTTGTTCGAGAAGACCGCGCCCGGTTGGGCACGGGTCAAGGGCATCTGCGACTTCGTCCATAACCACATCGCTTTCGGCTACGAACACGCCCGTCCCACCAAGACTGCCTGGGAAGTGTTTAACGAAGGCAACGGCGTCTGCCGGGACTATGCACATCTGGCTATTGCGTTTTGCCGCTGCATGAACATTCCCGCGCGCTACTGCACGGGCTATCTCAGCGACATTGGCATGGCACCTCCATATGCCGCTGGCGACTTTGCCGGCTGGTTCGAAGCCTATATCGGCGGGCGCTGGTACACATTCGATCCGCGTAACAACATTCCGCGGATCGGTCGCGTGCTAATCGCACAGGGCCGCGATGCCGCGGACGTTCCAATCACCCAGACATTCGGCCCCAACACGTTACTCAGCTTCAAGGTTTGGACCGGCGAACTCGTCTGTTGATCGCCGCAGCGGCGAGTTGGGCAATGCAACGGCCGCCCAAACGCGGAACAGAATCTCCAACAGTCCAAACGCGCAACAAGGAGAGGTCTGTTACTTGGATTTATTGGCTTCGAAGATCAGTGCCGCCTGAAACAAGCGGCCCGCCTCCGTTCGGACGTCCACTGCAACGTCCCGGCGGTCTTCCTGACCCGCCAAATCACGTGCCAATCCTTTCAACGTGTGAGCCGCCTCTATCTCCGCCTCTCGCTGCGTGGAAAACTCTATTCCATCTTCGTCAGGGTAGAGCTCCTGATCGTCTCTGATATCGAAGAAATATCTGATCATCATGAGCGCCCCGTTTAGAGAATGTCGGCGTCAGCGCGAGAGGACCTGAACGCATATCTAGGTCTTCGCGGGTCGACGTCGTGCTTGGCTCTCAGCTACGTGATTGGGACCCGGCACGGCCCTCCAATCATCGTCTGTGGCTGCCTTCCGCTTCCCGGTCAGGCCGAGAGTGCTAACGGCCAACGTTCGCCTCAGATCTCCCCCGACAGCCGGGCGAAATCGCCGAACAGCGCTGCCACCAGTGCGCGATGGCGCGTATCCCCGGCGGGCCGACTTGCAGCATAGAGGTTGAGCAGATGGCGTGCCTTCACAGCCGCCTCCGGCCAGGACGCGGCAGGAACGCTCATCATGCGGTTTTCGAGATCAGCCTCGCGCTCACGCACCTCACGGAGATTGGCCTCGACGTCAGCCAAGGTGCGGCGCAGGTCGGTGGCCTTCTGCGCGGCCATGTCGCGGCGCTTGTCGAGATCGACCGGCAGGTCAGTCATGGACGATACTCGCGTCCGCAGCTTGTGCGTTCGCAAGATCAATCGAGCCGATCGACAACATCTCCGTCGTTCCGCAGCCGGCTTCAGCGGGAACGGTGATCATTGTAGCAATACGGCGATAGGCTGAGAAGGTCAGTCCCTCGATCGTCTCCTCATCCGTGACGACTTCATAAGCGCCGGCTGGCAAGACGCGCTCGACGCCGCGGATTCGGAACGGATGTTTGAAGGTGACGGTTTCTCGCCGCGAGCGGATGGTCATGCACGCTGCCTTTCGCAAGTGAAGCCCCAACCGTTGCTGGCAGTCCCGACCATGCGCCGCTCGCGCGGCAATAGCCAGCACTATTGTGACCTGCCCGCGGACGAAGTTGTCACAGCGGAGCCGGCACCCGCGCGGCACTTAACCCTCGCTATTCGTTCAGCACTGGCGTAGGGTTGCTGGCATCACCGCACTTCTCAACGGCTTCGACCGGTGACTGAGGGTCACGTGTGCTCCCGCCGAAGGCTTCGCAGGAGCGTTCGATGTCGCATGGTCGCATCTCTGAATGGATCGTGCCGCCGGTGATCGTTCCCTTGTTTCTTCTACTTCTTGTGTGCGCGGCCGCCATCCTCAATGGCTAGGGCAACACGCGTGCCGTATCTGGTCAGCGGGACCAACGAATACGGCAGCTCGAACCTCGGCCGCGGCACGGCAAAGGTCGCATTGCGACTTGCGCGAAAATTGCTGCGCGAAGGCTACATGGACGTCAGGGTCTGCACTCCCCGTGGGCGAGTGTTGCAGCCCAACGAACTCGACGAACTCGAACCATCACAGGAGAGCGACATGGCGAAGGGCCAGCAACGCGGCAATCGCGAAGCCAAGAAGCCGAAGAAGGAAAAGGCGAAGGTGATCGCTGCGGCGCCGAGCCGAAAAGATGCCGCTTGGCAGCCGGATTTGGGGTCCGCAAAGAAGAAGTAGCAGGGACCTGACACGCGGCAAGTCGAATCGGAAGGACTGGTGTGGCCCCCGGTAAGCCGCTTTCGAACATGCGCCCGGCAAAACCCGATCGAGCAGACATCAAATAGAAGGGCGTTCAGCATGATAATGGCTCGAACAGGTATGTGTACGGCCGCGCTTTTCCTCGCATCAGCGTTCGGTACAGCACCAGCGGCTCTCGCGGCGGAGCCGAATTGCCGTTCGATCGAGAGCACCAGCGCGCGCCTGTCCTGTTACGACGCAGCCTTTCCTCCAAAAGCGAGGGAGCGCTCCGCGAGCAGTACTGACTCATCGCCTGTCCATAAGGATCCTTTCCTTGCGGAAGAAGCTCGCACCGCAGCGAAGCTAAAGAATATTTGCCGCGGTTGCTGAGTTTCACGGCTGCCGTTCGTTGCATTCCAAATAGCTCCAACTCAGGGAGTCAGTAGGATGATGCAAGAGGATGTCAAAGGTCGTCGCGTGGGCCGGCAGCGCAAGCGTGCTCTTCACTTGGCTGGCACTGCGATAGATGAAAGAGCTGACACCTCCGCGAGCTCCAAGGTCCAATCGACGAGAAAGAGGCGACTGCTTGACGGGCCTGCGGAATTTCGAGCGGACCGCGTTGATCGTTCTGATAAGAGGTCCAGAGGCGACGAGTGATCTACCCAGCTGCGAAACCCTGGGGCCAGTTTGCACATCCTGTGCGAGGAAATAGAACAAAGCCCTGGCTATGTCGCAGATAAAGGCGCAGGCTCCCATCACCGCCGACCGGCCCGTAGCATCTATCGGTGGTAAGGACGCGAATAGCGCTCCCCTCAACCTTACAGCGGAGCACGAAGCATGTCGGCCCAACCTATCCTGAAACAATCATCGACGTTCGAGTACCGTCTTGCGCAAGAGGCAATAAATTTGCGCCAGCAGGCCAACGGGATGCCCCCTGGCATCTGCCGCACGGAACTCTTGCGAAAGGCCAGGCAGATCGATGCTGCCGGGGAGGTTAACAAGTGGTTGGCCTCGCCGGGTCTACAGCCACCTCTCTAAGCGTTTTGTCAAAGCGATGAACCTCGGCACGGCGCTGGATACTCATTCTCATCGGGATTTACTCTCACCCTCCCGGGGCTGGTAAGCCGCCGCCTGCGCTTTATTTAAGCGGGCGGCGTTTTTATTGGTGTCCGCGTCCAATCCTCTAGTGTTCAGTTAGCACGTCACGCCAGCGCTCCGTTACCAGTCAGCCGACCTTCTCCGACTACCAGCCTTGCGCAGAAAGATAGGCAATGATTTCAACTGATCGCTTCAGGAGGGAGATTCGGGCTCGATTGGACGTCGCCTCAGCTGGGGGATGCCGCAATCTTATCATCGATGCCAAAGAACTCTATCAGGCCATCTGCAAGGGGCAGGCGTCCAATCGATGGATGGTCTTCTGCTGTAATGCAATGCGGGCCGAAATGGCAGAAGTCGATAATCTGATTTTCGACTACGCGAACGACACGTTGCTGACCGTGAACTATAAGCTACCGCGCAATTCGCTTTGTGGGTGAGAGCGGAAGCGCCGGAGCTTCGGTTGGAGCAATACAACAGGCGCAGGCTTCCTCATCGATGCTGCGCCTCACTGCCGCCGCGGCTCAGCCTCTTTGTGAAACAGCTTGCTCACCACTAATGGCGCGATCCAGCGCATCGACAAGAATCTGCATCTCGACGAACTTGTTGCGTGCCCGCTCGGCCTTATCCCGGTCAAAAGGAGCGGCCAGCACCTTCGCATGTGCATCCCTGTCCTCGATCATGCGCTCACGGGCTTTCTTCAGCGTTTCAAGTCGTTCGCTCATTTTGGCTTCCTGATCTTTCAACGGACGAAATGACGCCGCGCAAGCGGCAGTCAACCTTTTAGCGCCTGCATCAGCGCCGAAATCCTGATGGTCGCGAAATTGGAGAAGGTGTCCGAGACCGCATATGGCAGAATGATGTGGTCGTTATGCCGCATCGCCCCGCAGGTATACACGACGTTGGGGACGTATCCCTCGCGCTCCGACGGTTCGGGCCGCAGCAACGGCTCGCGGGAGCGTGCCAGCACTTTCGAGGGGTCGTTCTTGTCCAGCAATGCGGCCCCAATCGAGTATTTGCGCACGGGGCCGACGCCATGTGTCAGTAGCAGCCACCCCTCATCGAGCTCGATAGGTGATCCACAATTGCCGATCTGAACAAACTCCCAGGGAAATTCTGGCTTCAGGATGGCCTGACCGCCGTTCCAGGTGTACAGGTCGTCCGAGTAGATCAGATACAGGTTCTCATTATCCTGTCGCGCGATCATGGCGTATCTGCCCGCGACCTTGCGCGGAAACAGCGCCATTCCCTTGCTGCGTGCCGCGGCCCCTCGCAACGGCACAAACCGGAACGACATGAAATCGCCGGTCTCAATCAGTTCGGAGCGGATCGCCCGTCCGCTGTAGGCGGTATAAGTGGCATAGTAGGTTTTTCGGCCGCCCTCGCTGAACTCGACAAAGCGGGCGTCCTCGATGCCGTTCGACTGGGATTCGGTGACCGGAAAGATGACCCGCTCGCTGAGGTCTTCCTCGGGCTTGAAGACCAGTTCGACATGATCGCCGTCCGGTCCGGGTGCGCGCTGACAAACCCGGGGGCTCGAGGCAAGGCGCGCCGTCGGATCAATAGTTACACTGCCGTCGGCTGCGAATGTGCCGGTCCGAAACGTCAGTGACGACACGTGGCCTTCACCGATGGCGCGGAGGCTGAGAATGAAGCGCAAGCCGTCCTTCGGCGCGCCCGATTGGTCGGGATGCGGCACGATGCTGGGGTTGAACAAGGCAGAGGCTTCGAACGAATACTCATTGAGAAAGTAGGCTCCAATTAGCTGACGCTGGATATTCGAGAAAACTCCATGCGTGGTGAACGCGTCCTCCATTTCGTCTGCGCGAGCCTCGAACTTCTCCAGAAGATTCCGATGCCGGCCAAGAAAGTTTTCAAGCACGTCCGCGAGCTGCGAGGCAACGGCTTCGGGGTCGAGGGCGAGAACCCGGTCGACGATATGATTTGCGCGCGTCTTGTCGGTCGGGTTGAGATCGCGCGGTTCGGTCGCCGGTTTGAATGGGCGAACGATCACCCGCGCGGGGTCGGGACGCAAATAGAGCGCCTGCCGGTTCAGAAAGGTGGCCGGTGACACGGTGTCCTCGATCGCTTGAGCAGGGGGCAAGGTCTATGCGCCCATGGCGCGCAGTGCCGCGGGCTCGGTCAGGTCGGCGTTGACGCGCGCAAGCTGGCGAATCTCCGCAAGCCCAAGCAGATAGCACACCACGGACTCGCCGCCGCGATTTTGATTGACACGGTCCGGGTGCAAGCCATCGCGGCAACTGCCGGTGCTCGGATCGACCAGTGCGATAGACAGGTCGTTCCTGCCGAGGAACCAGCTAAAGGCAAGGGTCGCAAGCGCTTTCCACTCGGCGTCGCCATCCGCCCGCCAGGCCGTAAGGCAGGCAGCGATCGTGGCCGTCGCTTCGACGGGCTGCTGATCAAAGGCGCGGGGAGGTTGCCGCAGTTCGCCGAAACCTGAGGTGCCGACCGGCCGGAAGTGCCCCGCCGGCGTCGTTTGTCGCGTCATCAGCCAGCGCAGAGACTTCAAGCCGGCCTGCACGTATTCAGGCGTTTGCGTCGCCGCGCCTGTCATGATCAGAGCCTGCGGCAGACGCGCGTTATCGTAAGCCAACCCTTCCTCGAACCACACCCAGTCTGGTGTTTCGACCGAGGCCAAACAAGACATCAATTTGTTGGCAAGAGAATGCCGGGTCTCCTGAGCGTGGAGATCATCCGGAGCCACGGCGCAATAAGCGCGCAAACCCAAAAGCGTGAACGCCCACGCCCGAGGTGAACGAAAGCTCTCCACAGCCGCTAAAGCCTCGGCGAACAAGGCTGTCGCCCACTGGCGCCGCGCCGGAGTTGCGTCGCTGCGCGCGGTCTCGCCGAGGGCCCAAAGCGTTCGCGCATGACTGTCTTCGGAACCGCTGGCTTCGAGCCAGGCTCGATCGAAGCCCATGAAGTTGCGAAACCGGCCGGTGTCAGGATTCCACGCATGTTGAACGAAAGCGGCAAAGCGGGCCGTCAAGACTTCCGACAGCGGCTGTTCGCCTGGATTATTGAGGGCGCAGGCCAAGAGCAGCGCGCGAGCGTTGTCATCGACGCAATAGCCGTGCAAGCGATCGGGCACTGAGTGCACGGCGTGCTGGAAAAGTCCGGTATCGTCGCACATTGATATGAAATGACCGATTCGCATGTCCGGGACCGCAGGGCCGCGTGAGTCGAGCCCGCTGGCATTGGACGGCGAAATGACCTTGAGCCAGTGCCTCTGGGCCGCACTCTCAAATATCGACATGTAGCGCTCGGCAGCGCGCTCCCACGTCATTGTTCGGCTGATCGCATAGGCACGCCGGCACATCGCCTGACGGCGAACGTCGTCGGTGAGCAGCTCCGCGATCCTGCCACCGATCGCCGCCGAATCGCCGAACGGCACCAGGACCCCTCGCCCATCGGCCAACAGCTCGCGGGCATGCCAGTAAGGTGTCGAGACCACAGGCTTCCCCAGTCCGAAGCTATAGGCCAACGTTCCCGACGTCATCTGCGCCTCGTTAAGGTAGGGCGTGACATAGACGTCGCACATCGAGATGAATTCGAGCAGTGTGGGCAGGTCGACGAAGCGGTCGAGAAACACAACGTGGTCCTCGACACCCAACTCGCGGACGCGCCTCATCAGGCGATTGCGATACGCCTCGCCCTCGTCTCGAATCAAATTCGGATGGGTTGCGCCGAGCACGACATACACCGCATCCGCTCGACGCTCCAATATCGACGGCATGGTGTCGATCATGACTTCGATGCCCTTGTTGGGGGACAGCAGGCCGAATGTCAGAATGACCGACCTTCCGTCAAACCCGAGCCTGGCCTTCGCCGCATCGGGCGCGACAAACGGGACGTCGGGAATGCCGTGGGCTACGACTTCGATCTTGTCATCCGGCACCCGGTAGACGCTGCGGAGCAGTTCGCGGCCCTTGTTGGCCATCACGACAACCTTCGAGGACGCGTCGACAATGCGCTCCATGACCGCCCGTTGCGCGGCCGTTGGACTGCCCAGCACGGTGTGGAACGTCGTCACGACAGGCATGGTGAGGCGCGACAGCAATTCGAGGACGTGGCCTCCGGCTTCGCCACCGAAAATTCCGAATTCGTGCTGCAGACACACAGCGTCGAACCGGCCGACGTTCAGAGAGTCTGCTGCATGGATGTAGTCTTCGATCTTGTCATCCTGGATCTCAAAAGCGACTGCCTTGGGATAATCATAGCTTTGACCGTGATCGGTCATCGCCACGATGCAGGCTTCGAGATTCGGACGCGACGTAAAGATCGCCTGCTGCAGGTCGGTCGTGAAGGTTGCGATCCCGCATCGGCGAGGCAGCGAATTGCCGATAATGGCGACGCGGCGGAGTGACGTCATGCTTGTACCTCGACAGTCTCGGCTGATTTCGGCGCGGGACCGGCGGACATGCCGGCAGGTTTGGCCAGCTCTCCGGCCTCCTGCAGCAAGGCAACCACGGGATCAGGTCCCGGATAGGCCATCAGGCCGCGCATGCCCTCCCCGCCGACCTCGATGACGGTTCGATCGCGCTCGATGAAGATAGCGTCACCGACCGACACGTCCGTCGATCCGATGCGCGCCCCGCCCTCGATTGCAAGAATCCAAGTCTCCCGATCGGCATTGAGTGACCAATTCGAGCTCGCCGGCAAATTGATCCGCTCAATGATGAAATGCCGGTCTGTGATCAGGGCTGTTCGACCTGCAGTGAGGCGTTGTGGATCGGATTGGGTCCGAACAGGCCCGGCGTCGGCAATAGCGACGGCGCTTTCTTCATGCAGTTCGCGCTGCCTTCCATGATCAAACAGGCGGAATGTCGTATCGCTACGCTGCTGAATTTCAGCGAGCACGATACCGGCGCCAATGGCGTGGATCGTACCGGCGGGGACGAAGACGATGTCGCCCTTCGCGACGGGCCGCCATTGCGTGAGATCGGCGATCGATCCGTCCCTGATCGCCGCGCGCAATGCTTGCGGCGTGAGTCGCCGCCTCAGCCCCAGTGCAACCCGCGCGCCTGGGGCTGCTGCGAGAATGTACCAGGCTTCAGTCTTGCCGTTGGGCAAGCCGATTGAGCGTGCATATTCATCGTCCGGATGAACCTGAATCGACGAGGGCTCGCTGGTGAACAGCAATTTGAGCAGCAAGGCGGGGATGGGTGCAGGCTGATGCGCGCGCTGGAACCATAACTCTCCGACCAGGTCACCGGCAACGTCGATGCTACTCCATGGATGGAGATCGCCCATTCCCCACGGTTTGCGCGCAACCTGCACTGTAGCATGCTCGATGGCCATAGATTCTCCTGACCAGACGCGCATACCGAGGCGATATGCCGTTGGTCGATACAGTCGACATGATTTGGCGCGAGCCAAGGCGGCGCGACAGGATGTGCAACATTGTCGTGATTCTCTTCATCCAACCGGTCAGATGGATGCTTCGGCGTCAGATCTTAATCCTGCTGGTCGGCGTTAGGGTTTGGTCGCCCAAGACGGACGAACGCCAGTCCAGGCGGGGAGCGAATTCCATTCGGCCCACCGCATGCGGCGCTCCTCGTCGCCAACCCTGATAAACACAAAGGCGGCATCGTCCTTGCCGGTTTTCGAACCGACAAACATCGCCGGAACGCCGTAGGCATCTCTGATGATCGCGGTATTTGCCATTCCTCCCCTGCTTTCTTTTCAGACTCCATTACCGTCACGTCACTTGGGACGGACTACCACTGAACAATCACGGCGGCAGCGATCAGCAGCGCAAAGAAGATCGGCAACAGCACCGGAGGCACCAGCCAATCGCGAAGATCAAATTTGAGGGTATCTGACATGTGACCGCCTTGTTGGTTGAGGCGGGAGCGCAACGCTCTCAGTCACCGATAACAGCCCGGGGCGCACGCGGTGATGTGTTAGATATAGTGGCTATCTGCCGAATAGCGAGCAGAATCGCAATTTTCTTTTGGGCTGGACCCTGACAAGGCGGCAATGCGACGCGCTTAGCCATTTGAGCGCCAGCGCTGCACCGTCTCCTTTGCAGCCGGGCGTGGCTTCGAGTCCGACACGTCGTTAATGCATTGACCGACGAGGCATCGCTTCGATGTGCGCGGCGGTTGCGTGGGTCTACCAGCTGGAAGCCAAGAACGTGCTGTACAGCATCAGGATAACAGTCTACGGTTCAACTACGGGTGGCCATTGTCACCTTGAAGCTGTCCATGAAGCGGCGACGTCCGACGTCGCGGCTCGTCGTCGTAGCGGCAGCTAGAGTGCCATCGGAAGGCGCAATCTTTTCGACCAGATGCTTTGACCAAGCGCGGATGCAAGCGGCGTCCGCGGCTGTGAACGCGCTTGTGTGCGCGACAAAGGAGATATTATGAGAATACCCGCAATCCTGCAGGGTGAGGCCCGGACTCGCTTCCTGCAAGGTATCGCTTTCGGCGCTATTGCAGCAATGACGATCGGATTTGGGTGGGGCGGCTGGGTCACCGACGGCACTGCCAGAATCATGAACGCAACGGCAGAAAGCAACGGCCGCATGTCGATCCTGGTCCCCATGTGCGTCACGCAGTTCACTGCGGCTGACGGCGCCGTCACCAAATTTAAGGCGGCCGGCCCATACTCAAGAGACAACGTCATCACCGAATACGTGAAGGCCGTTGCCTCCACGAGCATGGACTATTCCTTCGCCAAGGCATGCGCAGCCGGCGTGGAAGCCGAACTCTTGAGGACCCCCACAAAGAGCTGAGTGATCGGTTCGTAGGATTGGGGATCCAGCGAACCTGGCGCCACTGATCTGCTTGCCACGCTCTCACCCGATATCGAGCGCCGATGAGCGTGCCGAACTGACGCTGACGACGCGTCGGAAGACCGCGCAGGCGCTGGCTCTGAGAGCCCGGATCGTGCTGAGCTGTCGGAGGGTGGTGAGAACCGGAAGTCGCACCAAGCTGGCCTGGACCGGCGGACCGCAGGCTAATGGCAGCGTCGTTTTATGGAGCAGCGCGTGGCCGGGCTGCACGACGAGCCGCGCTCCGGCGCGCCGCGCACGATTGACCGAAGCCCGCATCGAAACCGTGATCGTGAGAACTTTGGAGAGCTGCCCTGACGAGGCCACTCATGGGAGCTCCCGCTATAGGCAAGACCAGGGCCTATTGGTGTCGGCGGGCTTTCTGCTGCAGCCGCACCGGATGGAGATACTCAAGCTCTCAACCGATCCGAATTTCGTGGACAAAGTGCGCAATGTCGAAGGCCTCTACGTCTCACGGCCGGAGCCGCCGAATGTCCCGTCGATCTAAGACGTGACAAGAACTTCCACGGACATCCCAGCGAAAGCGCCGATGCTACCGACGAAGCTGCCAGACACTGGGATCTTCTGCCGGATATCGCGCGCGACCGCGACTGGGATTAGATTGAAGCCGCCGAGGCTACGATTTGTGGGGTCGAATGTGATCCAGCCAGCTCCCGGTACGAAGATCTCCGCCCACGCATGGGTTGATCCCGCACCGACCGATCCGACGTTGTCGTGTTCTGGATTGTAAAAGTAGCCGGAGACGATTCTGGCTCCGAACCCGAGCATGCGTGCTGCTTCGCTGAACAACACCGCATAATCTCGGCATGACCCCCAGCCACGATTCAGGGTTTCTACCGGCGTCTGGGTGCCCTCATCCTCACGGATACCGGATAGCTTCGGAGACGCCGACGCTGAGATCCTTCAGCAGCGATAACGTGTCAGTCCGACTTCCTCGCACGAACATTTGCGCCCAATTTCGCAGGAGCCCAACCGTGTCCGAAAACTGGGGGAGAGCCAAGGCGCCGAGATCGGTCCAGTCTTCATCAGAATAGCGGAATGGATAAGACATGGCCGAGACAGCGATATCGAACACCGGCCATTCAACGGCGTCGAGTTGAAGCTCCTCCGTGGCGCAGGCGATCACCAGGTTGGAGGCTGTCATCTGAAACGTGGCCGTGGCGATGGCATCGCCAAACACATCGTGGCCCCACGTCAAGGCCGCATGCGGCGTCACCGAGACGTTGCTGGAATCAACCGAAGCTCGCGGGCTTGGCGCGGACGAAGCATCAAGCGGTGCGGCAACAGCCGAACGTGTTCGCTGAAACGATAAGTCGTCGCCTCGAGAACCTTCACCGTACTCAACGAAAGCTCCAATCGAGGAAGCCTTTGATCAAACCCTTCATCCGGTGGTCCGCTTCTGAAGCATGGCCGAATAGAACGTGCCCATGCAAATGTCGATCCAGACCGTGACCTGGACGATTGCAGTCGAGGCATCGGGCAGAACGCTGTGGTTCATCCATATGAGCGCGTTGCCTACTTTCCTCCTCGGTTCAGACCAGATGGACAACCTCCTGAGAGACCACACCTAAACGGCTAATTTGCAAGTTACCCACACGACCTGAAGCCAACCGTCGGCAGATAAGCTGGTCGCCAAAATGTTTCGCCCATGAGGGATTGACGTGACAAACGCCCCGAAACCCTTGCGCCTTCGAGTTTCGGGGTTATGTAAAGGGCGCTAGCACTCGTTCATTACGACTGCCAATCCAAATAATCACAAAAAGCGAAGGAGGACGCCATGAAGTTCCGTCCGCTCCACGACCGCGTTGTAATCAAGCGTATCGATGCCGAAGCGAAGACCACCGGCGGCATCATCATTCCGGATAGCGCCAAGGAAAAGCCCTCGCAGGGCGAGGTCACGGCGATCGGCCCAGGCGGCCGGGACGAAGCTGGCAAGCTGATACCGATCGATCTGCAGGTCGGCGACCGCGTGCTGTTCGGCAAGTGGTCCGGCACTGAAGTCAGGATCGACGGCCAGGATCTGCTGATCATGAAAGAGAGCGACATCATGGGCATTCTCACCGATCTTCCGGCCGCCAGAAAGAAGGTCGCGTAAGGGCCAGCCAGATTCCTAATCCTAAGGCGTCGTCGCAGCGGACGTCTCGAAGGATGTGGCCCGCAATCTAGATCTCAGCCCTCAAGAACGTCGCCCAATTGCGCGGCCTTCTGGGGATCTGACCAGTCAAACGGAGATCATCATGTCATCCAAGGAAGTTAAATTCGGCGTCGAGGCCCGCGATCGCATGCTACGCGGCGTCGACATTCTCAACAACGCGGTCAAGGTGACACTCGGCCCCAAGGGCCGCAACGTCGTGCTCGATAAGTCGTTCGGCGCTCCCCGCGTCACCAAAGACGGCGTCACCGTCGCCAAGGAAATCGAACTCGAAGATAAGTTCGAGAACATGGGCGCCCAGATGGTGCGCGAAGTCGCTTCCAAGTCGGCCGACGCTGCTGGCGACGGCACCACCACCGCGACCGTACTGGCCGCGGCCATCATCAGAGAAGGAGCCAAGTCGGTTGCAGCCGGCATGAACCCGATGGATCTGAAGCGCGGTATCGACTTGGCTGTGGAAGCCGTCGTCGCCGACCTCGTCAAGAACTCCAAGAAGGTCACCTCGAACGAGGAAATCGCCCAGGTCGGCACGATCTCGTCCAACGGTGACGCCGAGATCGGCAAGTTTCTCTCCGACGCCATGAAGAAGGTCGGCAACGAGGGCGTCATCACGGTTGAGGAAGCCAAATCGCTCGAGACAGAACTCGAAGTCGTCGAGGGCATGCAGTTCGACCGCGGTTATATCTCCCCTTACTTCATCACCAACGCCGACAAAATGCGCGCTGAATTCGAAGACGCCTATGTCCTGATCAACGAGAAGAAGCTTTCTAACCTTAACGAGATGCTTCCGCTCTTGGAAGCAGTCGTGCAGTCCGGCAAGCCGCTGGTTATCATTGCGGAAGATGTTGAAGGCGAAGCTCTCGCCACCCTCGTGGTCAACCGTCTGCGTGGCGGCCTCAAGGTCGCGGCCGTCAAGGCTCCGGGCTTCGGCGATCGCCGCAAGGCCATGCTGCAGGACATCGCGGTTCTGACCGGTGGTCAGGCGATCTCGGAAGATCTCGGCATCAAGCTCGAGAACGTCACCCTAACCATGCTCGGCCGCGCCAAGAAGGTGATGATCGACAAGGAGAACACCACCATTGTCAGCGGCGCGGGCAAGAAAGCGGACATCGAAGCGCGCGTTCAGCAGATCAAGGCGCAGATCGAGGAAACCACCTCGGACTACGACCGTGAGAAGCTCCAGGAGCGGCTGGCCAAGCTCGCAGGCGGCGTCGCGGTGATCCGCGTCGGCGGCGCAACTGAAGTCGAGGTCAAGGAGCGCAAGGATCGCGTGGATGACGCGATGCATGCGACCCGTGCGGCGGTTGAGGAGGGCATCCTTCCCGGCGGCGGCGTCGCCCTGCTGCGCGCATCCGAGCATCTTAAGGGCCTGCGCACCAAGAACGACGACCAGAAGACCGGCGTCGAGATCGTGCGCAAGGCACTGTCCTGGCCGGCCCGCCAGATCGCGATCAATGCAGGCGAAGACGGCTCGGTTATCATTGGCAAAATTCTGGAGAAGGATCAATACGCCTATGGCTTCGACTCGCAGACCGGCGAATATGTCAACCTGATCTCTAAAGGCATCATCGACCCGACCAAAGTCGTACGTGTAGCGATCCAGAACGCAGCGTCGGTTGCGGGGCTCTTGATCACGACCGAGGCTATGGTCGCCGAGTTGCCGAAGAAAGGCGCGGGCGGCGGTATGCCAGCTGGCGGCGGTGGCGGTATGGGTGGCATGGGCGGTATGGACTTCTAAGTCCAATCGTTTAGCCGCCATCGGGTGGAAAGGCCCGGCAACAATGCCGGGCCTCTTCGGTCCAGTTGCACGATAGCGACGCGGCGTTGGTAGAGCCAGATCAATCATGAGCACGGATGGCATTTTGCCACTGAGCCCCATAGTGTGAGTGCTGATCGGGCTTTGACCCCTTAATCAGCCGCACTGCGGCGCTAGAGACCTGATTTTACTACGTCGAGAATGACCCCGGCGCTGATTGTCGTCCGACTCCCCGCCGAATGACTACACGTACGCGTTGAAGGCAAAGTCGTCTTTAACGGCAGACGCTTTGTCGAAGGCTATGTTGTATTACCCCGGCTGACGGCAATCTTCCGCTGGGTTCTCAATATTTGTCCGACGCACTTCAATATCGAGACGCCTGTTCGCGCTAGCGCGCGCAAACAGCTCAATATCGTAGGCTGGCGTACAAACTCGTGGAGATGGCGGAGAGAGTGGAAGTCAAACCCATGATTGTCGATTGTCCCACAACTGACACGGCTCGTAAGCACTCGCCGGCCTCCTGGCCTCGGAAAACCCCAGACCTGCACATGCGCCACAAGCCCGCACACGTTGCCTTGCCGCGATTTTTCTTGATGTGCCGGTGCACACGTCGTGCACACGCCGCCTCATAATTAATTTGAACAATTTAGCTTTCGCTCCAATCCAACATGTGCCAATTGACTAGCTCCGGCCAACGCGATCGAGGCAGATAATGAGTGGCCGGCTCGCGCCAAAACCTGTCGGTGCTCCGAGCCAAGCTTTAGGCGCCCGACCCTTGTGTACGATCGAGCGCGCTGCGATACTCCATCAGTGAAGACGCAATGGATCTCGGACCTCAGCTGGGATATCCGCTTCCCCGGAGTTAAGTCGAACGGGTAACAGGCCAGACCCATCAAGAACACGCCTGCGCCAATCTAGTTGATCACCGCCGGGGGCACTACTCCCACTCAATCATTTCGAACGACGTTTCGTCGTTGAGTTGTAAGAACAAATCTTCAAATCTGACGGACAAATGCCGGCGGTATACCCGCCGCAACTTTTTAGTCTTGAATTCACAGGAAAATTCGCGCCGCTTGAAGTATTGGCGATCCCGCTACCTATCGAAGTCAATCGACTAAATGGCCCTGCGAGCGCATCTGGGATGACCGCCCCTAGTACTAGCAAGGTGTGGTTTCAGATACCGTCAGAGATCAGGAAAGCGTAAAATAGCGTCATTCGAGGGTACGTCGCACTGATGCCTGCGGACTAGGACGCGGACTCATAAAGACGCAGCCATAGCCTGATTGACGCGAGCTGAACGAATGCAAGATAGTTGGCGGCCAGCCTGTCGAAGCGCGTCGCCACCCGACGACATTGTTTGATGCTGTTGAAGAACCGCTCGACTTGGTTGCGAGCACGATAGAGATAGGGGCTGAAGCAGATCGGATCGCTGCGGTTGCTTTTCGGCGGGATGTTGGCCCACGCGCCCTTCTTCATGGCAAGCTCCCTGATCCAGTTCGCATCATAGCCACGATCGGCAGGCAGCATTGACCCGGATTTCAGACGAGACAGCAGTTTTCCGGCGAGTCGAACGTCATGGGCCTCACCCTGGCTCAGCGCCAGCCGTACCGGCAGACCATTGCTATCAACCACCGCATGGATTTTGCTCGTCAAGCCGCCGCGGGACCTTCCCATCGATTGACCCTGGTTTCGTGTGATACAGGCTCCATGCTGATGCACGCGGACAATGGAGGTGTCGATCATCTGGACAGCGGCATCTGTGCAGTGGCAAGCGCTTCAGTGATACGGCCCCAAACGCCGGCCCGCCGCCACCTAACGAAGCAGTTATAGCAAGTGGTTATGGGCCAAACGCAGTCGGCAGATCTCGCCTGCGGCTAACCTAGTGCCGTTTCTAGGTGGCCGGAAAACACTTGAGCAATGAGATCGGGCGCGCGATCAGCGCTTGTCTACCGATGGACCGTTGGCCTTCTTCTCGAGTTCATCGATTCTGTCGAGCGCGTTGCTAAGGAGCTCGCCTAACACAAGCAGTGTTGAGTAGAGCTGCTGCGACATACCGGGTGTCGCAGCATGTATCACTCGCTTTATTTCCTCTCGCATTGGCATAGCCGTTCTCGCAGTGCCTTTCGTGATCGGAGCAAAGATGGACGCGACTTCGTCGGCTCTGTGCAAGTCGAAATCACTTGCGGCGATCGTGCTCGACCCGGTTGGCGCGATATACTGCTTTAGATCACCGACCTCTTTCTCAAGGGCGTCTCGCGGGATGCTTTGAATCTTGGCCCCCTCAACGAGGCGGTCAACCAATACGTCCACGCTTTGTGAAGCGCCCGGCGTCCCATATTGCTCCGCGGCGTGAACGCTGTTCTCGACCCAAAATCAATGTACTCGCGTGTCGTCGTTGGCATGTGAAGTTTCTGCCAGTATCGAATTGAGCTTCGCGTGGAGGGTAGCCAGTGGAGAGTAACTATATGCACTGCTGCGGGCAAGGCGGCGCACGCACAGCGGGCCAGACTTAGCCATCGAACATTCCAGTTGTAGGCCTGTATCTCCCGGCTTCACCGGCCATCCTGCTTCCATCCTCAGCAGCCTAGTTCTATCTTCGCAGTGGCCCGTCTCGCCTTTTAAGCGCATAAATGGGGGATGTCCGATTCCCACTACCGAACCTGCCACTGTGGAGCGGTCTATAGCCGAACCGAGGCGATGGCCCCGGGTCGGCAGATCGCCAGCTTCGAGTGCTCGGTTTGCGGCGCGACCATGGAATCGTGGAACACCGCTTGGGTGCCCACCTATAAACTGATTGCTGGCCCCGTCCGCCTTCCGCGACCCAGCTAGTTATTACAACTCTTAGCAATTCCGCGGTTAGCCATTGATGGCAGAGTCGTTCGGCACTTCATTCACGATCGTTGAGGTGACCTCGGACGACGCTCCGCGGCCGACGAAGCAGATGTGGCTCGCCTTAGCCAAGCCTAATCAGGCATTGACGCTAGTCCTTGCGGCCGTTCCCGAAGGCTGGAGTGCGGAAGTTGTGCCGGCGGTCCTCACTGAAAAGCAACAGAGGATGTTCGAGGAACTCCACCTCGAACCCGGTGATGTTTACAGGATCGCACCAGAGTAAGGCATCCTCGGTCGGGCGGGCGGCGTCTGCATATTACTCCAGGCCGAACATGGCTCAAACGGGGTTCTCTTTTCGGCCGCTTTCCTACATAGTTCGGCATGGCAAAAATAAAAGTAAGCTTCAAACCAGTTCGTAAATCCGAGGGCGCATGGGCTATCATCGCCGAGTACCCGGGCGCAGAAGCGCGAGAGATTACGGGCTTCACGAGCAAAGCCGATATTGACGAATGGATGAACGGAGAGCGTCGGATCGCTTGGCTCCGATCACAGGGTTACGCGAAGTGACTGGATGACCCCGTCCGGGCTTCTGGCGTGCACTGAAGGATCGCAGCTCTTTGGCAGCATGTGGCCGGCCGGAGTCGACCCTACGCAAACGGCGGGACCTCGACCAGCGTTCCGATCAATCGCAACAATGCTTGCTGTTCGGGCCCCTTCCCGTCACGCAAGAACTCGCCCAGCTCGACGTGAGATAGCCGGCCACCAGAGGGCGCATTGGGCTGGTGGATGATGAAAGCGTAACCGTTTGTGGGCTCGCGTGCGATGAACCATGCGTCGCCGTTTGGGCTCCGATAGAGCTCTCGCCGGTCTGACATTTTTCCTCCCTGCTGCCTTCGGGCACTATCTGCTGAACGCTTGCGGGAAAGATGAGAGATCAGTGAAAATACGAAAGCTGATCTTCCGTAACGACGCGCTCAATGTTCTCGGAACTGCACTTGATGCGATATCTTACTCGTCCATCGGACTCGATCGGCATGCACTGTACGATCGTGTAGATCCTTGGCAGTCCAGTTGCGGCGCGTCCTTGGGGACCTTGAGCGTGGTGCCGAACCTCTTCATTTAGCTTATAGGCGTATGGCATATTTGCTTTCTCGACGTTAGGGGGTCTATCGGCGGTCTTGCTAGTCTTCAAGAATGGATTTTGTAGCCTCGAATATCTGTTCCGCGGTGCCCTTGATCGTACCCTTCGCCCAGGCTTGGAACACCGTGACGTATGCGTTCTTGTAAGCCGCTTCGTCCGCGGAGAAGTAGACTTCGTCTGTGGCGGTATCCAAGACAAGCGCTCCTGTATCGATGCAAATCTCCCATGCGTTCTTCTTGCTCGGCCAGATGACGTTTTATTATGCTCATTGGATCTCCTGCTTGGCATTGAGGAATCACGTCCCGATGCGGCTGGTGAACATGCTGACGTAGTCATCGGGCACAGGCGCAACAGTCAAAGAAACCGCAGTGGCGCCCGCTGTTCGCGTTCTTACCTGCTTGAATGAAAAACCCCGCCCCCGATAACCCGGGAGCGGGGCAGGACCACAAGCTCTGCCAGTACATCCGTGGCCAGAGCGACAGGTCTGTCGTGCTCTTAACTAAGCAGCACGAAGATTTTCGGCAGCGGACTTGCCAGTACGACGGTCCGCGACGACATCGTAAGATAGCGTCTGACCTTCGCTCAGAGTTCCCATACCGGCGCGTTCGACCGCGCTGATGTGAACAAAGACGTCGTTGGTGCCGTTTGATGGCTGGATAAAGCCGAAGCCCTTTTGGGTATTAAACCACTTCACTGTACCGGTTTTCATCAGGTTTTCCTTCTTATGCGCGCAGGACCTGGCGCGCAGAGTTGCGGCCAGCCGTCCGGTTAGTCGATGATGGAGAATGTCTGAAACGTGCGCGCCGTCAGGATCTGAGGCGAAAGCGGAACAGTTGTTCGGCCAGTATCGATAATTGAGATCATACATCAGCAGTTCGCAAACTTCAAGAAAAAGCGAACGGTACTTCTGGTCATTTGTCTTCGAACCAGCGACTGATTACGGAACCGAGCTTGATTCATCGAAAATGTAAAGGATTGCTCGTTGGCATGGCAGAACGATAACCACCTTCGGTGATTGTTGCGGAGCGCAGAACTCCGGGAAATCACGCGCTTCGCGAGCAAAGCCGGAATTGACTTTCGCGGGTCAGAAAGACGCAGCGCATTCCAACAGGATGCCTGCCAGTGACACGGGACCCACGTAGCTCAGCCAGTGCTACAACGGCATCTTGAAAGTGAAAGTCGTTTCGTTCGGAGTAGACACCGCGTCCAGCTTACCACTGTGGGCACGCGCGATTTCCGACGAAATATACAGACCCAGACCCAGACCGTTCTGACTGGGCCTGTCGCCGCGCGTGTAGGGCTGAAACAGATGCGTCATTGCTTTGTCAGAAATCGGCGTCCCGTAGTTCGTTACGGTGAGCGCAAACTCGGCCTCGTTGGTCCAAGCTGTCACCATGACCGCCATCGCCGGGTCACCATAGGTGATGGCGTTGCCCAGCAGGTTGGAGAAGAGCTGACCGAGTTTACTTCGATCGCAACGGACGGGTTCTTTGATTTCTATGACTGTCTCGATTTTTCTGTCAGGCCACGCCAACCTGACTTCGTTCACCACTCCCTCAAGAACCGGGGTTAACGACTGTCGAGCGTCGGGCTTGATCGTCAAGCCTCCGCCCAACCGCCCGCGGGCAAAATCCATGATGTTATCGACGAGGCCGGCCATCCGCAGAACCGATTTCTGCATTTCAGTGATAATGGCCTGAGATCGACCATCATCGATATCCCTCAGGAGGATGCGCAGACCCGCGTCGATCGAGGCCAGCGGATTGCGCAGATCATGGCCCAGCACTCCGATGAACTGTTCGCGCAACTCAGCCGTTCTCCTCTCATCCACCAGATCGGCCTGGCTAAGCCTAAGGCTCTCTTCGGCCGACATGCGACCGTGCTCGCTCTTGCGCAGACTGGACTCGCGTATCGACAGATCAGATTGGCTCTGCTCGAAGCGCGCGTTCATACTTAGCTGAGCGGCTATCAGCTCACCGAACAGTTCGAACGTGCTGATCACTTCAGGCCGGTCCAGATCGCGAGGCTCGGGATCGAGAGCGCAGAGCATGCCCCAGACCGCGCCATCAACAAGCTTGATGGGCGCCGCAATATAGCTCCGAAAGCCGTATTGCTCAGAAGACGGGTGATTACAATAAGCACCGTCGGTCTGAACATCATTGATAACGACGACCTCGCTGTGTTCGCTGGTCTTGCGGCCTGTCGTCTTCTCAATGCGAAGCTCGCCGCCTAGTGGCAAACCAAAATTGGTGGGGTCCCGCACCGCACAGCAGACCCAATTGCCCGTTCTCACCCTCGCAATTGCGACAAAACGCATCCCGGTGATACGGCCAACCGAGTCAAGTATTTTGGGAACTGCGTGGATGTGCTGGACCTCATCAACATCCGCTCGAAGGCCAGTGACCCGTTATAACGGTTCAATCGGAACAATGTTCGCCGGAACCTATCAAGTGGCTGATTGTTAAGGCTGATTAATCGAAAACTAAAAACGCATTGTGAGTAGCATGCCCGTCGTCTTGATTGTCGAGGATGATTTCCTCCTCCGTTCTGGCGCAGCCGATATGGTCAGGGATCTGGGTTTTGAGGCGATCGAAGCCGCTGACGCCGACGAGGCGATAGAGCTGCTCGAGCGGCGGAACGACATCGACATTCTGTTCACTGATATTCAGATGCCGGAATGGACGGGCTAAGGCTCATCGCGGTCGTCAGGGACCGATGGCCACCGATTTTGCTCCTTGTGACTTCGGGTCAAGTCACACCTCCCAGCGACCAGATGCCTTCGGGAACGCGGTTCTTGTCCAAACCATACTTGCAAAACGAACTTAAGTTTCATTTTGAGGCGCTGCTAAACTAGCCGCCCGGCTGAGCCGACCGATCGGACGGCACCTTGCAAGGCGGCAACTTCCCAGTCTGCGCGAGCCGCTGGAAAGCCGGCTCGGCGGGCGCACTTCGCACACCGTCCTTTGGGCTTATGGCTACGCTTGCAATGTGACTTTGGGGTTGGCCTCCGTCATCCTCCATACGAAACAACCGTGCCGCCTTTAGGAACCAAGACTGACCGAGCGGCGTTTCATCGAAATGTGTCCCAACCCACTGGGGCTGGGATAGGATTTGTATGGAAGTCTCCAACCGCTTCGAAGCCGCACAGACGAGCGACGGCCGTTACCGGCTGCTCGTCGAGGCGATCACTGACTACGCGATCTACATGTTGGACCGCGAGGGTCGCGTGACCAGCTGGAATCCAGGTGCGAGGCGCTTCAAGGGATATGAGGCGGATGAGATATTAGGTCGTCATTTCTCGACCTTTTACACCGACGCTGAGAGGTCGCAGGGTGTCCCTGCGCAAGCGCTGGCAGAGGCCGAGCGTACAGGCCGCTTCGAGCGCGAAGGTTGGCGTGTCCGCAAGGACGGCACGCAGTTCTGGGCCCATGTAGTCATCGACGCGATCCGCTCGCCCGAAGGGCACTTGGTCGGCTTCGCTAAAATCACCCGCGATTTGACCGAGCGACGGGCCGCCGAAAAAAAGCTGCGCGAAAGCGAAGAACAGTTCCGCTTGCTCGTTCAAAGTGTGACCGACTATGCCATCTACATGCTGGATGCCGGTGGCCACGTGGCAAGTTGGAATCTAGGTGCGCAGCGCATCAAAGGCTATGCCCCCGAAGAGATCATTGGCCGACATTTCTCCGATTTCTACACGGAAGGCGACCGTGCCGCCGGGCTTCCCGGGATTGGCCTTGAGACGGCGACCCGAGAGGGGCGCTGGGAGCACGAAGGTCAACGGGTCCGAAAAGATGGCACTACGTTCTGGGCACACGTCGTGATCGACGCGATCCGGGACGACGCTGGCAAGCTTCTCGGCTTCGCCAAGGTGACGCGGGATATCACCGAACGCCGCGAGGCGGAAGCCGCACTCCAGGCGGCGCAGGCGACCATGATCCGTTCGCAGAAGCTTGAGGCGATCGGGCAACTCACCGGTGGCGTTGCGCACGACTTCAACAACTTGCTGCAGGTAATCAGTGGAAATCTGCAGCTACTGAGCAAAGACATCGCCGGCAACGTCCGGGCTGAGATGAGGGTCCAAAGCGCCCTCGCAGGTGTTGCCCGCGGTTCGAAACTTGCTTCTCAATTGCTTGCCTTCGCGAGGCGGCAGCCGCTGGAGCCAAGAGTGGTGAACGCCGGTCGCCTGATCAAAAACATGGACGAGATGCTCCGTCGCGCCCTCGGCGGGGAGATCGAAGTCGAGACGGTAGTCGCGGGCGGGCTATGGAATAGCCTAGTTGACCCGGATCAATTTGAAAATGCTGTCTTGAACCTCGCGATCAACGCCCGCGACGCGATGAACGGCGAAGGCCGACTGACGATCGAAGCAAGCAATGCCTTCTTGGACGACGAATACGTCAGGCAGCATGACGAATTGTCTGCGGGACAATACGTGATGATCGCTGTGACTGATACGGGCACCGGCATTCCGCCTGACATCCTGGAACGGGTTTATGAGCCATTTTTCACCACCAAGGCCGAGGACAAGGGCACGGGCCTGGGCCTCGCCATGGTTTACGGCTTTCTCAAGCAGTCTGGCGGACACGTCAAAATCTACAGCGAGGTAGGTGCCGGGACCACGGTGAAACTGTACTTCCCGCGATCGGCAGCAAGCGAAGATACTCTGGTCGGGCCTGCGTCAGGCGAGGTGCAAGGTGGGGCGGAAACCGTTCTCGTGGTTGAGGATGACGATGAGGTTCGCGAAGTCGCGGTCTCGATGCTGACCGAACTCGGCTACCGCGTCGTCAAGGCGCGAGATGCGGCCAGTGCACTCGTTGTCGTCGATAGCGGCATCCCGATAGATCTGATCTTCACCGACGTCATGATGCCTGGCAGCCTACGGAGCCCGGACTTTGCGCGAAAGGCCAAGGAACGATTGCCTAATGTCGCTGTGCTTTTCACATCCGGCTATACTCAGAACGCCATCGTGCACGGCGGGCGGCTCGATCCCGGAGTAGAGCTTCTGGCCAAACCTTATACCCGCGAGGCGCTCGCTCGGAAAATCAGACACGTCTTGGGTAATCAAGCTCAAAGACGTGCGGCTCGGGGGGCGCGGCACTCGGCCAATGAAAAGATTCTCAAGGACGCAACCGTGTTGCTCGTCGAAGATGACGACCTCATCCGCCTTACCACGACGGAGATGCTGAGCGATATCGGATACAAAGTAAAAGAAGCCAGAACGGCTCAAGAGGCCCTAAAGCTCCTGGATGAGCAGCTCGTAGACATTTTACTCACGGATGTCGGCCTGCCCGGCGTTTCAGGTCTGCAGCTCGCAAGGGAGGTCCAGGCGCGCCGGCTCGATCTATGCTTGGTGCTCGCGACAGGTGACAACGCAGTGAAAACCGAAGCCGCGCAAGTGGGCGCGATACTCATCGTGAAACCCTATACCGTGGAGTCTCTTCGTCAGGGGTTGGAACACGCGATGAAGAAACATCGCTGAATAGATCTAGTATCGCTTGGAGGTTGAAAGGCGCAATTGAGAGTCGAGACCTCGTCGACCTAGCCCCTTCGAGTTGGTCACTGACATCATTGTTCAAAGTCCGCGCTTATTTGGCCAGGCTCAGCATTTGGCGATGAAGGGGCAAGGCAAGCTATGTGTCCGCTGTTGATGCTGTTGTCTAATCGCTGCTGAGGCGTCAAGCATATAATTCGTTCAAGGGACGCTGCTGGGTGCATGGTTGTCTTCGCGGTCGGCATTGGCCGGTGCGGGTCAGCATGCTGTCGAATTCTTTCACCCGTACCTCACGAAAGAACCCGACTTCTGCGAGCTGCGCCAGACCATCGGCGTCGTTCGCGTCCGTCTTGTTCGCCGCCATATCGAGCGCCGCTTTAGCATGGCGCACATCGATGCAGATCGCCGGCAAACCCTCGGTACGCAGAGAATGATAAAACCATATCGACAGTGGTCCGGTCTCGAAGAACACGCGTTTTACGGATGGCGCCGCTTGCGGATGAGCTCAGCTATGATTCTGGGATCGGATGCGCACTTGCCGCGCCCGTTTACCTGCTCGGCGGATCGAGACCGACGTCTCCTTTATCGACACGTCGAGACCGATATATTCTTCCATGGCTGTTCTCCATTCGATGCTTGGGCCCGGCGTCCAGTCGTGAGCCCGTATTTCCATCCTATCGGGGAACAGCACCCTCCAAGACTAGTGATTGGCTTAGGGCAACTCGCTCCTGCGATTACCCCATGTGGACGGCTCCTCCACGGGCACGAGAGTGCCAAGGAGTGGGCGCCGTTTAAAGCTCCCACGATTCGAAGGAGCAGCCTATGCAGTCAATTTCGACGAATGGTCTGAATATAGCAAAGGCGGTCTTCCAGGTGCATGGCGTCGATGCATCCGGTCAGGTGGTGATCCGCCGGCGGCGGCCCTCATTGCGCGGCCATGGTACCGGACATCGGAACACCCAGCGCTCGCGGTCGAAACGCTGCGGGCGCAGCGACGTGATCAGGCGATAATCATCCGGGCTGGTGTTGACGATGATGTCCGGAATCAAGCTTGGCAGCACCAGGTTTCTTCAGTGCAGTGGCCTGCTTCATGATGTTCTGCCGGGACAGATCGTTAACGTTCCATCCGGTGAGCTGATCCTCGATATCGCCCTCGGGATAGTACCTCCTCATGAAATCCAGCCACTCCAGATAGGCGGGATCGTTGGCCCATTAGGGATCGCCGAGCGACTTGGTCGGCGTCGCAGAGATCGCTCCCTTGGCGTTGTCGAGCCCGGCCGGCTTGAGGATCGTCGGCACGAAGTTGCTGCCGATCGGCAGGAACTGCTGCGCGCGTCAGACGGGCTGGGCCGCTTTGCGGATCGCCTGCGAGGTAAATTTGCCGGTCGACGCATTGAGGAAGACGTTGGCGCTGGTGCTCGCCAGCGCCACGACCTGCGAATCGACTGTGGGCGATGTGACGTCGTAAGTCGACGTCGCGACAATCTCGGGGAACGAGCCGGGCCAGTTCGGCCTTGCTGCGAAGATATTCGCGGCCGTAGTCGTCGTCTGGTACAACACGGCCACGCGCGCACCGGGCGTGGCAACGAACGCTCAGTGCGGCCAGGCTGAGCCCAGGATGATCGAGCAGAAGTTCTGACGGACATAGTTCATGCCCTTCAGCGCCAGGACGTCGGCCTTCACGTTTCCGAACGTCGTCAGCGGCTTCTTGATGATGCCGTTGGCGAAGTGATCAATGATGTTCTCCTTGAAATTTGTCTCGCGCGGATGATGGACGCAGACATGATCGCGCTGTTCATCCGTGAAGTCGTGATAGGCGATGCCGAGCACGTCCATTTCCACGCCGGCGGTCACCAACGCGATGGTCGGGCGCATATGCTCGGGGATTCCGGGCGTGGTGTGGAGCGCGATCGCGGTCCAGACGTCCTCGATGTCGCGCTTGGGCACGCCGTAGCTTTTCATGAAGTCGCGTGCGGTATTGGCGCCGTCGACCTCGAAGCGCAGATCGGGGCTCGAATATTTCTCGGTGAGACCCATGTCGTGGAACATGGCGCCGAGGTAAAGCGGTTCCGGGTCATATTTCAGCCCGCGGCGCTCGCCGGTCAGCGCGCCCCAAAGGAAGACGCGGCGACTGTGGTTGTAGAGCAGGTCGTCTTCGGTATCGCGCACGAGCTGCGTGGCGGCGCGCGCGATAGCACTGTCAGGCACGCGGATGCCGGCGATGAGATCAGACATGGAGCAATCTCCTCGGTTGAGTAGTGGGCTGCTTGCTTGTCGGTATTAGGCAACAGAGCCCGGCGCCGGACAACGAGCGGGATGCTGTGGATCAAGACGACGGTACGTCGTTTCCTGACAAAAGGCCGGCTGTGGCTTCGCGGCAGCGGGAGACAGCGGTTCGTCGCGGGATAGCCCGCGATCTATTCCGATTCTGCCCGCCGGAAGCTGGCACGATATTGGACAGGGGTCACGCCAAGACGGGTGCTGAAGACGATCCTCATCCGGTCCGCCGACCCGAACCCGCAGTCGAAGGCAATGGCCTTCAGCGGCCGATCGCTCGCTTCCAGCATCATGCGCGCCGCATCAACGCGGGCGCGCTCTATAAATTCGTGCGGTGTGGTTCCGGTCACCTGCCCGAAATGCCGCGCCAGATTCCGGGCGCTCATGCCAACGACAGCGGCCAGCGACTCCAGCGTGTGGCGATCTCCAATGTTCGCCATGACATGGTCCTGGATGCGTGCGATCGGCGATTCCGGATCGGCAGGTGCCGTGAGATAGGGACTGAACTGCGATTGTCCGCCCTGGCGCTGGGCAACAACGACCAGCCGCTTGGCGACCTTGAGCGCCGTTTCGGCACCGTGGCGCTGGCCGACGAGTGCCAAGCCTAGATCTATCCCCGCCGTCACACCGGCTGCGGTGATCAGCCGTCCATCGCGCACATAGATCAAGTCCGGTTCGACTTTCGCCTTCGGGAATCTCGCCGCCAGCGCCTGTGCATCCTGCCAATGGGTCGTGACTCGCCGATCGTCGAGGAGTCCGGCATAGCCGAGCACAAAAGCCCCTGTGCAAATCGATCCATAGACGCTCGAGCGCCACGGCAGCTCCTTGACCCACTGAAGCAGGCACGGTTCGGGCTCCGCGTCCGGTGGCGTCGGAGTGCCGGCCACCAGAACGATGTCGAAGCCGCCCGCCGCCTCCTCGAAGGTCAGGTCGGCGACCATGCGTATGCCGTTCGACGCGCGCAGCGGATCACGGTGAGCAGCAACCAATACAGTTTCGTAGCGATCCGCGCTGCCGAGAAACGTGTTCGCCTCGCTGAACACGTCCATCGGCCCTGCCACGTCCAGGGCCTGGACCCCCTCACAGACGACAATCGCGACAGCTTGTACCGGCACCTGCCTCTCCACTCTGGAGCCCTATTATGCAGGTAGTCCGGACCCTGCAAAAGGCCTGGCGCGATCCGAGAGGCAACAGAACGAACATCCGCGCATCCGGGGTCAACCAGGGGCTATAGACTTCTGGTTTCGCTGGCGTAGCCTCCAACTAAGCGGTCCTTGCCGCTCCCCAAAAGGACCATTACAGCCATTGGCGAGCTCGTCGCGCCATTATTGTGATCCCGGTGCCTTGTCCGGCGTCGTCAAGGGCTCGTCCTTGGAATCCACAACGAAGACCGCCAGTAAGCTGGCGGGCTCCTTGTCACTCGCGTTCTCACTGACCCTGTGATGCGAACCGGGCATTTCGTAAAAGCTTTCGCCTGTGTGATAGATCTTCGCGGGTTCGTCGCCGACTTGACTACGGATTGCCCCGGACAGCACGTAGGCGTAGATAAAAGCCGATGCTGCGTGGTGATGAGCGAGCGATTTGGCTCGGGGAGGATAAGTCACCGTCACAGCAACCAGCCTCTTTCCTTCGACATTCGGCAGTGCGTGCGCGAAGGCGACTTTCACCTGCTCCCGGTCCTGCGCGATCGCCGGGGAGGCTCCCATGACGATCGCTGCTGCTATCAGCGGGACGGCGGCCGTTCGCAGCGCTCCTCTCGCTACTTTTGCCGACATACGTCGAGGGTTTGATACAGCACCAATCCGATAGGCAAATCTACTGATCGACATCATCGCATCTCCTCTTCTAACGAGTTCACGCAACTGCCTGAAACCAGAACGCAGAGCCGAACCGATGGTCATGGTGAAGCTTCCGATGAGAGGCCATCGCCGCCGCCATCACCTTCCGCCCGATGTGCCGCTGCCGCTGAGCAGCACCGACAACAGAGCTGCCAGGGCGAATCCCGCAGCTACCCAGCCGAGCCGCTCCACCGCGCCATTGGCAATGACCACAGCGCCCGCCGCAGCACCCATTGCGCTGCCGAGGTAGATGGCCGAGGAATTCATCGAGAGACTGATCGGCGCCAGTGCCGGAGCCAATGTCACCAGCCGCGCTTGCTGCGCCGTTATCAGCCCCCAACTGGCGAACCCCCAAATCAGGATGGCCGGCAGCAGGACAGGCATTGCCCGCGCCGGCTGGAGGGCCGCGCTGAGCGAGAAGGCAAGATAGGCCAGCAGGGAAAGCCCCCCACCAACGATCACGACACTGCGCGCGCCCCAATGATCCGCCGCGCTGCCGCTGAGCTGGGTGCCGACCGCACTGGCCAGGCCAAAGCCCAACAGGACCGGCGCCAGTGCCTGCGGAGCAAGGCCGCCGACGCCTGCTATGAACACACTGAGATAAGTGTAGACGGTAAAAGTGCCGGCCACGGTCAGCACGCTCGTCACCAGCACCCCGAGGATATCGCGGCGCTTGGCCAGCGCCAGACGCTCACCAAGACCAGCCGTGACGCCAGGCCGTTGGCGCGGCAGCCGGATGAGAATCCCTAACAACGAGAACACCGCCAGCCCCGCCACGCCGAAGAAGGTGGCGCGCCAGCCGAAGCCCTGCCCCACCAGTACGCCCAGCGGCACGCCAGCGATGATGGCCAAGGTCAAACCGGTGGTGATCGTGGACAGCGCGCGGCCACGCCGCTCCGGACCGCCCAGCGCGGCGGCATATCCGCTGGCCGCCGGCATGAAGCTTGCTGCGGACAGGGCCAACAGCAGCCGCGCGGCCAACAGCCCGGCATAGCCCGGCGCCAGCGCGGCGAGCAGGTTGCCCAGCGCGAAGCCGCCCATGGCGACGACCAGCAGGCGACACCGCTCCAGCCCGGCCGTCAACACGGCCATAACCGGCGCGCCAATGGCATAAGCGAGGGAGAAGGCGGTGACCAGATGACCGGCGGCTGGCAAACCGACGTTCAGGTCTCGCGCCAGGGCCGGGAGCAGCCCGGCGATCATGAACCCCTCGGTACCGATGGCAAAAGCGCCGAGAGTTAGCCAGATGAGAGAGGCCAGCGAGTCGGCGCTGGTAGCTTGCGCGCGACCGGGATTGAGTTGCTGGAGCACAGGATAGGTCCTAGTCATGATGGTGAGACTTGTGCTGGGAATCCGGGAAGGGCGACGCAGCGATCAGGTCGCAGGCGTTGGGACTCTTGAACCCTGGGATGAAACGTTCGCAGACGGCGGCGTTGACGGTGCCATACGTCGTCGACGGCTTGTGCGCAAAACCGGCGAAATACTCCTGAATGAAGCCTTCCTTGAAATTTGTGCGCGGGTACTTGGCGACAATTTGCTCGCGCAGCTCCGCGGGAAATTGGTCGAACCCCACCCCGACGACATCGAGAAGAACACCGGAATTGAGGAGCGCGACTTCGGGCCCCATGTACTTGGGGATGCCGGGGGTGGTGTGCAGCGCGATTGCTTCCCAGACGGTCTGCACCTGATCTTCAGCGATGTTGTGGGTGCCAAGAAACTGCCGAGCAGCATTTGCGCCATCGACCTCGAAGCGCTCGTCTGGGCTCGAGAACTTCTTGATCAGGCCGAGATCGTGAAATGCGGCAGCGACGTAAAGGAGCTCACGGTCGAAGCGCAGATTCCTCTGACGACCCTGCTCAGCAGCGAACAGGTAGACGCGGATCGAGTGATTAAACAGCAAATCGGTGGAATGTTCGCGAAGGATGTCTGTCGCCTCTTTCACAAGCAAGGAATCGGGAATGACGAGAGAATGGGCGAGATTTGGGGTTGTCATTGTTTCTTCCTTTCAAGAGTTAGTGTGGCCTTGGCTGCGCGTTGCGTGCGAGCGCAACGACGAAATGATGCTGATCAACTCGCTCCGACGTCGAGCACGATCTTTCCTTTCGGCTGAGGCCGCACACGTTCCAGCATCAAATGAGCCTCGCGCGCATCCGCGAGGGGTAAGACAGCTCCGACGTTTGTTCGCAGCTTTCGACCATCGATGTAGCGCGCGATCTTCGTCAGGTATTGGCTCGTGACGTCGACCAAAAAGAAGGTGGCTTCAACACCGTAGCGCTTTGCAAGAACCTGATCCGGGCTGGACACTGCCGAGATCAGCTTGCCGCCGCGACGAAGGACCTGGAATGAGCGGTCTTGAGTTTCGCCGCCGACCAGATCAATGACAGCGTCCGCGCTCTGAACTTCTTCCTCGAAGCGCTGCGTCCGGTAGTCGATCACCGTGTTTGCGCCGAGGTTGCGCACAGCGCAAACGTCGCCCGTCGATGCGGTTACGACGGTGTGCACACCCGCGTGATGGGCCAATTGAACCGCATAGGATCCAACGTTGCCGGCCGCACCGTGAACGACCACCGTTTGACCCGCCTTGAGATGAGCATGATCAAACAACGCCTGCCATGCCGTCACGGCAACAACAGGAACGGACGCGGCTTCAACGTGGGTTAGCGAGATTGGCTTGTTCGAGACCATGCCCGCGGACGCCACAGCGTACTCGGCGTAGGCCCCGACAAACTGCGGATTCGTAACACCATAAACCGGATCTCCCACACGTAGTTCACTGACTCCGGGCCCCATCGCGACGATTTCGCCGGACAGATCCGAGCCCAGAGTGAGGGGGAGCGGTTGCGGCAAAACGCTCTTGCCAGACCTGATCCACCCATCCCATGGGCCAACTCCAGCGGCCGCAACCTTGACCAGGACCTCGCCGGGACCTGGCTCGGGTCGTGGCACGCGCTCGAACTTCATGGTCTCCGGTGACCCAAACTTGTGCACGCGCCAGGCCATCATTGTTGAATGAGTTCGCTCTTCACCAACTTGAGGAACGATGCTGCTGGGGGTCATCTCATGCTCCTTGCGCTCAGTTCGCCATGCTTGCCGTCGACCGTTCGGGGCGATTGATAGGACGGGCTCATCCGTATGTCGCAAGGAGCCGTGTCCGGGACAACGAGCACGGTCCTACGGATCAGGACAGCCGTACGTCGTTTTCTGACAACGACCGGTCAGAGCCTTGGGGCCGACAAACACAGTCCCGCCATTGATGCTGCGACGGATCATAGCGTCTCCTGCCGACTCGGTCTTCCACCGAAATAAATCAGCAACGTGCTGGAAAGCTCGCAGGAACCTCAGGCATCGTCTGAGAATCGAACCAGTTAAGCCGCAGCGACCTGCGGCTGGCGCGCGGCCTTACACCCTGTTTGAGAGAAAGCCGATCCCTCGGGAGCAGTCTTGGACCTGCTGCCGAGTCCGAGTATCGGCGGCTTCATCAAACACAGCGGATGCATTAATACCTGATCGCTTGGCTTGGGACTCGGCCCTTCTGCACGCTGCAATTCGCTGCTGTACTCTGTACGCGAGAGCGCCGTGGAATGCCGGCCTCGATCGGGTTAAGTGGAGGCCAACAACCATAGGCACGCCCAATGTTGAGGAAGTTGAAACAATCCCACCAAGCCTACGCCTAACCACTCGATAGCAACCGGTACCACTACTCCCACTCGATTATTCAAATCGCACTAGCGTGTTGAAATCCTTCCGATTTTCTTCTTACGGCTGCTGATATTCCGACGACGGGGCCGTCAAAAAGCTACGCTGTTGATTTTAATACGGAAATTTCCTCGAAAATTTTTCTGTGAGTTCACCAACTATCGGCATCTTTCAGTCGATTGCAATATGCAAAGGTGAGCGTCGCATCGCTCGATATCACTCCGCAATGTGCCGTCATTACCAGCGCATTGAAAACCGTGATCGCACGGTCAAGATGCTATGCTCATGAGTTCGCATGCATCGCGATGCCTCAAGCCGTCTTTATTGATGACGTGACGAACGGTCTTGGTGTGCGCGTCGACCCAGTAAAACACGTCGATCTTGCGAGCGTCCTCCCAGAGCTTTTTTTGCTTTTCAAAGGCCTTATTGAAATTCTTCTCATGTGGATCGACCAGCAGGAATCGGCGACTCCCGTCGGGCATGGGCAGTCCCCCGATTGCCAGATGCAGATCAATTGGCCCGCGTAGCCGCGCGTGGCTTACAATCACCAGGATGTTGGGCTGCGCACGATCAGGGTTCACAGCGTCAAATTGCCCTGCAGCCTTGCCAATGACGCGGGCTAACGCATGCGCTGTCGGATCCTCGCGAGTGTCCTCCCGAATCTCTCCCGACTTGAGATCTTTTGGAACGGCAAAGATCCAGTCGTCGCGCGGCGATTTCAGCTCACAATAGCCTTTCAGTTCCCCGTCTTTCATCAACTTGAAATCGGGGCTTTTGTTTTTTCCCTCCGGCAATCGCACCAGTTCCAAGCCGCGACCATTGAAGACGAGCTGACGCACGAGCGCTTCATCTGCTGCTTCGTCTTGCGGCTGCGGCAACACCAGACGATGCTCTTCGAACAACTCTTGATCCGGAAAGCGAATGAGGTGTCGCACCTTCTGGATCATTCCCCACATCGGAGCATTGAACTGGACTGATACGGTTCGACCGATCTTGTTCAGTCCCAGGCCCTTCAGTGTGCGACGTTGCGAATGATGGCGCCTGATCGGACTTCGAATCTGCTGTATCCGAATGTAGTCGGCCACAATCCGCTCCATCGTCTAGAGAAACGCGCCGTTAGTCAAAAGGAAGTAGTGACGGCCGCGCAAGCCCGATTTTCATTACGTTGCCTTAGCCAGCAATTCGAACGCGTTCTGCTCACTCTGATCCCTTAAAACCGCTAACCGTCGAAGCCCTCTTTTGGCAGCCATCTTCGGGTTTCCAGTTTTCGTGGGCGAAACGGATCGCCCAGCAGTGCCAGGCCATCGCGAAACAGCGCGTAGTTGTAGTACTCTTCGCTATCCGCTCGCCGGCCAGGGCTTCCTTCTCCAGTGCCGAAGCCAACCGGCTCGAAGCTGGGGAGAGCGAGGCGCTCAGGAAGGTTTTCGCCGCCGCTCCGGATCATACCGGTGAGGTCGTTCAGAAAAGCCCTGCAAGCTGTCTCCTCCATCACGAACCAGCCGACGGAGTCGCCCAGGAAACCTCGGGAGATTACATCCCGGACAATGTGGCGCCTCCAGACAGGATCGTCCCAGAGCCCGTCGTGCCACCAGCGTGCAAGCAGGGCCGGCCAGATTGAAAAGGCGCTTCCGAGATACCAACGCCCCGCATAAGGCAATCGAACGAACGCCACCGGGCCGGCGTCGGACGGGAGAGGACCGGTTCTCGCGACTCCATCGATCCAATCGACCACCTGCATCAAGCCCATCAAAATGAAATTGGACCGTTGTGTCGCGAGGGCCATCGGTGTCGAAACCCCACCGCTGCGAGCGGCGTGTTCGGCCGGCGGCGACGGAGGCTTCTTGCGTGGCTTGGGAACAAGCGTTTCAGCGACACTCAGGAATGCGCCTGTTGTTCCGGGCTGCGAACCGAAAGCAACCGAGTAACCATGGACGACGTGGCCAAAAGGCGATCCTTTGTTCGCGTATGGCTTCACCTGCCGGGCATATTTTCGCGTTGCTTCAGCTGCAACCGCTTTCTCCGTCGCGTTTGCAGCGAACGAACCGTGCGCCTCGGCCAGCACGACGCCAAGTCCCTCGGCGTTGCCCCCGCTATAAAGAAAGTCGGCGTGGGGACGTAGCACACTGGCCAGGCAGGCCGCGTTCCCACGCCAGACATACCCCAAGGCGTTCATGTAGAGATCTGTTATGCCGGCTCCACAACGAGCGGCAAAGAGAGTTCTTTCGGCGTCGGCGAGATCGATGAAATCATCGGTCAGTGCGAACACCGGCTCATTCGAGACCAGGCATTCCAGTTGCGCAAGCGCACTCTTTTGCAAGCCAGCGAGCAGCCGCGGCTTGCCCTGACGCGTCGTCGCCGTTCTTCCGATGGCTGCTGCAAGCGCGATGGGTCCAAACGTCAGTGCGGACGCGGGCGCCGGCACCTGGAAAAGAGCTGAGACTGGACTGGGAACATGCCGATGTTTTGTGTGGGTAGACAGGCCGATCGTTACATCGACATCCCACAACCCGGTCTTCGAGATTACGGTAGTCATGCGCTCCCCCGAACGCCGCCGGCGCTATCGGCTGCTCGGCTTGTCGGTAATATCGAAGCGAGGAATCGTTAGACCGACAATCTGGTTGATAAACGTCTTCGCCTCAATCATTTAGGACGACAATACCGCGTTGATTTGCAAGCACAAACTCTCGACTAGTGACACCAAAGGGGTCAAACTGTGTCGTCCCTCGGACGCAGTCCTGGATCTGCTGCCTAATCCGCAAATCGGCCGCTTCGTCAAGGAGGACGGCGAAATCGTTGATACCTGATCAACTGGTTTGGGATCCGGCCCTTCGGTTAACCGAATCTACGCCGCGGTGAAGACGGCTTTGGCGCTCGAAAACAAGCCGCCGCTCGAAGTCGTCGACCTGCACGGTGCTCCGCAGGGCAGCGTTTTCAGGATGCCCTCATTCAGTGGAACATGGGCACGCTGTCTCGAAGGACTCGCTCATCCCCACACAGGCAAGATACGCCCCGTGACCTTCGACCACGATGTAGCGAAGGGTCGTGACGACGTGGTCCTGCTACACCTCAACCATGTCCTCGTGCAGATGAGCTTGCGCCTGTTGAGGGCCGAGGTATGGGCACAGAGCGACGTGAAGAAACTGCACCGCGTCGACGTTCGGTTCTTACCTGCCGACAAGATCGACGATCTTGCGGTCGTCGTCGTCTCTCGCTTGGTCGTGACAGGCGGAAACCATCATCGCCTGCATGAGGAGTTGACTTTATCGGGCGGCTACACGAGCGGCGAGGACAAGGATTGGCCCGATACACTGGATTTGAATACGGGGCAGTTCGTCTACTACGGTGACAACAAGTCGCCTGGCCACGAACTTCACGATACCCAACGTGGCGGGAACACGATCCTGCGCCGTGTCTTCGAGCTTCTCCATTCGTCCCAGCGCTCGACAATCCCTCCCTTCTTCGTGTTCAGGAAGTATCCGACGCCGGCCAGCGCACGGTCCGTCCAATTCAAGGGCGTTGCGGTGCCGGGATTTCCGGGCTTGCCTTCTACCGCCGATTTGGTCGCTGTGTGGAAGACGACCGACGGTGAGAGATTTCAAAACTACCGTTCGGTGTTTACGGTCCTCGATGTTCCGATGATTCCGCGTGCGTGGTTGAACGAACTCAACGCCGAACAGCCGCAGAACTCCGCGCCGCAGGGTTGGAACGAATGGGTGAAGACCGGGCGCTATCGCCCGCTCGCGTCGGAGAGCACGACCGTCATCCGCAGTCCGGACGCGCAGATGCCAGGCAGTCCCGTCAAAAAGGCGATCCTTCGAGCGATATACGAGCATTTCAAAGAAGCGCCGATCGCGTTCGAAGGCTTTGCTGCACGCATCTTCCAGATGCACGATCCGCGCGTGATCGTCGATGCCATCACGCGTGGCGTTGTGGACGGCGGCCGGGACGCGTATGGCCGCTATCTGCTGGGGTTGCCGGGCGACCCCGTCTATGCCGAATTTTCCTTGGAAGCGAAGTGCTACCGGCCGGGAATGGACGGCGTCAAACCGGTAACGGTCGGAGTCGAGGATGTATCCAGGCTCATTTCCCGAATTCGCCATCGCCAATTCGGGATATTGGTGACAACCTCCCTCGTCGCCCGGCAAGCTTATCAGGAGGTCCGGGAAGACCGGCACCCGATCCTTTTTTTCAGCGGCGGGGACATCGCCAATATCCTCGTCGACAACGGTTTCAATACTGCGGCGCTCGTCGCCGATTTTTTATCGAAGGAATACCCTTTGCGGGCGAGTGAAACATGACCGACACAGCGATCGCCCCCGTCACCGCCAACGCTTGGACCGCCCGCGAGCCCGCTGTAGGCGGCATTCGCTCACTGATCGAGAAGTACGGCGTCGCCTTCGCGGCACCCCGCGCGTCGCTCGCCGACGTCGACGAGAACGATTGGATCGTTTTGCTCGGCGACAAAGGCCAAATCACGCGGGCCGGTCGCGTCTTGAGGGTTCGGTCCGAACTCGACCGGACGATCGTCTATTTCGATCGAATGATCACGGCGCCTGTCGGGTTCGCGAGCGCTGCCGGGCTCGTCATGCCAAAGGCATCGCTTCCGGTCCGTACGCCCTGGAATGACTTCGTGGACGCCATGACGAAGGCGTTCGGGGTGGCGCCCGACGCTGTGCCGCCAATCGAAGACACGCCCTACATCCGCGAATTGCTTCAACTCGCCGTCATCGACGACTTGCTGGGGCCCGCAGGTGGACCCTATGAGCGAATTCTCGATATGGGCGTTCGCGATCGCTATTTGGTCGGCAAGTTAGCCCCGCGCGAAGAAGAGCGAGGCGGCATCGAAGGCCTTGCGGGACCTTTAGCCGCGGAAGACGAAGAAGAGCCGGAGGATTTGGAGACGGATCGGCGCCGCCACGACCCAGGCGGCGAATTCGAGAGCGCGTCTGACCGTCATCATGCGCTACACGCTGCGGCTCTTGACGCTGCAACAGTTCCAGCGCGCTTCGACGCTCATCTGTGCCATGGAGCTTTTGCGGCAGGAAGCGCTTGCCAACGGAGACCCGAAATGGGGCGAGACCCCGTTCACGATCGGTCTGTGGGTCGGAAACAAGGTCACGCCCGGGACGACTGCGGACAGTCACAAAGCGATTCAAGACATCCGTAATCCCGACACCTACGACGCGGGGCGCACCTCACCCGCGCAGCTCACGAGCTGCCCATGGTGCGGCTCGGAAGTTTCCGCACGACGCGACGTCGAAGTGAACACGAGCGTGGGCCGTACGACGCTCTATTGCAGCGACAGCGTGGGTGGCTGCGAGTTCTCCAAAGGCAAATCGAGCGGGAAGCCGCATCCCGGCATACCCGTCTTGGTCGTCGACGAGGAAATCTATCACCGTCCGCCCTCGATGATGATCGCCACGGTCGACAAATTCGCGATGATGGCATGGCGAGGCGAGACTCGTACCTTGTTCGGCCGCGCGACCGCCGAATGCCCGCGACACGGGCTACTGTGGCCGGATGCCGATTGCACCGGCACACACAATGCGCGTGCCGGGCTTCCCCGCACGTCCGCCAAGACCATAACCTCGATCCGGCCGCCGGATTTGATTATCCAGGACGAGTTTCACCTCATCAGCGGACCGCTCGGTACCATGGTCGGGCTCTACGAGACCGCCATCGACGAGCTATGCAGTTGGTCGCTCGACGGAAAAACGGTTCGGCCGAAGATCGTGGCTTCCACCGCGACGGTTCGCAAAGCGGCCGAGCAAGTCAACAACGTCTTCATGCGCCGTGTCGCCGTCTTCCCTCCGCACGGCCTCGACGTCGCCGACAACTTCTTTTCTTTGCAACGGCCGATCGAACAACTTCCGGGCCGACGCTATCTCGGCGTTTGTTCGCCCGGCAGTTCGCGCCCGGCGATGCTGATCCGGGTTTATGTCGCGTTCTTGACCGCGTCCCAAGCCTTGTTCGATCGTTTCGGACAAGCGGCCGACCCCTACATGACGACGGTCGGATACTTCAATTCATTGCGCGAGTTGGGCGGCATGAAGCGTTTGTGTGAGGACGATGTGCAAACGCGCTCCTACCGCGTGGAAATGAGCGAAGTGAATCGGCCGGGCCTGGCACAACGGAGCGTCAGCAATGTCCGGGAACTGACCTCCCGTGTTTCCAGCCGCGACATTCCCAAATATCTGGATCAGCTCGAAGTAAAGTTCAACGCGACCTACGATCCCGCCGAAGGAGCCTTCGTAACCCGGTGGGCCGACGGCGAAGCGCGTGCAATCGACGTGGTACTTGCTACCAATATGCTTTCGGTCGGCGTGGACGTGAATCGCTTGGGGTTGATGGTCGTGAACGGCCAACCGAAGGGAACGGCCGAATACATCCAGGCCACCAGTCGCGTCGGGCGCGCGTCACCGGGTATCGTTTGCACCGTGCTCACCTGGGCAAGGCCGCGCGACCTTTCACACTACGAGACGTTCGAGCAATACCATGCGACATTCTATAAGCATGTCGAAGCTCAATCCGTCACGCCGTTCTCGCCGAGGGCTATGGATCGTGGCTTGACCGGCACGCTGCTCAGCGTGATGCGCCTCGACCATGCGGCCTTCAATCCCAATCCGGGCGCTGGCGCGTTGGACAAACCGGACAAGGCCGAAGCCGCCGAAGCGCGGGACCTCGTCGTCGCGCGTGCCTGGTCGGTCTCGCACGAGGACGCATCGCGTGTTCTCGCCACGAATGAATTGAAGTCGCGCCTAGACGCGTGGGCCGCGGAAGCCAACGTTCCCGGACGTACGCTCGCTTACGAAAAAAAGGGGCCCGCCCGGGCGACGACCGTGGCTCTCCTCAGAAAGCCGGGCGCTCAACCTTGGGACGACTTCACCGTGCCCATGTCCATGCGTGAAGTGGAGCCCGGCGTGCGCCTCGTGATGAACACGGCTCGGTTCACCGGCGGAGATCCTCCCTGGACGCCGCGACCGCCCGTTACGGATGCGGGAGACGATAGATGAGCACTCCCGTAGGTGAAGTACGGCCGAGCCAGCTCCTGTGGACTTATGGCCCAGGAGCCCTCGTCGATCTGCCGAACCTTTCCGTCGTGACGCTCGGGATCGACCGTTGGGACGCGACTCTTTGCCGGCCGATCCGTGAAGCACGCTTGTTGGCGGCTGTTCGACGCGAATTGGGACAGCAGGTCGACTCGCTCCGCCTTCCGCCCATTCAAACGAACGACAGTCCCAATCCGTTTTCCCCTGAAGCGAACCTCGGCGTTCCGGTGAAGCCGTTTCCACGTTGGCTTCGGTGTGTGAAATGCGGTCTCTTGTCCCCCTACGACAGCGCGCTCTTCGAATGCAAAGAGAACCGCTTTCGCCTCGAAGACACCAAGTTCGTGCACCGCCAATGCCGGGGGTCGAGGAACGACCAACCGGCGCGAGACGCCGACGCGGTCCCGGCGCGCTTTCTTCTGGCCTGCCGTAACGGACACATCGACGATTTTCCGTGGCATTACTTCGTCCACAACGGACCGTCCGCTTGCGCGGGCACGCTCCGGTTCTTCGAGAGCGGCGCTTCGCTCCAAACCGAAAACCTATGGGTCAAATGCGATAGCTGTGGTGCCTCTCGCAACATGGCGCACGCCTTCGGCAAGTCGGGCCGAGAGTCGCTCCCGGCTTGCCGCGGCCGTCATCCGCACATGGATCGCTTCGATGCGACGTGTGAGGAAGAAGCACGGCCGGTCTTGCTGGGGGCCACCAATAGCTGGTTCCCGATCACCTTGTCCGCTTTGGCGATCCCCGTGACCGGCGATACGGTCACGCAATTGGTGCAAGACGGCTGGGACTACTTCGTGGACGTGGAGTCCGAGGCCGAGATCGTGATCACGGTGCGGACCTTGAAGCGCACGGGCGTTCTACCCGGAATCGACTCGCATTCGACCGAAGCGATTTGGAACGCGGTGCAAGCCGTGAAAAACGGCACCACCGCCGCAGCCGTCTCCGTGGCCGACATCAAAGGTCCCGAGTGGAAGGTGCTCACCTCGCCAAATCCTCCGACGGACTGGCCGCACTTCCTGGGTAAGAACGTGGCCGTCCCGGCTGCGTTCTCGCAGGAAATCGCGGGCGTGTTGCTTCTCGAACGGTTGCGCGAAGCGAACGCGCTCTTGGGTTTCACGCGGGTCGATGCTCCGGAAGAGACGGCCGTGCCGGCAGATCGCTCCCCGCGCGCGCCCTTGGCTCCCACGCCGCCGACATGGGTTCCAGCGACGGAAGTACATGGCGAGGGCATTTTCCTCACCTTCGACGAAGCTGCGCTACAGCGCTGGGAAGCGACCGCAGGTGTCCAGAAACGGGCGCGGCTGTTGCTCGAAGGGCATCGCGGTTGGCGCGCGGCACGAAAATTGGACGCCAGCGAATTCCCCGGTGTGCGCTACGCGATGCTCCATACGCTTTCGCACCTTCTGATCCGTGAACTCGCCCTCGAATGCGGCTACAACGCTGCGAGCATTCGTGAACGGATCTACGCCGATGTCGAAGGAGCCGATCCCCAGGCCGGTATCCTCATTTACACCGCAGCCGCGGATTCGGACGGCACGTTGGGCGGTTTGGTCGAGCTGGGCCGGCCGCAGAACCTGGGACGGCTGCTTGCGCAAGCCCTGGGCCGGGCCGGTATCTGTTCCTCCGATCCCCTTTGCTCCGAGCACGACCCGGGCAAAGACCGGTCGCTGCATGCCGCGGCTTGTCACGCTTGTTCGTTTGTATCCGAGACTTCCTGTGAAAAGGGCAATCGCTATATCGATCGAGCGCTTCTGATCCCCACGTTGGAAGCGGACGATGCCGCTTTCTTCGCAAGAGCGATCGCATGACCGCGCTGCTCAATGCCGTCTTGCGCTTGGTCGCCGAGACGCCGCCGGACCGCGTCGATCAGTTGGCACGCGCGATCGCCAAATCCGGGGGTGCTTCGATCGCCTCGGGTCTCGACGAATGGCCCCTGACGCCCAGCGCTCGGGTACTCCTGACCTCCATGGTCACCGCCTGGCGCGCAAACCCTGTCGAACCCGCAGGTCTCGCAGCGTTGCTCGTCGGTGCCGGCGCGGGCTACCGCCGAGCGAAAGCCGAGCAGGAATTGGAGCTGGTTTGGACGGGACCGCCGGGACCGACCATCGCTACCCGCCGTACCGAGCAAGCGCTCCTCGAAGTCGTCGATGCGGCCGTAATGCGCTTGTTCGTGACCAGCTTCGTTGCTTACTCCGTTCCCAGCGTCATGAAAGCCTTCGAGCGCGCGATCGCACGTGGCGTCCGGTTGTCCATGCTTCTGGAACTCAGCGAGCAGGACGGCGGCGGCATCTCTTTCGACGCGATCGGCAAGATGAAAACGGCGTTGCCGACCGCTCACATCTGCTCGTGGACGAACCAAGGCGAGAAATTCGCAGGCGGCAAAGTTCACGCGAAAATCGCCGTCGCCGACGAGACGATTTGCTTCGTTTCCAGTGCTAACCTGACCGGCCATGCGATGGAAAGAAATATGGAGGCCGGCGTTTTGATCCGCGGCGGTTCCGTTCCGCGCGATCTGCATCGCCATTTGGAAGCCCTCGAAACTTCGAACGTCATATCGAGAGTTTGATGGATAGGGTCACACCCGCGGTTCGCTCGAGGATCATGGCGAGTGTCGGCCAGAAGAATACTGGCGCCGAGGTCTTGTTACGCAAAGCCCTGCATCGTCGTGGCCTTCGCTATAAGCTGCACGATCGGGCGCTCCCCGGCAGTCCGGATTTGGTGTTTCCCCGCTTCGAAGCCGTTGTGTTCGTGCACGGGTGTTATTGGCATTCGCATGGTTGCTATCGCTCGACGAAGCCCAAGACCCGTAAAGCGTTTTGGACGGCGAAGTTTGCGGCCAACAGGGCGCGAGATACCCGCAATCGTAGCGAGCTTCTCGAACGAGGATGGCGCGTGCTGACGGTTTGGGAGTGCGGTTTGCGCGGCAAAACGGCGAAGCCATTGGACAGCTTGGCGAAACGAGTGGAAGCGTGGCTCAAATCCAGAAGGCGATCCGGCGATATCGGATGATGCATCGACGTTGATTTCCGGAAGGCGCATGCCCTAGATGGCCTGCCACTTGAGCGTGCTTTGATGAATAATAGTCGTCTAAACGATGATTCGAACGAGATCGTATGGACAACAATAATTTCCAGAGACCGGGAGTGCTCAGCAACGCACACGCGGGAAACGATTTCGAGGCGGCGGCGCGCGCATTTTTTGCAGCGCAGGGTATCGTTCTGACGAAGAACTTCGCGGTGCCTGTCGGCGTCGGCGAGACGAAGAAGTTGCACCGCTTCGACCTCGGCAGCGAAAGCCCTCCCGTGCTCGTCGAATGCAAGTCGCACACGTGGACGCAAGGTGGGAACATGCCGAGCGCGAAGATGACGGTGTGGAACGAGGCGATGTACTATTTCCACGTCGCACCATCGTCGTATCGAAAGATATTTTTCGTCTTGAAGCATTACCGCAAGGAACAGAGCCTTGCGACCTATTACCTCAAAACGCACGGCCATCTGGTGCCCGCAGGCGTAGAACTTTGGGAATATGATCTCGAATTGTCCACCGCAGAACGTTTGCGCTAGCCGCGCGGCCAGCGCCTCTCGCTTTCCAACGAGGGGGCGACGGCTTGTCCGCGTGTGGTACGCCGCCGACAAGGGGGCGAACCACCCATGAGCATGCCGGTGCCAGACTGGGTTTCGTTGAACGCCGACGAGACCGGAGGCCTCGATTTGCTCGGGCTTCGCGCGCCGGTGCAGTTCATCGGAAACGGCCTGTTCGACGGCGTGACCACGATCACGCCGAAACTGCGTTACATGTCAGTCATTACCTGGATCATTTGGCGGTACGCCGAAGCGAGATTGCCCAAGAAGCGATCTTCCTTCTTCGAATTCGCGGCCGCGCAAGAGTGTGCGTTCGTCATGGCGAACCGGACGTTGGGCCGCAACGTAAACAATCTCGTCGGCGTCGGCGGCGCGGATAATGAACTCGATTCAGGGAAGAATACACTGCCCTTGAGAAAGCTGACGCTGAACATAGCGCTGAACGCCTATATCGCGTCTAGCCGTCAGTTGAACTTGACGAGCCAAGCAGACCATGGGCTCAACACACTCAGTGAAGAGAGAGGCCTCGCGCTGGCGAAGGAATTCGAAAAGGTAGTGCACGGCACCGCGTATGGTGCGCGCCTTGCGAAAACTCCCAGTACCGACAAGATAACCCGCGACGAGCTGGAAGAGCTTGCGCAGGCCATGTCGATCATCGCGATACCGCGAGGCGAGCGTGACATCCTTGTCGACCTCCTTGCTCCTAAAAAGCCGACGGATGCAGCGGAACGGCGCCGCTTGCGCCACTATGCCCTACTACTGTGGTTGACCCAAAAGAACGAACGCCCCATCGAGGAAGCCGACATCTTCGAAGCGGCCCAACGCCCGCCTGAAGACCTTCCTGCCTGCCTGTCTCCGAGTCTGGACGGTTTCCTTGCCTATGTCGCTCGCGATTGCCTCGCGATCTGCCATGAGCATGTATTCGCGGCTGTGATGCGCGAGGTAGATAGTGTTTTCCATGAACGCTCCGCGCCGGCCCTCTCAAGCGACGTCGTTGCGTCTCTCGTCGCTGGCGCCGCGGAAAAAGACGAGGCGCTGCGGACGTTCCGCCTTTTGGTGGACAATGAGTCGGCCCATGAATTGCCTTTTCGGACCGTCTATGAGCGCGTCCAGCGGCGTTGTCGCAGAAACCGCGTGGAAGAAAGCGGCATAGCCCGGTGGCGAGGCGGCCTGTCCGAAACCGAACTATATGAATATGCCGGATCGTCGGGCGATGCGGCGGTCGCTCTCCTTCCCGTAGCATGGTGCCTTGCGTGCGAGCGTGCATTGGCGATCGGTCCTGATGGGGTACAACCGCCGGTCAATCTCGGCGCCATCGGCGGCCCCTTCCAAATCGGCATCGATGCCGTCATACGGCCAAAGATAGCGGAGTTTCTCGGCGAAGATCGTAGCTACCGTGACGTCATGGCCGAATTGGTCATGCGAACCGTGCAGCAACATCTCCGCGTCGCATGGAGTCGCTTCTCGGCGCCCCGCGGCAAGGATGTGTCCGTTTTGATCGCCGACACCGAAGCTTGGTCGCGCAATAACGCCTTCAGGCCCGGCCGTACTGGCTCGCGCCTTCCGATGTCGATCGATTGGCTGGAACAGCTCAAACTCACTTCGGAAGATGGCTTGACGAAATCCGGCAAGCGAATTCTCGACCGGTCTCTCGAGACGCTGGGCAAGCCATGATCAGCGCCCGTGAATTCTGCAAGGAGCCCGGTTATCCCGTCACGATATTCCTCACCTATGCATTCGATCCTCTGTTTTTCGAACGCATTCCGATCGAAGATCTCGGCATCGGCGGAACACGCCGCATATTGGTCATGGGTGACGCCTCGGAACTCAGCGGTGCCATGCAACGCTGCGCAGGGCAAATATTTCATCTGGGGCGGAAGTACACGTTGGCCGAAGCAAGGCCGTCGAACCTCTTTCATCCGAAAATGATCGCCCGCCTCTCGCCCGAAGGTGGCAAGGTCTGGATCGGCTCCGGCAATCTCACCTATACCGGTTGGGGCGGTAATCACGAGCTTGCCGTTGCATGGCCGATCGGCGCCGATTCCGAGGATAACGGCGCATGGCTATTCGATATCCTGCGTTCGGTCGCGAGCTTGACCGGTTCAGAATCCTTTCGGGCGCAGATCGAGGATCTAGGCGCATCTTTCCCCTGGCTGCGCAGGGCGCCGGTCGAGACCGCTCCGCCCCACGTGCTTCTAGGCATGCCGGGCCGCCCCTTGGCACCTCAGTTGGCGCGTCGGTGGGACGGACGCCGCTTTGCAACACTCAGCATGTACACCGGCTCGACGGACGTCGACGGCGCTTTCCTCCGTTGGGCACACGACACCTTCGGAGCGAAGGAGGCGACGATCTGCGTTACGCCGTCTTTCGCTTCGTTCGATGCGAAACAGTTGGCGAAGCTGCCGCTCAAAGTGCGCTTCGTCGAGCGCGATCCGAAACGCCGCGTGCACGCGAAATTCTGCTGGTTCTCGGGACCGGACGGTGATGCCGCGGTGATGGGTTCCGCGAACTGCTCGGCAGCCGCATGGCTTGCAAATCACGCCAACGGAAATGTCGAGCTTATTACCGTGTACGATACGCCGGATCGTGCCGCCTTCGCGCCGCTTCTCGCCGATTTCGACGGTGAGAAGCGCTTACCCGAGGACGTTCTGAAGGCACCGGTCAAGCCGGAGCTACCCGGCGATGAGGGCGACGGCCTGGTCTTTCGCCTGACCAGCCTCCGCTTAAGGGAATCCGGACGCGCGATCGAAGCCATTGTCGACCCAGTTCCGGATCAGGACAGCGCCACGCTCGTCTTCGAAGTCGGCCGGAAAACGTTCCGCGTTGCGATGAGGCGATCCGGCGGCCGTTATTCCGGACGACTTACAGAAGAGATGTCGCTAGGAGCCGAAACCGTCTTCGGAAGGATAGAGATCCTGGTAGGCCCTGATGTCAGCGTGACGCAGTCACGCTGGCTCGACAACGACCGTGCAATCGAAAACGGCGCACGCGGCCGCGAGACCAATTCGAACCACGGCGTATTTTCGGGGCGCGGGTTCGCAGGCGCGAGCGAACAGCGGATTATGGAGGCGATCTACTCGATTTCCACCAGCCTCTTCAATTTCGAAACACCGGACTTATCGGAATTGGGCTCCGAACGCCGAGGACCGAATGAAAAGGAATCGGGTTCGGATGAAGACGACGAGGCGGCAGGCCCCGTCGATCCTTCGAAACTTACCTATCGCTTGAGCGACCGGGCCGCAAAGAGCGGGACAAGCGGGCACGGCCAGCACAACATGCACGGCGTGTCGCTAAGCGGCGTTATGAAGTTTCTTTTTTCTCCGGATGACGAGCCGGAAGTCGACTTGTCCCAGGAACGATGGAGCGCGGAGGAGCCAGAGAAATACGAGGACAACGCGACATCGGCCGGGCTGCGCCCTGGAGCCTCTCCGCCAACGCCACAGCCGCCCGTCCCCAGAAGCGATGCCGAGGCGGCGACTGCCTTGCGCGAGCAGATTGACACCTTTCTCTTTGGCTTGGCCAAGCCGAGCTTTGCCGAGAAATGCCCACCCACCGCGTTGGCCCAGGCGCTCGCTTTTCCGATTTTGCTCGGGACTAAGGGCGTTGAAGAAGGCTGGTTTCAGGAGGATGCGCTCGCATCGATTGCATACCGCGTTGTTCAAATCATGTTTGCGAAGCCTTATGGTCCCGGCAAACCGAAAGGCCTCTTCCGCCAGGTGCAGGCCCGGTACGCAACCGGTGAGCCGCGTGAGGAGTTCCTGAAATGCGTGGGTGACGGCGCGCTTCATACGGTTCTTTCGGCCGCGCTCGCCAAGCCGGACGCCAAATCGCTCGCAGCCCTCGTCCAACAGGCTGACGCTATCTCGCAAGTCGAACGCTGCACAGACCTCGTCACGACGGCTCATCCCGATCAGAAGGCCAGCCTATCGCAGAACGTGATCATTCGCGGCGCGTCTTTTGCGATCAACGAGCGAGCACCTGCGCTGGCTCAGGCGATGACGAAGCTGACCTCTTGGTTGCAGCAGTGGGAACGGGTCAATCCGGGGCGCGCCGGACGTAGCTCGATGCACAAAGCCGGCACGGTTTTGTGGATGCCCCATGGGTGGGAAGTGCTGCCTCGCTCGCCGGCAGAAACCTATTGCGGTGGAGTGAATCTCGAATCCGTCTCGATGGATGCTCCGGAAATCAAGTCCGCTCTCGAAGCGCTTTGGTCGGCGATGCGGCTGGGACGGGCCGAGGGGCATAGCTTGGCGAAGGAACACCTAGCTCAGGCGAATAAATAACCCCGCAAGCCGTCAGGCCTCGTCAAAAGTGATTTGGCCGTCTTTGCCGCGTCGCGCCTGGAACACCGCAATCGCTGGATTGAGGGCCTTCGCCAGTGCCACGATTTCCTCTTTGTCGGCAGCCGTCATCGCCGCACCGAGATAGAGCTCGCCGAGTTCTTCCGGGTGATAAGGTAGAGTTCGGTAGTCCTCCTCGCCTTCGCCGAGGGGAATGGCGAGGCGATACTCGCTTTCGAACTTATAGGGGTTTGTTTTGGCATAGATAATCCCGTGAAGCGTCGCACGTGCACGTTCCGTCTGATTGCCGAACAGGGACTCTGCCGCAAACTCGACGGTCTTTGCGAACACCGGAGGCCGCTTCTCCAGGTAATTCACCGGCGCGAACTTCAAGAACTTGGAATCTTTCTCGATGCTCGGCGTGAGCCGCAAGGCGATGCCTTGGTCTGCTTGGGCATACTCTTTCCACATACGATCCGATGCCTTGTCGGTCGTCACACAAAGTACGCGGTAGTTCTGCAAAAAGTCGTTCGTCTCGTTTACGAACGCGCCGGCACGTTCCTTCCAGCGTTCGAGGCCCAGCCCGGCTTTCTCCGGATCTTTCCTTAAGCCCTCTTTCACGGCCGGGGCGACCTCGGGATGAGCGCGGAGAACGGCCTGCATTTTGACGACGCCCGGCCGCAGGTTCGCAGGGCAGGTCGGAGGCGCGTACAGGTTCGTCATGATGGCATCGACAAAACTGTCGGGCATGGTCGCCAGCGCCTCGTCCAACTCGTCCGAAAACAAGCCTTCCGCCTTCATATCGGTATTGTCTTGGAATTCCGATGGCATGGCGAAGCGAAAGCATTGGTTGCCCAATGTTAGTTTCGCGCCTCGAACGTCGAGATACTTATAGAGAGGCGGCAGTGCCATGAATCACCCGCGCAATTCAATGCGTCGAACAAACGGACGGTAATCTGCCAGTCTTCATGCACGACCGAAAGTATTTCGGCTCGATAAATTCACCCGACCACAGGCCGAGATGCGCCTTCGAGGCCTCGTCCTGCGCGGCCCGGTATTTGCCTTTGGAGTAGTAGGCATATTCGATGGCCAGCCCCCGTCGTACCAGCCAGTCGCCGATGTCGAGGTTCGAGGCAGTACAGATGGCGACCGTTCGCCCGTACTGATCCAATTCGCGCGCGGCGCACGTGACTGTTTTGCCTTCGAGGTAGTCGGCGAGCGCATTCGCGGCGATCTGTCCACAGCGATAATCTTTCCCGCCTGCGTCGCGGCACACCTGCGCGGCTTCCGGAGCGTCGATCCCGAACAGGCGGATGCGATTGCCGTGTATCTAGATCGTATCGCCATCGACGACCGACGCGCGGCCAACCAGATCGGCGCCGCATGCAGGGACAGCGAGCGCAACGAGTGAAGCAAAGATCAAAAGAACGGTCCGACTCATCGTCCGATTAACGGCCAATTCAGAAGTCGAAGCAAGCGAGTTTCGGGGCATCCGGCTTCGCCGGAAACGGGCTCTACCCGCCTTATGAGTCGGCATGATGCTGTCCCTGGGCTGCACGCGAGCAAACCGATGCGCATCGCCTTCGTGTCCGACACTGCCAAACACTTCTTTTTATACGACCCGTTGGCCAGCCGGTTGCCCGGCGGAGCTCGGAGCTTTAGTTGCACAGCACCTATTGGTCTCAATCGCCTGCAGGACAGCAATATGGCACGTCGGGAAATAACACCCATCAAACGCACCATTCGCCGAGATCAGCTTCGCGAGATGGTCCCGCTCGCCGAAAGCACCATTTATGAGATGGAGCAGCGCGGCGAGTTTCCGAGGCGGTTCGCGCTATCGCCTCGGTGTGTCGTGTGGGACCTCGCGGAGGTCGAAGCATGGCTGGCTGCGCGCAGATCGACACCTCCTGCTCGTGCGCCTCATCCTGATGTGAGGCAGCGACGAACCCGGCCGGTCAAAGGGCCGGGTCGAGCTGCAGGAGCGGCATTGAAGGAGGAATGAGGATCGGGATGTATTTCTGGCCACCCACCCAGGCATCAACGATGTTGGACCACTCCTGCATCATGTGACGACGCTGCACCTCGTATTCGGCCTTGTTGTAGACTCCCCTCGATGACCGTCCGTCCTCGTGCGCAAGGCACTTTTCAATCCAGTCGCTGTTGAACCCGAGCTCGTTCAGAAGAGTTGACGCGGTCCTCCGCAGGTCATGAACCGTGAACGCCTGCAGCGGAAGCCCTTCTTTGCTTGCCTGCTCAACGACCGAGTATGTGACCCGATTGAACGTTGCCCGCGACATCGGAGCGTCGGCGTCATAGCGCGACGGCAAGACATACTTTGAATTTCCAGCACAGGTCTTCAGCGCAATGAAGATATCAAGCACCTGGCTCGAGAGATACACGTTGTGCGCCTTCGAACGCTTCATGCGTTCCTTGGGGATCGTCCAGACCGCATTCTCGAAATCGACTTCATCCCATGTGGCATCGAGCAGTTCGCTCTTGCGGACCATGGTGAGCAGATAAAGACGCAATCCCAGCCTGATGGTGGGTAAAGTCGCGACGCGATCAAGTTGCTTGAGCATGATGCGAATTTCAGTCGGTGAGAGCGAGCGGTCTCTCGGGACAAAGCTTGCGATCGACGCGGGTCCCACCTCGTCCGCCGGATTGGAGATCTTCTCACCATGCAGGATCGCAAATCCGTAGATCTGCTTCACGATATCGCGGACGTGGATCGCGGTTGCGGGAGCGCCGCGCTCCACGATGGCAGCGCAATGGACACGAAGGTCGCCAGGTGCGATCTCATTCAAAAGGCGCTTGCGCCAAACAGGAAGCAGTTCGCGTTCGAAGATCGATCGCCGCATTGCCCGAGTACTATCGGCCATGGGCGCCGCGACGAGCCACTTCTCTCCGAGCTCACCGAAACTCCTGGCTTCAAGGAGACGTCGTTTCTCGCGCTGCTTCTCGATAGCGGGTGACCGCCCCTCACCTACTGCACGCTTCGCATCGATGCACTTCTCGCGAGCGCGTGCGAGCGACAACCCTGTCGGGCCGTATTTTCCGAGGACCACAGTCTCGCGTCGACCATGCAGACGGTAGTCGAGCCGGAACGACAGCGTGCCGGCGGGTGACACAACCACGTACATGCCGTCTCGGTCGGTGACCTTGTATGATTTTTCCTTTGGTCTCAGCGCCTTAAGCGCAGCGTCTGTCAGCAAGGACCTTCCCTCCAGGCAAATACCGTCAGCCATTTTTGAGCCCCGTTTGACTGGAGATCTCTTTGTTTTCCAAGCACTTGGGCAAAGAAAAATACCGTCAGACGCAGCATCGCGTATGACGGTATTGATCGGGATCGATGGTTTCAATGGACGGCGACACCGTCAGGCGCTCCGTCTGTCCGGTTTTATGCGCGCCGATAGTTCTCGAATGCAGATGACGATTTAGATCGTAAAATCAGTCTGTTAAGTCGTGCAATTGGACAGAACGGGATAGTCCCGGACGGGCCCGAATTATTCCCACTCAATCGTCCCAGGCGGCTTGCTCGTCACGTCGTACACCACCCGGTTCACGCCCTTCACCTCGTTGATGATGCGCGTGGCCGTCTCGCCCAAAAACTTCATGTCGAACTGGTAGAAGTCCGCGGTCATGCCGTCGGTGGAGGTGACAGCGCGAAGGCCCACGACGTAGTCGTAGGTGCGGCCGTCGCCCATGACGCCCACCGTCTTCACCGGGAGCAGCACGGCAAAGGCCTGCCAGATGTCGTCGTAGAGGCCGTGCTTGCGGATCTGGTCGATGTAGACGGCATCGGCCTTGCGCAGGATGTCGAGCTTGTCGCGCGTGATGTCGCCAGGGCAGCGGATGGCGAGGCCGGGGCCCGGGAACGGGTGGCGGCCGACGAAGATTTCGGGCAGGCCGAGCTCGTAGCCGAGCTTGCGCACCTCGTCCTTGAACAGTTCGCGCAGGGGCTCGACGAGCTTCATGTTCATGCGCTCGGGGAGACCGCCGACATTGTGGTGCGACTTGATCGTTACCGAGGGGCCGCCGGTGAAGGAGACGCTCTCGATCACGTCGGGGTAGAGCGTGCCTTGCGCGAGGAAGTCGGCGCCGCCGATCTTCTTGGCCTCCTGCTCGAACACCTCGATGAAGAGGCGGCCGATGGTCTTGCGCTTCACTTCGGGGTCGGTGACGCCTTCGAGCTCGCCGAGGAACTGCTTCGAGGCCTCCACGTGCACGAGCGGGATGTTGTAGTGGTGGCGGAACAGGTCGACGACCGTCTTGGCTTCGTCGAGACGCAGCATGCCGTGATCGACGAACACGCAAGTGAGCTGGTCGCCGATGGCTTCGTGGATCAGCACGGCCGCGACGGCGGAATCGACGCCGCCGGAGAGGCCGCATATCACCTTGCCCTTGCCCACCTGCGCGCGGATCTTGGCGATCTCCTCCTCGCGGAAGGCGCGCATGGTCCAGTCGCCGGTGAGGCCGGCGATCTTGCGGACGAAGTTGCGGATCAGTTTCGCGCCGTCGGGCGTGTGCACCACTTCGGGGTGGAACATCAGGCCGTAGTACTTGCGCTTCTCGTCCTGGATGATCGCGAAGGGCGCGTTCGGAGAGGTGCCGGCGACGGAGAAGCCCGGCGGCATTTTTGTGATGCGGTCGCCATGGCTCATCCAGACCTGGTTCTTGCCGCCGGACGACCAGACGTCCTCGAACAGCTTGCTCTCGGCCTTGACCTCGACATCGGCGCGGCCGAATTCGCGGTGGTGGCCGCCCTCGACCTCGCCGCCGAGCTGGGCCGCCATGGTCATCTGGCCGTAGCAGATGCCCATCACGGGCACGCCGGAATCGAAGATCGCCTGCGGGGCGCGGGGCGAGCCCGCCTCGTGCACCGATTCAGGGCCGCCGGAGAGAATCACCGCTTTCGGCTTCATCTCGTTGAAGGCCGCTTCGGCCTTGTTGAACGGGACGATCTCGCAATAGACGCCGTCCTCGCGCACGCGACGCGCGATCAGCTGCGTCACCTGGCTGCCGAAGTCGACGATGAGAATCTTGTCGTGCGCCGAGGCCACGGAGGGCGTCGACGCGGAGCGGTCGTTCTGTGCTGCTGTCATGGCCAGCAGATACGCGACGGGGGCTTTTCCCGCAACCGCGCGGGCCGCGCGCCCACATTCTTCTTTGGGCATGGACAGGCGCATTATAGGTAAGTATCATTGACATAATTTGCCCCGCTGCTCAAACTGGGGCCGATCAGGGAGGATCGTCATGCCACAGCATCACCAGCCAGCATCGCTCGCCGCGCTCGGCCGGACCTGGGTCGAGGCCTGGAACGCGCGCGATCTCGAACGCGTGCTCACGCTCTACGACGAGGCCGCCGTGATGACCTCGGACCGCATCCCCGCGATGGGATTCGACGCCAGCGGCACCGTGCGGGGCAAGGATGCCTTGCGCGCCTATTGGGGCAAGGCGCTTGGGTTGTTGCCGGAGCTGCATTTCAGCCTGATCGATGTGTTTGTGAGCCCGGACAGCGTGGTGGTGTTCTATGCGAACGAGCGCGGCAAGAAGATCTGCGAATATCTGCGGGTGAATGACGCCGGGCTGATCGTGCAGGGGTCGGCGAACCATTTGGGGCATTGAGTGCCGCCTCTTGATGAGCACTCGTAGGGTGGGCAAAGGCGCGCTAGCGCCGTGCCCACCACTCTTTCAAGACACGGAAGCATGGTGGGCACGCGTCCGCCTTCGCTCTTCGAGCGAAGCCGGAAGCTTTGCCCGCCCTACGGACTGGAGACTGCGGCGACCGCCTGCGCTAACACAAGCGCTGCCGGCACCGAGACAGGACCCTCCCCGATGAAACTCCCCACCTCCCCCTTCACCGTCACCGACTGGAGCAAGGTCGAGGCGACCACACATGCCGGCGAGACCGGCCAGGCCAAGTGGCGTACGCTCAACATCGGCGACCTCAGGGTGCGGATGGTCGAGTATTCGCCGGGTTATCTGGCCGACCATTGGTGCGATCGCGGCCACGTGCTCTACGTGCTCGCGGGCGAGCTCGACAGCGAATTGCGCGACGGGCGGAAATTCAAGCTGACGGCGGGAATGAGCTACCAGGTGTCGGACTTTGGCGACGCCGCGCACCGGTCCTCCACGGCGACCGGGGCGACGCTGTTTATCGTCGATTGAGGCGCCGCCCGAGGTTAATTTGCACCGCAAAATAGCAAAGTTACGCGGCATCCCGAGCCACGGGTGGTGCCTTGAAGTGGCCCAATTATCTCGCTATATTGTGATCATCGATACTTGGCCGAACGACTGGGCCGCTTCGCTTCGTTTCAGACGGGCGCGCACGCTTCAGATGACTTCTCCAAAATCGACTCATCAGGATCAAGGGCGCATTGGTGCGTACCGGTCCACGTGCGTATCTTCTCAGACAAAGGAAATCCCCATGGCTATGGGCACCGTGAAGTGGTTCAACAATCAAAAGGGCTTTGGTTTCATTCAGCCGGATGACGGCGACAAGGACGTGTTCGTGCACATCAGCGCCGTCGAGCGCGCCGGCCTCTCGACCCTCAACGAGGGCCAGAAGGTCTCGTTCGACATCGTCGCCGATCGTCGCAGCGGCAAGTCCTCCGCCGACAATCTCCGCGTCGGCTAACGCCCGCGCAATGCTCTGACCACGGACGTACCGGCAGAGCAGTGAGACTACAGACCCCGCGACCGGGTTCCGGTTCGCGGGGTTTTTGTTTTGGGTGGAATGACAACGTCGATCAGCGCTGCCGTAGTGCCGTAGGGTGGGCAAAGGCGCGCTCTTCGCGCGCCGTGCCCACCATGTGTTCCAAGACCGCGGAAGTCATGGTGGGCACGCCTTCGTCATCGCTCTCCGAGCGACGACGGAGGCTTTGCCCACCCTACGAGAGCTACGATTTCCTCAGCACCGAGACGAAGAAGCCATCGGTTCCGGTGCGGCGCGGCGTCATCAGCCAGCCCTCCGGCGATTGCAACGCGGCTTGCGCAAACTCCTCCGCCTTGTCCCAGAGCACGCTTGCGGTCTGCTCGGGCGGCACCACCGCGAATTCGCCATGGCGGGCGACGAACGCCCTCACCTGCTCACCGTTCTCTTCAGGCAGTACCGAGCAGGTGATGTAGGCGATGCGGCCACCTGGCTTCACCAGGGGAACCGCCCGCTCCAGCACCTCGGCCTGATCGCGCAGGCGAATCTCCAGCGCGCCCGGCCGCATCCGCCATTTGGCGTCGGGGTTCCGGCGCCAGGTTCCAGTTCCCGTGCAGGGCGCATCGATCACGACCAGATCGGCTGTGCCGCGGATGTCGGCCAGCGGATCGGCCTCGCCCTTGGGCGTGCGAATGTCGGCATTGTGGACGCCGGCGCGCGACAGGCGTTCGTGGATCGGGGCGAGCTGGCGCTTGTCGCTGTCGGTCGCGATCAGCCGGCCCTTGCCCTGCATCATGGCTGCGAGCGCCAGCGTCTTGCCGCCCGCGCCGGCGCAGAGATCGATCACCTGCTCGCCGGGTTTTGCCGCGGTGAACTGGGCCGCAAGCTGCGATCCCTCATCCTGCACTTCAACCGCGCCCTTGATGAAATCCTCCTCGGCCTGGATGCCGGGACTGCGCGCATCGGCGGAAAGCGCGATGCGCAGGCCGTTTGCGGACCAGGGCGTCGGTTTCGCATGAAGATGAGCAAGCGAGCGCAGCACCTTGTCGCGATTGGATTTTAGCGTGTTGACGCGCAAATCCAGCGGCGCCCGGCTTGCCATCGCGGCCGCCTCCGCCGCGCGGTCCTCGCCGAACACTTTTGCAAAATGCGGGTCGAGCCATTCGGGATAGTCGCCGGCGATCGCAGCCGGCGCATTGTCGAGGGAACGCGAGGCCAGCGCGGCCTGCTCGGCCTCGGTCAGCGGTGCCGGCGCAAACCGGCTGCCGTCGAACAGCGCGGCCATGGTGGCCACGTCCATATCGCGTTCGAGGCGGAGCATGCCGATCAGCCTTGCACGCGCGGTGTCTGCATCCATCAGCCAGGCGCTCGAGGCGTAGCGGCGCAGCACGTCCCAGACGAGGCCGGCAATCGCGGCGCGGTCGCCGGAGCCTGCAAAGCGGTGCGCGGTGCCCCACTCCTTCAGCGCCTTCGCCGCGGGCACGCGGTCTTTCTCGATGGTGTCGATCAGTTCGATGGCTGCGGACAGCCGGGCAGCGGGAGTCATTTGAATCTTTCAGTAAAACCTGCAGTGAAGCCTGCAGATGAAATCCGACCAGCAAGAGTCAGATCAGCAACAGCATTCTCAGGGCGAAGTAGATCCACATCACCAGCAGCACCAGCACGCCGGCGAGCCAGATCGTGGAGCGCCGGCCGAGATCGTTCGAGGAGACGAACACGCCGGCATGGGCAAAGCGCGTCACCACGAACACCCAGGACATCAGCACGATGAAGAGATCGGCGTGGCGCAGGGGCATCGCCAGCGCGATCAGGGCGTAGAACAGCACCGGCAATTCGAACTGGTTGCGGTAGCAATTGGCAAATTGCGTGGCGCCCTTCGGCCAGTTCGGCTCGCCGAGCGCAATGTCGCGGATCTTGGTCTCGCCCGAGACCAGCGAACGCCGCCGCGCCAAGGCCATGCCGATCAGCAGCGCGAAGGTGAGGCCGACCTGCACGAAGACCGGCAGCAAGACCATTTGAACGGACATCGGAACTTTCCCGTAAGGCGGAACACCGCGGACCGTCATTAGCCGCGACTTCTGACGCTGACAATCAGCGAGTTGAACCGGTGTTCCCGGTCTTGCGACCAACCACCGGTAGTTAAAGTCATTTCGGCCCCTTTTCGGGGCGTGAGGCGAGAACTGCGCCATGAACACGCGCTTCAGCCAGATCGGTGGCCTGATCGGCTCTTTCGCCGAATCCTCTGACGGCCAGCTCGGCATCCTGATGTCGGCGCTATCGGGTATCGCGGCGGCGCTCGCCGTGGCCCTGGCGATGACGGTGTATTTCCGCCTGAGCTACCGGACCTGGCGCGACGTCGCCAGGCATGGCCTTGCGACGCTGGCTGCGCTCGTCCTGTTCGCCTTTGCCGCCTACGACATGCGCCACGCCGCGCTCGCCTATCTCGGCCTCAACCCGTCAAAACCCGCGGTCGAGTTCGAGATCCGCATGCCCAGGGAGACGCTGACGGCGGTGACCGACACCCAGATCGAGCTGCATACCGACCGCAACCAGACGCTCGCACTGGTCGACGGCGTGCGCGACCTCGCGGACGGCCGCGCGCTGCTGCGCGGCGCGGTCGCGCTCAACCACCGCACCGCGGACCGCGTGCTGGTCGTGAACCTTCCCGGCAAGGGCACGTTCGAATTCCGCCTGCGCCTGCCCGCAGAGCCGCATCGCTCCGAGCAATTCGGCCCCTGGCACCTCGCCGACCGCATCGCCTCGCCGATGACAGGCTCCGTCGCGCCGCAGGATTCCTACACGATCCGTTATCGCGTGCTTTAAACTTTGTTCGATCGCGGACGACGCGCGCGCGTCATCGTTCTGACAAGCCAGCGCGGATATGGTGATCCCATGTCCGAATTTCGCCTCACGCAGATTTCCGACACCCATCTGGGCCAGCGTTTCCCCGGCCTGATCGCGAACTTCCATCGCGTCTGCGAGCACATTGACGGCAGCAAGCCCGATCTCGTCATCAACACCGGCGATGTCTCGTTCGACGGGCCGACCGGCCGCGACGATGTCGCATTCGCCAAAGGCCTGCACGACGCCCTGCCCGTCGCCTGCCGCTACATTCCCGGCAATCACGACATCGGCGACAATCCGACCGCGATCGGACCTGCGCCGAAGCCGCCGGTCGCGGAGGCGCACCGCCGGCAATTCTGCGAGATCATCGGCGAAGACCATTGGTCGTTCGAGGCCGCGGGCTGGCGCTTCATCGGCCTCAACACGCTGGCGATGAATTCCGGCCTCGCCTTCGAGGCCGAGCAGTTCGACTGGCTGTCCCGGGAGGTTTCGCGGACGAATGGCAAGCCGGTCGCGCTGTTCGTGCACAAGCCGCTGTTTCTCAACCGGCCCGACGACCCCGAGACCCCTGAGACCTCGATCCGCTATGTGCCGCAGCCGGCGCGGGCACGGTTGATCGAGATGTTTTCGAACGTCGATCTGCGCCTCGTCGCCAGCGGACATGTGCACCAGCGCCGCGACTTCACCTGGCGCCACACGCGTCACGTCTGGGCGCCGTCGGTCGGCTTCAGGATCAACGACGCGCGCCAGGACCGCATCGCGATCAAGGAGACAGGCCTCGTCGAGTACCGCTTCCAGCCGGACAGTCTCGAGGTCCGCCACCTCAGGGCGGCCGGCCAACTCGACATCGACATCGAGGAAGTCCTCGTCCAGATGGGCGGCGAGCACTAGCTCAATTCGCAGGCACCAATCCCTATCTAAATACCTGATTGCATCAAACTTGTCCCCATAATGGTCGGATTTGGCTAATGACAACGTTGTCATTCGGACATATCGTTCATTCCGGCAGTCGAGAACCGCCGAGGGAGCGCCGATGCAGTTTTTGTCCCGGTGGGATAGCCAACGTCTTTCGACGACCACACGGGGCATTCCCGTGGTCGACGGCGTCGCAACCGAGGACATCGGCGGCCAGCATTGGTCTCCCGCGCGCGGCGATCTTGCCCTGCCTGCGCTCACGCTCGACGAGGCCGCCTTCACCGCCAATCGCGACCTCTTCCTGAAATGGTGCGCGAGCGCCGGCGTCAGCGTCGCACCCCATGCCAAGACGCCGATGTCGCCGGAGTTGGCGCGCGCGCTGCGCGAGGCCGGCGCCTGGGGCACCACGGTCGCCAACATCCAGCAGGCCGCCGTGCTGCTCGCGAACGGCGAGCGGCGCCTGCTGCTGGCCAATGAGATCGGCGGGCTCGCAGCCGGCCGGCGGCTCGGCGCGCTCCTGAGCGCGTATCCCGATGTCGAACTTCATGCCTTCGCGGATTCACCGGCGGCGGTGGCCGCACTGGCCGAGGCGGCACGCGTCGCGGGCCGGCACGAACTCTCCGTGCTGGTCGAACTCGGCGCCGGCCGCGCCGGCGCGCGCGATCGCGCGGCGGTCGAGGCGACGATTGCCGCGGTGCTAGCGGCCGATCGGCTCGTGCTCGGCGGCGTCGCCGCTTACGAAGGTGCGGTCGCAACACAAGATGCCGACGAGACGATGCGCGCGATCGCGGCGCTGATGGAGCGCACCATCGAGGCCTTCGCGCTGGTGCGCGCCGCCGCGCCAAAGCGGCCGCTGATCGTCAGCGCCGGTGGCTCCGCCTATTTCGACATCGTCGCGCGCGCGCTCACGCCGATCGCGCAGGTCGACGGCAACGCCGCCGTCCTGTTGCGTTCCGGCGCGCTATTCTTTGCCGATCACGGCATCTATGCCCGCGCCTTCGCCGAGCTCGACCGTCGCGGTGGTCTCGTCATCGACGGCGCGCGACACTCGGCAGCCGAAGGATTTCGCCCGGCGCTGACGCTCTGGGCCGAGGTGCTGTCGCGCCCCGAAGCCGGGCTTGCGATCGCGGGCTTCGGCATGCGCGATGCCTCCTTCGATCAGGGCTTGCCGGTGCCGCTGCGCGTGTTCCGTGACGGCGTCGAGCAACCGGGGCTCGCCACGACGCTGGCAGTGACGCGCCTCAACGACCAGCATGCGTTCCTGTCAGTCGCGTCTGGCAGCGCGCTTGCGGTCGGCGACATCGTCGCCTTCGGCATCTCGCATCCCTGCACCTGCCTCGACCGCTGGCGCGTGATCTTCGGCCTCGATGCCGACGGCGTCGTGACGCGCGCCCTCCCCACGCAATTCGGCTGAGAGCAGGCGCGATGAATTTCCTGCCGCTGTGGCGCTATCAGAACCAGCTCATCGACGGCGCCATCGTCACGCTGGAGCTGACGGTGATCTCGGCGCTGGCCGGGCTCGTGATCGGCATTGCCGGCGCGGTCGCGCTGAAGGGCCGCATCACGCCGCTGCGCTGGCTGGTGCGCGGCTACATCGAGCTGTTCCGCAACACGCCGTCGCTGATCCAGATCTTCATCGTGTTCTTCGTGCTTCCGAACTTCGGGCTGAAGCTGCCGGCGTTCGAAGCCGCCGCGGTCGCGCTGTCGCTGTATTTCGGCGCCTACTCGGTCGAGATCATCCGCTCAGGGCTCGATTCCATTCCGCGCAGCCAGGTCGAGGCCGGCCAGTGCCTCGGCCTCTCCGGCTGGCAGGTGTTTCGCCACATCGTCCTGCCGCCCGCGCTGCGCAACGCCTATCCGGCCGTGACCAGCCAGTTCGTGCTGCTGCTGCTCGGCACCTCGCTCGCCTCGCAAGTTGCCGCCGACGAGTTGTTTCACGTCGCGGGCTTCATCGAGAGCCGCACCTATCGCAGCTTCGAGGTCTATGCGGTGATCTGCGTGGTCTATTTCGCGATGGCGATGTCGTTCAAGGCGCTGTTCGCGATTCTCGGTGCAGCGGCCTTCCGCTGGCCGCGACGGCGCTGAGGGACCGGGCGATGCGATCCTTCTCCCTCATCGACTTCGTCTCGCTGTTCACCGCGCTGCGCTGGACGGTTGCGCTCGTCGTGCTCGCGCTCGCCTTCGGCGCGCCGCTGGCGCTCGGCTTCGCCACGGGCCGCATCAGCCGCTTTGCAGGCCTGCGCTGGACGATGGCGGCGTGCATCCAGGTGATCCAGAGCGTGCCGCTGCTCGGCCTGTTGTTCTTCTTCTATTTCGGCATGCCGGTTTTCCTCGGCATCCAGGTGCCGGCGCTCGTGGCCGTCACCGTCGCCTACACGCTCTACACCGCTGCCTTCCTCGGCGAGATCTGGCGCGGCGGACTGGAGGCCGTGAAGCAGGCGCAATGGGAAGCAGGTAGCTGCCTCGGCCTCTCCGCCTGGCAGCAGTTCCGCCACATCATCGCGCCGCAGGCGCTGCGGCTGTCGCTGCCGCCGACCGTCGGCTTCCTGGTGCAGCTCATCAAGGGCACCTCGCTCGCCTCGATCCTCGGCTTCGTCGAGCTTGCCCGCGCCGGGCAAGTGGTGAGCGCGGCGACGTTCCAGCCGCTGCTCACCTACGCGCTGGTCGCCGCGATCTATTTCGCGCTGTGCCTGCCGCTCACGCTCTGGTCCCGCTCTTTGGAGGCCCGCCTCGATGGCTCTCGTTGAAATTCGCGACGTGCACAAGACATTCGGCAAGGTCGAGGTGCTCAAGGGCGTCTCGCTCGACGTCGAGGAAGGCGAGATCGTCACCATCATCGGCCGCTCGGGCTCGGGCAAGTCGACGCTGCTCCGCTGCATCAACGCGCTGGAGAGCGTCGATACCGGCGAGATCCGCGTCGAGGGCGAGAAGGTCCACGCGAAGATGCCTGACCTCAAGAAATTCCGTCAGCGTGTCGGCATCGTATTCCAGGCCTTCAATTTGTTTCCGCATCTGAAGGTCGAGCGCAACATCACGCTGGCCCCGCTCCTCACCGGCCGCGTCGAGAAGGCCCGCGCGCGGGCGCTGGCAGAAGATGTGCTGACCCGCGTCGGCCTCGCCGACAAGATCGACGCCTGGCCGGAGCAGCTCTCCGGCGGCCAGCAGCAGCGCGTCGCCATCGCGCGCTGCCTCGCCATGGCCCCTCACCTCATGCTGTTCGACGAGGTGACCTCGGCGCTCGACCCCGAGCTCGTCGGTGAAGTGTTGAAGGTGATGGAGGCGATGGCGAAGCAAGGCATGACCATGATCCTCGTCACCCACGAGATGGGCTTTGCCCGCAACGTCGCCGACCGCATCGTCTTCATGCATCAGGGCCGCGTCTGGGAACAGGGACCGCCGGCCAAACTGTTCGCCAACCCCGAGACCCCCGAGCTCGCAAGCTTCATCGCCTCCGCGAAATGATCAACCACCCATCCGCCACCAGGAGAGAGTCATGACACCATTGAAGTCCCTCTTTGCGATCGCAGCCACGGCGCTCGCCGTGCTCGCTGCCCCCACCCTCGCGCAGGCCGACAAGCTCCAGGACGTGCTCGGCTCCGGCAAGCTGCGCGTCGGCATTCTGACCGATGCCGCGCCGTGGGGCTTCAAGGACGACAAGGGCGAGATTGCCGGCCTCGATGCAGACCTCGCGCGGCTGATCGCCGCCGACATGGGCGTGAAGCTCGAACTCGTGCCGGTGACGGGTGCCGCGCGCATCCCGAGCCTGCTCTCGGACAAGATCGACATGCTGATCGCGGGTCTCGGCGCCACGCCCGAGCGCGCCCAGCAGGTGATGTTCTCGCAGCCCTATGCGGTGGTGAATCTCGGCGTCTACGGCGCCAAGTCGCTTCCCGCCGCGACCGGCAAGAAGCCTGACAATCTCGACGGCCGCAGCGTTGCGGTGTCCAAGGGCTCGACGCTCGACGTCTGGCTCACCGACAACGCGCCGAAGGTGAAGCTGGTGCGCTTCGAGGACACGCCGGCGGCGCTCGCCGCCTATCTCGCCGGCCAGGCCGACACCTTCGCGGAGAACAGCGCGATCGCGCTGAAGGTGCAGGAGCAGAACCCGACCAAGGAGGTCGAGCTGAAATTCCTGATCCGCCAGTCGCCGGCCCATGTCGGCGTGCGCCAGGGCGAGCAGAACCTGCTCAACTGGATCAACACCGACATTTTCACCAACAAGCTCAACGGCAAGCTCGGCGCGCTGCAACTGAAATGGTTCAAGGAAGAGCAGACGCTGCCGACGCTGTAAGTTTCAGACAGGCTCCCGCGGTCTGCGCGGGAGCCCCCTTCACGAGGAGAATTCGAGATGATCAAACGTTACGTCGTCGGCTCCCGCATGAGCCAGGCCGTCGCCGCCGGCGGCATGGTCCACATCGCCGGCCAGGTCGCCGACGACCGCAAGACCGGCATCGTGTCACAGACCCAGCAGGTGCTGGCCAAGATCGACGCACTGCTGAAGGAAGCCGGCTCCGACCGCTCGAAGCTGATCGCGGTCAACGTCTTCCTGCCGCACATCACCGATTTCGACACGATGAACTCGGTCTATGACGCCTGGATCGACCCGGCCAACCCGCCGGCGCGCGCCTGTGTCGAAGCGCGTCTCGCAGATCCCGATTTGCGCGTCGAGATGACCGCGGTCGCCCTGCTCTAAAGCCCAGATCTTCCAACCTTCGGCCGGCGCCGGCGACGGCGCGGCCCCGAGGCAAGCCATGCATACCGGACTGTTTCACGAGATCGATTTCGAGAAGGACCAGAAATGGTCCGGCCATCTCGGCATTCCCTTCTCGATCGACCGCTCCCCCTACTACCAGCTCAAGATCCCGATCTTCCGGATCAAGAACGGCGCCGGCCCAAAGCTGTTGTTGATGGCCGGCAATCACGGCGACGAATATGAGGGCGAGATCACGCTGACGCGGCTGTATCGCCGGCTCGATGCCGGGGCCGTCAAGGGCGAAATCACCATCCTGCCCTTCGCCAACCTGCCCGCCGTGATGGCGGCGCGGCGCCGCTCGCCGCTCGACGAGGGCAATCTCAACCGGGCCTTCCCGGGCGATGCCGCGGGCACGCCGACGTTTCGTCTGGCGCATTTCCTCGAGCACGAGCTGTTTCCGCGCCACGACGTGGTGTTCGATATCCATTCCGGCGGCACCTCGATGGCGCATGTGCCTTGCGCGCTGATCGAGCGACAGGGACCGCCCGAGATGTTCGGCCACGCGCTGTGCCTGATGGAGGGGTTAGGGATGCCCTTCGCCTTCGTCGCCGAGAACGGCGCCACCGCCCCGACCTCGATGGCGGCGGCCGCGCGCGCCGGCGCGATCGGGCTGTCCGGCGAGTTCGGCGGTGGCGGCACCGTCACGCCGCAGACCATGGCGTTCACCGCGCGTGCCGTCGATCGCCTGCTGCTGGCACTTGGCCTCGTCCAGGCCCCGGTGCTGGGGCCGCATGCGCCGGTCGAGCGCGCCACCGAGCTGCTGGCGCTGCAGAGCCATGCGCAGGCGGTGTTCGCGACCCGCCGCGGCTGGTTCGAGCCCGCCGTCATGGTTGGCGCGCGCGTTGCGGCCGGCGACATCGCCGGCTGGTATCATGATTTCGAGCGTCCGGAGCTGGCTGAAGAAGTGCTGCGCTTCCCCGCCGACGGCATCGTGATCTCGCAGCGCCTGCACACCGACAGCCAGAGCGGCGACTGCCTGGTCCAGGTCGGCCGCGCGCTGTCGCGCGACGAGGTGGCGCGTTGAGCTTTGGAGACGTTGCCGACATCAACTAATCTCGGGAATCGATGACCGATCCGGCAAAGCCGAGCTATGACGACGTGGTGCGCATCCCGGCGCCGCCGGGGCGCAGCAGTGCGACCGGACGGCCGCCGCGCATCGAGGAGGTCGCGGAGCGCGCGGGCGTTGCGCCGATCACGGTGTCGCGGGTGCTGCGTCATCCCGAGAAGGTCAATCGCGAGACGCGCGAGCGCATTCTCGAAGTGATCGAGGCAACCGGCTACGCCTCCAACCCGCATGCCCGCGCGCTGCGCTCGGGGCGGTCGAACGTCGTGATGGCCTTCGTCTCCAACATCCTCAGCCAGCAGTTTGGCCTCGCGGTCCGCAGCTTCGCCGCCACGCTGGAGCCGGAAGGCTTTGAAGTGCTGATCGGCCAGACCTCCTACTCCTATGCCAAGGAGGTCGCGATGATCCAGTCGCTGCGCGGCATCCGCCCCGCGGCGGTGATGTTCACCGGCGTGATCGAGCTCGAGGAGAACCGCGCAGCGCTGCTGGAGCTCGGCATTCCAGTGATCGAGACCTGGGCCTATCCGCGCGATCCCATCGACATGCTGGTGGGTCTGCCCAACGCGGACGCCGGCGCGATGGCGGCGCGCAGGCTGGCTGAGGCCGGACATCGCCGCGTCGCCTTCATCGGTCGCACCAGCGGCCGTGGCGCGCTGCGCCGCGACGGGTTTCGTGCTGCGGCGGCTCAGCTGGGCCTCGAGATCGTCCACGAGATCGGCCTCGGCGAGATCACCGGCCTCGCCGACGGCCGCGCCGCGTTCACCGCGCTGATGGAGCGCGGCGGCGACGTCGATGCCGTGTTCTGCGCCAACGATTTGCTCGCGACCGGCGCGCTGATCGAGGCCCGCGCCCGCGGCCTGTCGGTGCCGCGCGATCTCGCCGTGCTCGGCTTCGGCGACAACGACGTCGCCGATCAGATCACGCCCGGCCTCACCACCATTTCCTTCGATGCGGCGGCCATGGGGCGTATCGCGGGCGAACTGCTGCTGGCGCGCCTGGCCGGTACCCAGCTCGCCGAGCAGCGGCGCGCGGTCGATCTGTTCCTGGTCGAGCGCGGCAGCGTCTGAACCCGGGATTAAGCGACGCTCTTGAGATCCTGCTGGATGGCGGCCAGCAGGGATTGCAGCGCCGCGCTGTCCACCGGCTTTGCCTCGGCCTTCGGGGACTGGAGATGGGCGGGCTGGACCCTGGCTAGATGCACAGCCTTGACCGGACGCTTCGGGAATGGCGGCGGTGCCGGCATCGCGCTTTGCGTGAAATCGCCCTCCTCGGCATGAACGAACTTGCCATGGATGACGTCGTCACGGCGGCCCATGACGAACATCGTCGCCCAATAGCCGGCGGCCAGAAGGATTACGCAGAAAAGAACAATCTCTAACATCATCGCACCCGAAATATGCGCGATAATTCAATGCCTTCGCCGGCACGTCAATGAACCGTCGGTCACACCCGCGGCTTTTGCGGGCGGGTGTGACCGATTAGTGACTCTTTTTTAACCATCCACCGCCCCGAGGGGGGCTGGATGCGGCCAGATCAGACCCTATCCGGCCCGACCCGCACGAGCTGCTTGCCGAAATTGGCCCCCTTCAGCAGCCCCATGAACGCGCCAGGGGCGCTTTCCAGGCCCTCGGTGACGAACTCCTTGTACTTGACCTTGCCGTCGCGGACCCAGCCGGACATGTCGCGCAGGAAGTCGCCGTGACGGGCGGCGAAGTCGGAGACGATGAAGCCGCGGAACGTCAGCCGCTTGGTCAGGGTCGCGCGCATCATGCTGGCGGCCCATTTCGGCGGCTTGGCCTCGGTGTCGTTGTAATGCGCGATCAGGCCGCAGACCGGCACGCGCGCGAATTGATTGAGCAGCGGGAACACCGCCTCGAACACGGCGCCGCCGACATTCTCGAAATAGACGTCGATGCCTTTCGGGCAGGCGTCCTTCAGCTTGGCGGCGAGATCGGGATCGCGGTGATCGATGCAGGCATCGAAGCCGAGCTCCTTCACGACGTAGTCGCACTTGTCCTTTCCGCCGGCGATGCCGACCGCGCGTGCGCCCTTGATCTTCGCGATCTGGCCGACGGCCGAGCCGACCGCACCGGAGGCGCCGGCGACGACGACGGTCTCGCCTTCCTGCGGCTTGCCGATGTCGAGCAGGCCCGTATAGGCGGTCATGCCGGGCATGCCGAGCACGCCGATGGAGGTCGAGATCGGCCCGAGCTTCGGATCGACCTTGATCAGGCCCTTGCCGCTGGAAATCGCATGCGTCTGCCAGCCGGAGCGGATGCGCACGATGTCGCCCTTAGCGAAATCAGGATTGTTGGACGCGGCGACCTCGCTGACCGCCTCGCCCTCCATCACGCCGCCGATCGGCACCGGTGCGGCATAGGACGGACCATCGCTCATGCGCCCGCGCATGTACGGATCGAGCGAGAGCCAGATCGTGCGCAGCAGGACTTCACCTGCCGCAGGCGCCGGCACTGCGAATTCCTCGATACGGAAATCGGACGGTTTGGGTTCACCGACGGGACGCGCGGCGAGAACGATGCGTTTGCCTTGGGACATGGCTTCCTCCTGATTATTGCTTCGGCGTGAACGGAAGCGGAGGGAGCGAAGCGCGTCAATACAAAAGGATTGGAGTGGTTGGTCGCCGGGGCGCGCGTACGCCGCTCGAGTGTCCCGGACGCGCTGCAACGTGCAACGTTGCTGCGCAGAGCCGGGACCCAGAAAGCAACACGGCAAAATGCGGAGACATGGGCCCCGGCTCTGCAGCGCACCGCTGAAGAAGCGCTGCGCTGCGTCCGGGGCACGAGACCGAGGACTAACCGCCGCCCGGATAGTTCGGGGCCTCGCGCGTGATCGTGACGTCGTGGACGTGGCTTTCGCGCAGGCCCGCGCCGGTGATGCGGACGAAGTTCGCCTTCTCGTGCAGCTCCTTCATGTCCTTTGCGCCGACATAGCCCATGGCGGCGCGTAAGCCGCCGGCGAGCTGGTGCATGACGTTGCCGACCGGGCCCTTGTAGGGCACCTGGCCCTCGATGCCTTCAGGCACGAGCTTGAGCGTGTCCTTGATGTCCTGCTGGAAGTAGCGGTCGGCAGATCCGCGCGCCATCGCGCCGACCGAACCCATGCCGCGATACGCCTTGTAGGAGCGGCCCTGCCACAGGAAGACTTCGCCAGGCGTCTCGTCGGTGCCGGCAAGCAGCGAGCCGACCATCGCGATGTCGGCGCCGGCTGCGAGTGCCTTGGCAAGATCGCCGGAGAACTTGATGCCGCCGTCGGCGATGACGGGGATGTCGGACTTCTTCGCCGCTTCTACCGCATCCATGATCGCGGTGAGCTGGGGAACGCCGACGCCGGCGACGATGCGCGTGGTGCAGATCGAGCCCGGCCCGATGCCGACCTTGATGCAGTCAGCGCCCGCGTCGATCAGCGCCTGCGCACCCTCCGTGGTCGCGACGTTGCCGGCGACCACCTGCACGGAATTGGACAGACGCTTGATGCGATTGACCGCGTGCAGCACGTGACGGGAATGGCCGTGCGCGGTGTCGACGACGACGAGATCGACGCCGGCGTCGATCAGCCGCTCGGTGCGCTCGAAGCCGGTGTCGCCGACGGTGGTGGCGGCGGCGACGCGCAGGCGTCCCTGCGCGTCCTTGCAGGCGAGCGGATGGGCGACCGCCTTCTCCATGTCCTTGACGGTGATCAGGCCGACGCAGCGATATTGCTCGTCGACCACGAGCAGCTTCTCGATGCGATGATGGTGCAGCATCCGCCGCGCCTCGTCCTGGCTGACATTCTCGCGCACCGTGACGAGGCCTTCATGCGTCATCAGCTCGGAGACTTTTTGCCGGCGGTCGGTGGCAAAGCGCACGTCGCGGTTGGTGAGGATGCCGACCAGCTTGCCCGGCGTGTTCTTGCCGGCGCCCGTGACGACGGGAATGCCGGAGATGCCGTGGTCGCTCATCAGCTTGAGCGCATCGTCGAGCGTCGCCTCGGGGCTGATGGTGAGCGGGTTCACCACCATGCCCGACTCATAGCGCTTGACCTGCCGGACCTGGGCGGCCTGCCCCTCGGGGTCGAAATTACGGTGGATGACGCCGAGGCCGCCGGCCTGCGCCATGGCGATCGCCATGCGGGCCTCGGTGACGGTGTCCATGGCGGAAGCCATGATCGGGATGTTGAGCGGAATGGCGCGGGTGACGCGCGAGCGGATGTCGACCTCGCCCGGCATGACGTCCGACAGGCCCGGCTTCAACAGCACGTCGTCGAACGTAAAGGCTTCGCGGATGCCTTGAAGTTGCACCGTGGCCATCTGCCAACTCCTTCCTGCGGCCCTGCCGCAAATGCTTATGGATGAGCGCCGCCCTCGGCGTACCTTGCGGCATCGCCTTAAGAATCGGAGCCCATCGGTGGGGTTGACGCGGGTCGATAGCACGGCCGCGTGACGAATCAAAGCAAATCGAGCCGCTGGCCAGCCATGCACAGGCTTTTTACGCAAATTCAGCGGGGATAGCCGGTCCGGCGTCTTTGGCCGGCCCGCCGCGCTCGCGGATCGCGTCCACGACCTCCCGGTGCGGCCGGTCCTCCGATGCAACCGCATCTCGGGTCACACCGTTGTTACGCGGGATTTAGGTGCTATGCGCCGATCCGCAATGGTCGGAGGCCGAAGGCGGTGATAAGCCGCAAATCTCGCCCTTCCCTCCGATTTCCATTACCAATCCGTCATGGTCGACAAGCAACGCATCATTCCGCTGATCGTGGCCACTGCTCTCTTCATGGAGAACATGGATTCGACGGTGATCGCCACCTCGCTGCCGGCGATCGCGGCCGACATCGGCACCAGCCCCCTGACGCTCAAGCTCGCGATCACGTCCTACCTGCTGTCGCTGGCGGTGTTCATCCCGGCGAGCGGCTGGACCGCGGACCGGTTCGGCGCGCGGATGGTGTTCGCGATCGCGGTCGGCGTGTTCATGGTCGGCTCGGTCGGCTGCGCGCTGTCGACCTCGGTCACCGACTTCGTGTTCGCGCGCATCCTGCAAGGCATGGGCGGGGCGATGATGACGCCGGTCGGCCGTCTCGTGCTGCTGCGCTCGGTCGACAAGAGCGCGCTGGTCAACGCGATGGCCTGGGTGACGGTCCCTGCCCTGATCGGCCCGGTGATCGGCCCGCCGCTGGGCGGCTTCATCACGACCTACGCCTCCTGGCACTGGATCTTCCTGATCAACATCCCGATCGGGCTGCTCGGCATCTTCATGGCGCTGCGCTTCATCGATCCCATCAAGAGCGAGACGCAGGAGCCGTTCGATCTCTACGGCATGGTGCTCGCGGGCATCGGGCTTGCCGGCATCGCGTTCGGTCTCTCCGTCGCCGGGCTCAATCTGCTGCCCTGGAGCACAGTGGCAGCGTTGATCGTGGGCGGCGCGATCTCGATGACGCTGTATGCCCTGCACGCGCGGCGGACGGGATCGCCGGTGCTGGACTTTTCGCTGCTGAAGCTGCCGACGCTGCGCGCGGCGATTTTCGGCGGCTTCCTCTTCCGGCTCGGCATCGGCGCGCTGCCGTTCCTGCTGCCGCTGCTGATGCAGATCGGCTTCGGCCTGTCGCCGTTCCATTCCGGCCTCGTCACCTTCGCCTCCTCGTTAGGGGCCATGGGCATGAAGACGCTGGCGGCGCGCATCATCCGCACCTTCGGCTTCCGCAATCTGATGACGGTGAACGCGATCGTCAGCGCGTTCTTTCTCGCCGTCTGCGCGCTGTTCACCGTGACGACGCCGCTGCTCATCATCATGGTGATCCTGGTGGTCGGCGGCTTCTTCCGCTCGCTGGAGTTCACCGCGATCAACACCGTCGCCTATGCCGACGTGGAGAGCCCGCAGATGAGCCGTGCCACCACGCTCGTCAGCGTCAACCAGCAACTCGCGGTCTCCGCCGGCGTCGCCGTTGGCGCCGCGTGCGTCGAGACGACGATGTGGCTCCACCATGTCAGCGAGATCGACGCCACCGTATTCGCCCCGGCCTTCGTCGTGATCGCGCTGACCTCGGCGGCCTCGAGCTGGTTCTTCTGGCAGATGCCCGTTGATGCCGGCCACGAGATCTCCGGCCGCAAGGCAGTGGAGATCGCAAGCCGCAAGGGCGCGGCGAAGAGCGCAGCCAGCGCCGCCGTCAAGACGGCGACGGAGGATACGCAGGACGTGCGGGATCAGCGGTTGGGGTAGTCTTTGCTGTCGTCATTGCGAGCGCAGCGAAGCAATCCAGACTGCATCTACGGAGACAGTCTGGATTGCTTCGTCGCTTCGCTCCTCGCAATGACGGGGTCTGTGGCTACGCCTTCGCCCCGCCGCGAAACCCTGTCGCCAACACATAGCGCTCGGAGGAATCCTGCCGGCTCGCGGCCGGCTTGACGTGGCGCACCGTCGCGAAGTCGCGCTTGAGCTGGGCGAGCAGATCGGCGTCGGCGCCGCTCTGGAAGGTTTTTGCCAGGAACGTGCCGCCGGGCTTGAGCACGTCGCAGGCGAACGCGGCGGCGGTTTCGACGAGGCCGACGATGCGGAGCTGGTCGGTCTTGCGGTGGCCGGTGGTGTTGGCCGCCATGTCGGACATCACGACGTCGGCGCCGCCCCCTAGCATCGCGGTGAGTTTTTCCGGCGCGTCGTTGTCCATGAAGTCGAGCTGCGCGAAATCGACGCCGGGAATCTCGGGCATTTCCAACAGATCGATCGCGACGACCTTGCCCTTGCCTTCCACCGAGCCCACGCGCTTGGCAGCGATCTGGCTCCAGCCGCCCGGCGCGGCGCCAAGATCGACCACGGCCATGCCGGGCTTCAAGAGCCGGAACTTGTCGTCGATCTCCAAGAGCTTGAACGCGGCGCGCGAGCGATAGCCCGCGGCCTTCGCCTTGGCGACATAGGGATCGTTGAGCTGACGCTCCAGCCACAGCTTCGACGACAATTTGCGCTTGCCGCCGGTCTTGACCTGGACGTGCAAGCGGCCGGTGGTGTCCTTGGCCATCTCACCAGCTCCTGAGCGCGCCGTCCTCGCGCATCATCTCGACCAGCATGCCCTCGCGCAGGCCCCGGTCGGCGACGCGCAGGCGCGGCAGCGGAAAGGCGCGGCGGATAGCGTCGAGGATGGCGCAGCCCGCGAGCACGAGATCGGCACGCTCGATGCTGATGCAATTGTTGCCGGCGCGCTCCTCGTAGCTCATGCCGAGCAGCTTCTTGATGGTCGCGGTGATGTCGGTGTCGTTCATCCAGATGCTGTCGATGCGGCGGCGGTCGTAGCGCGCGAGGTTGAGATGGATGCCGGCGAGCGTCGTCACCGTGCCTGACGTGCCGAGCAGATGCATGTCGGCGAGATCGCTGCCGTGCTGTTCGGCGAAGGGCGCGACGTGGTTTGCGACCTCCTGCTCCATCGCGGCGTAGATCTCAGGCGTCACGTCGCGGCCGCCGAACTGCTCGGCGAGCGTGACCACACCGTACGGGATCGACATCCAGGCTTTGATCCGCGGCTCCGGATTTTGCGGATCGCGCTCGATCCGCACCAGCTCGGTCGAGCCGCCGCCGATGTCGAACAGGATGGCGCCCCTGCCCCTGGGATCGACCAGCGGCGAGCAGCCGAGCACGGCAAGCGCGGCCTCGGTCTCGCGGTCGATCACCTCGAGCTCGATGCCCGTCTCGGCCGCGACGCGGCTGCGGAACCCCTCGGCATTCGAGGCCGCGCGACAGGCTTCGGTCGCGATCAGCCGCAGCCGTTTGGCTTTGCGCAAATTGATCTTGTCGCGGCAGATGCTGAGCGCGGCAACGGCGCGCTCAATTGCGGCCTCGCTGATGCACCCGGTCGCCGAGACGCCCTCGCCGAGCCGGATAATGCGCGAGAAAGAGTCGACGACGCGAAAGCCGTCCTGGGTCGGACAAGCGATCAGCAGCCTGCAATTATTGGTGCCGAGGTCCAGTGCCGCATAGACGCCGGTTCCCGGCGCCTGCACGGGGACGGCCGGTTCGGTGGCCAACGCCACCGCCGCCATCGACCCCTCCAGCTCACCGTGCGGCGCATGGCCGTCGCGGAGCCGCGTGTGGTCATTCATACAAACTGTCTTTCCGAGGCCGCATGGGCCGGTCAGGAATTGCTTTTTCGCCTGAAACATTAGCAGCGCAGCCGGTCTGCGCAACATCGCATCACATGGGACCATGCCCATTCGTGCGTTGTCGTGAACGGGGTGGTGGGTTATCTCAAAGGGGTCCGGTGCCCCGCTGCCGCGAAAATGCGCAAATGCCGGCTTTTCAGGTCATTTCCATGCAAGAACACACCAAATCGTCCACGCTCGAAAACGCTATTGCACTGCAAAAATATGGCGTCGGGCAGCCGGTCCGCCGCAAGGAGGACGACACGCTGGTGCGCGGCAAGGGCCGCTACACCGACGATTTCAACCTGCCCAGCCAGGCCTATGCCGTGGTCGTCCGTTCCACCCATGCTCATGGAATCATCCGCGGCATCGGCATCGACGCCGCCAGGGCGATGCCGGGCGTGCTGGGCGTGTGGACCGGCAGGGATCTCGACGCCGCCGGCTATGGTCCCTTCACCTGTGGCCTGCCGCTGAAGAGCCGCGACGGCTCGCCTTTGCTCCAGACCAACCGCCAGCCGCTCGCGACCGACAAGGTCCGCTTCGTCGGCGATCCCGTCGCCTTCGTGGTGGCCGAGACGCTGGCGCAGGCGCGCGACGCGGCCGAGGCGGTCGAGCTCGACATCGAGCCGCTGCCGGCCGTGACCGATCCCGAGGAAGCCGCCAAGCCCGGCGCACCGCAGCTCTACGATCACATTCCGAACAATGTCGCGCTCGACTACCATTATGGCGACATGGAGAAGGTGAACGCGGCCTTCGCGAGCGCTGCGCATGTGACCAGGGTCGACATCGAGAACACCCGCGTCGCCGTGGTGTCGATGGAGCCGCGCGTCGGCCTTGCTTCCTACGACAAGACGTCCGAGCGCTACACCCTCCAGGTGCCGACGCAGGGCGTCGCGGGCAACCGCGCCAACCTCGCCAAGAACCTGAAGGTGCCGAACGACAAGGTGCGCATCCTCACCGCCAATGTCGGCGGCTCCTTCGGCATGAAGAACATCAACTATCCCGAGTACATGTGCATCCTGTACGCGGCGAAGGCGCTGGGACGCCCGGTGAAGTGGCTCGACGAGCGCTCGACCAGCTTCCTCTCCGACAGCCACGGCCGCGCGCAGAAGATCCATGCCGAGCTGGCGCTCGACGCCGAAGGGCACTTCCTCGCGACCAAGCTGTCCGGCTACGGCAATCTCGGCGCCTACATCACCGGCGTTGCGCCCGGCCCGCTCTCGCTCAACACCGGCAAGAACTTTTCCAGCGTCTACCGCACGCCATTGATGGGCGTCGATATCAAGACGGTGCTCACCAACACCACGCTGATGGGCGCCTATCGCGGCGCCGGCCGGCCCGAGGCGAACTACTACATGGAGCGGCTGATCGACGCCGCCGCCGACGAGATGGGCATCAACCGGCTGACCTTGCGCAAGCGCAACTTCATCAAGCAGAGCCAGATGCCGTTCCCGGCCTCCTCCGGCGTCACCTATGACAGCGGCGACTTCCAGGCCGTGTTCAGCAAGGCGCTCGAAATCTCCGACCACGAGAACTTCGCCAAGCGCAAGAAGGAGAGCAGGAAGGCCGGCAAGCTGCGCGGCATCGCGGTCGGCTCCTATCTCGAGGTCACCGCGCCGCCGAGCCCCGAGCTCGGCAAGATCGTGTTCGATGCCGATGGCACCGTGCAGCTCATCACCGGCACGCTCGATTACGGCCAGGGCCATGCGACGCCGTTCGCGCAGGTGCTGTGCGAGCAGCTCGGCGTTCCCTTCGAGAGCGTCAAGCTGGTCCAGGGCGACAGCGACATCGTCCACACCGGCAACGGCACCGGCGGTTCGCGCTCGATCACCGCGAGCGGCATGGCGATCGTGGGCGCCGCCAAGCTCGTGATCGAAAAGGGCAAGCGCGCCGCCGCACACATGCTGGAGGCCTCCGAGGCCGACATCGAGTTCGCCGACGGCAGTTTTACGATCGCCGGCACCGACCGCAGCATCGACATCATGGAGCTGGCCAAGAAGCTTCACGACGGCAAGGTGCCGGAGGGCGTGCCTGACAGCCTCGACGTCGACCACACCAGCGAGGCGGTGCCGTCGGCCTTCCCGAACGGCTGCCACGTCGCCGAGGTCGAGATTGATCCCGACACCGGCGTCGTGCAGATCGTGCGCTACAGCGCGGTCAACGATTTCGGCACGGTGATCAACCCGCTGCTGGTCGCGGGCCAGCTCCATGGCGGCGTCGTCCAGGGCATTGGCCAAGCGCTGATGGAGCACATCCGCTACGACGAGAGCGGCCAGCCGATCACGGGGTCGCTGATGGACTACGCGCTGCCGCGCGCGGAGGACGTGCCCAACATGACGATCGGCGACCACCCGGTGCCGGCCACGACCAATCCGCTCGGCAGCAAGGGCTGCGGCGAAGCCGGCTGCGCCGGCAGCATGTCGACGGTGGTGAATGCGGTGGTCGATGCGCTGTCAGACTACGGCATCAAGCACATCGACATGCCGCTGACCCCGGAGCGCGTGTGGCGGGCCATTCAGGACGCGAAGGGCAAGGCGGCGTAAGGCTGCCCTTCCGCCTCCACAACAATGCTGTCATCGCCCGCCTTGTGCGCAATTGCGCACTGGGGCGGGCGATCCATTACTCCGAGACAGTCGTGATTGGCCGAGAGGCTTCGGCGTACTGGATGCCCCGCCTTCGCGGGGCATGACACCGTGTGAAATCGGTCCTGTCATTCCGGGGCGGTCCGCAGGACCGAACCGGTTCGATGCTTCGCATCGCCCCGGAATGACGTTGTCGGTAATTACGCCACCGCCTGCTCGCGCGGCTGGTAGATCGCGGTGTGCTGGCAGTGCGCCAGAGGCGTGGTGCCGTTGGCGACGACCAGCGCGTCGAGCTCCACGAAGCGGTGGCCTTTCTTCTCGTAGTTCGCGGTGACCCTCGCCCGCGCGGTGATCTCATCGCCGGCGCGCGCGGCGGACAGCAGCTGCATGCGGCTACCGACGTGGATCCACGGACCCAGGATCGTATTGTCGACGAGCACGCGGTTCATCACGCGCTGGATCAGTCCGGGATGGCCGAGGCCCTCGCGAACGAAGATCGGATCGGTCTCCCTGATGTCGGCGAGATAATCCGTCGCATCCTGCCCGGCCCAGCGTAGAGGAGCCGTGCCGAGCCATTTGCCAGTTTCGAACGTCGCGAGGCTCACCGGCTTGCGCTCGGCGACCACAGGGACCGCGATATAGTCGCTCAACGACACCACAGGCGCCGCCGCCGGCAGCAAGGCCGTGCCCGTCGCGCACAGCTCGGTGCGGCTGAACACCTCGATCGTGAGCAGGCCGTTGTGCTCGGTCGCGTCGACATCGGCAGGCTCGCCGTCATAGACCGGTTTGATGAACCGCGCCTCGACCAGCCCACGCGCGAGGAAATCGCGGCCCCACCGCGCCAGAGGCACGTGCATCATGTAGGCAAAGACATCGACGCCCGGCACCAGCCCGCCGGAAAAGCCGAAACGGCGCGCCACCGTGTCGTCATGCATCTTGTTTTCGGATTGCTTGGCGGTGTTGTAGGCCTCGACGCGCCAGGTTTCGAGCCGGTTCGGCATGGCTTGGCTTTCCCCATATTCTTGTTGTTTCGGGCCGATCGTAGGGCCCAGGGAACATCGGTCAATCCCCTCGCCTTTGCGGCCCGAATGGGGTACCACGCGGCGAATGACTGACACCCCCACCCGCATCTATGTCGACGCCGACGCCTGTCCGGTGAAGGACGAGATCTACCGCGTCGCGCTCCGGCACGGCGTGCCTGTGAGCGTGGTCGCCGGCAACTTTATCCGCGTGCCGCAGGACCCGCTGATCGAGCGCATCGCCGCCGGTAGCGGCATGGACGCGGCCGACGACTGGATTGCGGAGCGCGCCAAATCCGGCGACGTAGTCGTGACGTCAGATATTCCGCTCGCGAGCCGCTGCGTCAAGGCCGGCGCCGACGTGATCGCGCCGAACGGCAAGCCGTTCACCGAGGAGTCGATCGGGATGACGCTGGCGGTGCGCAATCTGATGACCGATCTGCGCTCGGCCGGCGAAGTCACGGGCGGACCGCGCTCGTTCGCGCCGCGCGACCGCTCGGCCTTCCTCTCGGCGCTCGACCAGACGCTGCGCCGGATCCAGCGCCGCCGCGCCGATCAGGCCGCAACGAGCCAAGGCTGACGATGGCGCCCCCGCTGATCCAACTGAAAGACATCAGGCTCACCTTTGGCGGCACGCCGCTGCTGTCAGGCGTCGAGCTCAATGTCGCACCGAGCGAGCGCGTCTGCCTGATCGGCCGCAACGGCTCGGGCAAGTCGACGCTGCTCAAGATCGCGGCCGGCCTCGTCGAGCCCGACGGCGGCACGCGCTTCGTGCAGCCCGGCGCGACCGTGCGCTATCTGCCGCAGGAGCCGGACTTCGGCGACCACAAGACCACGCTCGCCTATGTCGAGTCCGGGCTCGCCCCCGGCGACGACCAGCATCAGGCGCGCTACCTGCTGGAGCAGCTTGGCCTGACCGGCGACGAGAACCCGCACAATCTCTCCGGCGGCGAGGCCCGCCGCTCAGCACTGGCCTATGTGCTCGCGCCTTCGCCCGACATCCTGCTGCTGGACGAGCCGACCAACCATCTCGATCTCGCCACCATCGAATGGCTGGAACAGGAGCTCGACAGCCGCCGCAGCGCGCTGGTCATCATCAGCCACGACCGGCGCTTCCTCACCAATCTCTCGCGCGCGACGGCATGGCTCGACCGCGGCCGGATCAAGCAGATCGACCGTGGCTTTGCCTCGTTCGAGACCTGGCGCGACGAGGTGCTGGCCGAGGAAGAGCGCGACCAGCACAAGCTCGATCGCAAGATCGTCGACGAGGAGCACTGGCTGCGCCACGGCGTCTCCGGCCGCCGCAAGCGCAACGTCAAGCGGCTCGCCAATCTGCACACGCTGCGCGACCAGCGCCGCAACTATCGCGGCACCGCCGGCACGGCCAGTCTCGCCGCCGCCGAAGCCGAGCAATCCGGCAAGCTGGTGATCGAGGCGAAAGGCATCACGAAATCCTATGGCGAACGCAAGATCGTCGAGAATTTTTCGACCCGCATCCAGCGCGGCGACCGGCTCGGCATCATCGGGCCGAACGGCGCCGGCAAGACCACGCTGGTCAATCTGCTCACCGGCGGCGCGGAGCCTGATTCTGGCACCGTACGGTTGGGGGCCAATCTGGAGACGGCCACGCTCGACCAGCACCGTGAAAGCCTCGACCCCAAATCGACGCTGGCCGAGGCGCTGACCGGCGGCCGTGGCGACCAGATCATGGTCGGCGGCAAGCCGAAGCATGTGGTCGGTTACATGAAGGACTTCCTGTTCGCCCAGGAGCAGCGCGGCACGCCCGTGGAGGTGCTCTCGGGCGGCGAGCGCGGCCGTCTGATGCTGGCGCGCGCACTGGCGAAGCCGTCGAACCTGCTGGTGCTGGACGAGCCGACCAACGATCTCGACCTCGAAACCCTCGACGTTCTCGAAGAGATGCTCGGCGACTACGAGGGCACGGTCATCCTGATCAGCCATGACCGCGACTTCCTCGACCGCGTCGTCACCTCCGTGATCGCGCCCGAGGGCAACGGCAAATGGATCGAATATGCCGGCGGCTACAGCGACATGCTGGCGCAGCGCGGCGCCGATTTGAAGCGCGAGACCGCGAAGGCGCAAGCCCCTGCGGAGAAGAAAGAGGATCGCCCTGCTCCGGCAACGTCCGTGTCCAAGCGCAAGCTGAGCTTCAACGAGAAGCACGCGCTGGAAACGCTGCCTAAGAAGATGGAGACGCTGCACGCCGACATTGCAAAGCTGCAGCGCGTGCTTGACGATCCCAACCTCTACACCAAGGATCGCAAGAAATTCGACGATACCTCGGCCGCCATCGCCAAGGCACATGACGAACTGTCCGCCGCCGAAGAGCGCTGGCTTGAACTTGAAATGCTTCGCGAAGAAATAGAGCAGGCCTAATCATGACAACGACTCTCGCCGCAAAAATCGCCCGCGAATACGGTACCCCCTGCGCCGTCATCGACATGGACAGGGTCGAGCGCAACATCGCGCGGATCCAGAAGGCCTGCGATGAGGCCGGCGTCGCCAACCGTCCGCACATCAAGACGCACAAGAACCCGACCATTGCGAAGATGCAGGTCGCGGCCGGCGCCAAGGGCATCACCTGCCAGAAGATCGGCGAGGCCGAGATCATGGCCAATGCCGGCATCGACGACATCCTGATCAGCTACAATCTGCTTGGCGAGGAGAAGATGGCGCGGCTCGGCGCGCTGAATGCCAAGACCAACATGACGGTCGCCGCCGACAATTCGACCGTCGTCGCCGGCCTGCCGAAGGCAGCTGCGGCCTCAGGCCGCTTGCTCTCGGTCGTGGTCGAATGCGACACGGGACGCAAGCGCGCAGGCGTCGAGACGCCGGCCGAGGCCATCGCGCTGGCGCGTGAGATCGCAGCGTCCAAGGGGCTGCAATTTGCCGGCTTCATGCTCTATCCGACCGAGACCGGCTGGGCCGATGCGCAGAAATTCTATGACGAAGCGCTGGCCGGCGTGCGGGCGCACGGGCTGGACGCAAAAATCGTCTCGACCGGCGGCACGCCGAACCTGAAAAACATCGGCAAGCTCAAGGGCGGCACCGAGCATCGCTTCGGCACCTACATCTACAACGACCGCATGCAGGTCGCCGCGGGATCTGCGACCTGGGACGATTGCGCACTGCACATCTATTCGACGGTGGTGAGCCGCGCCGCCCCCGAGCGCGGTATCCTCGATGCCGGCTCGAAGACGCTGACCACGGACACCGGCGGCCTCGACGGTCATGGGTTGATCCTGGAGCACCCCGAGGCCAAGATCGCGCGCTTCGCGGAAGAACACGGCTTCCTCGATCTCTCCCGCAGCAACACGCGGCCGAACATCGGCGACGTCGTCCGCATCGTGCCGAACCACGTCTGCGTCGTCGTCAACATGATGGACGAGGTGGTGATGGTGCGCGGCGAGGAGATCATCGGCACGCTGCCGGTGGCGGCGCGGGGCAAGCTGCGGTAGGCGCTCTCTCCACCGCCGTCATTGCGACGAAGCAATCCAGACTACCTCTGCGGAGTGATCCTGGGTTGCTTCGCTACGCTCGCAATGACGGTGGTTAGCGTTTGAGCCATCTCAGCGCACCCCTGCCCGCGGCCGCCCCCGTCGCAAACGAGGCCTGCAGCAGGTAGCCGCCGGTCGGCGCCTCCCAATCCAGCATCTCTCCGGCGGCGAACACGCCTGGCAATTTGCGCAGCATGAAGTGGTCGTCGAGCTCGTCGAAGGTGATCCCGCCCGCGGTCGAGATGGCGCGATCGATCGGAGCGACGCCGGTGAGCTCTACCGGAATCGCGTTCACCAGATGCGCAAGCTCCGCCGGCGAGAACGCTGCCAGCGGCCGGCCGGATGCGATGGCGGCCTCCTGCATCAGGCCGATGCCAACCGGCGACAATTGCGCCGCCTTGCGCAGGAAGTTCGCCAGCGATTGCTTGCCACGCGTCCCTGATAGCCGCGTCGTCAGCGCGGCCGTGTCGAGATCGGGCCGCAATGCGATCATCAACCGCGCCTGCCCGAGGCCCAGCACCGCCTCGCGCAGCTCCGCCGACAGCGCGTAGATCGCGCCGCCTTCGATGCCGCCGCGCGTGATCATGGCTTCGCCCCGCACCGCGTGCGCGCCGATCGTCAGCGCCACGCCCTTGAGCGGTTGGCCCTCGAAACGATCGCGGAACACATCGGACCAGGCGACCGTGAAGCCGGAATTGGCTGGCCGCAACCGTGAGATGGTCACCCCCTTCGCCGCGAGGATGTCGGCCCAGCCGCCATCGGACCCAAGCCGCGGCCAGCTCGCGCCGCCGAGGACCAGCACCGTGGCGCTGGCCGCGATGATTTGCGCGCCACCAGGCGTCTGAAACCGGAGCCGCCCCTCCTCGTCCCAACCGGTCCAGCGATGGCGAAAGGCGAACCGCACTCCACCCGCATCAAGCCGCCGGAGCCACGCGCGCAGCAAGGGCGAGGCCTTGAACGCTTTCGGAAACACCCGTCCGCTGGTGCCGACGAAGGTCGGCTCGCCCAGCGCCGCGCTCCAGGCGCGGAGTGCGTCAGGGGAAAATGCCTCGACCGCCGCTTGCAGCTTCGGTGCGGCCTCGCGATAGCGCGCCATGAACTGCGGGAGCGGCTCGCTGTGGGTGAGATTGAGCCCGCCCCGGCCCGCCATCAGCAATTTGCGGCCCGCGGACGGCATCGCGTCGTACACGGTGACGCGGGCGCCGCCCTGCGCCAGCACCTCCGCTGCCATCAGCCCGGCGGGGCCGGCACCGATGACGGCGATGTGGTTGTCGGTTGAAGTCATGGCGGGAGTTTAGGCCAGATTCTCACGCCAGGCTCGACAGTCTCAGAGCTTGATGCCCGCCCGCGCCGCGGCCTGGGCCACGTACTTCTGCGTCTGCTCGAACGCGCCGGTCAGCGCCTTCGCCTTGGACATGTCGCTGATCTCGGCGAAATGGGCGGCGACCGCGTCCGGCGTCCATTCGGACTCCGGCAGGTTGATGCCTTCGCTCTCCACGATCTTGATCACGGCGAAGGAACCGGCGCCGGCGCCCATGATGGTGCGGGTCGGCGCGTCCTCGCTCAGCATGTACTCGACCGCCGGCGTAATCGCGTTCGGCTTCATCAGCTGCAGCGCCTGCGGCGGCAGCAGCTCTTCGGTCATGCGGGTTGCTGCCGTCGGCGAGATGATGTTGACGCGGATGTCGGTCTTGCGGCCCTCCTCCGCGAGCACGTTCATCAGCCCGACCATGCCTGATTTCGCCGCGCCGTAATTGGCCTGGCCGAAATTGCCGTAGAGTCCCGACGACGACGTCGTCAGCACGATGCGGCCGTAATTGCGGTCGCGCATGCCGGCCCAGGCCGCCTTGCAGCAATAGAAGGTGCCGACGAGATGCACGTCGAGCACCTTCTGGAAATCGGCGGCTTCCATCTTGCCGAACGACTTGTCGCGCAAAATGCCGGCATTGGCGCACAAGAGATCGACGCTGCCCCACTCCCTGGTGGCGCGCTCGACCATCGCGGTGACCTGCTCGAAGTTCGAGACGTCGGCGCCGTCGGCCATCGCCGTGCCGCCAGCCTTGCGGATCTCCTCGACCACGGCCTCGGCCGGGGAGAGCGAGCCGCCGGTGCCGTCACGCGCGCCGCCGAAATCGTTGACGACGACTTTTGCGCCGCGGCTGGCCAGGCCAAGGGCGTGCGCCTTGCCGAGGCCATTGCCCGCGCCTGTGACGATGGCGACGCGTCCGTCGAACCTGATTGCCATGGGTAAGAATCTCTATTCTTCCCTTCTCCCCTTGTGGGAGAAGGTGGCGCGAAGCGCCGGATGAGGGGTCTCTCTCGGCAGGTGCGCTCGCGGAGAGAGACCCCTCACCCGCCTCGCGTTCCGCGAGGCACCCTCTCCCACAAGGGGAGAGGGTAAGACCCCGCTCGTGTCGCTTTTTGAGCAGCGAAGCGCCGCCCGGTCAAGCCCAGCCAGGAGGGCGCCGGTTCACACGAAATAGATCAGCCCCAGCCATTCCGCGACCAGCGCCGGCTTGTCCTCGCCTTCGATCTCCACCGTCACGTTGGTGCGGGACTGCAATTCATTAGGCTTGCGCAGCTTGGCCTCCGCCAGCACGAAACGGCCGCGGACGCGCTTGCCTGAACGCACCGGGGAGATGAAGCGCAGCTTGTCGAAGCCGTAGTTCACACCCATCGTGGTGCCGGCAATCACAGGCATCACCTCATAGGACATGATCGACAGCAGCGACATCGTCAGGAAGCCGTGGGCGATGGTGGTGCCGAACGCCGTCTCCTTCTTCGCGCGTTCCGGATCGACATGGATGAACTGGTGATCCTCGATCACGTCGGCATAGGTGTCGATGCGGGGCTGGTCGATCAGGTGCCACGACGACACGCCGATCTCCTTGCCGACCATGGCCTGATAGGCATCGAGCGTAATCGGCGGCTTCTTCCAGACTTCGTTCACTTAGGTCTCACTCCGGGTTTTCGGCAGTTCCGGAAAATCCTCCTCGCGGAATTCCCGGCCGCGCAGCGGATCATTGCGATCATCGTCGCGCTCCAGCCTGCGTAGCTGCACACGACGGATTTTTCCAGAGATCGTTTTCGGCAGTTCAGTGACGATTTCGAGACGACGGATGCGCTTGAACGGCGCAAGGCGCGTGTGCAGGTGCTTGAAGATGGAGAGTGCCGTCTCCGGCGAGCGCTCCGCGCCCGATGTCAGCAGCACGAACGCCTTGGGGATCGCGAGCCGGATCGGATCGGGGCTCGGCACCACCGCGGCTTCGGCGACGAGCTCGTGCTCGAGCAATACGCTCTCCAGCTCGAACGGGCTGATGCGGTAATCTGAGGATTTGAACACGTCGTCGGAACGGCCGACGAAAGTGAGATAGCCATCCTCGTCTTCGAACACGACGTCGCCGCTGCGATAGAGCGCGCCTTCCGCGCCGGACAGCTGGCCGTCGTCGCCCTGATAGCCCTGCATCAAGCCAGCGGGACGCTCATTGCCGAGCACCAGCGTCACCTCGCCTTCCTTCGCCTTATTGCCGTCGGCATCGCTGATCTGCACGCGATAGCCCGGCAGCGGCCGGCCCATCGAGCCGACCTTGATTGTCTGCCCGGGCGAGTTGCCGGCGAGCGCGGTGGTCTCGGTCTGGCCGTAGCCGTCGCGGATGGTGAGGCCCCAGGCGGCCTGCACCTGGTCGATCACTTCAGGATTGAGCGGCTCGCCGGCGCCGCAGACCTCGCGCAATGCGACCTTGAACGAGGCCAGGTTCTCCTGGATGAACAGCCGCCACACCGTCGGCGGCGCGCACAGCGTGGTGACGCCGCAGCGGCCGATGGTGGCGAGCAGGCCCTTGGCGTCGAAGCGCGGCTGGTTGACCACGAACACGGTGGCGCCCGCATTCCACGGCGCGAAGAAGCAGCTCCAGGCGTGCTTGGCCCAGCCGGGCGATGAGATGTTGAGATGGATGTCGCCGGGCTTCAGCCCGATCCAGTACATGGTCGAGAGATGGCCGACGGGATAGCTGCGCTGGCTGTGCCGCACCAGCTTCGGTTTTGCCGTGGTGCCCGAGGTGAAATAGAGCAGCATCGGGGCGTCGGCGTTGGTCGGGCCGTCGGGCGCGAAGGTCTCAGGCGCTTTGGCCGCCTCCGCATAGGCGAGCCAGCCGTCGGAGGCCGCGCCAGCCACGATGCGCACGACGTTCTCGGCACCAAGGCTCGCGAATTTCGCGACCTGATCCTCGGCGGCCACCACCGCCCTCGCCTTGCCGCGATCGAGCCGGTCGCGCAGCTCCTCGGCGGTCAGCAACGTGGTCGCGGGGATCACGACGACGCCGAGCTTCATCGCCGCCAGCATGGTCTCCCACAACGGAACCACGTTGCCGAGCAACAGCAGCAGATGGTCGCCGCGCTTCAAGCCCTGCGCGCGGAGGAAATTTGCCACCTGGTTCGAGCGCTTCGAGAGCGCCGCGAAGGACAGTTTTGTCTGCCGGTCCTGCGCGGCATCGACGATCCAGAGCGCAGGCCGGTCCTTGGCTTCGGCATCCTTCGCCAGCTCGTCGAACCAGTCGAGCGCCCAGTTGAAGGGAACCGGATCGGGCCAGCGGAAGCCTTTGACCGCCGTCTCGTAGTCCGTGCGGTGATCGAGCAGAAACGCGCGTGCTTCCTGAAATGTCGTCATGGTTCAAGCCCGTCGAATTCGCGCATGGCAGCGAGCGTCGCATTCGAACGTAGCCCGGATGGAGCGAAGCGCAATCCGGGGTCGGTCGCGCCAATCGAAGGAGCTGTCCCGGACTTCGCTTCGCTCCATCCGGGCTACAAGCGGAGGCTATTTCCCGGCCAGCTCCCTAACGTGCTTGATAATTCCGGAAAAATCCACCCCACCCTGCCCGGCTGCGTCGAAAGACTGATAGATCTCCTGCGCATGCTTGCCGAGCGGCGTCGCCGCGCCGGCGGCCTTCGCCGCGTCCTGCGCCAGCGTCAGATCCTTCACCATCAGCGCCGAGGCGAAGCCCGGCTTGTAATCGTTGTTCGCCGGCGAGGTCGGCACCGGACCCGGCACTGGGCAATAGGTCGTCAGCGACCAGCATTGGCCCGACGAGGTCGAGGCGACGTCGAACAGCGCCTGGTGCGAGAGCCCGAGCTTTTCGCCGAGCGCAAAGGCTTCACTCACCGCGATCATGGAGATGCCGAGGATCATGTTGTTGCAGATCTTGGCAGCCTGGCCGGCGCCGGCGCCGCCGCAATGCACGATCTTCTTGCCCATCTTCTCGAGCACGGGCTTTGCGGCGGCAAATGCCTTGTCATCGCCGCCGCACATGAAGGTCAGTGTTCCGCCCTTGGCGCCGCCGGTGCCACCTGAGACCGGCGCGTCCACCGAGAGCACGCCGTTCTTGGCCGCGAGCGCGTGCGCCTGCCGCGCGCTCTCGACGTCGATGGTGGAGCTGTCGATGATCAGCGCGCCCTTGGTCATGGTGGGCACGACCTCGTTCCAGACGCCGAGCACGTGCTTTCCGGCCGGCAGCATGGTCACGACGACATCGGCGCCCTTCACCGCGCCCGTGGCGCTGTCGGCGATGCCGGCACCATCGGCCTTGGCCTGCGCGCGCGAGGCTTCAACGAGATCGAACGCGACCACCTTGTGGCCGGCCTTGACCAGATTGGCCGCCATCGGGCCGCCCATGTTGCCGAGACCGATGAATGCGATCGTGGCCATTGTCGTTTCCTCCGCTGTAGCGTTGTTAATCGAACTTCAGTTCGTCGGCGCCGATCTCGGCGAGATACGGCGCAAGCATTTGCGGCGTCACGTCCTCGATTCGCGGCGGCGACCAGGTCGGATTGCGGTCCTTGTCAATCACGGCGGCGCGCACGCCTTCGCGGAAATCGTCGCTGCGGAAGACTTCCAGCGCGGCGCGATATTCGCGCACCAGGCACTCCTCCAGGCTCGACGCCTCGCGCGCGAGCCGCAGCAGCTTCAGCGTCACCACCATGCCGCGCGGCGATTTCTCGTTGAGCGTCTTCAGCGTGGCCAGCGCGAACTCCGAGCCGTCACGCGCGAGCGCAGCAAAAATGTCTTCCATTCGGTCGAAGCCGAACAACGCATCGATAGCAGGCTCCTTGGCCGCGACCGGACCTGCTGTTTCGCCGGTCGCAAAGCCATTGATGAGCCCGCTGACCTCGGCTGCGGTCGCGCCCGGACGAACCTTCGTCAGCGCCTCGCGCAGCTCCGGCCATTTGGCCACCGCCACCACGGCGTCGGCGAATTTTGCATGGATGGCGTCGGGCCCGTTCATGGTCTGGCCGGTGAGCCCAAAGTAGGTGCCGATCTCGCCCGGCGAGCGGGACAACAGATAGGTGCCGCCGACATCGGGAAAGAATCCGAGCCCGACCTCGGGCATCGCGAGCTTGGTGCGATCGGTGACGATCCGATGGCTGGCATGGGCGGAGAGCCCGACACCGCCGCCCATCACGATGCCGTCCATAAAGGCGACATAGGGCTTTGGGAACTTCTTGATGCGCGCGTTGAGGATATATTCCTCGCGCCACAGGATCTTGCCGAGGTCACCGTTGACCTTGGAGCTTTCCCAGAGCGTGCGGATGTCGCCGCCGGCGCACAGGCCACGCTCGCCGGCACCTTCCAGCAGGATCAATGCGACGGCCGGGTCGGCCTCGAAGCGGTCGAGCGCCTTCTCGATGTCGCGAAACATCTCCAGCGTGACGGCGTTGATCGCCTTCGGACGGTTGAGCCTGATGACGCCGGCCGAGCCCTCGACGCGGGCGACGAGATCGCCCTCTTCCACACCACTCATCGCGCGCCCTCGATCAATTTGCGCGCCACGATGAGCCGCATGATTTCATTGGTGCCTTCGAGAATCTGGTGCACGCGCAGATCGCGCACGATCTTCTCGATGCCGTATTCGCTGAGGTAGCCGTAGCCGCCGTGCAGCTGCAGCGCATGGTTGGCGACCTCGAAGCCGACATCGGTGCCGAAACGCTTTGCCATCGCGCACAGCATGGTGGCATCAGGGTCTTTCCGGTCCAGCGCCGCCGCGGCGCGCCACAGGAAGGTGCGTGCGGCCTCGAGCTCGATCGCCATGTCGGCGAGACGGAACTGCAGCGCCTGGAATTCGTCGAGACGTTTTCCAAACGCCTTGCGCTCCTTCATGTAGGCGCGCGCCTTGTCGAGCGCGGTCTGCGCGCCGCCGAGCGAGCATGCGGTGATGTTGAGGCGACCACCGTCGAGGCCGGCCATCGCGATCTTGAAGCCGACACCCTCTTCGCTCAGCCGATTGGCCACCGGCACGCGGGCGTTCTCGAACATCACGGCGCGGGTCGGCTGCGCATTCCAGCCCATCTTGCGTTCATTGGCGCCGAAGGAAACGCCCGGCGTCTTGCCGTCGATGACGAGGGTCGAGATGCCGCCCGGGCCGTCACCGCCGGTGCGCACCATCGCGACGAGGAGATCGGTGCCGCCGGCGCCGGAGATGAACTGCTTCTGGCCGTTGAGCACGTAATGATCGCCGTCGCGCACCGCGCGGGTCCGCAGCGCTGCGGCGTCGGAGCCCGCGCCCGGCTCGGTCAGGCAGTAGCTTGCGATCAGCTCCATGGTGCAGAGCTTTGGCAGCCATTTGTGGCGCTGGGTGTCGCTGCCATAGGCATCGATCATCCAGGACGCCATGTTGTGGATGGAGATGAAGGCGGAAGTGGTCGGGCAGCCCGTCGCCAGCGCCTCGAAGATCAGCGCCGCGTCGAACCGCGTCATGGCGGAGCCGCCGACATCCTCGCGGATGTAGATGCCGCCCATGCCGAGCGTTGCGGCCTCGCGCATGACTTCGACGGGGAAATGCTTCTCCTCATCCCAGCGCAGCGCGTGCGGCGCGATCTTTTCCGCCGCAAACGCCAACGCCATGTCGCGAACCGCGATCTGATCCTCGTTCAGAGCGAACTGCATGGGTGCCTCGCTCTAAAGAGGATTACTTCATCAGCGGGATCGAGAACTCCGCGCCTTCCTTGACGCCGGACGGCCAGCGCGAGGTCACCGTCTTGGTCTTGGTGTAGAAGCGGACCGAGTCCGGACCATGCTGGTTGAGATCGCCGAAGCCCGACTTCTTCCAGCCGCCGAAGGTGTAATAGGCGATCGGCACCGGGATCGGCACGTTGATGCCGACCATGCCGACGTTGACCTTGGCCGCGAAGTCGCGCGCAGCATCGCCGTCGCGGGTGAAGATGGCAACGCCGTTGCCGTAGTCATGCTCGGACGGCAGCGCCAGCGCTTCCTTATAGTCGTGCGCGCGCACGACCGAGAGCACCGGGCCAAAGATCTCTTCCTTGTAGATCCGCATGTCCTTGGTGACGTTGTCAAACAGCGAACCGCCGAGATAGAAGCCCTTCTCATAGCCCTGCATCTTGAAGCCGCGGCCGTCGACGGCGAGCGTTGCGCCTTCCTTGATGCCGATGTCGATGTAGCCCTTGACCTTCTCGACCGCCTCGCGCGTGACGAGCGGGCCGTAATCAGCGGACGGATCGATCGAGGTGCCGATCTTGAGGCTCTCGACGCGCGGGATCAGCTTTTCCATCAGCCGGTCGGCGGTGGACTTGCCGACGGGAACGGCGACGGAGACGGCCATGCAGCGCTCGCCGGCCGAGCCGTAGCCGGCGCCGATCAGCGCGTCCACGGCCTGGTCCATGTCGGCGTCCGGCATGATGATGGCGTGGTTCTTGGCGCCGCCAAAGCACTGGCAGCGCTTGCCGGTCTGGGCTGCGCGCTCATAGATGTACTGCGCGATCGGCGTGGAGCCGACGAAGCCGACGGCCTTGATATCGGGATCGTCGAGGATGGCGTCGACCGCTTCCTTGTCGCCGTTGACGACGTTGAGGATGCCGGCCGGAAGGCCCGCCTCGATCATGAGTTCAGCGAGCAGCATCGGCACGCCGGGATCGCGCTCCGACGGCTTGAGGATAAAGGCGTTGCCGCAGGCGATCGCCGGGGCAAACTTCCACATCGGAATCATCGCCGGGAAATTGAACGGCGTGATGCCGGCAACGACGCCGAGCGCCTGACGCATGGAATAGATGTCGATGCCGGGGCCGGCGCCTTCGGTGTACTCGCCCTTCATCAGATGCGGAATGCCGCAGGCGAACTCGGCGACCTCGAGGCCGCGCTGGATGTCACCCTTGGCGTCGGGAACGGTCTTGCCGTGCTCGCGGGCGAGCAGCTCGGCGAGCTTGTCGTAGTCGCGCTGAACCAGCTCGACGAATTTCATCATGACGCGGGCGCGGCGCTGCGGGTTGGTCGCAGCCCATTCCGGCTGGGCGGCACGGGCGTTCTCGACGGCGGCGCGGACCTCGGCCTTGGACGCCAGCGCCACCTTGGCCTGGACGTCACCGGTCATCGGCTCGAAAACGTCGGCGGTGCGGCCCGAGGTACCCTTGACCTCCTTGCCACCGATGAAATGTCCGACTGAACGCATGGAATGATCTCCTTTAGGCCGAGCGAGAACGCTTTGACAAATCCTATTGACCTGCATTTTATAGGATTCAAGTCTGAGATATTGCACCATAGATGTGCGAAAATGCTGGATCAAGGTAGCATCGACTGGGACGACTTTCGCTTCGTGCTGGCCATCGTGCGGGGCGGCTCGGTTTCGGCTGCGGCAAAACAGCTCGGGGTCGACCATGCCACGGTGATCCGCCGCGTGGATCGGCTGGAGAAGCACCTCTCGGCAAAACTGTTTGACCGGCGCAAGACCGGCTATCTCCTCACCGAGGCCGGCCAGCGCGTCGCCGACAGCGCAGAAGCCATGGAATCGACCATTGTCGCCAACCAGGAGCAGGTCGGTGGCTCCGTGGCGCGGCTGACCGGGACGGTGCGGATCGGCGCGCCCGACGGGTTCGGCACCGCCTTCCTGGCGCCGCGGCTGGCACCCTTCGCGGACCGCTACCCCGACCTCGATCTGCAACTTGTGGCCACCGCGCGGCTGTTCAGCCTCTCCAAGCGCGAGGCCGATATCGCGATCAGCCTGACCATGCCGAAGGAAGGCCGCATCGTCGGCCGCAAGCTGCTCGACTACCGCCTCGGGCTTTATGCAGCCCCCGCCTATCTCGACCGCTTCCCTGAAATTACCTCGCGGCAGGACCTGCCGCAGCACCGCTTCGTCGGCTACATCGAGGAGCTGCTATTCACGCCGGAGCTCGATTATCTGCCGCAGGTGTCGCCGCGGATTTCGGCGCGCTTCCGCAGCGCCAACCTGATCGCGCAGCTCAACGCCACGCTGTCAGGCTTCGGCATCGCGGTGCTGCCGCACTTCATGGCGAGCGACTATCCGCAGCTGGTGGCCGTGCTGCCCGAGGAGATCTCGATCACGCGGACGTTCTGGATGCTGATGCACGCCGACAGCAAGGACCTCGCGCGGATCAGGGCGGTAGCGGACTACATCGGCGAGATCGTGGAGCGCGAGCGGGCGTTGTTTGCGGGGCGGTGAGCACCGCTCTCGTAGGGTGGGCAAAGCAACGAGACGCGCGAATGCGCGGCTCGTAGCGTGCCCACCATGCCAGCCGCAATCGCGGAAGGATGGTGGGCACGGCGCAAGAGCGCCTTTGCCCACCCTACCGCACTACGGCAGCTAATTCTGCTTCGCCTTCTTCGCAGCCGTCACCTTCGGCTCGCGCTTCACGCCGCCCAGCGCGCTGTCCTTGCCCGCCTTCAACACCTCGTCGGACAGTTCGCTCGATCCGGCGACGCGCGCCAGCAGCATGGTGCCGGCCATCGTCGCCAGCGTCGCGATCGCCTGCTTGCGGGCGGCCTTGCGCGGCGTGTTCGGGATGTAATCCGCCATCATCTCGACCATCTCGTCGAGCTTGCCGGCGAACGCCTTCCGCGTCTTCGGGCTCTCGCGAGCGATCTCGGCACCCAGCGCGGGAATCGAGCAGCCATGGCCGGGATTGTCGCGATGCAGCGCCGAGAGATAGGCCTCTGCGATCAGCGCCAGCCGCTTTTCCGGAGAGACCTCGTCCGTGATCTTGCGCCAGTGCTCCATCGAGCGGTCCATCGCATAACCGAAGGCCTCGATCACCAGCGCCTCGCGGGAGTCGAAATGCGCATAGAAGCCGCCATGGGTCAGGCCCGCCTCCTTCATGAGGTCGGCGACGCCGATGCCATGGGCCCCCTTCTCGCGCAGTCGCACGGAGGCCTTCTTCACGATCCGGTCGTGGGTTTCCTGCTTGTGTTCCCGGGAGTAGCGCATGCGTTTCTCATTGGATGTCGGAGATCATCTCATAACACAGAAATGGACCAGGCGGTGAATTAAATCATGTTAAGTTGTTGCGCCGAGCATGGAAAAGGTTGCAGTTGCATGGACCGCGAGCGCCCCCTTGCCGTCGCGCACAAAACCCTCGGTGTAGCTGGTCTGGCGCCCCAGCTTGATCACCTTCCCTTCGGCCGAGATCAGCCCGGAACGAACCGACAGCGGGCGCAGGAAGGTCATTTTCAGGTCGAGCGTCACCGATGACTGCCCGGCCTCAAGCCGGGTCGAGATCGCGCATCCCATGGCGGTATCGATCAGCGCCGCGGCGGTCGCGCCATGCAGCAGGCCAATGGTATTTTCCAGATCCTCGCGCGGCTCCAGTTCCATGACGATCCGGCCCGGCTCGACCACGGCCATGGTGAAGCCGATCAGCTTTGCGAAGGGCGGCGGCGGCAGCCAGCCGTCGCGAATGCCGAGCATGGCATCCATGCCGGACAAACCCATGGCGATTTTCGCAACCGGCGCAGGAACCTGCCAGTCCACCACGCGCTTGCGCTTTTGCGCGGGCGAAAACAGATCGGGTCGATCGACGTCGGTCATGGCCGCCTCTTTGAATGATATTTATCATACTATTTCGCGGATTTCGCGCAGGCAACTCCGTCTTCTCCGCGCTTGACACGCAGAGCATTTCGGCCCGGAAATGATCCCGACCGGCGCGCCTCGCACCTGTCCACGAAACCTCCGAGATCCCAAAATGGAAATGCTCAACAACCACTGCGGCGTGTCGCGCGATGCGCGCGGCGTCGTTCATGTCGCGATCTGCAACGCCGGCCCGCTGAATATCCTGGGCTCGCCCGTGACCGACGCGGTGCGCGAAGGCCTCCAGCAGCTCGGCGCCGACCGCGGCATCCGCGTCGTGGTGCTGCGCGGCCAGAGCGAGAAGAGCATGATCGGCGGCGCTGACATCAAGGAGATGGCCGGGCTCGACCAGACATCGGCCGAAGCCTTCATCAGCCGCCTGCGCGATCTCTGCGAGGCCGTGCGCCAGTTCCCCGCGCCCGTGATCGCGCGCATGCCCGGCTGGTGCCTCGGCGGCGGGCTCGAAGTCGCCGCCGCCTGCGACTTCCGGATCGCCGCGCACGACGCGCATTTCGGCATGCCGGAGGTCCGCGTCGGCATCCCCTCGGTGATCCATGCAGCCCTGCTGCCGCGCCTGACCGGCTGGGCCCGCGCGCGCTGGCTGGTGATGACCGCGGAGAACATCGACGCGCCGACGGCGCTGGCCTGGGGCCTGGTCGACAAGGTCGCGCCGGCAGGCGGCCTGGATGCGGAGATCGAGCACCTGGTGAAGGCCTTGCTCGAATGCGGCCCCGAGGCGCTGCGCTCGCAAAAGGCGCTGCTGCGGCAATGGGAGGAATTGCCGCTGACGGAGTCGGTGAACCTCAGCGTCAAGGTGTTCGGCGAATCGTTCCTGACCGACGAGCCGACGCGGCTGATGCAGGCGTTCGTGAACAGGAAGCGGTAGGTCCGCCCCAACAACGGTGCCATGCCCCGCGCAGGCGGGGCATCCAGTACGCCGCGGCTTCTCGAGTCGTCACAACTATCACGGAGTACTGGATCGCCCGCCTTCGCGGGCGATGACAGCGTCGTTTGGAGCAGCAGTTGCGCTGACGTCGGAATACCGGCGTCGCCACCTCCTCCAATCGAACGAGCAAATCTCATCCGAACCACGACAATTTCTCATGCCCCGCGCGGTTGCATTTTTTGCGCCGCATCATATGATGGATATAATATTAATCACCCATCATCGCCAGGGAGTTTTGTCATGGCCGAAGCCGCCGATCCCGTCGTCATCGTCTCCGCCGCCCGTACCCCGCTCGGCCGCTTCATGGGCGAGCTGTCGCCGCTCCCCGCGCACAAGCTCGGATCGCATGTGATCGGGGCTGCTCTGGAGCGCGCCAAGCTCGCGCCCGAGAAGGTCGACGAGGTCCTCATGGGCTGCGTGCTGCCGGCAGGACAAGGCCAGGCACCGGCACGCCAGGCCGCGCGTGCAGCGGGTCTCCCGGATGCCACCGGTGCGACCACCGTCAACAAGGTTTGCGGCTCCGGCATGAAGGCCACCATGCTGGCGCACGACATCATTCGCGCCGGCTCGGCCGAGATCGTCGTCTCAGGCGGCATGGAGAGCATGAGCAACGCGCCTTATCTCCTCGCAAAGGCGCGCGGCGGCTATCGTGCCGGCCACGACCGCATCATCGACCACATGATGATGGACGGCCTCGAAGACGCCTACGAGACCGGGCGCTCCATGGGCGATTTCGGCGAGGCCACCGCGGAGGCCTATCAGTTCACCCGCAAGGACCAGGACGCCTACGCGATGGAGACGCTGAGCCGCGCCCGCAAGGCGGTCGAGGGCGGCGCGTTCAAGGCCGAGATCGCACCGATCACGCTGACCGAGAAGGCCGGTCCGCGCATCATCGCCAATGACGAACATCCGCTGAAGGTCGATCCTGCCAAAATTCCCGGGCTGAAGCCGGCGTTCCGCGCCAACGGCACCATCACGCCGGCCGCCTCCTCTGCGAATGCCGACGGCGCCGCCGCGCTGGTGCTGACCAAGCGCTCGCTGGCCGATCGGGGCGGCCTGCCCGTTCTCGCCGAGATCAAGGGCCACGCCACCCACAGCCAGGAGCCGCAATGGTTCACCACGGCGCCGATCCCGGCGATCCGCAAGCTGCTCGACAAGGTCGGCTGGGCTGCCTCCGATGTCGACCTGTTCGAGATCAACGAGGCCTTTGCCGTGGTGGCGATGGCGGCACAGCGCGATCTCGGCATTCCCCGCGACAAGCTGAACGTCAATGGCGGCGCCTGCGCGCTTGGACATCCCATCGGCGCCACCGGCGCGCGGCTGATCGTGACGCTGCTGCACGCGCTCGAGGCGAACAATCTCAAGCGCGGCGTCGCGGCGCTCTGCATTGGCGGCGGCGAAGCCACGGCGATCGCGGTGGAGCGGCCGGCTCGCTGAGCCGCCAATGTCCGAAATTGAGGGAAGTCTGACATTTTAGACTTCCCGTTCCTGTGCCAGATTGCAACGATGATGCGGGTCTCCCTGGGGCTCGCCAACCAAGATTGAGGCCCAATGATCTCGAACCGGCTCGCAGCAGCGCTTTCCCGCCGCAACATCCACTACGGCTGGGTGATGGTGGGCGTCACCTTCCTCGCCGCGCTGATCAGCGCCGGCACGGTCGGCGCACCCGGTGTATTCATCGTCCCGCTTCAGAAAGAGTTCGGCTGGAGCACGGCGCAGATCTCCTCCGCGCTGTCGATCCGCTTCATCCTGTTCGGGCTGATGGCGCCGTTCGCCGCCGCCCTGCTCAACCGCTACGGCCTGCGCAACGTGACACTCACCGCGCAGCTGATCGTGGTCTCGGCGCTCGTGCTCTCGCTCGGCATGACCGAGGTCTGGCAGCTCGTGGCCTTGTGGGGCGTCGTGATCGGGATCGGCACCGGCATGACCGCGCTGGTGCTGGGCGCGACGATCGCCACGCGCTGGTTCGCGGCACGCCGCGGCCTCGTCATCGGCATCATGACGGCGAGCGTCGCGACCGGCCAACTCGTATTCCTGCCGCTGCTCGCAAGCCTCACCGAACGCTTCGGCTGGCGGCTCGCGCTCGGCTTCGTCTGCATCATGCTCGGCGTATCCGCACTCGCCGTGCTGCTCGCGATGCGCGACCGGCCGAGCGACGTGGGCTTGCGTCCCTTTGGCGATGAGGGCACCGAGCCCCTGCCCGCCCCGCCCGTGAGCCACGGCTCGATCACGGGCGTGGCGCTCGGCACGCTGCGCGACGCCTCGAAGTCGAGCGCGTTCTGGATCCTGTTCGCGACCTTCTTCGTCTGCGGCGCCTCGACCAACGGCCTCGTCCAGGTCCACCTGATCCCGATGTGCCTCGATTTCGGCATCCCGCAGGTGCAGGCTGCCAGCCTGCTCGCCGCAATGGGCATCTTCGACTTCTTCGGCACCATCATGTCGGGCTGGCTGTCGGACCGCTACGACAACCGCTATCTGCTGTTCTGGTACTACGGCCTGCGCGGGCTCTCGCTGATCTTCCTGCCGTTCAGCGATTTCTCGTTCTACGGCCTGTCGATCTTCGCGATGTTCTACGGCCTCGACTGGATCGCCACCGTGCCGCCCACGGTCCGCCTCACCGCGCAAAAATTCGGACCCGAGCGCGCCAACCTGGTGTTCGGCTGGATCTTTGCCGGCCATCAGCTCGGCGCCGGCGCCGCAGCGTTCGGCGCCGGTTTCTCGCGGACGGTCTATCAGAGCTACCTGCCCGCCTTCTTTATCGCCGGTGCGCTCTGCGTGTTCGCCTCGTTGATCGTGCTGGCGCTGTCGCGGCAACCGAAACTACAGCCGGCGGCGGCCTCGGCCTAGTACCTGATCGTGGTGGTGACGCCGAACACTGCGGCGTCACCGATCCGCGAAACACCGCTCGGATCATTCGGATTCGGGATGCCGCCCGACGGGCGGAACACGTACTGGAAGTAAGGCGCCACCAGCCAGCCCGGCTTGATATGCGCCTCGTAGATCATCTCGATCAGCGTCTCGTTGCTTCGCACGGGACTCTGGATGTCTGTGAAGAATTGCGTGTCGCGATCGAGATTGCGCGCGGTGTTCGATATCCGCATATAGGCCGCCGCCACGCCGAAGCGGTCGAGCGGACGGCCCGGAACGAAGCCGACAAAGCCGATGCCGCCGTCGAGATAAAGATCGATCAGGTTGCGGTCCGGCGGGCTGTAGGCGATGCGGCCGAACGCGGTGACCCCCGGCAGCGAGGCCGATGTGGTGTTGTCCTTGACCTCCGGCGGGCGGTAGAGCACCTGCTCGATGACGGCGAAGATGCCGTAGTTGCCGCGCAGCTTTGCCGGAATGCCGCTTCCGCTGGGGTTCGAGATCGACAGGCCCTCTGCCGTAAACCGCTGGCTGTCGAACGGGCCATAGTGCTTCCAGGCGCCCGGCGTGAAATTGCCGGCGAGTGGACGGCCGCCGATATCAATGTCGTAGTTGAAGCGGACCTGCCCGATCACCCACGGCGGATCGTTGACGCGGAACGCCAGGCCATGATGATCGCGAATCTGCGGATCGGCATCGCCCGGCCCTGACGGATCGCCGTTGAACACTGCGCCGAACGCAGTGATCTGGTCCGACAGCGCGGCCTTGATGCGAATGCCGGGCACCGCGATCGGCGGCGCCGGGCCGCCGGCCGGGAGGTTGCTCGCCTTGATCGCCGGCCAGCCGAAGGTGCCGTTGATGAAGAGGTCGTCGGTCTGGCTGTCGAAGAACTCGACGTCCGCCGCCTGCTGGCCGGCCCTGATGTTCAGGCGGTCATTGAAGAAGCTCTGCTCGAAATAGGCGTTGTAGAGCCGCTGGTCCGGCAGCGCCTCGATCTCGCTGATGGTCGCGAGGTTCATCACGTAGTTGCGGCTGAGCCCGCGGCCGTAGATCACGAACGCATTGGCGTAGAAGCGGCCGCCGGTCCAGCCGACCAGCTTGTCGAGATCGGCATCGACCGACAGATCGAGGCGGCCGAAATGGATCGCGCCGCGCTTAACGCCGCCGGAGACGTTGGCGATGTTGTCAGCGATGTAGGTGGCGCCGAAATTGAGGCCCTTGTTGGCGAGCCCGTCATGCCACTCGTTGAACCATTTTGGCGCCAGCCATTCGGCCGCGCTCTCGTCCTTGGCGCCGGCGAGCGCATTCGTGCCGGCCACCGTGCACGCCAGCGCAATTGCGGCCGCGCGTCGCAACATGGATTGATGGGCACGCCAACTCACAATCGACGCACGCTATTTGAAAATGCCCGTGCGCCGCATGAAGAGATAGGCCGCACCGACCGAGGAGGCCATCAGCACCGCGGCCCAGAGGAATCCGCTCTCGACATCGGTGAGCGGCAGGCCCTTGGTGTTCATGCCGAAGATGCCGGAGATCAGCGTCGGCGGCAAGAGCAGCGAGGTGACGATCGAGAGCGTGTGGAGGTGCTTGTTGCTCTCCTCCTCGTTCTTGAAGCGCAGCTCCTCTTCGAGCAGCCGGCTGCGCTCGCGGAGCTCGACGATGTCATGATCGAGCCCGTCCAGGCGCTGCGCGAGCTTGCCGGCCTGGATCCGCAATGCGGGTGAGAGATGATCGGTGTCCTTCTGGTCGAGGCGATGAAACAGCACGCGCAGGCCGGTGAGCTGGCGATGCAGCCTGACGCAGGTCCGGCGCAGCCGGCCGAGCGTGCGCCGCATCTCCGGCTTGGCCTCCTCGGCGAGAATCCGTTCCTCGATGCCGTCGATCTCCTGCCCGAGCTTGTCGGCCATCCGATCCAGCGTGTCGGCGACCTCGTCGACGATCTTCTCCAGGAGATGGGCGACATTGTCGACGCGGTAGCCGCCTTCGAGCACGCGGCGCGTGGCGTCCGCCGAACACAGTGCCTGATGGCGGCCGCTGATCAGCAGCCGCTCGGTCATGGCAAAGCGCAGGAACGCGGTCTCCTCCGTCGGGCTGTCGATCTCGCGCACGAGGTCGGAGAACACGCCGTAGACGCAGTGATCGATGACGTGAAGCTGCTGGAACGTGTCGTTGGACAGCAACAGCTCGCGCGCGAGCGGCGGCAGCTGCGACGATGCGATCCACGGCCGCGCGCGCGTATCCGTGAGATTGAAATGCAGCCAGAGCCGGCCGTCATGGATGAACTCGATCGGCTGGTCGATCGGCAGCGCCTCGGCGCTGCCGTCGCTGTGCAGCCGGAACGCCCAGACCAGTCCGGGGACGGCGGGCACAGTCTCCGATATCGCGCTGACAAGCTTCGCCGGCTCGGCCATGGCCAACCTCAACCGTCAACAAGATGCCCGTACCCGGAAGATGGCTGACGGCATCTTCCGGACCCACGCGGGTACTGAATTACGGCTCTGTTACAGTTTGATGATGACGCCCTACTCCGCCGCCAGCCCCGTCGCGGCCGCCGCCTCGGCTTCCCTGACGTAGTCGTGCACCACGCGGCCGAACGGCAGCGTCAGGTCGGCGATGTAATGGTGCGCGCCGAGGCAGCGGCGGACCGGGAAATCGGCAATTGGCGCATTGACGTGCGGCACCAGATGCAGCCGGCCCGGTCCCATCCAGGAGCCCTTCGGCACGATGTCGATCAGGTTGATCGCGACCAGCTGGCAGATCTCGAGGCGGCCATCGACGCCCGGGATCATCTTCAGATTGATCTGCGTCTTCGAGAGCGTGGCGCGGGTGAGATCGCCGTTGCCGGCCATGCTCTCGTGCTTGTAGCCCATCGTGCCCATGGCGACGAGCTGGCCGGCATATTCCAGCGTGCCCGTCAGCGTGTCCTTGACGATCTCGAGTTTCGGATGGGCGTATTTCTTGGGAAAGCCCCAGATCTCGCGCCCCGCAGCGATCGGCGGATCGTCGTCCAGATACATCTGCGAGACGAAGTTCACCTCCTCGCCATTGAGACGCGCGGGGATGACGAGGCCGGATTCGGTGTAGCTGCCGAAGCCGGAGGAGTCAGGCATCCTGATCCATTCGTAGTGCACGATCGGCTGGTCGATCGGCTCCAGCGGCTCGGGCAGACCGGCGCGGATCAGATCCGGATCGGTCTCGTAGGTGATGACCAGGAATTCGCGGTTGACGAAGCGATAGGGCCCGGACGGATAGCTCGGCCCCGCGGCGGGCATGGACGGAAGTCTCAACACGTCTTCACTGCGCATCGCGACTCTCCTGTGTGATGCTGGTGTGATGCCCGGCAGCTTCAAGCCTGATGCTAGCTGGCTTAAGGCAAATTGCTAGCCAGCGTCATTGACCGAGATGTGATGAATTTCCGTCAGGCGCGTGACCGCCCCGCCATTCCCGCCGTAGCTGAGCTGCATGCGGACGATGCATCGGCGCCGAAATTGTCATCACGCCGTCACCGCCGGACGCAATCGTTGGATTGAAAGCTGGAGGCATCGCCATGGACGCCCGCACGTCGCAGCCGACATATCAAACGCATCAGCCGCCCGCGCGGGGCTGGCGGCCGGAGCGCTGCGATCGCGTCGCGCTGGTGCTGCAGGGCGGCGGCGCACTCGGCGCCTACCAGGCCGGCGTCTACCAGGCGCTGCACGAGGCCGGCATCGAGCCCGACTGGGTCTGCGGCGTCTCGATCGGCGCGATCAACTCCGCCATCATCGCCGGCAACAGGCCGGAGAACCGGCTGGAGGCGCTGCGCATCTTCTGGGAGCGCATCACCAACCGCAAGATCTGGCACTACACACCTGACGGCGACATCTTCCGCCAGTGGCGCAATCTCACCAGCGCCTGGATGACGTCGGCGATGGGCCAGCCCGGCTTCTTCACCCCGCATCAGGTCAATCCGTGGCTCAGCCCGGTCGGCGCGCGGACTGCGACCAGCTATTACGACACGATGCCGCTGAGGGAGAGCCTGCTCGAGCTCGTCGACTTCGACCTCATCAACGAGAAGAAGGTCCGCTTCGCGGTCGGCGCGGTGAACGTGCTCTCGGGCAACTTCATCTATTTCGACAATTCCCATGACGAGATCGAGCCGGAGCACATCATGGCCTCCGGCGCCCTGCCCCCGGCGCTGCCGATGGTGCGGATCGGCACCGATCATTTCTGGGACGGCGGCATCGTCTCCAACACGCCGCTGCAGCATCTGCTCGACCAGGAGGATTCGCTCAACTCGCTGGTGTTCCAGGTCGACCTGTTCAGCGCGCGTGGCGTGCTGCCGCGCTCGATCCAGGACGTGATGGCCCGCCACAAGGACATCATGTATTCCTCGCGCACGCGCCACAACACCGACGTCTATCGCCGCACCCACAATCTCAAGGTCCTGCTCCACAAGGCGCTGGCGAAGCTCCCCGACGAGCAGCTCTCGGAGGAAGAGCGCAAGCTGAAGGCGAGCCTGTGCCACATGCCGGAGATCGCGATCCTGCATCTGATCTACCAGCAGAAGGCCTATGAGGGCGACGCCAAGGACCACGAATTCTCGGGTACCTCGATGCGCGAGCACTGGACGAGCGGCTACGAGGACACCAAGCGCACGCTGAAGCGCCGCGACTGGATCAAGATGCCGGAGGAAGGCATGGGCCTCGTGGTGCACGACGTGCACCGGGAGACGGAGAGCGCCTGAGGGAAGCCTCGGCCATGGCGCTCAAAACAAAAAGTGCGAAAACAACCCCATGCACAGTAGCCGGGGCGTGGTAGTTCAATGACTTAGCCCGTGCCATCCGCAAGGACGTTTGACACGTCGGGCAAAACACCGGCATAATGCCATCATCCCAACAACCCTCACCGCTCGGTCGGATGTGCATGCCGCAAGCCGCGGTCATGTCTGCGGCCGAACGCGCGCTGGTCATCAAGATGCCCAGGCCGCGCCAAAGCATGATCTGGAAAAGCGCGCGTGCTTGAACAACAGCCCAAACCGTGATGACGATTCATCCTGATCGCATCGCGCTTTGAGACAATGATTGTCGGGGCCTACTTCGCTTCCTTGTTCAATTCGATCGCGACCTCCGACATCCAGGATCCCGGCGCTTCCATCAGGAACGACTGATGATTGCTTTTGGTCTGGATCGTCACCAGCGCGGCCACGGTGTTTCCTTCAATGCGCGCTTCGATCAGGCCGTCTTTGTTCGTGCCGTAGACCTTGCCGCCCTGCCGGTACTCACTCTCGAACCAGTTGCCCGAGAGATCGGTCCCGCTCTGCTCGATGTTCGCGGACAGGACCATCTTGTAGGCGTCGCTGGCGCAGCGCAGGTCGAGGCTCACGGACCGTCCGGGCCTGGTGATGTTGTACGCCACCTTGCAACGGACCTTCTCACGCGGGCCGTCCGACGGCTTCATCGTGCCGATACCCGACCAAGTGCCTCCAAGACTGTCGAACACCGGCTCTGCACACACCGGGTTGATGCTGGCGAGCACCAGGCAGGCCGCGCCTGCGCCGAGACGTGCGGCCAAAGAGTTCAATCGCATTCTGTTAGTCCCGATCCATAAAGTCTGGGACCCCTCCTAGGCCGAGACAGCCGCAAGATGTTGGCGAAGATGTTGAGAAATGTTGCGGGAGATTGTCCTGGTGTTACCGATATTGCCGTTAGACTCCCCGCCGCAAACGTGGACAATGCGGCCCAAGCGCTTCATGCGCGCAGTGCACACCAAGATGCGCCAGAGGAAACAAAATGCCGGCTGCCGGTCCGTCGTCCGAACCCATCATCCCGACCGTTCCCTTGACCGCCCAGCTGCGCGATGCGTTGCGCGCGATCGTCGGCGGGAAAGGCCTCATCGAGGACGAGCACGGCAAGCAGCCCTTCGTGACGGACTGGCGGGGATTGCTGATCGGCGGCGCCGGCGCCGTCGTTCGTCCTGGCAGCACGGAGGAGGTCTCGAAAGTGGTCCGGCTCTGCCATGAGCACGGGGTCGCGATCGTGCCGCAGGGCGGCAACACCGGCCTGATGGGCGGGGCAACGCCATGGCCTGCGCACACCGGCATCGTGTTGTCGCTCGGCCGCATGAACCGCGTGCTGGACGTCGATACCGTCGGCTATTCGATGACGGTCGAGGCCGGCTGCGTGCTGCAGACGCTGCAGGAGACCGCGGCCGGGCACGACCGGTTCCTGCCGCTCAGCCTTGGTGCCCAGGGCTCATGCATGATCGGCGGCAATCTGTCGACCAACGCCGGCGGCGTGCAGGTGCTGCGCTACGGCAATGCCCGCAACCTCGTCCTGGGGCTCGAGGTCGTGTTGCCCAACGGCGATGTCTGGGACGGGCTGCGTGCGCTGAAGAAGGACAACACGGGCTATGACCTCAAGCACCTCTTCATGGGCGCCGAAGGTACGCTCGGCATCATTACCAAGGCGGTCCTCAAGCTATGGCCGGCGCCGAAGGACGTCTGCACGGCGTGGCTGGCTGTCCGCGATCCGCGCGCGGCGCTGGAGATCCTGTCCGAAGGCCACGCGGCATCCGGGGACAATGTCGGCTCCTGCGAGCTGATGAGCCGCGCCGCCATCGACATGGTGCTGCGCCACATTCCCGGCACCCAGGATCCGCTGAGGGCGGACACGCCATGGTTCCTCCTGCTGGAATGGTCGTCCTCGCGGGCGCGCCAGGACGGGACCGACGGCATGTCCGAGAAGATGGAGCAGTTTCTCGCCGATCAACTCGAGGCCGGCCGCGTGCTCGACGCGGCGATCGCTCACACGGGAGCTCAATCGCGCAACATGTGGCGCATCCGCGAAGGTGTCGCCGAAGCCTCTCGCGCCGAGGGACCGGGGCTGAGCTACGACGTGTCGGTCGCCATCTCCAAAATTCCGGAGTTCATCGACGTCGGGCTCAGGGCCGTGCTCGATATTCTCCCGAGCATTCGCCCCTACCCTTTGGGACACATCGGCGACGGCAATCTGCACTTTTCGTTCATGGGACCGAAAGGCATGGACCAGCAGACGCTGACCCAATACTCGGCCGCCATCACGCGGGCCGTGAACGATCTCATCACCTCCATGGGCGGCTCGATCTCGGCCGAGCACGGCATCGGCAGCGACAAGCTCGACGAGCTCAGCCACTATCGCTCGAAGACCGAGCTCGACATCATGCGAACCATCAAGCGTGCGCTCGATCCGCAGAACATCATGAATCCCGGGAAGGTGCTGCGGGTCTGATCGACGTCGGCCCCTACGGCTTACTCAACCGCGCGGATTGACGACGGTGTAGCCCCGCAGTGAGCGCGCGTGTATGCGCGTGGCGTGACCGCCCGAATTGGCGTCATATGCCATCCACGTGTCGCCTCCGAGATGCTGCTCCAGAACGAAGACATGTCCGTGCCGCGCTGCGACCATTCCCGGCGCCGGCGCCGCGCGGGGGAAGCGCAGCCAGTTGGACGCGAGATTCAATTCCGGCACGACACGACCAAACACCCGTAACGCGGCACCGCAGCCGCAGAAGGAGGAAGGGCAACCGGCCGGGCGACCACCGATGACGCGATCACCGGAGACGCTGATCGCGGTCGCGGTGCCGGCGGCATCGCCCACCGTCATTTGCGTCGAGCGATAGGCTTGCAACGAGGGTCTCGGAGTCCGCTCGCGGCGCGTTTGAGAATACGAGAAATCGCAGGGCATCGTGACATTGCATTCAGGTGCTTGATGAATGCGATAGGGCCGAGCTTCCGAAGCGACGGAGCTCAGGAGAACGAAGACACACGCAGAAATTACTGGCTTCAACATTGCAGGACTCCGAAATTGAGAGGCCTGCCCCGGGCAACGAGAAACCAATAACAGTTTGGCTGAAATGGGCCTAAAGAACGGCTGAAAATGGCTGCATTCGCGCGACGCGCTCTGCAATCATCATACCCCACACGTAGCGACCGAAATGATTAACTCGCAGAGGACGAATGCGCGCTAGAGCATGATCCGGAAAAGTGCGCAGCGGTTTTCCGAAAAGATCATGCTCAAACGACAACCTTAAGCGCGATGACGATTCATCCTAATCGCATCGCGCTTTAGCGTGCAGGCGCCCGTGGAATCTCCCATTGCTGGAGCCGATCGATCGACGCCTGCCGCTCATGCTGGCCTAACCAAATGGTGAGGAAAACCAGCGTGCCGGCCAGAGCGCCGATGCCGAAATACAGTTTCCTCATGCGCGTTGAATGCAGGACGTCGGAAATGGTTCCTTGCATCGATCGAGGCACCACACGGGCCGGTGTCCGCTCCCTCATGCTGTGATTATGGAGTCCGGGTCAGCGCTTCTCTTCTCTGCCCGGCCCCTGTTAGCCAGGAACCGCCGCCTCTCACTGCACCATCGCAGCCGCGATCTTCTCCGCCGACATCAACACCGGAAAATTGGTGTTGGCGCATGGCACCACCGGGAAGATCGAGGCGTCGACGACGCGCAGGCCCTGGATACCCTTGACGCGGCCCTGGGGATCGACCACCGCCATGGGATCCTCGGCGCGGCCCATGCGGCATGAGCATGAGGCGTGCCATACGCCGATGGTCGCCTTGCGCACGAAAGCTTCCAGCGCCTCGTCGTCGTTGATCACGTCGTCGAAGGTAAAACCCTCGACCACGAAATTGTCGATCAGATAGTGGCGCAGCGCCGCCGGCCCGTCCATCAAGGTGGCGGCGACCTTGGTCAGGATCTTGTTTTTGGTGTTGACCACGCCGATCTTGCGCACGCGGTCGGTATAGGCCGCAGGGAACGGCTTGTCCGTCACGGCCCTCACGCCGTCGCTCATCTGCACCGCCGCCATCTTGCGGAAGCCGCTCATCAGGCGATCGAGATCGCGCCGGTCAGACAGCAGGTTGAACTCGACAATCGGTTCGGCTGAGGGATCGCGCGAGGCCAGCTTGACCTGCCCGGTCTCGGAATAGGTCTTGTTGACGAAGGTCAGCAGCGAGCCGATCTGCGCGCCGACGGCGTGCCAGGCCGACTTGCTGAGCACGACGACGAACATGTCGCCCTTCGGCACGCCTTCGAGCCCGGACGAATAGCGCAGGCCGAGCTGCATGTGGCGCCTGGTGTGCCCGTTCATCCGCGCGCCGCGGCGGACAAAGGACGACAGCGAAATCGAGGGATGATCCATCAGGCGCTGGCCGACGCCTGCCAGTCCCATCAGGACGGGAATGCCCATATCCTTGAGGTGGCCGACCGGGCCGATGCCGGCGCGCAACAGATGCGCCGGCGAATGGATGGCACCGCTGGAGAGGATGATCTCGCGTCCGCGGAATTCCTGCTCGCGTCCATCGACGACAGCCTTCACGCCGACGCAGCGCGTGCCTTCGAACAGCAGCTCCCTCACCTGCGTGTTGGTGGAGATCGTCAAATTGGCGCGCTTGCGCGTGTCGCGATCGAGATAGCCCATCGCGGCCGAGACGCGCTGCTCGGCCTGGTTGGAATGCGTCACCGGAAAATAGCCGTCCACGAATTCGCCGTTCTGGTCGGGTACGAATTGATGGCCGGCCTGCTGGAAGGCGTCGGCGAACGCCTGCGAATGCCTCGTCCAGTGCTCCCGCCGAATTCTGCGCACCGGAATTCGGCCTTCCTTGCCGTGATACGGCCCGTCGAAATCGAGGTCGCGCTCGACCTTCTTGAAGAAGGGCAGCACATCGTTCCAGCTCCACCCCTCGGCCCCCCGCGCCTCCCATTCGTCATAGTCGGTCGGTGCGCCGCGATTGGCCATCTGGCCGTTGATCGACGAGCCGCCGCCCAGCACGCGCGCCTGCTCGTATTTGCGTAAAGGGGGACGCGCTTCGTTCGGATTGTTGTGGCTGACGACCTGGGTCGTGACCTTGAGCTCGGTCCAGTGGAAGCGCGGATCGAAATAGGCCGTGCCCGGATAGCTGTCCCTGATCTCGGCCGGCTCGTTGCCGGGTGGCGTGTCCTGGCCGGCTTCGCACAGCAGGACCTTGTTGGCGCTCCCGGCGGAGAGCCGGTGGGCCAGCACGGACCCCGCCGAGCCGCCGCCCACGATAATGAAGTCGTACACGATTGGCGTTTCCCCTTGTTCTTGTTCGGGGACCGTATCGCGTTATTCCTCCGAGGTCACGCCGCGGCTTCGACGCGCCTGTGGACGTGCCGCCTCGCTAGCAGCTTTTCTGCTGCAGATGCTGGACGCAGGTGCACGTCGTCGTCGCCGGGTATTTCACGTCGTAGTACGGAAAGTTCGACGTGGCCGGGCTGTTCGTCGAGCAGCGCGGGAACAGATAGTAGCTGTCGGTCAGCTTCACCGTGCCGCTGATGGTGTAGCCGAGGTTCGGTGTATAGTCGTAGGACACCTCGCTCAGGATGAGCGAGATGTTGGCGTTGTTGGTGTTGTTCGGAATGGTCGCGGTGAACTGCGACAGGGTCATCACCTGCCCCACCGCTCTCGTCCCCGACGAACTGGTCGACTTGCTCCATTGGACCGTCGCCTTGCCCTTGTCGTCGGTCGAGACACCGGAAACGGTAATCGTCATCAAGGAGGCGCCGCTGCCGCCCGTGATCGGATACGGCGCCATGATGGCACTCGCAGCCCCCAGGATGCCGTCCATCTGGGACGAGGTGACCTGCGTGTTCTGCGAAACCATGTCCGCAACGCTGTGCGCGGTCGCGGTGACCTTGACGTTCATCGACAACCCGTTCCCGAGCTCGACGCCGCCGACATAGAGCAAGAGCATGAAGGGCGCGACGATGGCAAATTCCGTCGCGGCAACGGCGCGGACATCGGTGCACAGGTGCCGGACGCGAGACGGCAGGGCGACAATCATCAGGTAGCTCCTGGCTCGTTCTGGAACGCGGCCGACGACATGATCAGCCGGTTGCCGTTCGAAAGATTCGAAAGGTTGAAGCCGAGCGGTCCGAGGAACACCGGCCATTGATACATCACGCGGAGCACGACGATGTCGCCGGCACTGCCGGGATTGTATTGCCAGGTGTTCGTGACTGCACCCGAGGCATCGAATGTCAGGGCCGGTATGCCCGTGGTCGCACTCGACCATGCACTTGCCACCTGCATGTCGACCATCAAGCTGCTGCAGTTGAAAAGGATTACGATCTGATCGCAGACCTTTTGCTTGAACGTCGCCTTATCCATTTGCGCGGACTGGACCTGTCCCGTCATGACGAGGCGCGCCGACTGACGAACCACGGATTCGAGCAGCTGCTGTGCAAAGAAAACCAGAAACGTCTGGATGAGCGCGATGATGAGAGCAAGAAACGGCGCGGCGACGAGCGCGAACTCGACAGCCGTGGCGCCCTTGTTGTCGGCAGCGAACGCGGCGCAGCGGCTGCGGCGCATCTTCCGTGTTGCGAGGGATCCGAGCATGGCCATTTCCCTACTGCACGAGGCTGGCCGTGCTGGACGCAACCTTGAGAAAGAGGTTGGTCAGCGCCGCGGAAATGTCGCCGCCATTCTGAACGCTCGCGTACAGGCCAGGCGACGCGCAGGATTGCAGCCGTTGCGCGATCGTGCCCGTCGACGAGGTCGGACTGTTGAACTGCGCGATGCGGGTGTTGTACCAACTTTCGGTCGGTAGTGGCAGATACTCGGTGTAGAGCACCGCGATGCGAATATTCCGCCTCTTGATGGTATCGCAGACCGTCGTGTCGAGCGGTTGCTGGCATCGCAAGGTCGTCGAATTGGCGGTCGGCAGCGCATAGGTGGCGTTGGCGTCGCAAGTGCCGCCCGTCTTCGGGATCAGCTTGTCCTCGACGCCGTCGGTGACCAGGAAGACCACCTCTTGCGGCGTATCGCCCGATTGATTGGTGCCGCCGCCGGGATCAGGCATGGCGGCGTTGAGGTCCGTCAGCCCCTTCGAGATGTCGGTGCCGTAGTCGGTGGTGTAGATGCAGCCGCCACTGCCGTTGAGAACGGGGCAGTTCTGGTGGTCGACCGTCAGGAGCGAAATGTTGGCGATCTTCGTGCCGGCGGTGGTCGGAGTGGTCAGCAGCTGGATCGTGTTCAAGGCATAGTCGAAGGTGTAGATGGCGGCCTTGTAGGTCGTGTTGTTGAGCGCCGACATGCACTGCATGACGCCGCCCGCCACACCCGATTGCGGGCACGACCAGGGGCCGACCATCAATTGCGTAAGGGCGTTCGTCACCAGGTCGATGCGCAGCGTGATGTTGTTGGCGCGCGCGATGGTGAGATTGTCCTTGTTCGTCGAACTTGGATTTGAGTTGTTGGGATGCGCCTCATGGCAGGCGAACGCGCAATTTTTCGCGTAGGTGGGCTGGCTCGCCGTCGCCGTGATCATCTTATTGATGTCGTTCTGGTTCGCCGCGATCGCCATCGACGGCGAGTCGTCCATCAACATGTAGAAGTTCATGTTGGGTGCGCTTGAGGCCTTCGCCGTTGCGGAGCCCGCGACCTGCCAGGTCTGCTTGCCGAGAACGCCGGGGAAATTGTTGACGGACTGCGCGGTGTAGGAAACCGTGATGCTTCGCGCGAGCCCGGTATCGGTGACGGTGATCGTCGGCGTCGGCGTCGCGGACAGCCCGGGAAGATTCGCCTTGGCCGCGAACACGGCTGCGGCAGTCGCCTGGACGACGGTGGTGTCGGTCTGCGTCAGCATCGCGGGCCTGACGGCCGCGATCGCGGCCGCGTCGGCGGCCGCGTTCAATTGCTCCCGCTTGCGCAAGGCGAGCGTGTAGTCGAGCGCCATGCCCAGCAGAAAGACGATGGGGACCATCGTGAGCGCAAAAATGATGGCGACGTTGGCTTTCCGGTCTCTCGCGAAACGAAGCATGACGCGACGGAGCATGATTTTCATCCTGGCTGCCGTCGTTGCGGCAGCGGCCCTTCCCCTGAAATCTACGGAGGAGAGCCGGTTTCGATCCCGGCACTCGCCCGTCATGAGCCGAATATGAGGATGGCTCCCTTAATCAACACTTACGCGCAATCCGCAAACATGGACTGCAACGGATTGAGATGTATCGTATTGAGAAGGCATCATTAACGTCGCTTAAATGCGATCGCACAGATCGGCGGTAACAGCTGTCCGCGGACCTCCTTGCGGCCTCGAGAGCGGTATTGTCCCGGATGGCCGCGGCCGCCGGTCCGGCTTTCTGGAAGCGGTCTTTCCGGCCGATTCGGGACTTTCGGACCTCCCGCTGCGACGGGACGGCGCATCGGGGCGCTTGCAGCGCCCGCGACCGGCTCTGGCGCTACGGCCTGATCGTCATGTTCTCCGGCGGCCCGGGCTTTCGCAGCGGCTCGGCGAGCCGCGCGAACTCGCACATCAGCGAGCGCGTCTTGCGGGGGTCGATGATCTCCTCGACCCAGAATTTTTCGGCCGAGCGGAACGGTGAGCGCAGCTTGTTGAGGCGCGCCTCGATCTCCTTCAGTTTTGCAACTTTGTCCTCGGCCGCATCGATCTCCGCACGGTAGGCGGCTTCGATGCCGCCCTCGAGCGGCAGCGAGCCCCAATAGGCCGAGGGCCAGGCGTAGCGGATCGAGAAGCGGTCGGCGGGCTGATGCACCACGCCGGCAACACCGAAGGCGTTGCGCAGGATCACGGTGCACCAGGGCACGGTGGTCTGGTTGACCGCGGCCATCGCGCGGACGCCGTGGCGGATGGTCGCCGCCTTCTCGGCATCGAGGCCGATCATGAAGCCGGGGCAGTCCATGAGATAGACGACCGGCAGATGGAAGGTCTCGGCGAAGTCCACCCAGCGCACCACCTTCTGGCAGGCGTCCGCGGTCCAGGAGCCGCCATAGTGAAAACTGTCGCTGGCGAGCAGCATCACCGCCCTGCCCTCGAGCCGTGCGAGACCGACGATCACAGGCTTGCCGAAATTCTTTGCGACCTCGAAGAACGAGCCCTTGTCGACGACGGACTCGATAATGGGGCGCATCTTGTAGACCTGCTTGCGGTTGCGCGGCACCGCGTTCATCAGCGCTTCCTCGGCGCGCTCGGGATCGTCGGTGCAAGGCAAGGTCGGCGGCAGCTCGTAGACCGACGACGGAAGGTACGAAAGGAAGCGCCGCGCGCAGGCGAAGGCCTCCTCCTCGGTGTCGACGGCATGATCCACCGCGCCGGCGCGGGTCTGGATGTCGGCGCCGCCGAGCTCCTCCTTCGAGAGGTCCTGCCCCAGCGCCTTCACCACCGGCGGCCCCGCGACGAACATCGCCGAGGATCGCGTCATGATGGAATAGTGGCTGGCGGCCAGACGCGCCGCGCCAAGGCCGGCAACCGAACCGAGGCCGAGTGCGACCACGGGCACGCGCGACAGGTTCTCGGTCGTGAAGCGATACCAGCGCGTGCCGCCAATGCCTCCAGGCAGGTTGGCCGCGCCCTTGGTCTCGATCGTTTTCACCGAGCCGCCGCCGCCGGAGCCCTCGATGATGCGGACGATGGGCAGGCGGAAATCATGCGCCATCTCCTCCGCCATCAGCGGCTTTGCGGAAATGGACGCATCGGCCGAGCCGCCGCGCACCGTAAAATCGTCGCCGACCACGACGACGGTGCGGCCATCGACGCGCGCGCGGCCGAACACGCAGTTCGCCGGCGTCAATTTCTGCAACTCGCCGCCGGAATCGTACTCACCGATGCCGGAGACGGCACCGATCTCGTGGAAGCTTCCTCTGTCGATCAGCTTGTCGATACGCTCCCGAACAGTCAGCCGGCCCTGGTCATGCTGTCGCTTGACCTTGTCAACGCCGCCCATCTCCCGCGCGAAGGCTTCGCGCCGGGCGAGCTCGTCGAGTTCCGGCTTCCAGTTCATTCACTCCCTCCGAATTGATCGGCTTGTTATTGTTGTGCACGGCCATTGCGACCGGTTTGCGCGAGATGCGGTTGTTGAAGACGTCGCCTTCCGCGCCCTCCATCAGGCTGCCGAGCGAGCGGCCGAGCGCGACCATCAGCGGCGCGACCTCGTCATGCAGACGCTGCTCGTCATACATCGCGGACAGCAGACCGATCGTGATGACCACGAACGTCTGGTACTGCGGCGACCAGATCGGCACCGCGAGGCCGTTGATGTGCGGGCTCCAGATCCCGCAGGCAGTGACATAACCGCGCTCGCGCAGCGACTGCCGGTTGGCCTCGATGCGGGGCCGCAAAATCTTTGCAGCCTCGGGCGCCTCCCGCTCCATGTCGTTGATGAAGGCATCGCCGACTTCCGGCGACAAGGCTGCCGTGTAGGCCGCGCCCGCGGCGGTCGAGGCCATCGAGATGCGACTGCCGGTGCCCTCGTGCAGGCCGAGCGCGGTCGCAGAGCGCGCGAACTGGAGATAGACGAGATGAAAACGATCGGGCACGACGAAGCCGACCGTCCCGGGCAGCTGCTCGGCGACCTCCTGGAGGCGTTGCCGGATCATGCTGCGCAGCTGCGCGCCCTTCATCATCGAGGCGCTCATCGCCACCGCGCTCGGGCCGATGCGATATTTCTGATCGCGCGGCAGATAGACGAGCTGGCCCATGCGCGTCAGCGTGTGCGTGAGCCGCGACACGGTCGAGCGCGGCAGGCCGCAGCGATTTGAAATCTCGAGATTGCCGAGCCTGCTATCGTGGCCCTCGAAGCATCGCAACACGTCGAACGCGCGCGACACCACCTGGATGACATCACCCTCGCCGGCGTCGCCAGCGAGTGCACCTTGCTTACTCAACCGCTCCGAACGTCGTCCCATGATCCCTACCGTCTGTTCCGCTGTGCGGAATTAAATTCCACTTGCAGACGACGCTACCTCAGGCATTTTGCGACGACAACAAAAAGGCGATGGCATGCCAGAAATTAAGATCGTCACGGAGGTCGCCGGACGCATCTGCGCAACTCCCGTGCAAGTTGGAGGAACCGTTGCGGATGGCGATGACGTTGTGGTGGTCGAAGCCATGAAGATGGAGATACCCGTGCCCTCGCCCGCGAACGGCACGATCACATCGCTTCTCGTGAAGCTCGACGACGTCGTTGCGGAGGGCCAGGCGATCGCGATCGTCGCGAACTGAGTGCCTTATCGTCATTTCCGCGACAATCTGTCTGGCTGCTTTCTGCATCCGCGGTACGGCGTTGCCATCGCCTGATCGCGGTGACATGATCTGTTTCAAAACAAACTCTGTTTCAAACAAAAAAAGAAAATCTTCGCGGCAAACGCGGGAATCATTGGAGGGAAACATGCTTCGTGGGCTGCTCGTGCTCGCGCCTGCCTTGGTTGCGGGCATTTCTTTTGCGTCTACACGCTATTCGTTTGCCGAAGACATCAAGCTGCCGGCGACCTTGACGTTCACCGCCTATGACACCGGAACCGCCGGCTTCAACATCGCGGTCGGCGTCGGCAAGATGATGAAGGACAAATACGGCACCGACGTGCGCGTGCTGCCCGCAGGCAACGACGTCGCCCGCCTCGCGCCGCTGCGCGCCAAGCGCGCCGTCTCCGCGGCGATGGGATCGGGCACCTATTTCGCGCAGGAGGGCGTGTTCGAGTTCGGCGCGAAGGAATGGGGCCCGCAGCCGCTGCAGATCCTGCTCTCGAGCGTCGACTGCAATTGCGGCTCGCTCGCGGTGGCCGCCGACACCGGCGTGAAGGAGCTGAAGGACCTCAAGGGCAAGCGCGTCGGGTTTGTGGTCGGATCGCCGGCGCTGAACCAGAACTCGCTCGCGGTGCTTGCCTTCGCAGGCCTCACGCAGAAGGACATCAAGGTCGTCGAGTTCGCAAGCTACGGCGCGATGTGGAAGGGGCTGATCAACAACGACACCGATGCCGCCTTCGGCACCACCATCACCGGCCCCGCCAAGGAAGCCGAGACCTCGCCGCGCGGCCTGATCTGGCCGCCGCTGCCCGCCAAGGACAAGGACGGCTGGGCGCGGATGCAGAAGGTCGGCTCGTTCTTTTTCCCGCAGACTGCGACGTGCGGCGCCGGCATCTCACCGGACAAGCCGGTCGAGCTCGGCAACTACCCCTACCCGATCTTCGTCGCCTATGCCTCGCAACCGGCCGATCAGGTCTATGCGATGACCAAGGCCATGATCGTGAACTACGACGCCTACAAGGACTCCGCGCCCGGCGCCGGCGGCCTCGCCGCCGACCGCCAGACCAAGAACTGGGTGGTGCCCGTGCATCCCGGCGCGGTGAAGGCGCTGAAGGAAGCCGGGCAATGGAGCGATGCGCAGGAGGCGCACAACACCAAGCTGATCAAGCGACAGGAGGTGCTCGGCGCAGCGTGGGCGGAGTACGGCAAGTCCAATCCGCCATCGGATGACAAGGCCTTCCTCGATGGCTGGATGAAGGTACGCGCCGCGGCGCTCGCGAAAGCCGACATGCCGAACGGGTTCGAGGACTAGTCCACAGCGGTTACCAGCCCACGCGCGGGGTCGATGATGTCTTCTTCAATCTCCACCGGCCTCAACGACGAGCCCAAGCGGGTCGTGTTCGACGATCCGCACGGCGCCGCCGGCAACATGCAGGAAGCCGAGGTCACGCGCGTCCGCACGTTGCGCGGCGCCTGGCGCTGGACGCTGATCGTCGCGACCGCCGCGACGATTTTGCTCTGCATCAACCAGCAATTTTCGCTGCGTTTCTTCGTCGGCTATACCCAGCTCAACACCGAGTATTTCTATCTCCTGATCGCGTTGATGCTGCCGTTCACGTTCCTCATCTTCCCGGGCACGGAGCGCGCGCCGCTCGACCGCATTCCCTGGTACGACCTCGTCCTCTTCGTCGTGACCTTCGCGGCCGCACTTCTGTTGATGTCGAGCGTGCGCAAGGCGGCGGAGGCCGGATGGGAGTTCGGCGGCGCGCCGAACAGCGTGATTGCCGCGGGCCTCGTGATGTGGGTGATGCTGATGGAGGCGCTGCGCCGCACCGGCGGCTGGAGCCTGCTGCTGAGCGTGCTTCCCTTCACCGTCTACCCGCTGTTCGCGGAGACCAGCTGGCTCGGGCCGTTCCGCGGCACGCAATCGACGCTGGAACAGGCGACCGCCTATCATGTGCTCTCGGGCGAGAGTCTGCTCGGCATTCCCATCCAGGCCTTCGCCGACACCGTGATCGGCTTCCTCGTGTTCGGCACCGCGCTGATGATGACCGGGGCCGGAAAGTTCTTCATCAATCTCGCCTTCGCGCTGTGCGGCACCTTCCGCGGCGGCGCGGCGAAAGTCTGCATCTTCGCCAGCGGCCTGCTCGGCATGATGTCGGGCTCGATCATCTCCAACGTGCTGACCGCCGGCACCATGACCATTCCGGTGATGAAGAAGAGCGGCTTTCGCGCCTCCTATGCCGGCGCGATCGAGGCCTGCGCCTCGACCGGCGCGGTGCTGGCGCCGCCGGTGATGGGCGCGACCGCCTTCGTGATCGCGCAGTTCCTCAATGTCAGCTACGCCGACGTCGCGGTCGCCGCGATCATTCCGGCCGCGCTCTATTATGTCGGACTGTTCATGCAGGTCGACGCCTACGCCGCGCGCCACGGGCTGAAGGGAATTCCGCGCGCCGAGCTGCCGCGGATCATGGATACGATCAAGGACGGCTGGTACTACGTCTTCGTCATCGCGCTGCTGATCGTGATGCTGCTCTACTTCAAGCGCGAGAGCCACGCGCCGTTCTATGCCACCGCGCTGCTGCTGGTGCTCAACCAGCTCTTCTCCAAGGACACACGCTGGACGCTGGCGACGATCGGCAAATTCCTGGAGGTCAACGGCCGCACTTTCGTCGAGCTGGTCGGCATCCTCGCCGGCTGCGGCCTGCTGATCGGCGCGTTCTCGATGACCGGCGTGGTCTCGAGCCTTGCCAACGACCTGCTGCATATTGCCGGCGACAATCCGTTCCTGCTGCTCGGCATGTGCGCCCTCACCAGCCTGATCCTCGGCCTCGGGCTGACGACGACGGCCTGCTACATCTTCCTCGCCATCCTGGTCGCGCCTGCGCTGGAGAAGCTCGGGCTCAACCGCATGGCCGTGCACATGTTCATCTTCTATTGGGGCATGCTGTCCTCGATCACGCCCCCGGTCGCGATCGCCTCCTTCGCGGCTGCAGGCATTGCCGGCTCGCCGGCGATGAAGACGGGCTGGGAATCGATGTGGGTCGGCAGCATCATCTATTTCATCCCGTTCTTCTTCGTGCTCAATCCGGCGCTGGTGCTGCAGGGGTCGAGCCCCTATCTCGCCGGTCTCGGCCTGATGGCGCTCGCCGCGTTCGGCACGCTGTTCATTTGCGGCGGCATCCAGGGCTACCAGCCCTTCGTCGGCGACCTCCGCGGCACAGGCGCGCTGGAATGGCCGATCCGCGTGCTGCTGGTGATCGGCGGCTTCGTGGTGGCAACCCCGGGCGGCGGGATCATGCCGCTGTCGCAGATGCAGGTGACGCTGCTAGGCCTTGGCATCCTCCTGCCCACGGTTCTGCTCGCCCTGCTGCTGGTCCGGCGGCAGGCCGTGGTTCCGGACGGGTTGCGCGTGCCCTGATTGCGTTGCACAAGTGAGGCAATGACACCGCATTCGCCTCTCGCCGCCGCCTGGACCCGCTCGAAACCGCCTTTGCTGCGGTTTCTGGACAATTGCCTCAACGAATTCTCTGCCGAAACTTCAGGCAGCGTGGCCGACTATATTCCCGAGCTGAGCAAGGCCGATCCTGCCTATTTCGGCATCAGTCTCGCCACACTCGACGGCCATGTCTACGAGGTCGGCGACTCCAGGGTGCCCTTCACCATCCAGTCGATGTCGAAACCCTTCGTGTTCGCGCTGGCGCTGGACCTGCTGGGCGCGAGCAAGGTCGAGAGCGCGATCGGCGTCGAACCATCAGGCGATCCCTTCAACTCGATCCGGCTCAACTCCGAGAACCATCCGTTCAACCCGATGGTCAATGCCGGCGCGATCGCCTGCACCGGGCTGATCTACGACAGCAAGGGGCCCGAGGCCTTCGAGCAGATCCGCCTTGCGCTCAGCCGCTTCGCCGGTCGCGATCTCACCGTGGACGAGGCCGTCTACGCCTCCGAAAGCCAGACCGGCGACCGCAATCGCGCCATCGGCTATCTCCTGAAGACCAACGCGGTGATCTCGGACAACGTCGCTGGCGTCCTCGACGTCTATTTCCGGCAATGCGCGGTGCTGGTCACCGCACGCGACATCGCGGTGATGGCGGCGACCCTGGCCAATCGCGGCGTCAATCCGGTGACGGGCGAGCAGGTGCTGAGCGCCTATGCGATCTCGCGCACGCTCTCGGTAATGACCTCGTCGGGCATGTACGACTATGCCGGCGAATGGATCTACCGGATCGGCATCCCCGCCAAGAGCGGCGTTGGCGGCGGCATCCTCGCCGCCCTGCCCGCCCGCCTGGGGCTCGGCAGCTATTCCCCCAGGCTCGACAAGCACGGCAACAGCGTACGCGGCATCAAGGTGTGCGAGGCGCTGTCCTCGCATTACGACCTGCACATGCTCAACCGCAGCGACGACGCCCGCAACGCCGTCATCGCCGACTACGACATCGGCAGGAGCCCGTCGCGGCGCGTCCGCCGGCCGCGGGAGCGCGAGATCCTGGCGGCACATGAGCGGGAGGTGCGGATCATCGAGCTGGTCGGCACGCTGTCGCTGTCGGCGGTCGACTATGTCTCGCGGCGGCTTGCCGGGCGGCCCCGGCCGCAATTCGTGATCTTCGATCTGCACCGGGTCACTTCCACCACGCGCGCCGGAGCGCGCCTGGTCGCCGAAGCGTTCGAGGAGCTTGCGGCGCTGAATGTGACCGTCGTGCTATCCGGTGTCAGGCGCGCGTCCAAGGAGTGGAACAGCTTGCGGGAGTGGACCGCGGAGCTGAAGAACGTCCGCGACTTCTACCTGCTCGACACCGCGATCGAATGGGCCGAGGACCAGATCGTCTATCGTTACGGCGGCTCGATCGATTTCCACGAGACCACCGAGCTTGCCGAACAGCCGCTGCTCGAGGGACTCGACACGGAAGAGCTGACGGACCTCGCTTCGATCTGCACGATCAAAACCTATCAGTCCGGCGCGAAGATCATCACGACCGGCGATCCGGCCTCCTCCCTGTTCTTCCTGCGCAGCGGCGCGGTGCATGTCACCCTGCCCGACGGCGTGCGGCTGGCGACGCTCACGGCCGGCATGGCGTTCGGCGAGATGGCACTACTGGAGCCGACGCGCTCGGCCGACGTGTTCACGGACATGGCGGCGACCGCGTTCGAAGTCCAGCTGAAGGACTTCGAGCGCTTCCGCAAGCAGCACCCTCACGCCAGCGAGCGCGTCATGCGCAACCTCGCGCAGCTGCTCGCCGACCGCCTGATCGTCGCCAACGCGAAGGTGGATATTCTGACGTCGACGTAGCGATGGCCCGCTTCACCTCTGCCCGGCGCATCTGGCATTTTGCGCGACCAGCGCACGCCTCGTCCTTCGAGACGACCGCTTCGCGGTCTCCTCAGGGTGCGGCTAAGCGGCACCGCTGCTCGTCGAAACTGCAGCCTCGCACTCAGTCCTCATCCTGAGGACCCGCCAACGGCGGGCGTCTCGAAGGATGGCCACAGAGAAATCGTTCTCTTACGCGATTGCCCTGCCCCAACGAGGATCGACCTCCAGCACTCTGCTTGCTTCAACGGCTCGCGGCTTCGCTCAGCCGTCGCTTGATCTTCGCCGCGCTCGCTTCGAGCAGCTCGGACGGCTTCCGGCCGGTCGCCGCGCAGAGGCAGGCCCAGTAATAGATGACGTCGCCGAGCTCATCGACGAGGCCCGCCTGATCGAGCCAGTTATCGCGCAGCAGCTTCTTGATATGATCCGCGACCTCGCCGGATTCACCGGCGAGGCCGAGCCCGAGATAGGACAACCGCTCGTTGGACGGATGCTCATCGACTTTGGCAACGCCAGCGGCCCAGGCCGCATATTCATCAATCGTCATGGGCATCCCTCGCAGCAGCGCCTCGTTCAGCCCACCACTTCCGTGACCGGCTGGAGGTCGATCTCGAATGTCTCCAAAAACTTTGACGTCATGATGTAGAAGCCGACCGAGAGCTGGAGCTCGACCAGTGCGGCCGGTGTCAGCTTCGATGCGATCGCCTTGAAGGTCGCGTCCGTTGGTTTCTTCAGGTTCACCGTCTCGTCGGTGAAGGCGAGCGCCGCGCGCTGCACCTCGTTGAAGCACGACGCCGCCTGCCAATTCTCCAGCGCCTCGTTCTGCTCGTCGGTGACCCCGACATTCTTGCCGATGCGCTTGTGCGCGACGATCTCGTATGGCGCCTCGCACAGAATGCCGGTCCGCGTGATCGCAAGCTCCCGCACGACCGGATCGAGCTCGCCCTTGTGGCGGATGGCGCCCCCCAGGCGGCAGTACTGCTCAAAGTAGCTCGGCGAGTGCGCCATCATCCGGAAGATGTTGGCATTGCGGTTCTTGTCGAGGATTTCGCGGGTGCGGTCGGATGCCTTGGACGGGTCGCTGTAGTTGATGCGGGCCATGATTTTCCTGAAGTTTTCCCTGAGCCTTTGATGCTTATTGTCGTTGTCGGCGAGAGTTCCGTGAAACTGTAATTGCGCGCGGACGCGGGAGCAACATCATCGAGTCAAAATGCCGCCGCATTGCTGATCGACCTTGGTACAGTCGATATTCGCCGCGTGGGGACAAATCGCGGCGGATACTCGCAAGGGGTGTTCCGAGTAACAACAATTGGCCATCGGGTGCGCTAGCCGCACAACGATGAGTCACGCCCAAGTCTAGGGAGAAAAAGGCATGAAGGAAGCCACCAAGGGGGCGGCCTCGGAAGCGTTCGCGCATATGCTGGCGGTGATGGCGATGCTCGTCATCGCCAGCATCCTGTTCTACGGGCGTTGAGTTAAAGCGTTTCAGAGTTTTCGTCATTCCGGGGTGGCCCTCGCACAGGCCAAGCCCAGAATACCCGTTCCAGGCTCGGTCCTATGACCGCCCCCGAATGACGGATCCCCTTACGATTCTCTCGTGAAGAACGGCACGAGCTTTCCCGCAAACGGCTTGAAGCTCGCAACGACCGAATCGCCGATGGCGAGTCCGTTGTCACCATGCGCCATCATGCGAAAGCCCTCGGCGCAATCGACCAGCAGGATGTTGTAGGGCACGTGCGCGCGCGTCTCGGGTGTGGCCGCACGGCAGACCAGCGAGGTCGCGTAGACCCTGCCCTTGCCGCTGGCGCGCGCTTCGCGGGGACCCGCGGTTCCACACGCTGCGCAGAAGGCGCGATGGAAATACTGCACATGGCCGCATGAGGTGCAGGTCTGGTAGGTGATGGCCTCTTCGCCCTTGGTCCAGTCCACTAGACGTTCGCTCATCGCACCCGCTCCAGGAACATGCTGACATGGGACGACAGCACGCCGCCGTCGCCGTGCAACAGCGCAATCGAAGCATCCCGCACCTGGCGGCTGGCCGCCCGCCCCGTCATCTGCAAATGCGCCTCGACCAGATGCGCCATGGCGCCGCCGACGCCGCAATGGCCGTAGCTGAGCAGGCCACCATGGGTGTTGAGCGGCATCGTACCGTCGCGGCCGAAATGGCCTGATCGGACGCGGGCGGCCGCCTCGCCGCGGCCGGCAAGGCCGAGGTCTTCCAGCAGCATCGCAAGCGTGATGGTGAAGCTGTCGTAGATCGCGGCGTAGCGCACGTCGGAGATGGCAAGGCCCGTAGCTTCCCTGGCGCGCGCGATGGAGATTTCCGCGCCGAGCTCGCTGAGTGCGGGCGCGGCCGTGACATGCTGATGGGTGTGCGCCTGGGCGCAGCCGCGGATGCGTATACCGGCCTCGCCCGTCCGCTCGCGGCTGATGACGAACGCGGCGCCACCATCGGACACCGGGCAGCAGTCGAGCAGCTTTAAAGGCATCGCCACCGGTTTCGAGGCCATGACGTCCGCAACCGTGATCGAATCATGGAATTGCGCGCCGGGATGGATACAGGCGTGGGCGCGCATCAGCACCGCGAACTCGGCGAGGTCTTCTTCCGTCACGCCGTATTCGTGCATGTACCTGTTAGCGACGAGGCCGTAATAGGCGGGGATCGTCGGCCCCAGCGGCACCTCGTAATCGGGATGGCCAACCTGCGCCAGCGCCTGGATCGAGGCATCGCGGCTCTGCCCGGTCAGCCGGTTCTCACCGGCGACCACGAGCACGTTGCGGCAGACACCCGACACGACGAGATGATGCGCGAGCATGGTCATCGCGAGCCCCGTGGCGCCGCCGACCTGCACGGCATGGGCATAAGACGGGCGAATGCCAAAATGCTCGGCGAACACGGTCGCCAGCATGATGTGCGGCGAGACCGTGGAATAGCCGCAAAGGATGCCGTCGATATCCGCGCGCTTCAGGCCGGCATCGTCGAGCGCGGCTTGCGCCGCCCTGCTCATCAGGTCGAGCGAGGATGAGCCCTCGTGCTTGCCGAAAGGCGTGAGGCCGACGCCGGTGATGAAGCTCATGGTGCCTCCTAGTCTGGCGCCGACCGCGTCACGCCATCGCGGACCATGGCGGCGATTTCGACGGTGGAATAGCCGATCTCGCGCAGAATTTCTGCGCCGTGCTCGTTGAGCCGCGGCGCCAGCCTGACAGGCTCGGCCTCAGTCTCCGACCAGTTCGCCGTCACCTTCATGCTGCGGATCGGGCCTTCGGTCGGATGGTTGACGATCGGGAAGAAGTTGGTCGCCTCGAGATGCTCGTCGTGCAGGATCGACGCGAGGTCGTGCATGGGCATGACGGGCACATCCGCCCCGGTCAGCAGCTCGATCCACTCGGCAGTGCTGCGCGTCTCGAAGATGCGCGCGAGCTCGGCATAGACGACGTCGATATTGGCGGCCCGTCCGGCGAAGGTCGCGAATTTGGGGTCAGTGCGCAGATCGTCGCGGCCCGTCGCCTTGAAGAAGTTCTCCCACTGCTTGTCGTTGTAGACGATGACGCTGAGATGGCCGTCCGAGGTCTTGTAGGGCCTGCGGTCGCGCGAGAGGTGGCGGGCATAGCCGCCCTTGTCGAGCGGCGGCTCGTAGGTAAGACCGCCCATGTGATCGCCCATCACGAAGCCGGCCATGGTCTCGAACATCGGGATGTCGACGCGCTGGCCGCGCCCGGTGCGGTCGCGATGCACGAGGCTGGCGCAGATCGCGCCGACCGCGGTGAGGCCGACGATACGGTCGACCAGCGCGTTGGGCACATAGCGCGGCACGCCGTCGCCGGTCTGCGCCATCAAGGCGGGGAGCGCGGTGGCGCCCTGGATCAGGTCGTCATAGGCGGGTTTGGCGGCATACGGACCGTCCTGGCCGAAGCCGAACACGCCGGCATAGACGAGGCGCGGATTGATCTCGGAGACGACGTCGTAGCCGAGCTGCAGCCGCGCCATCGCCTGGGGGCGGACGTTGTAGACCAGCACGTCGGCGTCCGTCAGGAGCCGCAGCACGGCCTCGCGGCCCGCCGGCTTCTTCAGATCGAGGCAGATCGAGCGCTTGCTGCGATTGGTGTTGAGGAACACCGGGCCCATGCCGGCATGGCGCATCGGGCCGATCAGCCGGGTGACGTCGCCGTCGAGCGATTCCACCTTGATGACATCGGCACCGTAGTCGCCGAGCATCTGGGTCGCATAGGGCCCCATCAGCACGGTGGTCATATCGATGACCTTGATGCCCTTCAGCGGCCCCATCGTTCGCTCCCGATTGCGCGGGGCTCTGGAAGCGCCCCCGCGATTTCGGTCCAGCTAAGGGCAGCCGCGCCGCGTGCGCAAGGGCGGCCGGCGTATGGCCGCATGCGCCGCGCTGCCGCTATTTCTTCTGGCGGGATTCCCGGATCCTGATGAGACGGTCGAGCTCGTCGTTCTGCTGATTGATCCGGTCGGCGATCCGCGACTCGCTCTGCTCGCCCGAGGCCGCTGCGGCCTGCTCGATGAGCTGGCGGATATTGTCCTCGAGGATCGCGATGCGGTCGTTGAGTGCGTCCATCGACAGCGAGTCTTCGTAGTCATTGCTCATGATGCATTCCCTGCAAAATCAATCAGGAGCATTAAGGGGGCTAAACTGGCCCACCATGATCTAACGCAAAGAAAGTGGGCACGGCGCATGGCGCCCATGCCCACCAAAGACGGTCCTACTTCAGCGGCTCCAGCACGGAGACGTAGTTGGCGACGGCCGCGCCGCCCATGTTGAAGATGCCGCCGAGCTTGGCATTCTTGAGCTGCATGCCCTCGGGCGCCTGCCCGGCAAGCTGCATCGCGGTCATCACGTGCATGGAGACGCCGGTGGCGCCGATCGGATGGCCCTTGGCCTTCAGACCGCCGGACGGATTGACCGGCAGCTTGCCGTCCTTGAGGGTCCAGCCTTCCTTGATGGCGCGGGCGCCCTGCCCCCTCGGCGTCAGGCCCATCGCTTCGTACTCGATCAGCTCGGCGACGGTGAAGCAATCATGGGTCTCGACGAAGGAGAGATCGCTGAGCGTGACGCCCGCCTGCTCCAGCGCGCGCTGCCAGGCGACCGTGCAGCCCTCGAACTGGAGGATGTCGCGCTTGGACATCGGCAGGAAGTCCTGGGCGTGCGCGGTGGCACGGAAGCCGATCGACTTGCCCATGCCCTTGGCGGTCTCGGCATCGGCCAGCACCAGCGCGGCCGCGCCGTCGGAGACCAGCGAGCAGTCGGTGCGCTTCAGGGGGCCGGCGACATAGGGGTTCTTCTCGCTCTCGGCGCGGCAGAAGTCGAAGCCGAAATCCTTGCGCATCTGGGCGAAGGGATTGGCGACGCCGTTCTTGTGGTTCTTGGCCGCGATCAGCGCCAGCGCATCGGACTGGTCGCCGTATTTCTGGAAATAGGAGCTGGCGATCTTGCCGAACACGCCGGCAAAGCCGCCGACCGTCTCGCCATCCTCGGGCAGGTAGGAGGCCTTGAGCAGGTACTTGCCGATCTCCGGCCCCGGCGTGCGCGTCATCTGCTCGACGCCGACGACCAGGACGATCTTGGCGGCGCCTGCGGCAATGGCTCGCAGGCCCTGATGCACCGCGGCAGAGCCCGTGGCGCAGGCGTTCTCGACGCGCGTTGCCGGCTTGAAGCGCAGCTTCGGGTCGGCCTGAAGCACCAGCGAGGCGGTAAAATCCTGCGCCGAGAAGCCGGCGTTGAAATGGCCGAGCACGATCTCGTCGACATCGGAGGCCGAAATGCCGGCATCGGCCATCGCCTCATTGGCAACGCGGGTGACGAGGCTTTCGACGGTCTCTGTGTCGAACTTGCCGAACGGCGTATGCGCCCATCCGACGATGCTGGCGGTCATGGTCTTCTCTCCCTGGGATCTCTCACCTGAGCTAAGTCTTAGCCCAGGGATGGCAAGACTTCACGCGGGTTTAAGGGCCTTGAGGGTGCGCTGGCAGATGGCAGTTATGCCGGCCCAGTTCCCGGCCCTGATCTCGGCCGTCGGGCATAGCCAGGACCCGCCGACCGCGACCACGTTGGGCTCGGCCAGCCAGGTCGCCGCATTGGCCTCGCCGACGCCGCCGGTGGGGCAGAACCGCACGCTCGGGAACGGCCCGCCGAGGGCGCGCAGGCCCTTGATACCGCCGGCCTGCTCGGCCGGGAAGAATTTTGCGACGTCGAAACCGTGCGCCAGCGCCATCATCAGCTCGGACGCCGTGGCAATGCCCGGTGCAAACGGCAAGGAGCTATGGGTGGCGGCCTTGAGGAGATCGGGGGTCAGGCCCGGGCTGATGCCGAAGGCGACGCCGAGCTTCTCGACACGGGTGAAGTCGGCCGGATTGAGAATCGTGCCGATGCCGACGACCGCCTCGGGGACTTCGGCCATCATTGCCCTCGCCGCCTCGATCGCAACGGGGGTGCGCAGGGTCACCTCCAGCGTGCGGACGCCGCCGGCAACCAGCGCACGCGCGAGCGGCACGGCATCCTGGATACGCTCGATGGTGAGGACAGGAATGACGGTCGCGGCCTTGAAGAGCGCGACGAGGTGGTTCTGTTGGGCAGCGGTGGGCATGGGTCTCAATCTTTATTTGGTCGCTTTACTTGGTCGCCTGACGAGAGGTCGCCGGCCGGTGGCGCTTCTTCGGGGGCATGGCATAGCCCGGAATGATGGCGCCGGCATAGCAGATCACCAGGCTGGCGAGGCGATGCCCGGCCTGGGCGGCCCCGACCGGTTCGGAACCGGCGAGCCGGGCGGCGATGTAGGCTGCGGCAAAGCTGTCGCCGGCGGCGGTGGTGTCCACCACCGGCTTGGTCATGGGCTCGGCGCGGACTTCGCTGGTCCCGCCGGGGAAGCGCAGCAGGCTGACGGGCTCGGCGAGGCGGAACACTAGCTCGGGCGTAGGAATGCGCGCCATCAACTGCTCCTGGCTTTCGCCGGGATAAAGCGCGAGCAGGTCCTCGGTCGAGGTCAGCACGATGTCGGCCGCCGCGAAGGCCGCGCCGAACACCTCGCGCGCGACATCGCGGTCCGGCCAGCCGCGTGCGCGAAAATTGGTGTCGAACACGAAGCGGGTGCCGAGCAGGCGTGCGCGCTTGATCGCCGCGAACAGGCGCTCGCGTCCGGCTGCGTCGTAGATCGAGAGCGTGATCGCCGAGAGATAGACGATGTCGTAGCTCATCAACGAGTTGAGGAGCTCGTCGGTCTCCGGCAGGCTCATCAGCTGGCGCGCCGCCGCGCTGTCGCGCCAGTGGAAGAACTGGCGCTCGCCCTTGGCATCGAGCTGGATCATGTAGAGGCCAGGCAGCTTGCCCGGCAGCCGCACGACACGCCGCGTGCCGACGCCCTCTGCATTCCAGGCGGCGATCATCTCGTCGCTGAGGCCGTCATCGCCGAGCGCGGTGAGATAATCGACCTTGACCTCGAGCCGCGCCAGATACACCGCCGTGTTGAGGGTATCGCCGCCAAAACCGCGCGAGTACAGGCCGCCGCCCTGCCCGGCAGTCTGTCCCGAGGATTGCCCCGCAGAATGCCCCCCTTGGGCCTGCCGGAGCTCGACCATGCATTCGCCGATGCAAGCCACGCTCGCCATCGTCATATCCACGCTGTTCATCAGTTGGATCAGGCGACGAAGTTGCCGCCGAGCTCGTCTTCGATGTGAATGCGGATGATATCGTCGAAATTCTTCTCGGCGGTGGTGAAGCCGAGCTCGAGCGACCGCTTTGCATTGAAGTTGCGCGGCCAGCCGCTGACGATGCCGACAATGAAGGGATCGGGCTCCCGCTTGATGCGTGCGGCGACCTTCTCGCCTGCCACGCGCTTCAGGGCGGCGATCTGCTCGCCGACCGTGGCCGACAGGCCCGGCATGGTCAGATTGCGGCGCGGGCCGACCGTGGCGAGATCCATGGTGCCGGCGTGCAGCAGGAAGCCGACGGCCGAGCGCGGCGTGGCGTGCCAGTGGCGGACGTCCTCGGAGACCGGAAGAACCACTTCCTTGCCGGCCAGCGGCTCGCGCAGGATGCTGGAGAAGAAGCCCGATGCCGCCTTGTTGGGCAGCCCGGGCCGGATGCAGATGGTCGGCAGGCGGATGCCGATGCCGTCGAGGAAGCCGCGGCGCGAATAGTCGGCGAGCAGCAGTTCGCCGATCGCCTTCTGGGCGCCGTAGCTAAGCAGCGGGGTGTGGAAGAACTCGTCGCCGATGGCATCGGGGAACGGCGCGCCGAACACGGCGATCGAGGACGTGAACACCACGCGCGGCTTGTAGCCGCCACCAGTGAGGCGGATGGCGTCGAGCAGCATCCGCGTGCCGTCGAGATTGATTCGGTAGCCCTTGTCGAAATCGAGCTCGGCTTCGCCCGAGACGATGGCAGCGAGATGGAAGATCACGTCCGGGCGGCCGGCGATCAGCTTCTCAGCCGCGCCCGGCACGGCGAAATCGCCCGACACGGTCTCGACCGGGAAACCGGCCTGCTCCGGCTTCTTCGGCTCGACCACGTCGTGCATGGTCAATTTGGTGATGTCGCTCTTGCCGAGCCGGCCGTCGCGCAGCAGCCGTTCACAGAGTTTGCGGCCGACCATGCCGGCAGCGCCGAGAACCAGAATGTGCAAGAGCCTACTCCTTCTTACTGGCCGGAACGCGCCTCTCTCGCAGGGCGTTCACTGGAACGCCCTCTTGGCGCGATCTCAGGCAAGCCCCGCGATCATTCCTTCACGGCGCCGGTCATCGCCGACACATAATGCTCCACGAAGAAGGCGTAAAGGATGACGAGCGGCAGCGAGCCGGCCAGGGCTCCCGCCATCAGCGACCCCCAGCGGTAGATGTCACCGTCCACGAACTCGTTGACGATCGCGACCGGCACCGTCTTGTTGCTGGTCGATTGCAGGAAGGTCAACGCGTAGATGAACTCGTTCCAGCACAGCGTGAAGCAGAAGATGAAGGCCGAGATCAGCCCGGGGATTGCGAGCGGCAGGACGATCTTGAGCAGGATCTGCCAGCGGCTCGCCCCGTCGATCAGGGCGCATTCCTCGAGCTCGAACGGGATGGTCTTGAAATAGCCCATCAGCAGCCAGGTCGAGAACGGGATCAGGATCGTCGGATAGGTCAGGATCAGCGCCAGCGGCGAGTCGAACAGGCCGTACTGGAACACGACGGTGGCGAGCGGAATGAACAGGATCGACGGCGGCACCAGATAGGCGAGGAAGATCAGCCCGCCGACGAGATTGGCGCCCTTGTAGCGCAAGCGCACGATGGCGTAGGCCGCGAGCACCGATGCGATGATCGAGAGCATCGTGGCGCAGATCGCCACATACATCGTGTTCCAGAGCCAGTGCGGATAGTAGCTCTCGAACAGCAGCTTGTGGAAATGCTTGAAGGTCGGATTCCAGGTCCAGAACGGGTTGTACCTGTCGAGATCGAGCAGCTGCTCGTCGGGCTTCACCGACGTCAGCGCCATCCAGTAGAACGGGAACAGCAGGACGATGACGATGATCGCGAGCGGCAGGTACAGCGTCACGAGCCGGCGCGGCACCGACTGCAGATAGCTCATGCCTTCGCTGTGATCGGCCGTAGGCGCCGAGCCCGACAGCACATTCTTCAGATCGATGGATCTGGTGGGCAGGTCAGTCATTGCTCTCTCCCTGCTGCCACTTGCGACGCTGCAGGCCGAACCAGGAGACCATGATCGCAGCGAGCAGGAACGGAATCATGGCGCTCGAGATCGCGGCCCCCTCGCCCAGCTGCCCGGCGATGATCGCGCGCTGGTAGGACAGCGTCGCCATCAGATGGGTGGCATTGACCGGGCCGCCGCGCGTCATCGCCCAGATCAGCTGGAAGTCGGTGAAGGTGAACAGCACCGAGAAGGTCATCACGACGGCAATGATGGGCGTCAGCAGCGGATAGGTGATGAACCGGAAATTCTGCCAGCGCGTGGCGCCGTCGAGCGTTGCTGCTTCATAGAGCGACGGTGACACCGTCTGCAGGCCCGCGAGCAGCGTGATCGCCACGAACGGCACGCCGCGCCAGATATTGGCGAAGATCACGCAAATGCGCGCCCAGGTCGTGTCGCCGAGGAAGTTGATGTTCTGGCTGATCACGCCGAGATGTTTCAGCGACCAGGAGATGATGGAGAATTGCGAGTCGAAGATCCACCAGAACGCCAGCGCCGAGAGCACCGTCGGCACGATGAAGGGGATCAGGACCATCGCGCGCAGCATCGCCTTGAACGGCATGTTCTCGTTCAGCAGCAGCGCGAGATAGAGCCCGATCGCGAATTTGAGTGCGCTGGCGACGAGGGTGTAGAGCAGCGTGTTGAACACCGACAGCCAGAAGATGGAGTCGTCCCACAGCCACTCATAGTTCTCGGTGGCGATGAAGTGCCCGACCCTGCCGATGCGGGTGTCGGTGAAGGACAGCCAGATGCCAAGTCCCAGCGGATAGGCCAGGAAGAAGATCAGGAACGCCATGGCCGGCACCATGAACCAGAAGCCGAGCCAATTACGATTGTGTTTGAGCTGGGTCCAGGCGGTGTCCTCGCTCATCTGAGGCTTGGCCCGGGGAATTGCGACATCAGCCATGCCAGATATCCCTGATCGAAATGTTGACGAGCGGGCGGCCAGATCGGCCGCCCGCCCCGTGACCGTCAGCGATAGATGCGCTTCAGCTGGCGCTCGGCTTCCGCCATCGCGCCCTTCGCATCCTTGGAGCCGGTGCAGTAGTTGGCGAACATGTCGACGACGATGAAGTCGGCGATTGCAGTTGCCGCCTTTTCGCCGACCGTACCGATACCGGACGCCGGCAGAGTGCGCTTGGAAGCCTGCGAGAACACGGCGTTCTTGGGATCCGCGGTCCAGATCGGCGCCGATTCATAGCCGTTCAAGGTCTGCGTCAGATAGCCCTGCGCGCCATCCAGCCACTTCTCGTAGTTCTCCTTCTCCAGCATGAAGGCGACGAAAGCCTTCGCCGCGTTCGGATATTTGGTGAAGTTGAAGGCGAGGATCGGCAGCGCAAGCTGCAGCTCGGTCGGCTTGCCGACCGGTCCGACCGGCCAGAGCGCGTGATAGGTGTCCGCGGCAAGCTCCTTCTTGGTCGCATCGGTCTTGGCGGCCACGTAGATCGAGATGCCGTTCGCCGTGCAATAGAGCTCGCCGGCGAGGAATGCCTTGTTGTTGGAGGAGTCGTTCCAGGACGGCGTGCCCGGGATGAAGCTCTCATACAGCGCCTTGCAATACTCGAGCGCCTTCGCCGTCTCCGGCGAATTGATGATGATCTTGTCGTTCTGGTCGACCGTGTAGGCGCCGTGCCCCCACAGCACCCAGTGCAGCCACGAATTGCCGTCGCCCGACGCATGCCCGAGAGCGAAGCCGGCCGGCGTGTTGTTCGCCTTCAGGGCCTTGCACATCTCGAGGAAGCCGGGGAAATCCTTCGGGAACTCCTTGAACCCTGCCTTGTCGAGCGCCGACTTGCGGTACGTCATGTAACCGCCGTTGGTCGCCACGGGGATGCCGAGCCAGTCGTCACCTTGCTTGCAGGTCTTGGCGGCCGCATCGGTCCAGCCGCCATATTTCTTGCCGAGATAATCGGCGACGTCGTTCATCTTCAGCACTTTGGTGGGGAACAGCTGCGGCAGCGTGTGCAAACCCCAGGCGAGATCGAGCCCGGACCCCGTGTTGGCCGCAACCGAGGCCTTCGGCTGCACGTCCTCGAAGGATTCGCTGAACACGTTCATCTCGGTGCCGGTGGCAGCCTTGAACGCCGCAACCATTGCGTTGAACGCATCATCCTCCTGCGGCACGAAGCGCTTCCACCGCATCACGGTCAGCTTGGCGCCGGGCTCCGCCTTCCAGGGCGCGCTCTGCGCCCAGGCCTTTGCGAAGTCGAACAGTGCCGGCCCGGTGAGCATGCCGGTCGCAGCCAGTGCCGTTCCGCCTTGAAGCAGAGTCCGGCGGGTAAAGTCTTGCATGTCGTCCTCCCTGTGATGCTTTTTCTTGTCTTAACTTGACTTACGCTACATGCGTTTGCCCGTCGCCTCGTCGAACAAGTGAACCAGCGACGGATCGGGCTTCAGCCGCACCTTGTCGCCCGGGTTGAACTGGTGGCGCTCGCGGAACACCGCGACGACCTGTTCGCCGCCGACCTTGGCAAACACCTGCGTCTCCGAGCCGGTCGGCTCGACCACGACGATCTCGGCCTCGGCGCCGTCATCGGCGATGGTGAAATGCTCGGGCCGCACGCCGTAGACCGCGGGACGGCCGTCGGACGCTGCCGGCGCATTCTTGAGCGGCAGCTTGACGCCGTTCGGCCCCTCGAAGCTCGCAACGCCGTTGACCCGCACATGCCCCTTGAGGAAGTTCATGGCCGGCGAGCCGATGAAGCCGGCGACGAACTGGTTTTCGGGCTTGTCGTAGAGCTCGAGCGGCGTGCCCATCTGCTCGACGATGCCGTCATGCATGACGACGATCTTGTCGGCCATGGTCATGGCCTCGATCTGGTCGTGGGTGACGTAGACGGTCGTCGTCTTCAGCCGCTGGTGCAGCTCCTTGATCTCGGTGCGCATCGCGACGCGCAGCTTGGCGTCGAGGTTGGACAGAGGCTCGTCGAACAGGAAGACCTGCGGATCACGCACGATGGCGCGGCCCATGGCGACGCGCTGGCGCTGGCCGCCGGAGAGCTGGCGCGGATAGCGTTCGAGCAGCGGCGACAGCGCGAGGATCTCGGCGGCGCGCTTGACGCGCTTGTTGATCTCGTCGGAGCCGGCGTTCCGCAGCTTCAGCGAGAAGCCCATGTTCTCGCCGACGGTCATGTGCGGATAGAGCGCGTAGTTCTGGAACACCATCGCAATATCCCGCTCCTTGGGCTGGACATTGTTGACGACACGGTCGCCGATCGAGATCGTGCCGGAGGTGATGTTCTCGAGGCCGGCGAGCATGCGCAGGAGCGTCGACTTGCCGCAGCCGGAGGGGCCAACCAAGACGACGAACTGGCCGTCCTCGATCGGAATCGTCACGCCGTGCAGGACTTCAAAATTGCCGAACGATTTCCGCACATCGCGGATTTGCACAGACGACATCTAGCTCCCTCCTCGAAAGTCCACGACGCCTCTAGCGCCGCGACCGTCTTGTTTTTTCAGACTTCACCGAACGAAGCCCGGTCTTAACAGGCGACATTGTCGGCAGTTTGTGCGGTTTTGGCAATTTGTCTTTGGTTAGTCGTTGCTGGTAGCGCTGTCAACGTTCCTTTGTTTGCGACAGTGGACTGTGTTATGAGCAGCAATGGGTCGAAAACGCACCAAGTCAGGCAAAATCCGGCTGGCGGAAGTCGCCGAGCTTGCCGGCGTCAGCCCGATTACTGCGTCCCGCTTCTTCCGCAATCCCGAGGCGCTGTCGGTCGCCAAGCGGACACGGGTCGAGAGCGCCGCCAAGGAGCTTGGCTATGTGCCGAACCTGGCGGCGCGCGCGCTGGCCTCGCAACGCACGGAAGTGATCGGTGTCTTGATTCCGTCACTGACCAACAACGTGTTCTCGGACGTGCTGCGCGGCATCTATGACGCCTCCGAAGGCAGCCGCTACTCGATCCAGCTGTCCAATACACGCTACAGTATTCTCCAGGAGGAGAAGCTGCTGCGCCTGTTTCTGGCGCAGAAGCCGGCAGGGCTGATCGTCACCGGCATCGACCAGACCACGGAATCGCGCGCGATGCTGGAGGCGGCCGAATGCCCGATCGTGCAGATCATGGAGATCGGTCCCAATCCGGTCGACATGATGATCGGCTTTTCACACTATGATGCAGCCCGTGCGGCGATCGCGCACCTGTTCGCGCAAGGCCGCCGCCGGATCGGCTTCGTCGGCGCGCGCATGGACCCGCGGGTGCAGCGGCGGCTGGACGGATATGTCGCGGCCATGAAGGACGCCGGCCTGTTCGAACAGCGCTTCGTCGTCACGACGGCAACGCCGACCTCGGTGACGCTCGGCGGCGCCCTGTTCACCGATCTGTTGGCGCACGAGGCCGGGCTCGATGCGGTGTTCTGCGCCAATGACGATCTCGCGCTCGGCGTGCTGTTCGAATGCCGGCGCCGGGAGATCGCGGTCCCCGAGCAGATCGCGATCGTCGGCTTCAACGACCTCGAATTCATGGCCTCGGCCGTCCCCACCCTCACCAGCGTGCGCACCAACCGCTACGAGATGGGCAAGACCGCCGCCACCATGCTGATCGAGGCGATCGACGGGCGGCGCCCGGAGCAGCCGGTGCTCGATCTCGGCTTCAAGGTGATCGAGCGGCAAAGCTCGTCGGCGCGCCGTTCGGACAGCCGGCCGGCCGCGACCGGCGCGGCTGCGGCGAACAAAATGGTAGCGTTACCAAGCAGCCATGACTAGTATCGGAATTGTGAGGAAACGACCCGCCAGCGGGAAGGCAGATCGCCGCTCGCGCCGCTGGGCATCGCACAAGCCGACCCCATGAGACGGACGCCAGTGCGTTTGCATTGCAGGAGAAACCAATGACAAAAAAACCAACCAATGGGCATGCCCCCGCCGGAAACGGCGCTCGCCGCCACCTTCGCTCGCAGGAATGGTTCAACAATCCTCATAATCCGGGCATGACCGCGCTCTATATGGAGCGCTATCTGAACTACGGCCTCACCCGCGCCGAGTTGCAGTCCGGCAAGCCGATCATCGGCATCGCCCAGACCGGCAACGACCTCTCCCCCTGCAACCGCCATCACATCGAGCTGGCCCACCGCGTCCGCGAAGGCATCCGCGAGGCCGGCGGCATTGCGATGGAATTTCCGACCCACCCCATCCAGGAGACCGGCAAGCGGCCGACCGCGGCGCTCGACCGCAACCTCGCTTATCTTGGCCTCGTCGAGATCCTCTACGGCTATCCGCTCGACGGCGTCGTGCTGACCACCGGCTGCGACAAGACCACCCCGGCCTGCATGATGGCGGCGGCGACCGTGAACCTGCCCGCGATCGTGCTGTCGGGCGGCCCGATGCTGAACGGCTGGCATGCCGGCGAGCGCACCGGCTCCGGCACCATCGTCTGGAAATCGCGCGAGCGGCTCGCCGCCGGCGAGATCGACTATGAAGAGTTCATGGAGATCGTGGCCTCGTCCGCTCCGTCAGTCGGTCATTGCAACACCATGGGCACCGCATCGACCATGAACGGGCTTGCCGAAGCGCTCGGCTTCTCGCTGCCGGGCTGCTCGGCGATCCCCGCCCCCTATCGCGAGCGCGGCCAGATCGCTTATGAGACCGGCAAGCGCATCGTCGATATGGTCTGGGAAGACCTCAAGCCCTCGGACATCCTGACCCGCAAGGCGTTCGAGAACTGCATCGTGATCAATTCGGCGATCGGCGGCTCGACCAACGCGCCGATCCACATCAACGCCCTCGCCCGCCACATCGGCGTCGAGCTGTCGATCGACGACTGGCAGAAGGTCGGCCACGACGTGCCGCTGCTCGTCAACATGCAGCCGGCCGGCTTCTATCTCGGCGAGGAATTCCACCGTGCCGGCGGCATTCCGGCCGTGGTGCGCGAGCTGATGAAGCACAAGCGCATCCATGAAGACGCCGTCACGGTGAACGGCCGCGGCATCGGCGAGAACTGCGCCAATGCGGCAAAGCCCGACAACGACGTGATCTGGGCTTACGACAAGCCGCTCGTCAAGGACGCCGGCTTCCTGGTGCTGAAGGGCAATCTGTTCGATTCCGCGATCATGAAGACCTCTGTGATCTCCAAGGAATTCCGCGACCGCTATCTCAGCAATCCGAAGGACCCGAACGCGTTCGAAGGACGCGCCATCGTGTTCGAGGGACCGGAAGACTATCACGACCGGATCGACGATCCCTCGCTCGAGATCGACGAGCACTGCATGCTGTTCATCCGCGGCGCCGGCCCGATCGGCTATCCTGGTGGAGCCGAGGTCGTGAACATGCAACCGCCGGCGGCCCTGATCAAACGCGGCATCCTGTCCCTGCCCTGCATCGGCGACGGCCGTCAGTCCGGCACCTCGGGCACGCCCTCGATCCTCAACGCCTCGCCGGAAGCTGCCGCCAATGGCGGCCTTGCGATCCTCAGGACCGGCGACAAGGTCCGCATCGACCTCAACAAGGGCAGCGCCAACATCCTGATCTCCGACGACGAGGTGAAGAAGCGCCATGCCGAGCTGAAGGCCAATGGCGGCTTCAAGCATCCGCCGAACCAGACGCCGTGGCAGGAGATCTACCGCAACACCGTCGGCCAGCAGTCGACCGGCGCCTGCATGGAGCTCGCCACCCGCTACCAGAACGTCGCCGGCACGTTTGGTGTGGCGCGGGACAATCACTAGCAGGCACATGTAGCCCGGGTGAGCGAAGCGACACCCGGGACACCGCCCCCGGATGTCGCGCTCGCGCGCTCATCCGGGCTACGGCACCGACAATCAAGTTCAAGGTGAGGAGAACAAGAAAATGGCAGACCGCCTCAAGGGAAAGCGCGCCGTCATCACGGCTGCAGCCGCAGGCATCGGGCGCGCAAGCGCCCTCGCATTCGCGCGTGAAGGCGCAACCGTCATCGCCACCGATATCAATGAAGCCGGCATCGCTGATCTGACCAAGGAAGGCATCGCCGAGGTCGCCAAGCTCGATGTGCGTAACACCGCCGATGTCAACGCTTTTGCAAAACGCGTCGGCAAGATCGACATCCTGCTCAACGCGGCCGGCTTCGTGCACCACGGCACCATTCTGGAATGCTCGGAGGAGGATTTCGATTTCTCGTTCGACCTCAACGTCAAATCGATGCACCGGACCATCAGGGCCTTCCTGCCCGAGATGCTCGCGGGCGGCGGCGGCAGCATCGTCAACATCTCGTCCTGCGCGGCGCTGCGCCCGCCGGCGAACCGCTACGTCTACAGCTCGTCGAAGGCGGCGGTGTCATTGCTGACCCGCGCTGTCGCGCTCGACTTCATCACCAAGGGCATCCGCTGCAACTCGATCTGCCCCGGCACCGTCGAGACGCCCTCGATGCTCGATCGCGCGGCTGCGCAAGGGCCGCAGGGCAAGGAGATGTTCATCTCCCGACAGAAGATGGGCCGGCTCGGCACAGCCGACGAGATCGCCGCCATGGCGGTGTATCTCGGCAGCGACGAAAGCGCCTTCACCACCGGCGTCGACCTCGTCGTCGACGGCGGCTACATGCTCTGACGCCCCGGGATCGAAGCCTCATGAACAAGATCGATCTCAACGGCCGCATCGCCATCGTCACCGGCGGCGCGCAGGGCTTTGGCCGCGCCATCACCGAGCGCTTTGTCGCCTCCGGCGCCAAAGTCGCGATCTGGGATTTTGACGCCGCGCTGGCCGAGAAGACGGCGAAGGAAATCGGAGACAGCGCCCGCGTGTTCAAGGTCGACGTCACCGACACGGCAGCGGTCGAGCAGGCGCGCGATGCCACGCTCGCCGCCTTCGGCAAGATCGACATCCTCGTGAACAATGCCGGCATCGCCGGCGTCAACAAGCCGGTCTGGGAGACCGACCTCGAGGAATGGCGCAAGGTGCTGCGCATCAACCTCGACGGCCCCTTCATCTGCTGCAAGGCGGTCGTCCCCTCGATGCTCAAGCAGAAATACGGGCGCATCGTGAACATCGCCTCGATCGCCGGCAAGGAAGGCAATCCGAACGCCTCGCACTATTCGGCGTCCAAGGCCGGCCTGATCGCGCTGACGAAGTCGCTCGGCAAGGAGCTCGCCGCGCACGACATTCTCGTCAACGCGGTGACACCGGCCGCGGCGAAAACCGCGATCTTCGACCAGATGACGCAGCAGCACATCGACTTCATGCTGTCGAAGATTCCGAAGGCGCGCTTCGTGCAGGTGGAAGAGTTGGCTGCGATGGCGGCCTGGCTCGCATCCGAAGATTGTGCCTTCTCCACCGGCGCGGTGTTTGATATTTCCGGCGGACGGGCGACCTACTGAGGCACTGGCCGCCCGAGGGGGCGGACCATGCAGCTTGGACGTGATTTTGGACGTCGGGACTTTGTGAAGCTCGCAGCGGGCGCAGCCGCGCTGCCGCTGCTGTCGCGCGGTGCGCTCGCGCAACTCGCGCCCAACCCGCCGAGCATCCGCCCGCCCTCGCCGGCCGAGCGCGGTGCCATGGCGCGGCTCGCGCGCACCTTCATGGACAAGTACGACGTGCCGGCGCTCTCCTTTGCGATCGGCTATGCCGGCGCTGTTGTCCATGAGGACGCGCTTGGCCTTGCCGATCGCGAGCGCAACGAGGCGGTGACGCCGCGGCATCTGTTCCGCATCGCCAGCGTCAGCAAGATGATCACCTCGGTCACGATCTTCCGCCTGATCGAGGAGAACCACGTCAAATTGACGGACCGCGTGTTCGGCCCCGGCGCGCTGCTCGGCACCGACTATGGGCAGCCGCCCTACTCTCCCGGCATCGACCAGATCACGCTTGAACATCTGCTGACGCACACCGCCGGCGGCTGGAGCAACGACAACCGCGATCCCATGTTCACGCATCCGCGGATGGATCATGCCGAGTTGATCGCCTGGACGCTCGCCAACCGGCCGCTGGACCGCCCGCCGGGCCAGCACTACGCCTATTCCAATTTCGGCTATTGCGTGCTGGGGCGCGTCATCGAGAAGCTCGCCGGCCAGCCCTATGCCGAGCACGTCCGCACCGAGGTGCTGGCGCGCTGCGGCGTCACCGACATGACGATCGCGGGCAACACCCGCGACCAGCGCCAGGCCGGCGAAGTCGCCTATTACGGCCAGGGCGAAAATCCCTACGACATGAAGGTGAGGCGGATGGATGCCCATGGCGGCTGGATCGCGACGCCGTCGGATCTCGTCCAGTTCCTGATGCATGTCGACGGCTACACGCGGCCGGCGAACATCCTGCGGCCGCGCACGATCCAGACCATGACCACCGCGCCCAGCTACAGCCCCGACTATGCCAAGGGATTTGCCGTCAACAAGTTCGACAATTGGTGGCACAATGGCAGCCTGCCGGGCACCAGCACCATCGCGGTCAGGACCCATGGCGGCTTCTGCTGGGCCGCCTTCACCAACACCAGGCGCGGGAATTCCAACATGGATGGCGATCTCGACAATCTCAACTGGACCATGGCGCGCCAGGTCGGCGAATGGCGGGTGGCGTGATGATCAGCGAAGGCGGATGCCTGTGCGGCGCGGTGCGGTTCAAGGCGGAGGGCGAGCCGCTCAACGTCCGCGTCTGCCATTGCCGTCTCTGTCAGAAGGCGATGGGCGCGCCCTTCTTCGCCCGCGCGCAATTCGACCAGCGCGCACTGACCGTCGAGGGCGAGACCGAGCGCTATGCGTCATCCGAAAACATCGATCGCGTGTTCTGCAAGCGCTGCGGCACGCGCCTGTTCGCGTGGCGGCGCAATGGCACGTTGGCGGGCGTGTCTCTCTCCGTTTTCGACGACCGCAACGCCTTCGCGCCCACCGAGCACATCTGGGTCTCGGAAAAGCCCGCCTGGCTGAAGCTCGACGACGGCCTGGTGCAATATCCGGGGACGATACCTGTATAGATCTGCACGACGGCGTGACGGCTTCGGGCCTCGCCGATCATTTGCGGCGTGGCATTTCGGAGCCGGCCACCTTATGTTGAGCTGAAGCGTTGCTGCACCACCGGTTGGGTTGGACGGCTGCAAGGCCGCAGGCACAACCGGGACAAACGAGCCGTGAACATTTCTCTCTATGGTCTCTCGGTCTGGGTCTTTCCGATCCTGATTGCCATCACCTTCCACGAGGCCGCGCACGCCTTCGTCGCGCATCGTCTTGGCGACAACACGGCCTTCCAGCTCGGCCGCGTCAGCTTCAACCCGTTCCGGCATGTCGACCCGTTCGGCACCGTGGTCCTGCCGGCCATGCTGCTGTTCGCGCATTCGCCGTTCCTGTTCGGCTATGCCAAGCCGGTGCCGGTGAACTACCGCAACCTCGGCAACCCGAAGCTCGACATGGTCTGGGTGGCGCTGGCCGGGCCTGTCACCAACATCCTGTTGGCACTGATCGCAGCTCTTGCCCTCCACGCCCTGCCCTTCGCGCCGGCCGGTTCGGCGCAGTGGATCTTTGACAATCTCAAGAACGCGCTGCTCTTCAACGCGATCCTGGCGGTGTTCAACATGATGCCGATCCCACCGCTTGACGGCGGGCGCGTCGCGGTCGGGCTGCTGCCCCGGCCGCTCGCGCTGCCACTGGCCCGGCTCGAGCCGTTCGGCATGTTGATCCTGATCGCCCTGCTGATCCTGCTACCGCTGGCGGGTTCGCAGTTCGGTCTAAATCTTGATGTTATTTCAGCAATACTGCGAACGTTGACCGGTTATGTGATTCAGGCTGTTCTCTTCCTGACCGGCAATGCGTAGTTGAACAGAACACCCGAACACAAGCCGAAGGGCCAGAGGCCGACTTGGTCAAAGCTGCCGATATGCTGATCGCGCGACGCGCCGACACCCGCGCCCGCGCTGATTTTGCCACCTGGAAGATGATGGCCAAGCTCAACGGGTCGTCCGCCCTCCCTCCGGAGGCCCAGGAGTTCCTGGCGAGCTACAAGAATCTGCAGGGGCAGATGAGCGAGGGCGAGGCCACCGAGATCACCATCGGCGCGATCTACAGGGCCTATTATGCCGAGATGGGGGGCGCGGGAGCTCCGCCCGACGTCCGCACCCGCCCGCCTGAGCCGGCAGCGGACAATGTTACCGCGTTCCGCCGCCCGGAACCAAAGCCGAAGAAGGTCAACTTCTTCGGGGCAAGTTCGGCCGGCGGAACCCAGAAGCGGCCGCTGCCGGTGGCGCTGATCTTCGCCTGCCTGGTCGTGGTCTATGTCGGGATCAGGCTCTACTGGCGCTGAGCCGTCTTCTTCTTTTTCTTCTCGTCCGGCGGCTTGAAGGTGATCGGGACGATGCGTTCGAACCGATCTTCATTCAACGCGGCAGGAGGTGTCGGAAACGGATCGGATTTGTGGACCATGGCGATCGCGGCCGCATCGTAAGCTGCATCTCCGGACGACTCCACGACGTCAACCGACATCACGTTTCCCCTTCGATTGAGGGCGAAGGTCACCTTTACAGTTTGGTTGTTGGGCTCCTTGCCGTCCGGATTGACCTTGTGCGCTGAAAGATGCGCGCTGATCTTGCGGTTCCAGTCGGCCGTCAGCTTCAGAATGTCCTTGCCGATGCCGGCCACAGGCGCCATCGCCTTCTCGGCCTCACGGGTGGCGTCTTCGAAGGTTTGCCGCTCCTGGTCAATCTGTTTCGGGGCGGCCTCCATCGCCGGCGTTTCAACGGCGGCGATCTTCGGATCGTCGTCCTGCTCCTTCTTCGGCTTGTTCGGGGAGACGATGCGGTCGGCTTCCTCGACCTGTTGCGGCCGATCCTGCGGAAGCTCCGTTTCCTCTTTCTCGGCCTTCTGCTGCGGAAGCTCCGGGCGCTCTTCTTGCGCAACGGAGTCGGTCGGTCCGGGAGGCAGCTCGGATTCCTGAGCCGGCGGCGACGCCATCTCGACGGCGAACTCCGCCCCCGCAGCACCGAGCCCCTCGTCGCCATCGTCGGCCTGCAAGTTCGCGAGCGCGAGCGCAGCCCCACCCACATGGAGGAGGACCGCGGCGATCGCCGCCAGGATCCAAAGCCTCCGGGATGATCTGGGTTCGAGCTTGACGTCAGACATAGCAGTTCCCTGGCGAACCTCTTAAGGCTGCGGAGCGCCTGCGGCAGGCGCTCCTGCGGCCGCGGGAGATCCCTCGAGCGCAACCAGTTTCACCCGCGTGTAGCCGCCCGAGCGCAACAGCTCCATGACACCCATCAACTCGCCATAGGGCACGAAGCGATCGGCGCGCAGAAAGACGTACTTGTCCTTGCTCATGTCGGACATTCCGTCCAGCGTCGCGATCAAATCGGCCCGGTGGACGGAATCCTCGCCGATCGCAAGCGTCAGATCGCGCTTGATGCTGAGATAGGTCGGCTTGTCCGGCTTCTTCTGCGGCGTCGAGCTCGACATCGGCAGATCGATCGGCAGATCGACCGTCGAGAGCGGGGCTGCGACCATGAAGATGATCAGCAGCACCAGGATGACGTCGATGAACGGCGTGACGTTGATGTCATGCGTTTCCGAGAAATCGTCGTCGTCATCATTGTCTGCGAGCGAAACACCCATGGTTCACTCCGCCGCGCGCGAATGCACGCTGCCGTGGCTGCGGTCGAGATCGCGCGAGAGCAGCCGTCCCGCCACGCCCGAGGCGCGGCTGACGAGCTCGAGGTAGCCCTTCGTCACGCGCGAGAAGTGGTTGTAGATGATGACCGCGGGGATGGCGGCGACGAGGCCGATCGCGGTGGCGAGCAAGGCTTCGGCGATGCCGGGCGCGACGACGGCGAGATTGGTGGTCTGCGACTTCGAGATGCCGATGAAGCTGTTCATGATGCCCCAGACCGTGCCGAACAGGCCGACGAAGGGCGACGTCGAGCCGATGGTCGCGAGCACGCCCATGCCGATACGGATGCGCCGCGCCTCTGCGCGCACGATCTCTTGGAAGCTCGAGGCGGCGCGCTCCTTGATGCCGGCATCGCTGGACAGGCCGGCCGACATCCGCGCCTCACGCAGCGCCGCCGCCAGGAACGACGGCAAGATGCCCTCCTTCGCGCCGAGCGCCATCTGTGCCTCCGCGAGCGAGCGCACATCCGCGATCTTCTTCAGCGCCAAACGAAGCTTGGTCGAGGCAATCGACAGCTCGATCGACTTGGCGATGAGGACGGTCCAGGTCATCAGCGAGGCGAAGGCGAGCCCGATCATCACCGCCTTGACGACGACGTCCGCCGACATGAACATGACCCAGGGCGACAATTCCTTCATGGCCGGCGCAGCCGATACAGCTTCGGACTTCGCAGCCGTCGGTGCGGCGGACGTGGGAGCCGCGGCGGCCGGGGGAGCCACGGGCGCGGCCACCGCGGGAGCGGTAACGGGCGCAGCCACAGGCGCGGTTGCAGACGGTGCTGCTGGCACGGCCGTGGCCGGCTGGGCCCTCGACTGGGCCGGCGCCGCCGGCGGGGTTTGTGTCTGGGCAGAAACAGGGGATGCGAACCAGGCGGCCGCCAGCATCATGGCTGCGGCAAGGCTTGCTTGGAAGGACATGATCTTCATACTTCGGCCCAGTAGCGAATGAGGTTGTGATAGATACCCGTCAATTTGACCGTTTCGGGATCGTCACGCCCGAGCCGTTCCACCAGCGCCTGTATCGCGGTGTCGAGGTCAAAGATCATGCTCCGGGCTTGATCGTCCCGTATCATGCTCTGAAGCCAGAAGAAAGACGCAACCCGCGTTCCCCGGGTCACCGGCGTGACGAGATGCAGGCTGGTGGAGGGATAAAGCACGCAGTCGCCGGCTGGCAACTTGACTTCATGCGAACCGTAGGTGTCCTCGATCACAAGTTCGCCACCGTCGTACTCTTCCGGCTCGGCGAGGAACAGCGTCACCGACAGGTCCGTGCGGATGCGAAGGCCGGTCAGGCGGTCGCCGCGGATCGCATTGTCGACATGCAGGCCGAAATGGTGGCCGCTGCTCGCCGCATAACGGTTGAACAGCGGCGGGAAGATCTGGAGCGGGATCGCCGCCGCGACGAAGCGCGGGTTGGACGTCAGCGCCGAGATGATGCGGTTGCCGAGCTTGCGCGCGACCTCGCTGTCCGGCGGCAATTGCTCGTTGCGCTTGACCATCGCCGACTGCGCGCCGGCGGTCGAGCGGCCGTCCTCCCAGTCGCTGGCATCCATGATGCGGCGGAAATCCGCCACATCATCCTTGCTGAGAACGTTTTCGATGCATGTCAGCATGAAACTCGTCGTTGCTCCGTCAGTAGCGCGCCGAGAGCACCAGGTAGGCGGCACGACCCGGTGCTTCCAGCACGAAGGGTGCAGCGCTCTGGTACAGCGCGTCGTAGTAGCGCTTGTCGAAGATGTTGTTCACGAACAGCTTGACCTGCCAGTTCTTGTCGATCTTGGCTTCCGCGAACACGTCGAACCGCCAATAGCTCGGAAGCGACGTGCCCTGGTTGGCCGCGAGCAAAGTGCCGCCGTAAATCTTCGAACGGTAGACCGCCTGCCCGCCCAGTTCCCAGACATCGGTGAGTTGGTACTTCGAAAGCAGGCTGAACGACTCATGCGCGATGTTGGCGAGCGGACGCCCGACATTGGTCGGATACAGGGTCTTGTTGGCCGATGGCGCCAGCGACTGCGTCACTTCGGACTGCATCAGCACGAGACCGCCGAACACGCTCCACTTGTCGGTGATCTTGCCGCCGATACCGAGATCGATACCGCGGATGCGATAGGCGGCCCCCGCGGTGATACACGATATGTTGCCGGTCGTGCCGGTCGGATAGACGCATCCCAGGGGGGCGGCAGCAGCCGCACTACCAACGTTCTGCGACTCGCGCGCGTTGTCCTTCGTGGTCTGGAAAAGCGCCGCGGTCAGAAGCAGATGACGATCGAACAGCTCCCATTTGGTGCCGAGTTCGATGGCCTTGTTCTTCTCGGGCCCGAATATCTGGGTATTGCCGCCGGCGAGGGTCGGATTGAGGCCGCCATAGGCCGTGCTGGTACCGTCGAACTCGGCACCGACCGGATTCGCTGATGTCGCATAGGCCACATAGACGCTGCCGTTCGGCGCCGGCTTCAAGGTCAGGCCGAGGTTGAAGTTAGGGATCAGGAATTCCGCCGACTGCTGGCCCAACGTGCCATTCGCGGCATAACCCGTCGACTTGATGCTGTAATTGTCGTAGCGGAAACCGCCATTGAGGATCACGAGGTCACGGTAGTTCGCACTATCCATGACGTAGCCGCTGACGGTGTCGATGCCGATCTTGGTCGGCAGACCTGCCAACGCGAGCGCTTTACCCGGCAAAAACGTGTCCTGGGGAGCGAAGATGCTGACGCCCGTCGGCGAACCTGCTGGGCTTGTGGGAATTCCGTTCCCCTCCGAGGTGAGCCCGAGATATTTGTCGATCGACGATCGCTCGCGATCGACCTCGATGCCCGCCAGCGCGGTATGCTTGAAACCGACCCCGTCCTGGAATTTGTAGGTCGCCTCCGTCTGATTGGCGATCACGTCGGTGATCTGGAGACGGCTCTGCGGATTCATCGTGAGCGTCGAAGCCGAAAGCGGGGTAGCGATCACCGGACTTTCCGGCAGCGTCCCGACGTAGTTCTGGGTCGAGCGAGACGCACGGAACTTATTGCTGACCATCAGGTCGGGCGTGATCTGCACTTCCGCGTTGAGCGAGCCGATATCCTGGCCGGTCCGGTAGAAGTCGCGGTTGATCTGGCCGTACCAGTTGTTGCGGTTGGAGCCGAAGTCCGGAAACGGACCGCCAGCGGTCGATGTCGTGCTCGGCCGATAATAGGGCACGCCGAAATCCGGCACGCCGGTCAATTCAGTGTGGATGTAGTTGGCGGTGACCTTGACTGCATCGGTCGGCTTCCACGTCGTCGCGACGAACGCGCCGTTGCGGTTGTCCTTGACGAAGTCGCGCCCGGCAACATTGGCGTCCTGAAACAGACCGCCGGCACGAACGGCCAGCGTCGGGTTGATCACCTGGTTGACGTCGAGCGTGACACGCTTGGTCTGGTCGGTGCCAAACGTGGTGTCCATATTATAGAAGCTCTTCTCCGTCGCCGCCTGCTTGGTGACGATATTGATCGCACCGCCGGCGACACCACGGCCGGAGAAGGTCGAGCCGGGACCGCGCAGGATCTCGACCTGCTCGGTGAAGAAGTTTTCGCGGACGCTGACGCCGGAGTCGCGCACACCGTCGATGAAGATGTCGTTGCGGGCATCGAAGCCGCGGATGAAGAAGCGGTCGCCGAACGCGTTGCCGCCCTCGCCCGAGCCGAGCGTCACGCCCGCCGTGCTGAGGATCGCCTGCTTCAGCGACGTGGCGTTCTTGTCCGCGAGCACTTCCTTGCTGAGCACCGTGATCGACTTCGGCGTGTCGACCAGCTTCTCCGGAAATTTACCACCGGCCTGCACGTGGTCGACCTTGTAGGGCGCGGCCGGGTCGGCATAGGGATTGGCGTCGGCGGGGCCGGACGGCGTGGCGGGAGCGGCCTGCTGGGCCGCCTGCTGGCGCTGCGCGGCGCGGCGCAGCGCGTTGCGGGCGCGGACTTGCTCAGGCGTGGGCTTCGAGGCCGTCGGACGCGGGCGCTGGACCGGAGCATCGACCGTCACCGGCGGCAGGTTCGACTGCTGCGCCTCCGCGCCGCTCGACACCGACGCCACCGCGATCAGGCTTGCGACTGCCGAGACCTTCTTGCCGGAAACGCCCGCGGACTTATCATCCGCCGCGTTGAATGCTGCGACCGAACGCAACGATTTCGGTGCGACCACCTGCCCCATTACCAAACGCCCCATATTCCTGTTCGCTCATTCACTTCGACGAACGATGGGCTGTTGGTATCGGCCACAAAATAGCGGGTCAATGCGAGCGCCTCGCAAGAACCCTTGAATTGGTCCAGATCAAAACGATTCTAAACTGCAGTTTGAAATCGTTCTAAAGCAAGATTGGATTGGTTCTAAACAGAGCGCACGAATTACCGGACGATCGTCGCTCTCGCTCACAGCATCAATCGCTGCTCGGCGGCTTCATCAGCGAGAACATTTCGTCGACGGTCTTTTGCGCGATGGCGCGTACGCGGTCGGTGCTGTCCATGCCGGCAATGTTGATGCCGTTGACGACCGCTTTGATCTCGTCACGGAAGTCGGTGAGGAAGCGCAAGGGATCGCGCTGCTCGTTGGCGACGCGTGCGATCAGCCCCGTGATCAAAATCTGACACGCGATCAGCTTGCCGTTCAGTTCGTCCATGCCCGCACTCCCGTTGTGGCGGCGCTGATATGGACGAGGCCGAATCTGCTGACAACCCAAAGGCCGCGCGGCCGGCTTAGAACCGTTCTGATCGCGGCAAGTCTGAAATCCCGGCAACTTGCGCGCAGCTTGCTTTTGCAGTTCGCCGCACGGTTGGCGAGCGCTGCCCATCTTTTGCACGCCGTTCATTCGCATCAGGAAAATGCAGCACTGCACACCGGCGCGCCAGCGAGTTGCCTAGGCAGTGCAAAGCTTTCCATTTGTTTAGGATTCTCAACTGATAGTGCTGTTTACACTGGAACTTGGCGTGTATTATACAAGCGCCCTGGAACCCTATGATTGCCCCATAATTCGTAAGCCTAGGGCACAAGAGCCGACACGAGCCGACATGAAAAAAACACGGCCGATCCTCTGGATTCTGATCATCGCGGCCGTGGCCTCCGCGGGTTACTATGGCTGGCAGAAATTCGGCTCGCCCGAGGCCGGGAAAGCCCAGACCGCGCAAAAGGGTCCGCCACGCCAGCCCGCCATCCCCGTGAGCGTCTCGCCGGTCCAGAAGGTCGACTTCCCGGTCTACCTGACTGGTCTCGGCACGGTTCAGGGCTTCAACACCGTCCAGGTCCGGACCCGGGTTGACGGCCAGATCGACAAGCTCGAATTCAAAGAGGGCCAGATCGTCAAGGAGGGTGAGCTCCTGATCTCGATCGATCCCCGCCCCTATCAAGCTGCGCTCGACCAGGCCAAGGCCAAGAAGGCGCAGGACGAGGCCAACCTGGCCAACGCCAATCTCGAGCTCCAGCGCGCCATGAAGCTCGGCGAATTCGCCACCGCGCAGCGGGTCGACACCCAGCGCTCCACCGTCGCCCAGCTCACCGCCCAGATCGCCGCCGACGAGGCCGCGATCGCCAACGCCCAGACCCAGCTCGACTACACTCAAGTCAAGGCGCCGATCACCGGCGTCGCGGGCCTTCGTCAGGTCGACATCGGCAACATCGTCAACGCCTCCTCGCAGACCGGAATCGTCACGATCTCGCAGGTCGAGCCGATCTCCGTGATCTTCACGGCGCCGGAAGACCAGCTCCCCTATATCAGCGAGGGTCAGAAGGCCGGCGCCCTCAAGGTGATCGCCTTCACCACCGACGGCAAGAAGACGCTGGCCGAGGGCAAGCTCGCCGTCATCAACAACCAGGTCGACACGACCAGCGGGACTATCCGGCTCAAGGCGGTGTTCGACAACAAGGACCACACGCTGTGGCCGGGGCAATCGGTTTCGACGCGCCTTCTGGTCCGCACGCTGAAGGATGCGATCGTGGTTCCGGACGACGCAGTCCAGCATTCGACCAACGGCCTCTACGCCTATACCGTCAACCAGGACAACAAGGCCGAAGTGCACAAGATCAAGGTCAGCTACGGCATCGACGGACGTTCGGTCGTCGATGAAGGCCTCGCGCCGGGTCAACAGGTGATCACCGGCGGACAATTCAAGGTGCAGCCCGGAAGCCTCGTCTCGACGGCGGTGGCAAGCTCGGATCCGGCCCAGAACAAGGTACGACGGGAATGACCGAGGGCGGGATTTCGGCACCTTTCATCCGTTATCCCATCGGCACCTCGCTGCTGATGGCCGGCATTCTCTTCGTCGGTCTCGTCGCCTATCCCCTGCTGCCGGTCGCGCCGCTGCCGCAGGTGGACTTCCCGACCATCCAGATCACAGCCAACCTGCCGGGCGGCAGCCCGGAGACGATGGCCTCGTCGGTGGCGCAGCCGCTCGAGCGGCAATTCGCCCAGATCCCCGGCATCGCCCAGATGACGTCGACGAGCTATCTGGGCACAGCGTCGATCACCATCCAGTTCGACCTCAACCGCAGCATCGACGGCGCCGCCAACGACGTGCAGGGCGCCATCAACGCCGCCAGCGGTCAGCTGCCGAAGAACCTGCCCTCGCCGCCGACCTATCGCAAGGTCAACCCGGCCGACGCGCCGATCCTGCTGCTGTCGGCCACCTCCGAGACGCTGCCCTTGACCAGCGTCAGCGACGCGGTCGACGCCCAGCTCGCCCAGCAGATCAGCCAGCTCTCCGGCGTCGCGCAGGTGTTCATCGGCGGCCAGCAGAAACCTTCCATCCGCGTTCAGATCGACCCGGCGAAACTCGTCGCCAAGGGCCTGTCGATGGAGGACGTGCGCAGCCAGATCGCGATCACGACGGTCGACAGCCCCAAGGGCAATATCGACGGCGAGAAGCGCGCCTACACAATCTACGCCAACGACCAGCTCACCCAGTCCAAGGACTGGAACGACGTCATCATTGCCTATCGCAACGGCGGCCCCTTGCGGATCCGCGACATCGGCCAGGCCGTCAGCGGCGCCGAAGACGCCAAGCAGGCGGCCTGGGCCAACGGCAAGCGTGGCGTGTTCCTGGTGATCTTCAAGCAGCCCGGCGCCAACGTCATCGAGACCGTCGACCGGATCAAGGCGACCCTGCCCCGGTTGGTCGCGGCGATCCCGCCCGCGATCAAGATCGAGCTCATCAGCGACCGCACCACGACGATCCGCGCGGCGGTCGAGGACGTCCAGTTCACGCTGCTGCTGACCATCGCCCTCGTGGTCATGGTCATCTTCATCTTCCTGCGCAGCTTCTGGGCCACCGTCATTCCCACCATCACGGTTCCGCTGGCGCTATTGGGCGCGTGCGCGCTGATGTGGGTCGCCGGCTATTCGCTCGACAATCTGTCGCTGATGGCGCTCACCATCGCGGTCGGCTTCGTCGTCGACGACGCCATCGTGATGCTGGAAAACATCACGCGCTACATCGAGGAAGGCGAATCGCCGATGGCGGCGGCCTTCAGGGGGTCCAAGGAAATCGGCTTCACCATCGTCTCGATCAGCATCTCGCTGGTCGCGGTGCTGATCCCGCTGCTGCTGATGGGCGGCATCATCGGGCGCCTGTTCCGCGAGTTCGCGGTCGTGCTGGCGATGACGATCTTCGTCTCGATGTTCGTGTCGCTGACCCTGACACCGATGATGGCCTCGCGCTTCCTGCGCGCCCATGGCGAGGTCAAACACGGCACGTTCTACCAATGGAGCGAGCGCGCCTTCGACGGGATGCTGCGCGGCTATGAATATGTGCTCGACCATGCCCTGGCCTGGCGGCGCACTACGCTGGCGATCTTCTTCGCCACGCTCGGACTGTCGATCTACCTGTTCGTCCTGATCCCGAAGGGCTTCTTCCCGCAGCAGGACGTCGGCCTGATCACCGCAACCTCGGAAGCCTCGCAGGACATTTCATTCAAGGAGATGGTCCGGCGCCAGGAATCGCTCGGCAAGATCATCCTTGCCGATCCCGACGTTGCCAGTGTTGCCATGTCGATCGGTGGCAGCGGCCGCGCCGGCAACAACGGCAACATATTCATCACGCTGAAGGCTCGCGACAAGCGCGAGGCGTCGGCCCAGCAGATCATCGCACGACTGCGTCCGCAGTTCGACAAGGTCGAGGGTGCTCGCGTCTACATGCAGGCGGCCCAGGACGTCCGGCTCGGCGGCCGGCCGACCCGCACGCAGTTCGAGTTCACCCTGCAGGATGCCGATCTTGCCGAGCTCAACGACTGGGCGCCGAAGATCCTCGCCAAGATGCAGATGCTGCCGGAGCTGCGCGACGTCGCGACCGACCAGCAGACGCAGGGCACCACGGTCCAGCTCAAGATCAACCGCGACACCGCCTCGCGCTACGGTATCCAGCCCCAGTTGATCGACGACACGCTGTATGACGCCTTCGGACAGCGGCAGGTCACGCAGTATTTCACCCAGCTCAACACCTACAAGGTGATCCTCGAGATCCTGCCGGAGATGCAGGGCAGTCTCGAGAGCCTGAACAAGCTCTACCTGAAATCGCCGCTGACCGGCGACCAGGTGCCGCTGTCGACCTTTGCGACCTGGACCACCGATCCGGTCCGCCCGCTCTCGATCAGCCACCAGGGCCAGTTCCCGGCGATCACGATCAGCTTCAACCTCGCCCAGGGCGTTGCGCTCGGTCAGGCGACGGAAGCTGTGCAGCGGGCGATGGCCGAGCTCGGCGCTCCGCCGACGCTGAATTCCAGCTTCCAGGGCACCGCGCAGGCGTTCCAGCAATCGCTCGGCACCGTGCCGCTTCTGATCCTCGCCGCGCTGGTCGTGGTCTATCTGATCCTCGGCATCCTCTACGAGAGCTACATCCATCCGATCACGATCCTGTCGACCCTGCCCTCCGCCGGCGTCGGCGCGCTCCTGATCCTGATGGCGGCCGGCTTCGACTTCAGCCTCATTGCATTGATCGGAATCATTCTCCTGATCGGCATCGTGAAGAAGAACGGCATCATGATGGTCGACTTCGCGATTGCCGCAGAGCGTGACCACCATAAGACGCCGGCGGAATCGATCCGGCAGGCGGCCCTCTTGCGCTTCCGTCCGATCATGATGACGACGATGGCGGCACTGCTCGGCGGCGTGCCGCTGATGCTCGGCCACGGCACCGGCGCCGAGATCCGCCAGCCGCTCGGCTACGCCATGGTCGGCGGCCTGATCGTCAGCCAGGCGCTGACGCTGTTCACCACGCCGGTGGTCTATCTCTATCTCGATGAGCTCAACAACTGGTTCTCGGGCTGGGGTCGCTCGGGCGACGGCGAAGACCACGAGACGCCCGCGCACGGCAGCGTTAAGGAAGCTGCCGAGTAGCCGCTTGCACCGCGCTTCCGGCGACGCTACAGCGAGGCCCTCGGTTCACGCCAACGCGGTTTCGCCATGCTCATGCAATCCAGACTTGTCGCCCTCGCCGCCGCTGTCCTGTTGTCGACCGGCGCCGCGTACGCCCAGCAGGGCGCCAAGAAGAATGCCGCTCCTGCCCCCGCCGCACAGCCCGCACCCGCCCCGACGCAGCCGCAGGCCGACGGCGCCCCGGCACAGCAGGCCGGCTGGGTCGTGCGCTGCACCAGCGTGAGTCGCGACGCGCCGCTCGAATGCGCGATGGAGCAGAACGCGGTGCTGACCAAGACCGGCCAGACCATCGTCCTGATCAACATCCGCATTGCGCCCGACACTCGTACGCCGGTTGCGCTGCTGCAATTGCCGCTCGGCCTCAACCTCCCGATCGGTGCCAAGCTCCAGGTCGACGAGGGCAAGACGTTCGACCTCCAGATCCAGACCTGCGAGAACCGCGGCTGCTACGCCTCGACGCCGATCGCGGCGGACCTGCTGAGCGCTTTGAAGTCGGGCAAGCAGTTGAAGGTTTCCTTCCAGAACATGGCCAAGGAGACGATCGCAATCCCGATGCCGCTGGGCGATTTCGCTTCCGCCTACGACAAGATCAAGTAGCGGGCATACTGTCATCGCCCGCCTTGTGCGCAATTGCGCATTGAGGCGGGCGATCCAGTATTTCAGAGGCGGCACGGCTAGAACCGAGAAGCCGCGGCGTACTGGATGCCCCGCCTTCGCGGGGCATGACACCGGTTCCTCCTACTGCCGCGCCATCTGCGCGTTGCCGACGGCATCGCCGTCGAGCCTCTGATCATTGTGCATGGTGACCGTGACGCGCAGCAGTCGGCCGGCGAATTCGAACGGCGCCTCGTAATGCGACACCGGGCTGCCGCGGTCGCGGCCGATGTCGAGGCCCGACCACGAGATCAGCGTGTGGAAGCCGAGCTGGGTCCTGAGCACGCCAGCCGCCTCGCCGTCGATCAGCAGCGTGTATTCGGTGACGCCGGTGCGCGAGCCCTTGGCCGGCGGCTCGTTGCGCACGAGACGCTCGACATGCACGCCGAGCCGTCGCGCGCCTGACGGCACCTTCCGCTCAGAGCGCACGATCTGGTGGCTGCCGCCGATGTTGAGATCGTGCACCAGATGGCCGTCTTTGACGTAGAGGCTGTAGCCCGAGGTCGCATCGCCGTGCGAGATCAGAACGCCATCGGCGCCCTGCTCCTCGAGCTCGACATGCGCCTCGATCGTGTAGCTGCGGCTGCGCACATCAGGCGCGACGTCGGTCGGCACGTGGCCCATGCCGGCGTGGAAGACGAAATGGTGGCGCGCACCGTGGAAGCGCGCGGCGTTCTCGGCAAAGCGCGGTCCGAAGCGGTCGTCGAGCGGCAGCACGCTGTGCTTCTCGGCCTCCTCCCACCATGTCGCGATCATCCGGCTAAGCCGCTCCGGCTCCTTGGTCGCGAGGTCGTCGGTCTCCGAGAAATCCTCATCGAGGTGGAACAGCTCCCATCTGTCGTTCTCGAACGGCGTCCCCGACGGATGAAAGGCGACCGCCTTCCACCCCGCCTGCCAAAGGCCGCGATGGCCGAACATCTCGAAATATTGCGGCGAGCTCTTTGACGGCGCAGATGCGTCCTCGATCGAGCGTGCAAAGCTTTCGCCCTCCAGCGGCATCTGCCGGCAACCCGCGATATCAGCGGGGGCCTCGATGCCGATCAGCTCAAGCAGCGTCGGCGTGAGATCGCAGGCATGCACGAACTGGTGCCGCAGCTCGCCCTTGGCCGCGATCTCCTTCGGCCAGTTGATGACGAAGGGATCGCGGATGCCGCCGCCATGGGTGTTCTGCTTGTAGCGGCGCAGCGGCGTGTTGGACGCCATCGCCCAGCCATGCGGAAAATTGCTGTGGGTGTCGGGACCGCCGATATCGTCGATGCGGGCGAGCTTTTCGGCGATCGGCTCCGGCTTGAAATTGAACGGCCCCATCGCGTTGACGAAGCCGAGCGGCCCGCCCTCCTGGCTCGCGCCGTTGTCGGACATCACGATGATCGCGGTGTTGTCGCGAATGCCGGCCGTCTCCAGAAACGAGACGAGACGGGCAAGATGGCGGTCGGAATGGTCGAGCATGCCGGCGAAAGCCGCCTGCAGGCGGGTGAAGACGCGGCGCTCGTCGGCCGAATGCTCCTCCCAGGCCTTCACGCCGTCATTGCGCGCGGGCATCCGCGTGTCCTCAGGCACGAGTCCCATCGCCTTCTGGCGGGCGAGACGCTGCTCGCGCTCGACGTCCCAGCCGTGCGCGAATGAGGCGTCATAGTTTCTGATGATGTCGGCCGGCGCCTGATGCGGCGCGTGGCAAGCGCCAAGCGCGACCCAGGTCAGCCACGGGATGTCAGGACGATCGGCGACGTGATCGCCGATGAAGCGGATCGACTGGTCGATCAAATCCTCGGTCAAATGATAGCCGTCGGCATGAGTGCCCGGCGGATCAATATGCGTGTTGTCGGACACGAGCTCGGGCGCATACTGGTCGGTCTCGGCGTCGAGGAAGCCGTAGAAGCGATCGATGCCGCGCCCGAGCGGCCAGCCGTCGAACGGGCCGGTGGCGCCGCTCTCGGTCAGCGGCGTGACGTGCCACTTGCCGACCATGTAGTTGCGATAGCCGTGGGTGCGCAGCATCTCGGCGAGCGTCCCGGCCTCGCGCGCGATCTTGCCGCGGTAGCCAGGATAGCCGGAATCGAAATTGGCGAGACACCCGACGCCGACGGAATGATGGTTGCGCCCGGTGAGCAACGCGGCACGCGTCGTCGAGCACATCGCCGTGGTATGGAAGCCGGAGTAGCGCAAGCCTTCCGCGGCGAGCCGGTCGATGGTCGGGGTCTTGATGGCCGAGCCGTAGCAGCCGAAATCGGAGAAGCCGACATCGTCGAACAGCACGACCAGAATGTTCGGCGCGCCCTCGGGCGGCCTAGCCCCCTCCGGCCACCAGGGCTTTGACTCCGCGACCGTCTTGCCGACGGTGCCGCGGAACGGCGTGCTGCCTGCGCTCATCTGCTCCTCGCCTTCGATGCCGACGGCTGCGGTTGACCCGCAGCTCTCTCCGGCCTAAATTATAATCCGAATTATGATTATGATTTTTGGCGGATGCAAGCACGGATGCGGCCAAGTTCCGACGAGCCCGGATTTCGCGACCTCGATTTGCCGGGCGTTGCCCCGTCGCGCCAGAAGCGCAGCCGGGAGACGACGCTGGCGCTGCTCCGCGCCGGCGCCGCCATGTTGCGGACACGCAGCCTTGCCGAACTCTCGATCGAGACGCTCTGCACGGAGGTCGGCGTCACCGTCGGCGCCTTCTACAGCCGCTTCGAGAGCAAGGAGGCCTATTTCAACGCATTGATGGCGCTGGCCGCGCGCGATGGCGAGCAGCGGCTCAAGGAGATGGGAAGCACGGCGCCGAAAACGGCCGAGCTCGACCAGCTCTGCCGGATCATCATCGGCGGCATCATCGTCTGGATGCGCAGCCATGAGGGGGTGCTGCGCGCCGCGCTTCAGCACGACGACACGCACCCGGACAAGTGGACGCCGTTCAAGGGCCTTGCCCGCGCCACCACCGCGCGCGGCACCCCTCTCCTGCTGCCGGTCATGGGCAAGGGGCGCAAGGCGGCCAAGACGCGCACCATCGCGTTCGGCTTCCAGGTCGTGCTGGGCACGCTGGTGAACGCGATCCTCAACGATCCGGGCCCGCTGTCGCTTCCGTCGAAAGAGATGGAGGCACGGCTTGCCGGCTGCCTGTCACTGCTGCTTCAGGCGGAGGTCGGTCAACCTCCGCCGAGATAGGCCTTCGTCCTGCCGTTCAGCCGGCAACCTCGCGCGCCCGAAGCAGCGTCGTGAAGCCGCCATAGATCATGCGCTTGCCGTCGAACGGCATGCCGTCCATTTTCAGCCGCGGGTCCGCCATCACCTTCTTGTTGACGGCATCGCGGGTCTCCCGGTCGCGGTAGACGATCCAGGCGAACACCACGACCTCCTCCTCCTTCGCCATCACTGCGCGCGGAAACGACGTCAGTTCGCCATAGGGAACGTCGTCGCCGATGCATTCGACGTAGTCGAGCGCGCCGTGCTCCATCCAGATCGCGCAAGCGGTCCTCGCCAGTGCCTTGTAGGCCTCGATCTTGTCCTTCGGCACGGCCAGCACGAAACCATCGACATAGGGCATCACGGATCTCCTCGGGTTGCATGGCCCAAGGACGATGGAACACCCAGTGAGCCGACATGTCGTGACGCGCGCAAGGTGAGGCAAACTGTCGCGCAGATTTCGTGATCCATTTCACATCCAGAGGTAGCAACTCCGCGACATCATCCCTGGCGTTCACGCCTGCTTAACAGCTATTTCAGATTGAATTTCAGAGGGCCGTTTTCATGAGCGCCCGCCTTTCGTTGCTCTGCGTCCACGGGGTGGGCCACGCGGAGATCGACTCCGGATTTCAGCAGTCCTGGTCCAAGGCCATCACCCACGCCGTCGGGGCGGTCGATCAGGACGTTCAGCTGACGATCGACTTCGTTCGCTACGACGATCTCTTCGACAAGGCCCCGCTCAATCCCCTGACCTACGCCGCGGCCACAGCCAAGCTGCTGGCAAGCGCGGTCGTTCACGGCATCGGCGACCTCCTGCCCGGTGCACGCGGCATCGGCGACATCCCGGCCGTCATCAAATGGACCGCGGGCATGGTCGCCCAATGGTCGACCGACGAGCAACTCCGCAAGGACCTGCGCCAGGTCATTCTCGACAAGATCGAGGCCAGGACCTACGACATGGTCCTGGCCCACAGCCTCGGCTCGTTGATCTGCTACGACACCTTCCTGCACGAGCGCGACGCGATCAAGGACGCGATCTTCGTCAGCTTCGGATCGCAGATCGGCAATCCGGCGGTGCGTGACGTGTTTGCCGGCCGCATCCAGCCCCTGACCTGCCGAAGATGGTACCACCTCTACAATCCCGACGATCACGTGCTGACCTATCCGCTCGACGTCCGGGCCGATAATTATCAGCAGGTCACGGTGGCCTTCGACGTTCCCAACGATGCGCTCAATCACGACGCGACGTGGTACCTGTCGCACACGAGCACGGTTGCGACCGTGTGGCGTGACTCGGCGCCGACGCCTGAGCCGCGCGCGATCGTGAGCGCTGCGCGCGAGATGGCGAGCCTTGCGGTCAAACCCAACCGCCGCGCCTTGCTGATCGGCATCAACGACTACCCCGATCCGGCCAGCCGGCTCGAAGGCTGCGTCAACGACGTCTTCCTCATGAGCTCGGTGCTCCAGGAGAGCGGTTTCGAGCCGGAGGACATCCGCATCGTCCTCAACGATCGCGCGACCACGCAAGGAATCATGGACCGGCTGCATTGGCTGCTCGACGGCGTTCGCGACGGCGACGAGCGCATGCTGTTCTACTCGGGACATGGCGCCCAGATTCCGCGCTACAACATCCAGGGCGAGCCGGATCACGTCGACGAATGTCTCGTTCCCTATGATTTCGACTGGTCCCCGGCTCACGCGATCCTGGACCGCCAGTTCGCCGAGCTGTACTCGCAGCTGCCCTATGACAGCTATTTCGTGGCGATGCTCGATTGCTGCCATTCGGGTGGACTGACGCGCGACGGCGGTCCCCGCGTGCGCGGACTGAGCCCTCCCGACGACATCAGGCACCGCGCGCTGAAGTGGGACGCGAAAGAGCGGATGTGGGTGCCGCGGGATTTCACACCGCTGAACCGGAGCCTGAAGGACAGGAAGAACGGCGCCGATTTCCTCGGGCAGAACGGCGCCACGCAACGGTTGGGGCGCGCGATGATGCTGCGAACCAAGCCGGACAAGGACTACGACAAGACGCGCAAGGAGCTCGATCATTTCGGGCCCTACATGCCGATCCTGCTCGAGGCCTGTCAGGAGCAGCAGCTCTCCTACGAATACCGGGACGGCGTGACGTCCTACGGAGTCTACACCTACTCCATGGCCGGCACGCTGCGCGAGCTGAGAGCCAAGAACGAAAATCCCTCCTTCAAGACGCTGAACGATCTCGTCACGGCGAAGCTGAAGCGGATGCGATACAACCAGACGCCCAATCTGGTCGGCGCCAGGATCCGCTGCAATGCGCCCGTACCATGGGGCAATTCGCAAGGCGCCGCCCCCACCGCGCCGACCGGCCCGAAAACATCGTCCAGCCGCCCGCGCAAGACCGGCCGCAAGCGCGCGCCCGTGAGAAAGAAGACGGCGAAAAAGAAGAGATAGCGAGCATCTGACATCGAGCGATCAGGCTTTGGAGAATTGATCATGGCCACAGGCATGTCCCTGCATATCGGTTTGAACTCGGTCGACCCGCAGCATTACGAAGGCTGGAGCGGCCCCCTCAACGCCTGCGAGGCCGACGCCAACGACATGGCCGACCTCGCCCATACCCGCAGCTTCGCACCGACCAAGCTCCTGACCCGCAAGGCGACACGTGCAGCCGTTCTGGGCGGCATCGCGCACGCCGCAAAATCCCTCAAATCGGGCGATACGTTCTTCGTGACCTATTCGGGACACGGCGGCCAGCTGCCGGACCTCAACGGCGACGAGCCTGATGGCAAGGACGAGACCTGGTGCCTCTTCGACGGCGAGCTCGTCGACGACGAGCTGTACTCGGCCTGGGGCGCGTTTGCCGCGGGAGTGCGCATCCTGCTGCTCTCGGACAGCTGCCACAGCGGCAGCGTGGCCAAGGCCCTGCATTACCAGGCCAGAGCACGTGCCGCCCCCGGCACCGTCTATCGCGCAATGCCGGACGAGGTGGCGCTGCGCGTCTACCAGAGCAACAGGAAGAGCTACGATCCCATCCTGAAGCGGCGCAAGCTGTCCGAGACTTTCGCCAAGCTCAAGGCATCGGTGCTGCTGATCTCAGGCTGTCAGGACAATCAGCTCTCGCAGGACGGCACGTTCAATGGCCTGTTCACGGGAACGCTGAAGACCGTCTGGAACGGCGGCACGTTCAAGGGATCCTACCGCCGCTTCCATACCGCCATCGCCGCCAAGATGCCGCCGGATCAGTCGCCCAGGCTGTCGCTGGTGGGCGCGAGCAATCCGGCCTTCATGGCCGCGCGCCCCTTCACCATCGAGGACGGAAAGAAGAAGTCATCGGCAAAGAAGAAAACAGCCGCGAAGAAGAAGCCGGCCCGGAGCAAACCAAGCTAGCACCGGGACGATGCGGCGAGCCAAGCCGCTGGATTCACTTGAGGGAAACCGCCTGGAATTGGCTGGGGAACCTGGATTCGAACCAAGACAAACAGAGTCAGAGTCTGTTGTGCTACCGTTACACCATTCCCCAACGGAATAGCCGAACAAATTCAATGTCTTACTGACTTGTCCAGCTGTGGCCGGATGCGCGTTTGGCGCAAATCACGGCTCAGGCGTGGCAGCGTTCTACCTGCTCGGCTCTGGGCTGGCAAGCGCTGCGGTGGATGGGTCTTGTCAGCTCCCGGGCAGGATCCGGACACGACCATTCCGGCCCCGACATCCCACTAATGCGGGCGTCCGATGTTGACGACGATCTCGCCCCTGCCGTTTGCGATCATCACCTGGCCGTACTCGTCCTGCGGCGGGCTCTCCTCGTAGCGCAGCGGGATCGTGGTGATCTGCTCCTGCGCTGCGCCGACCGGCTGCTGCGCGCTCACATCGAGGATCAGGATCTTCGGATTGATGCCCTGCGGCGAGCGCTTGGTCAGCCGGGCCTGCCAGCCATTGGTCGGGACCCGCACGTCGCCGATCATGATCAGTTTGGGCGGCACGCCCGGTGCGCGGTCGATCCAGGCCTTGAAGGTATTTCTCAGCAGGACAGTCATGATGCTTCTCTCCTCTGCCAAGTTACGCGACCTTCCGGTCACGGACGCAACATGGCCAGCGAAGCGAAGCTGATCGTGAAATGCCCGTGAATCGGCCGCGCACGCAAGATGCCGCGGCCAAAGGCCGGGACTCGCCACCACACGATACCGGCCGCGACATCGTCCCCCGCACTGGCCCGCGGCATATCGGCTGGCGAACAAGTCAGATCTTACTCGCGCATGAGTTGCCGACGGACTGCAACCGGATCGCGTGCGTGGCGCAGATGGCCGAAGACTCGCCCATTCACGCTCGTTTCACGCTCGTCGGCTCGAAGTGAGGAGCTTTCTCATTCGCCCGCAAGGCGCACTTCGATCAGCCAGCAACGCTTGACCATTTGATCGCGCAAGATGTACCATTCACGCATTGCACAAGATCCGGCGGGCTGTACTCCTGAGCTCACGTGTCATTGGCTTCGCGGACAACGCGAACCGATTATATCCATTCCACCAAACCCAGGCTCCCGGGACCTGCCCTCCTATATTGTCGTCGACGATGTCGACGGGGAATGGGACGAGATGTCGGGAGTCGACGGCGACAAGGCGGTTGGCGCGGGCGAGACCGGCCGCCTGCGGCTGAATATCATCGGAGCATTTTCAGCGTCGGTGGACGGACACGAGATCGGGCTCGGCCGAAAGGCGCAAGCGCTGCTCGGCTACATGATGCTCTCCTCCGCGCGCCAGTTGCCCAGGACCAAATTGGTCGGCCTGCTCTGGAGCGAGAAGGAAGACCCGCTCGCGAAGGGTTCGCTGCGTCAATCCCTCAGTCAGATCCAGCGCGAGCTGAAGGGGCGCGGCTGCTCGCATTTCCACGCAGACCAGACCCACGTGGCACTCGAGATCGAGCAGGTGGCATGTGACGTGATGGACATCGTCTCCGATGCCGAGCGCGGCATCGTCCATCCGACCCTGCTCGCGCACGAACGCCTGACCGACGATATTCTCGACGACCTGGAAGGCATCGATCCGGCCTTTTCGGAATGGCTTGCAGAGACGCGGCCGCTGATCCACGAACGGCTGATCGGCGCGCTGACCAAGCTGCTGCCCGACGAGGGCCAAACAGACGTCACGGCCACCGCGGAGGCTGCGGCCAAGGCCATCTACCGGCTGGATTCCGAGAACGAGCTGGCCGTTCGCGTTCTCATCAAGACGCACGTCGCGGCCGGAAGCATCGGTGCGGCGCTCGCGATCTATGCGCGGCTCTGGCGCCAGCTCGAAGACACCTACGATATCGAGCCGCACAAGCTCACACAGGACCTGATTGCCGGCCTGAGACAGCAGCAGCCCGAAACTGTCGCGCGGCCGGCCCCGTCCCCCGTGGCGTCGCCCGCGATCGGACTGGCCGGATTTGCCGCGAGCCGGCCCTCGGTCGCCGTTCTCCCCTTTCGCGCGCTGTCGCCAACGCTGGAGCCTCAATTCACGATCGGCATCGTCGACAGCGTCGTCCAGGCCCTGTCGAGCTTGAAGGAGCTGTTCGTCATTTCCCGCGGTTCGACCATGATCCCGATGACGCAGACACCGGATCTGCGCGCAATCGGCCGCGATCTCAACGCGCAATACCTGCTTCATGGAAGCATTCAGCGTGCCGGCGATCAGATCCGGATCTCGACCGAGCTCGTTGCCGCCGAAACGGTCGAAGTGGTCCGCGTCGACCGCCTCAGCGGGACTGCAGCCGACGTCTTCGACCTGCAGGATCGCATCGCCGTCGAGGTCATTCGCTCGCTGGCGCCCCAAGTCCGCGACCGGGAGCTTCATCGCGCAATGCAGAAGAGACCAGACGATCTCGACGCCTATCAGCTGGCGCTGGTTGGCTATGATCAGATGTTCAGTCCCGACTACACGACATTCGTGACGGCACGCACCAATTTCGAGCGGGCCCATGTCCTCAGCCCCAATTGGGCCCCGCCCCTGTCCTACAGCGCGATCTGGCACATGCAACGCGTGACGCGCGGTTGGTCGGCGAATGCACTGAGCGAGCGCGACACCGCGCGGGCACTTGCCGAACGGGCGCTGGAGCGCAACTCGGCCGATCCGCTCGCCAATGCCGTCGGCGGCTACACGCTGTCGCAGTGCAAGCACGACCATATCGGCGCGCTCAGGCAGCTTGACCGTGCGATCGAGCTCACGCCGAACCTGGCGCTCGCATTCGCGTACCGTGCCGCCGTGCACGTTCGCTGCGAAAATTACCAGGACGCACTCGACGATGCGGCGATCAACCTGCGCCTGTCACCGAGAGACCGGCACGCCTGGTTCGCCGAGATGATTTTGGCTCAGGCCCACTTTGCCACGAACAATCTCAACTCCGCCATCGAACACGCGGCCCAGGTCGCGGCCCTGTTGCCCAACAACCAGGTGAACCTGCGCGTCCTCGTCGCGGCCCTCGTGGAGAGCGAACGCCTCGACGAGGCCAAGTCCTTTGCCCGGCCACTCGTGACTGCAGGTGAGCTCGACCTGAAGTGGATCGCGATGTCGCCATGGCCGAAACCGACCCTGACGCGCATCGAAGCCGCGCTCTCGCGACTGGCATCGACATTTCGGCACGGAAACACCCAGCACGACACCAACAAATCTTAACAGAGGAGGCTCACATGGCGGGCGGATACGGGGGATATGGCGGTTACGGCGGTTATGGCGGCTACGGAGGGTACGGTGGCTATGGAGGATACGGCGGCTCTGGCGGACCAGGCGGCGCCCTGTTCGCCGATCGCGCCAATCTCCCGTTCGCAGGAGATCCCGGAATCAGCGAAGTAAGGTTCAATCCCACCGGCTTCGGCACGCGGCTCTGGTCGACCCGGTGGTACGCGTGGGTCGTGATGTCCGATCTTGCCAGTCGGGCAGATTGGCTCGAGCGACTCGGCGGGTTTGCGCTGCTCGGCGCCGGACCGACGCCATGGGCGGGCGATCTCGACGTCGACATTGCCAAGTTGAGAAAGATGACCAACGTACCGCTCTCCGAGCGCACCGACGCGATCGACGAAATCCTGACCGAGGCCGACGAGTTCATCAGCAAGTTCCTGCACCTCGTGTCCGCCACGGCGACGACACATCCGGCGACATCGCGCATGCTGATCGTCGCCGATGCGCTCACCGCGCTGATCTCGATGCACTACAAGGCGCATTTCAATCGTCCGCGCCCCACACAGGTGGTCCCAGGACTGATGTCGCCGATCCAGCATGGCGGGCACGCCTCATTTCCCAGCGGCCACGCCACTCAATCCCACGTTTTTGCGGCGCTCCTGACGGAAGTGATGCCGAAATGGCTCGGTGATCCCATGGCGGATGCCCCTGCGAGAAGCACGATCGCAAGGTCGCTTCGCGTTCTTGCCGACAGAGTTTCGCGGAATCGCGAGATCGCCGGCCTTCACTATCCATCGGATACCCGGGCCGGGGTGAAGCTGGCGGAGGCCATCACCGCCAGAATTCTCCTGGATCGGACCTACCTGCCGAAATTCACAGAGCTCGTCGACAACGCGAAGCAGGAGTGGAAGGACACCGGCGTCTTCACGGGAGGGAAAAATGCCGGAGAATGACAGCTACGGCTTCTACGAAGTCGTGCCCGACGGTTTCAATCTCCTCGACGCAACACCCGACAAGCTCGATCTCTACGGCATTCCGCAAAAGCCGGATGCCGACGGCGAGCCGCGCCTGTTCGGGTTCTGGAAGAGGCTCGTGTCGTCCCCTTTCAAGGCAAGACGGCCGACATTCAGCACCATCGATCCTCCGTTGCTGGGATGTCCGCTCCAATCGCTGTTGAACTGGTCGGGTGCGCTCATCGCTCCGCCCGCGCCCGAGCGGATCGTCTTCGCCTCGGCCGGATGGAGCGCGCCGAAGGTGAGCCTGCCGTCGGCACCGGCGCTTTTCACGCCCTCGAACGATCCAAGATCGTTGTTGTGGGTGGGCCTCGATGGCCACAACGGCACGACACCGAACATTTCCCTGCCTCAAATCGGCACCGGCCACTGGCCCAATCACAAACCCCAGCATTTTGCGTGGTGGGAGTGGTGGCGCAACTCTGCCTCCGATGGAGCGGCCGCGCCGCCGCCACAAGCGATCACGCTGATCGACAACCTCCCGATCGACGCCGGCGATGAGATCCTTGCCGGTCTTGCCGTTCAGGTCAGCGGAGACGTCCTCTTCTTCATCAAGAACCAGAGCAGCGGCGAGTTTCGCTCGTTTCTCGCCCGGCCTCCCGGCGCAATTCTGCCGCTCGGATCATCGGTGGAATGGGTGGTGGAACGGCCGACAGACCCGCCCAGCCGCAAGTTATTCGCGCTTCCCGCGTATGGTTCGGTGGATTTCAAATATTGCGTGGCGCGAGCAGCAGCCGATGGGCCACTCGCGCCGGGGCGGTTGATGACGCTGGACGACAAGTCACTGATGATCCACATGCGCGAGGCTTTCGCGGATCCCTATCGCACCGTCTCTGTCTCAAGCCCGGCGCTGCGGCAGGACCCGGACGGCTCGATCGGCGTCACATGCACTTTCAAAGAGCCGATGAACTGATCAAGCGCGTCTCGCGGTCATCTCGAATACTCCTGGAGCAGCGACGTGGCCGCCTACTCCAGCTTGATGTTCGCGGCCTCGATCACCTTCTTCCACCGCTCGGTCTCGGAGGCGATGTAGGCCTTGAACGGTTCGGAATCCACCGCGACCGCAGCGGCGCCGAGTTCGGCCATCTTCTGCACCGTCTCCGGCTGCTGCATGAAGCTGCGGATTTCGGCGGAGAGCTTTTCGATGATCGGCTTCGGCGTACCCGCCGGCACGAAGAAGCCGTGCCAGGCGACGGCCTCGAAGCCCGGCAGGAATTCAGCGACGGCTGGCACCTCGGAATCGAAGGCCGCGCGCTTCGGCGTGGCCGTCGCCAGCATCGCGAGCTGGCCGGTCTTCACCTGCGGCAGCAGCAGCGGCACGTTGTCGAAGGCGAGATCGATCTGGCCGCTGAGCAGGTCCGTCAGCATCTGGCTGGAGCCCTTGTAGGGCACGTGCACCATCTTGGTGCCGGTCATCTGCTGGAACAGCTCGCCGGCCAGATGCTGCGAGGTGCCGACGCCGGCCGAGCCGAACGAGACCTTGTCCGGGTTCGCCTTGAGGTACGCGATCAGCTCCGGCACGGTGCGCGCCTTGATCTTGTTGGGGTTCACGACAAGAACGTTGGGCACGACACTGATCTGGGCGACCGGCACAAGGTCCTTGTCCGGCTGGTAGCTGAGCTTCGGCCCATAGAGCGTGGGGTTGATCGCGAGCGCGGACGTGCTGGCAAGGCCGAGCGTGATGCCATCGGGCGCCGATTTCGCCAACCGCGTCACGCCGAGAATCGAGCCGGCGCCGCCGACATTCTCGACCACGAACGGCTTGCCGAGCTTCACCTGCAAATGGTTCGACACCATGCGGGCGAAGATGTCGGCGGTGCCGCCAGCGGCGAACGGAACGATCACCGTCACCTGCTTGGACGGATAAGCCTCCTGCGCCTTCGCCGGCGACGTCGCCAGCAGCACGGCTGAGGCGAGAACAAGCCACATCGATCTCATCGAAGTTTCCTCTGTATTCCCTGTTGTTGATTGCCGCCGCCCGCGAGCGGCGGAGATGGCTAGAACGCAGCCTCGTACATGTTCAGGATCGAATCCCGGCTGAGGTCGCGCGGATTGTTGTCGAGCAGACGGCGAATGGCATGCGCCTCGTCGGCCATCACGCCGAGATCATCCTTGGGCACGCCGAGCGCGGACAGCCGCATCTCGACGCCGAGGTTCTTGCAGAACTCATAAGTCGCCTCGAACGTCCCCTTTGCATCGTTTCGTTCCGACAGGCCGAGCGCCGCCAGCACGGCCGCCGTCTTGGCCTCGACCGCGGGCATGTTGAAGGCCAGCGTGTGCGGGAAGATCACCGCGCAGGCCAGGCCATGCGCGACATGGTGGCGCGTACCGAGTGGATAGGCGACCGCGTGGCCGGCAGTCGTATTCACCGGCCCGAGGCAGTAACCGCCATAGAGCGAGGCCAGCGACAACCCCGCACGCGCCTCGCGATCGCCGCCGTCGGCCACCGCGCGCTTGAGATATTGCCCGACCAGCCGCGCGCCTTCGAGCGCGTAGAGGTCGATCATCGGATGCGCCTTGCGGCTGGTATAGGCCTCGACGCAATGCGCCAGCGCATCGACACCGGTGGCCGCGGTGACTCCCTTCGGCACAGTCATGGTGAGATCCGGATCGACGACGGCGATATCGGCCAGCATGAAGCGGCTCTGCACCGCCTGCTTGTTCTGGCTGACGGGATCGGTGACGAGGGCGCGGGTGCCGGCCTCGCTGCCGGTGCCCGAGGTGGTCGGAATCTGCATCAGCGCCACGCTGCGGCCGGCGACCTTTTCCGGACCGACGATGTCGGCGAAGGCCACGTCGGACGTGCAGAGCACCGCAACCAGCTTGGCGAGATCCATCGCGCTGCCGCCGCCAAAGCCGACGACGAGATCGGGCTTGACCTCCTTCGCCAGCGCCACCGCCTTCTCGAGATTGGGCAGGTCCGGCTCGGGCTTGACGTCGCCGAACACCCTCACCGCACCCGGCAGCGCCAGCGTGTCGACACGGCGCGCATTGAAGGGGTCGGAGATCACCAGCGGCCGCCTGGCGCCGATCCGCTCCGCGAACCGGGCCGCGGCCGTGATCGTACCGTTGCCGAACTCAAGGATGGTGGGACGTTGGATTTCGATGGGCGTGAAGGCGTTGGTCATCGTGCACTCGATCTCGTCACTTGGATGCGGAAGCGCCAGCGGCCAGCCGCTCGGCATAGTCGATGGCCTCGATCAGGCTGTGCTCGTTGGCGATGCCTTTGCCGGCAATGTCGAAGGCGGTGCCATGATCGACGGAGGTGCGGATGATCGGCAGGCCCAGCGTGATGTTGACGCCTGACAGCTCCTGCCAACGGCCGGTCGCGGGATCGACCTGGAAGCCGAGCAGTTTTACGGGAATGTGCCCCTGATCGTGATACATCGCGACCGCGGCATCGTACTGGCCGGCGCGCAGCTTGACGAAGATGGTGTCGCCGGGCACTGGGCCGACGACGTCAAGCCCGTCAGCGACTGCCTTCGCAATCGTCGGCGCGGAGACGTCGATGTCCTGCCGGCCGAACAGACCGCCCTCGCCGGCATGCGGATTGAGCGCGGCGATCGCGATCTTCGGCTTGGTGATGCCGAGCCGCAGCAAGGCATCGTTGGTGAGGTCGATCACCATGCGCAGGCGCTCCGGCGTCAGACGCTTCGGCACGTCTTCCAGCGCCACGTGGGTCGAGACATGGCTGACGCGCATGTTGCCATGGGCGAGCAGCATCACCGAGCCGCGCACACCGGTCAGATGCGCCAGCATCTCGGTGTGACCGGGAAAATGATAGCCGGCCTTGTTGAGCGCTTCCTTGTTGAGCGGTGCCGTGACGATCGCGGACGTCCGCCCCGCCTGGGTCAGACGCACGCCCTGTTCGATCGCCTTGTAGGCAAAGCGGCCGCCGTCGGCGCTCAGCACGCCCGGCTTGATCGGGTCGCCCTCGGCGTCGGCCTGGAGGAAGCAGAGGTTCGGCCAGTCGCGATCGTCCGCGGTCACTTCCGGGATCGCCACGGCGGCGCCGAGCGCGGCCTTCGCACCATCGAGCGCCGCGCCGCTGCCGATGATCAGAATGCGCAGATCGCCCTTTCCGATCCGCTCCTTCAGCCCGACGCAGGCCTTGACGATGATCTCTGGCCCGATCCCGGCGGGATCGCCCATGGTGATGGCAAGATGACGAGAGGTCATATCGGACTCTCCATTCTGAGCAGATGATTGTCCCGGAGCAGGTCACGCCACAGCTCACTGGGACCGAATGCGCCGGATTTCGAGACGACATCGACGCCGGCCCAGCGCCCGCCCTGCAGGATCGAGCGCGGCAATCCCGGCACGATGCGCCCCGTCACCTGGAGCGCATGCGCCCCAAGAGCAACACATGCGGCTTTCAGGGTTTCACCGCCGGCAACGATCAGCGTGCCCGGTGGTTCGAGTGTCGAAATCAGCGCCGTCATTTCGCGCGCGATCCTCCGCGCCGCATCGGCACGGGTCAGGCCCTCGCCGAGAGAGAATTTGACCAGTGCCACGCCGTCAGCGGCCAGCTTGCGCTGGACCCGCGCCGCGCCCTCGCCTTCCGCAAGCGTAATCGTCGCCTCGCCGCACGCTGCGAGCTGGGACGCGGTGGCCGCCTGGTCGGAGCCGAACAGCCCAAGCACCGGCAGCTTCCATTGACTCGGCGCGTCGGAGCGATGGCTGCGCGCGAGCGCGCCCGCCAATCCGCCGCTGCCGCACCACAGCACGGGTCCCGGCATACGCCGTCCCATCTCGACGACACGATCGAGGTCGATGTCGCTCTCGGCATCGAAAACCTGAACGTCGCCCCGCGACAGCGTATCAGCCTCGCCCCGCAGCGCCTCGATGCCTTCAAGCTGCAGTTGGGCCAGGAGATTGTCGCCGACGCGATGCCAGTCACCTTGCACCGTGCGCGCGAATTGCTGGCCATTGACGGTGCGGCGCCCCTGATAGTCGAAGGCGGGTGCGACAACGCAGGACGTCCAGTGGCCGCCATGCAGGCAGGCACCGAGCTCGGCGGCCCACGCACCACGAAGCAGGCTATCGACCTTCTTGTAGGCGATCGTCGCTTCTTGGAGCAGTGGCGCCAGCCGTCCGACGATCTCGATGCTCTCGGCTTTCGACCGCTCGCGGGTGCCGCTGTCGATCGCAAGGCTTCCGGAGTCCTGCGGCGCAGCCGCCTCTGGCCAAGTGACATTGAACGGTCCGCACAGGCCGACAAACTCCGCCGCGGTGTCGAGCGCACCGGTGAGATCGTCGGCAAGCAGGCGGACGCTCGTCATGGTCATGCCGCTCCCGCACCAAAGATCTTGCCGGGATTCATCAGGCCCTTCGGATCGAGCAGTTGCTTGATATCGCGCATCAGTTCGATATCGAGCGGATCGGTGACGCGGGCGAGCCGGCCGCGATTGGTAATGCCGATGCCGTGCTCGGCACTGATGGCCCCGCCCTGCGCCGCGGTCTCGTCGTCGACGATCTCATTGATTTGCGCCACGAGCCTGGCCGTCGCCTCCGGATCCTGGCAATGCACCCGGTCGATCAGGGCCACCACGTGGATGTTGCCGTCGCCGATATGACCGTGCATCACGACGCGCGCCTGCGGGACTGCCGCCTTGATCCGGGCTTCGACATTGTTGACGAAGGCGGCCTGACGCTCCAGCGGCACCACGCTGTCATGCGACACGACGTAGCCGCTGCGCTTGTTGCCTTCGGACACGCTGTGCCTGACAGCCCAGATCGCCTTGGCCTGCGCAAGGTTGGACGCCAGGATCACGTCCTCGGCGAGCCCGGCCTCCATCGCCTCCGCGAGCACCGTGGCGAGTGGTTCATCGAGGTCGACGCCGGCGAGCGTGTCGGTCAGCTCGACGATCAGATACCACGGCGTCGTCAACTCGAACGGAATCGTGACATGCGGCACGGTCTCCGCGATCGCCTCGATCTGCGAGCGCGACATGATCTCGAGACTGCCGAGCCGGTCGCCGACCACACCGCGCAGGCGCTGCATGATCTCGAGCGCTTGCTCGACGCTTTGCAACTTCAGCAGCGCCAGCGCGGAGCTGCGCGGCGGCGCGAACAGTTTCAGCACCGCCGCGGTGACGATGCCGAGCGTACCCTCCGCGCCGATGAAAAGCTGCTTGAGCGCGTAACCGGTGTTGTCCTTGCGCAGCGCGCGCAGGCCGTTGAACACGCGCCCGTCGGGCAGCACGACCTCCAGCCCGAGCACGAGATCGCGTGTCGGACCGTAGCGCAACACGGCAGTGCCGCCGGCATTGGTCGAGATGTTGCCGCCGATCTGGCAGGAACCCTCGGCGCCCAGGCTCAAGGGAAAATAGCGATCGACGTCCCGCGCCGCATTCTGCACCTCTGCGAGGATGCAGCCGGCCTCGACCGTGATCGTATTGGCGAGCGGGCTGATATCTCGCACGGCCCGCATGCGATCGAGCCGGATCACGACATTGCCCGCACGATCGTCCGGCGTCGCGGCCCCGCACATGCCGGTGTTGCCACCTTGCGGCACGATCGCGAGCTGCCTTGCCGCGCAGAATTTGACGACGGCGGCGACCTCGGCGGTTGCGCCGGGCTTCACCACGGCGGCCGCGCGGCCGTGATAGCGCCCGCGCCAGTCCACCACATAGGGCTCCTGGTCAGGCCCGGACGCGATGACGTGCTTGTCGCCGACGATGTCAGCGAGCCCGGCCAATGCATCCTGGAAGGAGTCGGACATCGGCGCCTCGTTGTCCCCGCCGGATCTAGGCGACGGCCGCGAATGCAGCGGCATTCGCAAGCAGCTCTTTCACCTGGGCCGTCGGCAAGGACTCCAGCGGCGGCCGCAGACGCTGCCATCCGGCATGCTTGGTGCGCTCGGCAACCAGCGTCTTCAGCGACGCCATCTGCGGAAAGCGCGAGACCAGTTCGCGTGCCTTGACGATGCGCGCCTGCGCGGCCTTGAGCGCCACATCATCATCGCTGTCGCCAAAGTGCTTGTAGACATAGGCAAGGTCGCGCGCGACGAGATTGGAGGTCGCGGTGATGCAGCCGGCGCCGCCCTTGCGCAGCAGGGGCAGCAGCAACGGATCCGCGCCGACAAGAACCGAAAAGCCGGGGAAACGTTCGACCATCGCCGTCATGTTGGCGAAGTCGCCGGAGGAATCCTTGATGCCGGTGAACGTCGCCGGATAAGCCGTTCGCAGCCGCTCGATCAGCGCATGCGAGATCGGCTGCGCCGACATCTGCGGGATGTGATAGAGCACGACCTTGAGCCTGGCATCGCCGATGCGCTGCACGACTTCGCTATAGGATGCGAAGATACCGTCGTCGGTGACACCCTTGTAGTAGAACGGCGGCAGCATCACCACGGTATCGACGCCGACCGACAGCGCGTGGCGCGTCAGAGCGATGGTCTCGCTGAGCGCGGCAACACCGGTGCCCGGCAGAAGCCGCTGCGGCGCGATGCCGGCGGCGACCACCGCCTCCAGCAGCGCGGTGCGCTCGGCGGACGAGAACGAGTTCGCCTCGCCTGTCGTGCCGAGCAGCGCAATGCCGTCACAGCCTTCGTCGAGCAGATAGCGGCAATGCGCGACGAAGCGCGCATGATCGGGGGCGAGCTCGGCGTCGAGCGGGGTCAACGCGGCGGAGAACACGCCATGAGGGTGCAAAGATTGGGGGTGCAGCGATGATGTCGACAAACTTCCTCCGATCGTCAAATCGATGTTGTTCGGAATGCGAACATTTGTTATTGGATTGCTCTGTCGTAAAATCAGCATGCCGCCACGTCAAGGGCGACATGTCATGGCGAGGCATTCGGGCATGGCCAAGGTCGAAAAGAAGGCCACAAAACGCATATCGGAAACGGCTGCGAAAAATCCCAAGAATTACGTCGCCTCCGTCGGCAAGGCGTTCGCCGTGCTCCAGAGTTTCACCAGCGAGGCCTTTGAGCTCACCCTGAGTGAGATTGCCGCACGGGCCGATCTCGATCGTGGGACGGCGTTCCGGCTGATCCAGACCCTGATCGAGCTCGGCTATCTCCAGGCGGTTCCGCAGAGCCGCCGGTTCCGCCTCGGGGTTGCCTGTCTCGACCTCGGCTACACCGTGCTGTCGCATGGATCGCTCCGGCCGATCGTCGAGCCGCTGCTGCGCGATCTCGTGCCTGACGTCGGCGATGCGGCTTCGCTCGGCATTCTCGACGGCGGCGACGTCGTCTATCTCGCGCGTATCGGCGCGGGCCTCGACCGCCACAAGATGGATCGCCGGCCGGGCACGCGCATCCCCGCCTACAGCGCCGCGCTCGGCCATGTCATGCTGGCGCATCTGGCGCGCGACGAGCAGATCGTGCGCTTGGAATCGCGCCCCCGCGTCAAACTGTCGGAGCGAACGCTGACCGATCTCGATGCCCTGCTCACCCGGCTCGATCAGGTCAAGAAGAAGGGCCACGCCGTTTCCGACGGCGAGAACGCCTACGGCCTGCGCACGCTGGCAACGCCGATCTTCGACGCCCAGGGCGTTGTGATCGGAGGATTGAGCGTGACCGTCGATGCGATGCGCATGGACATGCCCACTTTTCGCGACCAGGCGCTTCCAAGGCTGATGCAGGCGACAAGCAAGGTACAGGACCTCGCGATCAAATCGGGATTGACGCGCTAGCAGCCGTCGCGACGGCTAGATGGCGATGCGATCGAAATCGGCTGCAATCCGCGTGTTCGGAAAGACCGCTGTCGCTTCGACCAATATCTCGTCGTCCCGATAACGTCCCGACATATGGACCAGCAAAAGCTGGCCAACGTTGTTTGCGGCCGCAAACGCTGCCGCCTCTGCCGCGGTGAGATGGCCGTAGTCCCGCGCGGTCGCAGCGTCGCGATCGAGGAAGGTCGCCTCGATCACCAGCAGGTCGGCATCAGCGACATGGTCGGACAGCCCATCGGTGGTCTCGGTGTCGCCGATCACGACGAGCTTCCTGCCGCCGCTCGGCGGCCCCAGAACGTCTTCCGGATCGATCGTGCGATCGTCGATCACGACCGATCGTCCCGCGGCCAGTTCTCCGCGCATGGGGCCATCAGGCACGCCAAGGGCCGAAAGACGATCAGACAGAAGATGGCGACGTGCGGGAGTTCTAAAGGCGAAGCCAAAGCTGTCGGTGTCGCGATGACGGACCGGGAAACAATCGATGGTGAAGTCGCCGGCATCGATGACCTGTCCTTCGGCGAGCGACGCGAATTCCACAGGGATCGGCGCCCTGCCCGCGCCCCACAGGCCCGCAAGCATGCGGACGACGATGTCAAGCGTGCCTGCGCCGCCATGAATGGTCATCATTTCGGCGCTCTGCCGCAGACCCAGTGTCGAGAAGAGACCGGGAATGCCGAGCACGTGATCGAGATGACCGTGCGTCAGCAGGATGCGGTCGAGCCGCCGGAAGCCGGCGCCGCTGCGCAGCAGCTGGCGCTGCGTGCCCTCACCGCAATCGACCAGGATGCGTTGGCCCGCGGCCTCCACGAGGAGAGCCGGATGATTGCGTTCCGCCGAGGGAACGCTGGCCGAGGTCCCGAGAAATGTCAGGGCGAACATGGTCGTCACGAGTCCAGCAGGTCCGGAAGCCGCCTTCAAGCGGCCGACGGCCTCACCGCCCCCAATGCCACGCGAGCAGCAGCGCGTACAGGCCCATCGACGCCGCATAGAGCGCTGCAAGCAGCGCGTAGCCGGCAATCTGGCGGCCAAGCCCCGCCTTCGGCGTGACCCACCAGTCGAGTGCCTTGAATGCGGCGGGCACCAGCCACCAGCCGAGCAGCTGGGTGCTCACGAGATTGCCGACGAACAGCGACAGCCAGACCGGCACGCCATGGCTGTCGATCAGCGGCCTGCTGATGAAATAGCCCCAGAGGTAGACCACGGGATAAAGCACCAGGAGGACGATGAGGTTGCTCTTCCAGATCAGGCTAGGGCCTTGCTCCGGCGCCTGGGCCTTGCCGGCCGGAAACCAGAAATTGAAGCCGTAGCTCGCCCGCTTCACGTTCATGCCGGCGTTGAAGCGCGCGCCCTCCTTGAGCAGCATCTGCCGCATCGGCGAGTCCAGCCATGCATTGAGGTTGGCATCGCTGTCGAATGACAGGATGACGATCCATTCGTCGTGCAGGCCCGGAATCGGCCGCTCGATCTTGTGGCGCAGGAACCCCTTGAACTCGGCCTCGGCGGCCTGGATGCGCTGCTGCCATTTCAGGAACGCATCCTCGAGCCCCTCGGGGACCTTGAAGGAGATGACGGCGGAGACCGCGCTGTCGCGCTGGACGCCGGTGTCGGGCAGGATATGGACGTCCTCCGAACCGACGAAGAAACGCTGCACCTCTGCAATGAGCCGCGCCCTCACATCGCTCTGAAGCCAGGCACGTGCCGCGGCCGGGCTCGCGAAACGCACGATGGTCACCCAGTCCACATGCGCGGGCGGCTGCGGCGGCACCACCTCCTGGCTGAGGAAGCCGGGCCAGGCCTTGAGCGCCTCGCCGACCTCGCCGTTCCACCGCGCGAACGCGGCAAAGCCATCGTCCGCGATGCGGCGCTGGATGACGAGGGCGACCGGCTGGCCGGCTGTCTCCGGAGATGTGCTCATCGTCGCGGTCCGCTTCAGCCCTTCTTGTAGAGACGCTTGCCCATCACCCAGGTCTCGTCGACGCAGCGATCGTCACCGACCATCATGACGGCGAACAGCATGCTCGCGGCCTCGTCCATCGTGCGCGGGCCGGCGCCGTCGGCGATCAGCGACTGGTGCCACGCTTGCGCGATCTGCCCGCCGTTCGGATCGAGCGCGACGAAGTCAGCCTCCTTGCCCGGCTCGAAGTTGCCGAGCTTGTCGTCGATGTAGAGGCCCTCGGCGCCGCCGAGCGTGATCGACCAGAAGCCGCGGTAGGGCGAAAGCTTGTTGCGCTCGGCCTCGGCGAGATCCTTGCGCACGGGGTCGATGCTGCCGTCGAGCAGCGTGTTGTTGCACATGCCGACCTTGTAGGCGTCGTCGAGCACGGAGATCATCGAGAAGCGGTTGCCGCCGCCGACGTCGGTGCCGAACGACATCTTCACCCGATGCTCCGGATCGGTGGCGCGGCCGAGGCGGAACAGGCCGCTGCCGAGGAACAGGTTCGAGCACGGGCAGAACACCACCGCCGCGCCCTTCTTCGACATGCGGCGGAATTCGTTGTTGGAGAGATAGACGCCGTGGCCGCCGGAGAACTTCGGCCCGACCAGGTCGAACTTCTCGTAGACGCCGAGATAGTCCTGGCAATCCGGATGCTCGACCAGCACGCCGCTGCATTCGGCCGGATTCTCGGAGATGTGGGTGTTGACCCAGCAATCAGGATGCTCGTGCTTGAGGCGCTGGCAGGCCTTGAGCAGCTCAGGCGAAGCACCGAAGGCGAAGCGCGGCGTGATGGCGTAGAGATTGCGGCCCTTGTTGTGATACTGCGCGATCAGCCGCTTGCTGTCGCGGTAGAAATTCTCGGGCGTATCGATGAAATCGGCCGGCGCGTTGCGATCGATGCCGGTGAGGCCCGCGATGACGCGCATGTTGCGGCGGGCCGCTTCCTCGAACAGTTCCTCGGTTGAAACAGGCGAGGAGCTGGTGAAGGCCTGGCAGGTGGTGGTGCCGGACGCCAGCAGCGCGTCGAGGAAACGCTTGACGCCCTCGCGCGCGTAGTTGCGATCCCGGTATTTCAGCTCTTCCGGATAGACCCACTTCTGGAGCCACGGCAGGAGCTGCTCGCCATAGGCCCCTAACACGCGGGTCTGCGGCAAATGGATGTGGCCGTCGATGAAGCCGGGAACGATGATGCGGTCCTTGATATGCGATATCTCGACGCCGGGATGCGCGGCAGCGATTTTCTCGTAAGCGCCAAACGCCTTGATGACGCCGTCGGTGACGACCATGAGGCCGTCCTGATGAAAGCGCGCCGCCGCCTGCTCATTGCCGACATGCTTCCAGGGATCATCGACGAAATCGAAGAACGTGCCGCGAATACCGACGGTGGTCATGAGCTTGTTCCTTCCTTAGGTCTGTGCGGCCTGGCGCGCCGCGGGCAGCGAGATCGCAAGCAGCAGACCTGCGATGGCGCAGAGGCCGAGATAGAGAAATCCGATTGGCGCCTGTGTCTCTTCGGGCAGCACCGCCGCGATCGCCATGGCGCCGCTCACGGCGAGATAGCAGAGCGCGCTGATGAGGCCGCCGATCAGGCCGTGGTCGCGTTCGAACAGGCCGAGCCCCATGCCGTACATCATCGGACACAGCACGCCGCAGCCGCCGAGCACCAGCGCACCACCGATCGTGATCGACGCAAAATCGAGACGGAGAATCATGCCGGTCGCAGCCAGAACCACGGAGCCAGCGAGAAACAACGCGAAGGCGCCGAAGCCCATCACCCGGGCCGGCATGAAGTGCGCGAAATGCGCACAGCCGAGCTCGCCGGCGAGATTGACGCCACCAAGGCCGAGCGCAACGAGACCGTAGATGGCAGCCGAATAGCCGAGGCCGGTCTGGTAGAAGAACGGTGCGACGACGCCGAACGCCAGCTGTGCACTCGCCGCGGCGGCAAACACCAGCACGAAGGCGAGGAAACCCGGGCGGACCAGCGCATCGCGCAAGATACCGGCGGTGCGGCGCGGATCGAACGGCGCGCGCCGATCAGCCGGCAACGTCTCGGGCAGAAGACATACGACGATCGCAGCGACGATGGCCGCGGCGATGGCGATGATGACGAAGACACCGCGCCAGGACGTCAGTTCGACGATGAAACCGCCGGCCGCCGGCGCAAGCACGGGCGCGAGCCCCCAGGCCGCTCCCAGCAATCCGGAGATCGCAGTCAGCTCACGCCCGCGAAAACAGTCGGCCGCGACCGCATAGGCGACGACGAGGCAGGTGCAGCCGCCGACGCCTTGCAGGAAGCGCAGCGCCAGCAGCAGCGAGGCGCTGGTCGCGAGCGCACAGGCGATGCTCATCGCGATGAGCACCGACAGCCCCGCGAGCAGGACGTTGCGGCGGCCGAGCGTATCGGAGGCGATGCCGACCGGCACCAGCGCCAGGCTCATGCCGAGCATGTAGGCGGTGACGGTGTTCTGCATCGATGCGGAATCGGTTGCGAGGTCCACCACCATCTGCGGCAGGCCCGGCGTGTAGGCGTCGAGCGGGATCTGGCTGAACGGCACGACGCACAACAGGATCGGCACGATCCCACCCCTGGCGCGACCGGCGTCCGAAGCAAGTGCAGTCATGGCTCACGCCCCCTCGATGCCCGCGGGTCCCATCTTTACGTGCGCGCAATGAGAGGCGACGATGCAGGTTGCGGGTCTTGACGCGCGGAACGTGCCAGAACTGTGTGTAAAAACTCTTAGGAGTTCTGGTTCAATGCGGACGGCTGATGGCTCTGGTTCCCGCTACCTGCGGGATGGTCAAACAAGAAGCGCGAAAACAACCCCATGCACAGTACAAATCATTGAGGAATTTCGTCCGGCATGGGTCGCGCGCCCGCCAGCGAGGACGTTTGACACGTCGGGCAAAACAGGCGCAGAATGGCGACATCGAAAATTCCGAATTCTCCGCTGACCATTAACCGTTCCGAAGGCATGACGGCTTTGAATCCCGGCCACGCCTCACCATCGGCAGCATCGGCCAGCAGGCTTGGTTCCCGATGCGCCGCCTCCTATCTCGCTCCCACGATTGCATGTTCGATAGCCGGGTCGGATATCAGCCGACAGCGTCGACATGGCGATGAGATACAAGGAAGCTCTCGATGACGGCAGCTGCCGCTGACCTGAACTACGGCTCGATCAGCGCACTTCTTGGCGTCCTGCAGGCGCGCAAAGTGTCTGCGTCGGAATTGCTCGAACACACCATCGCGCGCATCGAGGCGCTGGACGGGCGGATCAACGCGATCATCGTTCGCGATTTCGATCGCGCGAGAGACGCCGCGCGCGCCGCTGACGCTGCGCTCGGCCGCGGCGAGCGGTTGCCGTTGCTCGGCATTCCCGTGACCCTCAAGGAACCGTTCAACGTCGCCGGCCTGCGGACGACGTGGGGCTTCCCGCATTTCAGGGATTTTCAACCGACGGAAGACGCCCTTGTCGTCTCGCGGCTGAAGGCGGCGGGCGCCGTCATCATCGGCAAGACCAATATCCCGATCGGCTTGCGGGATTTCCAGAGCTACAACGAGATCCACGGGACGACGAACAACCCGTGGGACCTCGGCCGGTCGCCCGGTGGCTCCTCGGGCGGGTCGGGCGCGGCGCTGGCCGCGGGATTCGGTCCGCTCTCGATCGGCTCGGATATCGGCGGCTCGATCCGAGTCCCTGCGCATTTCTGCGGCGTGTTCGGACACAAGCCGAGCCTCGGCCTGGTCCCGCTGCGCGGATACAGCCTGCCGCCGGCCCCGCCCGTTCCCGGCCAGGGCGATCTGGCGGTGGTCGGGCCGATGGCGCGCACCGCCGCGGATCTTGCCTTGTCGCTCGACGTGATCGCCGGCCCCGACGAGACGCGTGACGGCATCGGTTATCGCCTTGCGCTGCCAGCTCCACGGCATGACCAGCTCAGGGATTTCAGGATTCTCGTGATCGATACGCACCCGCTGATGCCGACGGGTGACGCCGTGCGTTCAGCCATCGGGCGATTGGCGGAGCGGCTCGAACGATCGGGCGCACGAGTTGCGCGCGCGAGTGCGGCGCTGCCTGACCTTGCCGACTCCGCACGGCTCTACATGAGACTGTTGAACGCAGCGAGAAGTCCGCGCCTGACGCCGGCCGCCCTCGCAGAGGCGCAAGGACTTGCCGCGGCACTTGCGCCCGACGACCGCAGCCTGCAGGCCGAACGCGCGCGGAGCTGGGGCATGATCCATCGTGAGTGGCTCGCGGCTGATGCTGCCCGGCTGCAACTGCAACAGAAGTGGCATCTGCTGTTCCGCGACTTCGACGCGGTGATCTACCCGGCCGCAGCCGTGCCGGCGTTTCCACATGACCATTCCGAACCGTTCGACTTGCGGCAGCTCGACATCGATGGCAAGCTCTACAACTACTCCGATGCGTGCTTCATCTGGGCCGACCCCGCTTCGACCTGCGGACTGCCGGCGACCGCCGTTCCGATCGAGCGAACGGCTTCGGGCTTGCCGATTGGCGTTCAGATCATCGGGCCGTATCTGGAGGACCGCACGACAATCGCGCTGGCCGGACTGATCGAATGCGAGTTTGGCGGCTTCGTCCCGCCGCCGGCGCTGTCTGCAAAGTAGTCTGCAGGATAGCTACGCTCTGTCGGCCGACTGCGCCTCGACCGCCTGCACGGCGACGATCGCCACCTGCCGCAGCGCCTCGCGATCCGCGCCCGACGACGCCATCACGCCCATGCCGACCGCGACGGCCGAGACGTAGCGCGCGAGCGCGGCGGGATCGGCGCTCGGCTTGAGATCGCCTTCGGCCTTGGCGCGGATGAAACGGTCGCGGAGCTGGTCCTCGTTCTGGGCGCGACGGGCGGCGAGTTCGAAGGGGACGTTCTCCGAGCCAGTGCCGCAGGCGATGCCGCCCTGCACGAGCAGACAGCCGGGCGGATTGGCGGGATCGGTCTGCTTCTCGGCGATGCCCATCAGCATCCGCTCGGCGACCTCGCGTGCGGTGGAGGCCGCGACCACCTCGTCCATCCAGACGCCGCGCAATTTGGTGTAGCGATCGAGCGCGGCTTTCAGCAGGCCTTCCTTGTTGCCGAAGCAGGCGTAGAGACTGGGCGGATTGATGCCCATGGCCTCGGTAAGCTGGGCGATGGTGGCACCCTCATAGCCATGGCGCCAAAACACTTCCATCGCCTGGTCCAACGCCGTTTCGGCGTCGAATTCGCGGGGGCGTCCCATGCCCATGTGCCTCTCTCCTCGGAATTCGCGTTCTGCTGGAAGCTTAACGTCAAATCCTATCTATTTGTTCTAGCTTTATTTTCTTAGTCAGCTCCCAATTCTTGCGGTAAGGGGCTACAATTTTCTTAGTGAATGGTACATAAGTATCTTGCGCTGCGATAACCAGCTCCACATCTGTAGTGAACACTACATATCTGGAGCGCGCAAATGCCCCCCTCCCTAAATCCCGACCGTACCGGCCGCTTCCGCCGCCTTCTCGGCGGCGTCGCCATCGTGGGCGCCCTCGCTGTCGCCGGCTCGATCGCGACCGGCCACTATTTTCGTGCAGCGCAGGCGACCGCAACGGCCGCGGCAGCCGAGCAGGCCGTCCCTGTCACGGTCGCGCTGATCGAACCCAAGCAGACCGTGCTGTGGGACGATTTCTCCGGCCGGCTCGAAGCCATCCAGCGCGTCGAGCTTCGCCCGCGCGTGGCCGGCGCGATCCTTGCGACCAACTTCATCGAGGGCGCGCTGGTGAAGGCCGGCGACGTCCTGTTCAAGATCGATCCGGCGCCTTACGCCGCCGAGGTCGACAAGGCTGCGGCCCAGCTCGAAGCCGCCAAGGCGCGCGTCGTGTTCACCCAGAGCGAGCTCGAGCGCGGCGCGCAGCTCGTCGGCAACGCCGTGGTGACGCGGCGCGACTACGACCAGCGCGACAACGCCAATCGCGAAGCGGTTGCGAACGTGAAGGCGGCCGAGGCAACGCTCCAGACCGCAAAGCTCAATCTCGACTACACCGAGGTGCGCGCGCCCGTGGACGGCCGCGTCGGCAAGATCGAGATCACCGTCGGCAATCTCGTCGCCGCCGGCACCGCCTCCCCGGTGCTGACCTCGCTGGTCTCGGTCAATCCGATCTATGCCTCGTTCGACGCGGATGAGGAAGTGGTGCTGCGCGCGCTGAACTCGATCGCAGATAGCTCCGGCAAACGCGGCAAGCTCGACCAGATCCCGGTTGAGATGGCGACATCGGGCGGTCTCTCGGCCAGGGGCCACATCCAGCTCATCGACAACCAGGTCAATGGCCAGAGCGGCACCATCCGCGTCCGCGCGGTGTTTGGGAACGAGGACGGGCGTCTCATCCCCGGCCAGTTCGCCCGCGTGCGCATGGGCCAGCCGAAGCAGCAGACGCTGGTGATGATCGACGAGCGCGCGATCGGCACCGACCAGGACAAGAAGTTCGTGATGGCGGTCGGCGACGACAGCCGCGCAGTCTACCGGCCGATCACGCTTGGCGGCGCGGTCGACGGGCTTCGCATCGTCACCGCGGGCCTGAAGCCCGGCGACCGCATCGTCGTCAACGGCTTGCAGCGCGTGCGTCCCGGCGCCCTCCTCAAGACGGAGGTCGCGGCAATGGGCGCGCGCGGGCAGCAGGCATCGAACCACAGCAACCAGGACGTGGTGCAACGCTGACACCTTCTGTCATTCCGGGGCGCGCGTAGCACGAACCCGGGATCTCGAGGTTACGAAACTTCGAGCACATCACCTCTGGATTCCGGGTTCGCGCTTCGCGCGCCCCGGAATGACGGCGGAGCTGTGCCGGGACACACAGAATATTGCCCAGGGGCAAAGCCATGAATCTTTCAAAGTTCTTCATCGATCGTCCGATTTTCGCCGGCGTGCTGTCGGTGCTGATTTTCCTCGCGGGGCTGATCTCGCTGTTTGCGATGCCGATCTCGGAATATCCCGATGTCGTGCCGCCCTCGGTGCTGGTGCGCGCGTCCTATCCTGGGGCCAATCCCAAGGTGATCGCGGAGACGGTGGCTACTCCAATCGAGGAGCAGATCAACGGCGTCGAAGGCATGCTGTACATGTCGAGCCAGGCGACCACCGACGGCGCCATGACGCTGACGGTGACCTTCCGGCTCGGCACCGACCCCGACAAGGCGACGCAGCTGGTGCAGAACCGCGTGCAGCAGGCCGAGCCGCGCCTGCCGGCCGTGGTGCGCCAGCTCGGCATCATCACCAAGAAGTCCTCGCCCGACCTCACCATGGTCGTGCATCTGCTGTCGCCGAACGGCCGCTACGACATGACGTATTTGCGCAATTACGCCGTGCTCAATGTCAAGGACCGCCTCGCACGGATCGACGGCGTCGGCGACGTCCAGCTTTATGGCGCCGGCGACTATTCGATGCGGGTGTGGGTCGATCCGCAGAAGGCGGCCGAGCACGGCCTGACCGCCAGCGACATCGTCAAGGCGATCCAGGCGCAAAACGTCGAGGCCGCCGCCGGCGTCGTCGGCTCCTCCCCGAACGTGAAGGGCATCGACCTGCAGCTGTCCGTCAATGCGGAAGGACGTCTCGCCAACGAAGAGCAGTTCGGCGACATCGTGGTCAAGACCGGCACGCGCGGTGAAGTGGTGCGGCTGCGGGACGTCGCCCGCATCGAGCTCGGGGCGTCCGAATACGGCCTGCGCTCGCTGCTCGACAACAAGCAGGCGGTGGCAATCCCGATCTTCCAGGCGCCCGGCTCCAACGCGCTGCAGATCTCCGACCACGTTCGCGCCACCATGGCCGAGATCAAGAAGAACATGCCGGAAGGCGTGTCCTACCAGATCGTCTACGACCCCACCCAGTTCGTGCGCTCCTCGATCGAGGCGGTCATCCACACGCTGCTGGAGGCGATCGCGCTGGTGGTGCTGGTGGTGATCCTGTTCCTCCAGACCTGGCGGGCCTCGATCATTCCGCTGCTGGCGGTGCCGGTGTCGATCGTCGGCACGTTCGCCGTGATGCACGTGTTCGGCTTCTCCATCAACGCGCTCAGCCTGTTCGGCCTCGTGCTCGCCATCGGCATCGTCGTCGACGACGCCATCGTCGTGGTCGAGAACGTCGAGCGCAACATCGAGGCCGGGCTATCGCCGCGCGATGCCACCTATCAGGCGATGCGCGAGGTCTCCGGACCGATCATCGCGATCGCGATGGTGCTGATCGCGGTGTTCGTGCCGCTGGCCTTCATCTCCGGCCTCACCGGGCAGTTCTACAAGCAGTTCGCGCTGACGATCGCGATCTCGACGGTGATCTCGGCGGTCAACTCGCTGACGCTCTCGCCCGCATTATCTGCGTTGCTGCTCAAGGGACACAACGAGCCGAAGGACAAGCTGACGATCATCATGGAAAAGAGCCTTGGCTGGTTCTTCCGCCGCTTCAATCGGGCGTTCACCTACTCGTCGGAGAGCTACAGCGGCACTGTGACCAAGGTAATCTCGGGCAAGGCCGCGGTGATGGGTCTCTATGTGCTGCTGGTCGGCCTCACCGCCCTCCTGTTCCAGCAGGTGCCGAGCGGCTTCGTGCCCGGCCAGGACAAGCAATATCTGGTCGGCTTCTCGCGGCTGCCCGATGGCGCAACGCTTGATCGCACCGAAGAGGTGATCCGCAAGATGAGCGACATCGCGCTGACCCAGCCCGGTGTCGAGAGCTCGGTCGCCTTCCCGGGCTTGTCGATCTCGGGCTTCACCAACTCGTCGAACGCCGGCATCGTGTTCTCGACGCTGAAGCCGTTCGACGAGCGCAAGGGTCCGGCCCTGAGCGGAAACGCCATCGCGGCCGACCTCAACAAGAAATACTCCGGCATCCAGGAGGCCTTCATCGCCATGTTCCCGCCGCCGCCGGTCAACGGCCTCGGCACCATCGGCGGCTTCAAGCTGCAGATCGAGGACCGGGCCGGTCTCGGCTATGAGGCACTGAACGAGGCGACGAAGGCGTTCATGGCGGCGATGCAGAAGGCGCCGGAGATCGCCGGCGTGTTCTCGAGCTTCCAGGTCAACGTGCCCCAGCTGTTCGCCGACATCGACCGCACCAAGGCGCTGCAGCTCGGCGTACCCGTGACGGAAGTGTTCAACACGCTGCAGATTTACCTGGGGTCCTACTACGTCAACGACTTCAACAAGTTTGGCCGCACCTACTCCGTCTATGTCCAGGCCGACGCGCCGTTCCGCGCCCGCGCCGACGACATCAGGCAATTGAAGGTGCGCTCGTCCTCGGGCGACATGGTGCCGCTGTCGGCGCTGCTCAAGATCCGCCAGAGCGCGGGTCCGGAGCGCGCGATCCGCTACAACGGCTTCCTGTCGTCCGACATCAACGCGGCCGCCGCGCCCGGCTTCTCATCGGGCCAGGCGCAGGAGGCCGCGACGCGGATCGCGGCGGAGACGCTGCCGCCCGGCTTTGCCTTCGAATGGACCGACCTGACCTACCAGGAGTTCATCGCCGGCAATTCCGGCCTCTGGGTGTTCCCGCTGGCGATCCTGCTGGTGTTCCTGGTGCTGGCCGCGCTCTATGAGAGCCTGACCCTGCCGCTGTCGATCATCATGATCGTGCCGATGGGTCTCTTGGCGGCGATGTTCGGCGTCTGGATCTCCAAGGGCGACAACAACGTCTTCACCCAGATCGGCCTGATCGTGCTCGTCGGCCTCTCCGCCAAGAACGCGATCCTGATCGTGGAATTCGCACGCGAGCTCGAATTCGCCGGACGCACGCCGATCCGCGCCGCGATCGAGGCAAGCCGGCTACGTCTTCGCCCGATCCTGATGACGTCGATGGCCTTCATCATGGGCGTCTTGCCGCTGGTGCTCTCGACCGGTGCCGGCTCGGAGATGCGACGCGCGATGGGCGTTGCCGTGTTCTCCGGCATGATCGGCGTCACCGTGTTCGGCCTGTTCCTGACGCCGGTATTCTATGTGCTGCTGCGGACCGTCACCGGCATGAAGCCGCTGGTGCATCACGGCAGCGACACCAGCGCGGCGCCGGTCCAGGGTTCGATCACCAACCCGGGACACTAGATCAGGGAGATCCCCGAGATCAGCAACAGAACGAGCACGGTCTTGCGAAAGACCGTCTCGTTGATGCGGTGAAAGGCGATCACGCCGAGCGCGGAACCGGCGAACAGCGCCGGCAGGCTGACCGCGAGGTCGACGAAGACCTTCGACGACAGATCCTGGTGTCCGACCAGCAGCACGATCGCGAAGACCTGCATCGCCGCGATGAAAGGCTGCACCAGGCCGCGCTGCTCGCTCTTGGGCATGCCGCGCATGTCGCACCAGATCGTCGGGATCGCGCCGGGCATCGCCGTCAGCCCGCCGACGAGCCCTCCTCCGAACCCGATCAGCGCGACCCAGTGCCGGCCGACGGCCTCGCCGGCCGTCACCAGCGTCGGCCGCAGCAGCATGTAGGCCGCATAGAGCGCGACGACGATGCCGAAGCCGCGCCGGAGCAGATGCGTGTCCGTGCTCTGCAACAGCGCCACCGCAATGGGAACGCCGATCAGCCCACCGACGATCAGCATCAGGCTGCCTTCCCAGCGAATGTTGCGCCGGAGCGCCCACAGATTGGTCGCCTGCACGCCGATGCTGCACGCCATCATCAGCGGCACGGCCTCGAGCGGCTGGAACACCCGCAGCAGGATCGCACCCGCTACCGCCGAGAATGCAAAACCCGAGAGCCCCGAGACAAAGGCGCCGGCGAACACGGCAACGCTGAGCAGCATCAGAGTCGTGACATCAGGCACGGACCGTCCTCCGGTCAATCGTAGGGAACTTGCGAAACAGGGACATCGGCGCTCTCCGCGCAAGCGGCCGGCTCGCGCGGGAACGACACATGCATCGCCTGAGCGTGGGACCGCTCCAGCATCGCGAGCCCGACCAGTTGAAGGGTGACGAGCGCCGCCGTCAGCGCGATCGCGACGATGTTGAAATTACGCGCCTTCGAACGTGGGGTGGTCGGCGGCGCGCTCGCACGAATCAGATCCGTAGGCATTTTCTGAAGTATCCTTTTCGTTACTGACCGGAATGATTTCATTCAAAGGCGATGCGTCCTGCGGCTGCTCCAGCAGGTGGCGATAGCGCTGCAGCGCGCGGCGCGCTTCTATCTCGCGCTGCTCGCGGAACATCGCGCCCATGCGCGCGACGATGGCGCGGAACTTGCCAGCCAGGACAGGTGACGCCGTTCGCATGACGATCTCCTCTCAACCTGTGCGAGAGAATGATGGGATTCATTTTCGCGTGCTGTGAGTTGCTTCACAAAGATCGACCATGCCGAACAAGAAAGCGTGTGACGTCTCCTAAAAGAGAACGCGGCACATCGCGTCATTCAATCGAATGACGCGCGATAACTTTCTAATGATGCTTCTGATTGAACCTAATGGCGCGTCGAACGACTCGCCTCGCGCCGCGACGGCGCGTCAGTGCACGAGCGGATTGGAGAAGCCCGCCGCGAGCTTGACCAGATCGGCTTGACGGGAAACGCCGGTCTTGGCGAAGACGCGATGCAGATGCGTCTTCACGGTCGTCTCGGCGACGCCGAGCGCGGCCGCCGTCTCCGGCACGCCGCCCACCGTAACGATGGCCTGGAGAACCCGCAGCTCTGCCGGCGTGAGTTCGAACGCGCCGTCGATCAGGCCGGCACATGAGTGGACGTCGAATTCCGCTTTCCAGACAAGCAGGGCTCCGACGGCCGACGTGCGCTCCGTCGCGCCGGCGCGCAGCAGCGAAGGCAGCGCGATCACGTGGGCGACATAGTGCGATCCGTCACGCGCCGTCAGAGAAATCTTTCGACCGGCAGCTGCCGCTGCGGCAACCTCCCCTGCGTCACGGAAGATATCGCGCAGCGCCACATTGGTCGCGGAGGATCCCGCCACCAGCCGGCCCGAAACGGACCGCAGGACATCGTCGGCGGCCAGGATCGTCTCCGCGGCGGGATTGCTGTGAACGATGCGGCAGGCCGAATCGAGCAGGATGACGCCGGCACTGAGGCCGTCCACGACGTCGGCGAGCGCGCTCGCGCGCTGCTGCTTGCGCTCGATCGCGCGGTTGATCATCAGCGCCCGGCTTGCGTGCGGGGCGAGGAACTGCATGCGTGCGCGCTGCCCGGCGTCGAGCATGTCCTTGCCCGGGATCACGGTCAGCAGCATCGGACACGGCGACTTCGACTGCTCCAGCACCACGTTTGCGACGTCGATGCAACCCTGGGGCCGCAGCCATTCCTGGAAGAACCGCCCGCGGCGATACTCGTCGAAATCGACGAGATCCGGAATGTTGCGCACCTCGCCGTAGCGGGGCAGCCGCGCGAGGGGATCGTATTGGGCGTAGGTCTCGGCGTAGAGCTGGATGTAGTGCGGATCGACCCCGCAATAGTAATGCGTCGCGCCTGATTTGCTGACCTTGTCCTTCGAGATCAGACCGCAGGCCTGGCTGCCAATGAAAGCGTTGAGTGCGACGACGACCTCGCCCCACAACTCAAGGTTGAGGCCAGCATCGTATATGCTCTCGATCAGCTCGGACTGTGTTGGAGGTCGGGGCATCGGAACAGCCAATGGTCAAACACGGAGATTGCGAAATGTTCGTCATGCCCGGCGGCTTCTGTGAGTCTATCAAGGGAGCAAAAGGTTCAACTTCGGCAGGGATTTACGGATCAGTTGAGGAGCGGATTGGCGAATCCCGCCGCGAGCTTGACGAGATCGGCCTGCCTCGAAACGCCCGTCTTGGCATAGATGCGCTGCAGATGCGTCTTCGCCGTCGTCTCCGCGATTCCGAGCGCTGCCGCCGTCTCCGGAACGCCACCGACCTCGACGATCGACAGGAACACGCGCAGCTCCGCCGGCGTGAAGTCGAAGGTCCGCGCCATCAGCTCGCCATAGGACCCGCCTCCGAGCGCGACCTTGCGCAGGAGAAGCGCACCGACGGCGTCGGGCGCCCGGTCGCTGCCGTTACGCAGTACGGAGGCCAGCGGCAGGACATGTGCGACATACCGCTCGCCACTGAAAGAGAGCAGCGGAATCGCGCGGTCTCGCGCGGCCACCATGGCAATGTGGGCGCGACTGGCGAAGGCGTCGCGCAGCGTCTGGTTGGCTTCGGCGCTGCTGGTCACGAGCTGTCCGGCTGTGGACCGAACCACGTCATCGGCCGCGAGCAACGCGTAGCCGGCCGTATTGGCATGCACAACCCGGCAACTGGCGTCGAGCAGGAAGATGCCGGACGCCAGATTGTCCAGGACGTCCGCCAGCGCGGTGGCCAGCGTCAGTTTTGCGGAGATGGCGCGGTTGATCAGGAGGGCACGGCTGGCGTGCGGAACGATGAGCGAGAGCCGATGCTTCATCACGGGATCCACCATGCGCCGGCCCGAGAGCACCGTCATCATCACCGGGCAGCTCGCATTCGACCTGTCGAGCACGACGTTGGCCGCATCGCTGCAGCCCTGCGGCTGCATCCACTCCTGGTAGAAGCGCCCGCGCCGGTACTCATCGAAATTGACGAGCTCCGGGATGCTTACAATCTGGCCGTGCGGCGGCAGAACCGTCAGCGGATCGAACTTCGAGTGGGTCTCGGAATAGAGCTGGATGTAGTGCGGATCCGCCCCGCAATAATAATGCGTGACCCCGAATTTGCTGATCGAGTCCTTCGAGAACAGCCCGCAGGCCTGGCCGCCGACGAGATCGCGGATGCCGGTGACGACGTCGTTCCAAAGCGAGGGATCGAGCCCGGCATCATAGATAGCCTCGACCAGGTCAGGCAGTTTCTGTGGTCCGCGCATGGCTCAAAATGGCACTGAATGATCAATGCCATGCAACATAACAGAACCGGAGCATGCGACATCCTCCGTTCGGAGGAGGCGCCGGCCGGGCGGATGGGGCCCGGCCGGCGGGCACCGCGTTCAAGCCGCCAGGGCTGATGCCGGCTCAGAACGCGACGCGAACGCCACCCTTCGCGGTGCCGGTGCGGCTCTGGCTCAGAACGAACCGAAGCCGTTTCGTGGAGCACTGATGCAGAGTTGCGACACCGCCCCCGCGGTGCTTACGCCTGGTCCCAGCCAACCTTCTCGGCGTTCTCGGCCCAGACCGCGGCGCGATAGATCTCGCGTCCGCCATTGTCGCGCACGCGTATCCAGGCGTCGCGGTCGCGCAAATCGTCACGCCACACGAAAAGATGGCTTGCCATCTCGTTGGCCACCACGAAGGTTGCTTCGGGGCATTCGAACACCATGCCGCCCGGATCGATCTTCACGATATTGCCGACCAGGAGATCAAAGAAGAAACGGCGCATTCCAAACTCCAACTCTCGGCGCCGCACGACACACGGCGTCATGACCTACTCCACGCGCCCGAATACGTAATGGGCCGAAATGGGGATGCTGCGGTAGGCACCTGCCTCGTTGCACGGACCGGCGCGATCGACGCGCCTTGGTCATGACCTCGCGGTCAAGGATCATGTCAAATCCCTTCTTCTGGTCGAAATCGGCAGAGGCTGAAAATTCAGTCGCGCGCACTCACGGCAATTCGCCGCTCCTGATGTCGCTCGGCGTCGCGTTATAGGTCCGCCGGAAGCAGCGGTTGAAATAAGAGAGATCACCGAAGCCGACATCGTAGGCGATCGAGCTCACCGTCCGTTCGGCGAACTCGGGTTCCCGCAGCATGCGATGAGCGCGCTTGACGCGTTGCTCGATCAGGAAGGAAGAGAACGTCTTGCCGTCGGCCTCGAAAAGGCGCTGGAGATAGCGCGGCGTCACGCCGAGCTCCTGGGCAACCGACGCCACCGACAGATCCTGCCGCCAGCAATTGTTGGCAATGGAGACTTTCGCTTTCTGGAGCCGCGCCGCCTTGACGCCGCGCCGTCCGGCCAGCTCCCGCGTCTCACCGGTGGCGCCGAGGACGAGCGCCAGCAGATCGTGCAGATGTCCGACCCCGAGCTGCCGCAACGATGGCACCACGAACACCTTCTCCCGCACCAGCGTCACCGCGTAGTCGACCAGCAATCGAAGTCCGGTCGAGCTCTCCGGCATGACGCGCATCACGGCATCGTCGACATCCACGATCATCGGCGCCAGCACGCGTCTCGGCACACGTAGCGAGAAGCAGCTGCCCAGCGACAACCTCTCGAACGTCGTGACGTCCTCCGCACTCGTCAGGACCGCCTCTCCTGCCTGAAGCCTCAGATCGTGTCCTCGCTCCGATATCCCGAGAACGCCTGACCTGTTCACGATCAGGGCGAGGCTGTCGTCGCCATCGGCAACGAGCTGCCTGGTGCGAATGACGCGTGCTCCGCACAATCCCCCCATCAGCAGCTGGGCTTCCGGCAAGACGTGGGACGTGAAGCTCGCCGCGGCGGGCTTTCCCTCCCTGGGCTCGACCTCCGCCTTCAACACCCCGCGGCAATAGAATTCGCGAAGCAACGGGATGCGCTCGCCTTCGGGAATTTCATTCGTTGAAACATTGAGAACGGAAAAATCAATCATGCTGTTCACTGCAATCTTTCCGGCCGACGAGCAGGTCCGGCCACACGCTGTCGTTCCTCACACGCGCGTTCAATGCCATCGCGGCACGTCTTCGCATCGCTCGCTGCTCTTCACTTGTCAGGAGCGCGATATACGAAAGTATGAAATGACGCGCGTCCTGCATTCGGAGGACCCGAGAGCTCGATTCATCACAATGGATTGAGATTGCCGAACGTAACCGCAAACGATGTGAAATGGATCACACGACGTCATCGCCGTTCGTTCGCAGCGCGAACGGCACGGCAAAGCCGGCGGCGATCTTCACGAGATCGGCCTGCCTGCCGGCGCCGGTCTTCTCGAACAGGCGACCGAGATGCGTCTTCACCGTCGTCTCGGCGATGCCGAGCCTTGCCGCAATGTCGGGAACGCCGCCGATCTCGATGATGGCCATCAGCACGCGCAGTTCGGACGGCGTCAGCCTGAATGCCGTCGCGATCGCATCGCCTGCGAGCACTGGCAGCATCGATGCCCTTTGCACCAGGAGCACCGTGGCTGCAATATCGCGCGGCAGGCTGCGATCCCGCTTCAGCGGAAAGGCATGGAGCAGATAATGCTGACCGTCAACCGACGTCGCAAGCTCGATCTGACGACGAGTGGCGGAATGTGTTCCGCTGCCTCTATCGATTTCGTACAGGCTGCGGAATATTTTGTCGGCCTGGGTGTTGCGGGCCACGATCCGGTCGCCCACCATGGCAAGCAGATTGGCATCGGCGAACAGCTGGCGGCATGCCGCGTTGGCATGAACGACCCGACCGTCCGCGTCGAGCAGGCAGATCGCCGTGCTGAGTCCGTCGAGGACATCGGCAAGGTCGTCCACCGTGTGCGAGCGGGCCCTGATCTGCCGGCCCATGATCCTGGAACGCTGGATGTGCGGAGCAAGCAGCCGCATGCGCTCGCGCATCGCCTCGTCGACGGTTCCGCGAGAGCGGTGGCGCAACACCTGCAAGATCGTGGTGCGCGCATCCGACTTCTCGAGCGCGATGGTCGCGAGGTCTATCGCCCCTTGCGGTTCCACCCACTCGCGATAGAAGCTCGTCGCCAGGAAATCCGCATGGGGCATGATGTCGGTCACGCCGATCGGTTGCTCGGCCACGTGATCGAGATGACGATCGAGCAGAGGGTCGAGCTCCACATATCGGTCACGATAAAGCTGGCGGAAGCGGAACTCGGTCCCAAAATGCTGATGGATCTCGATCGAGAGCCTGGCTGAATCCCTGGACAGGATGGTCGCGGCACAGCCGCCGACGAAATACGAAACCTGCTCCAGCGCGCCGCTGCGCAGCGCGGGGTCGACCGCCGCATCGTAGATCTCGCCGACGAGGGACGAGAACCGGTTTGCCTGAAGGATCGTCATTGGTGGGACGACGCGAGCAGCGCGTTGCCCGTGCGAGAACGAGAGCTCGCGTTCCGGGAACCGGCGCAGGAGACGAGCCGGTCAATGGCCGCCTTCGACGAGTAAAAAACGTTGTAGCGAAATGCTGGAATATCGAACATCGTCCTTGCGTAACGTCAACCGCAGGGTGCGGCTTGGACGTTTCCGCCAAAGACTAGGATAAATACGAACAGCGCGCCGGCAGTGTGCGATGAGTCACGCGCCTGCTCGCTGCCACGCGTTTCATCGCCGTCGATGCTGACGGCTTCGGCAACTTATTTCCGGTTCTCCTCGCAGAACTTCAGCGCGGCGAGCGCTTCGCCGGCGCGGGGAATCTGCATCTCGATGCTGTCCTCGTCGTCGTCCTCGAAGTCGAGCGAGAGGCGCTTGGCCTTGGACAGCCGGTCCATGATCGACTGATCATACTCGAAGATGCCGCGCACGGTGGTCTTGTCCATGACCTCCCACTTGGCCTTCTTCATGATGTCGGCGTCGTCGGTGCCGACGTCGGCCCGGAGGATCTCGCCGACCTTGTCCCATTCCCAGCCGTCGTAGATCATCACGATCACGATCGCCTTGTCGGAATAGGTGATCACGATGACATAGTCGCGGTTCTCGTCATCCTTGTCCTTGTAACCACGGCTCGCGTTGCAATGCGTGTCCTGCGTACGCTTCTCGATGGTCCAGTCGCCGACCTTGGATTGTTGCGCGAACGCCGGCCCGGCACTCAAGGCGCCGGCAAGCAACCCGGCGGCGAGAAGGAATCGTTTCATGTCGGCCTCCAGCGTGTTCCCCGGGCCGAGATGACCACCTCCGCCGGCGGCCCGCAAGGGCTTCAGGCGCCTGCGCCGGGCGATGCCTCCGGCTCCCGCCGCGGCACGATCGCGATCGGGGTAAAGGTGTAAACCTCCTCGCCGCTCTGGTTGAACATCGTCCATTTCACCAGCGCGATCCCCTGAGGCTTCGACTTCGAGGGCGTCAGGCTCATGACCTCGCCGACGAGATGCAGGCGGTCATTGGGCCGCACCGGGATCGTCCAGCGCAGGCCGTCGACACCGGCGCCGATCAGCGGATGCGAGCCGAACGGGCGGGCCTGGATCGCCAGATTCATGGCAATCGCGGCGGTGTGCCATCCCGAGGCAGCGAGCCCCCTGAACAGGGTCCCCTTGGCGGCCTCGTGGTCGAGATGCATCGGCTGCGGATCGAACTCGGCCGCGAAACGCTTGATGTCGGCCTCGGTGACCTGAACTTCCGGAGATTTGAACCGCATTCCGACGGTAAGATCGCCGAACCACTCGACCTGCGCCATGATTTTGCCTCGCAATGTGATGCACCGCCTCCGAAGACGCGGCCGAAAGACTTGAATAAAAAGCGGGATGTAGCGGGCCCGCAGCGCACAAGCCAACCCAGGGTTCCCCGGCGAAACTCTTTTCCCGATGCGACGAAACACCCCTGAAACAGATGGCCGCTTTAGTGGTTGTCAAAATCAAACAGGGACGGCCACCATGCAATTCCTCCTGGACCTGATCTACGACTATGCCTGCTGCCAGAACCTCGTCGCGCAGCCGCCACGGGAGGACGGGCTATGATTGAGCTGATCTCCGCCCTGCTCGCCCTTTGCAGCGTCGGCGTTTTTGCGGCGCATGCGCTGGATGCCTATCGCACCACGCATTACTGAGCGGCACCTCCCCCGGCGCTAGAACGGCCGCCGGTAAAAATGCTCCGAATGCGTTGCAGGCGGAAACCTGTTGGCGAGCGCGATCGCGCCCCTCTCGTCCGTCTCGAGCGCGATCTTCTGCGCCAGCATGACGTCGCCCGGCACGAGGAAACCTGACGGGACGAAGCACCACCCCATCGTCGCCCGCCCTTCGCAGTCGATCTCATGGACGTTGGCGGCCGTGCCATAGTGAATGCGATACGTCTTGCCGGTATCACAGCCGACGACATCGAAATAGCGATGCTGCTCGAACTGCGCGCGCTGCTCCGGCGACAGCCAGTCGGCCAGAAGCCGGCGGCCGCGAGCATCCGGCGTGTTCTCGCCGAAGAAGCGCCGATAGAGTTCGCGCAACGCGTGCAGACGCGCACGCGCCGGCGCGCGGAGCCAGACTGCCGCAAACATGATCAGCTCAGATCAACCGCCGACCAGGCGGGGATAGAACAGCGTTTCGTGCGCGGTCGGATCGAACGATCTGATACGGGTCACTTCACCGGGCCCGGTCCGCAGCGCGGCAGTGAAGCCGGCGCCGGTCAGTTCCCGGAAGCGCTGCTCGGCCTGCGCCAGCGCTTCGGCATTGCCAGGATCAAACTCGTGGCGCGTGTCGCCAGTCTGGTCCATCACGATCTGGGTTGCCATGTTGAGTCTCCTCATGCCCAGCCCTGAACCCCAACAAAGCAAACCTCGTGCCGTCGGTTCCTGATAGCAACAACTTTCTCGCGCCGACGCATCACGCCTTGCTGAGCTAGAGCGTTTTCGAGCGAAGTGGATGCCAATTCGCCTCGAGAAAACGCGTCAAAACATGAATCGAGAGCCCCGTTCGAAACGAGGCTCCCGTCAGCGCGAGGCGGCGGCCCCTCCCCCCTCGTCGATCTGCCGCCCCATCAGCGCGATTGCCTTCTGATAGACGCCGGCGGCATTCCAGGCCTCGATGGCGGCGAAGTTCGGCTCGCCCGGCTGGTAACCGGCTCCCGCGCGCCAGCCATGGGCTTTGAGGAAATTCGCCGTCGAGTTCAGCGCGTTGGCGGCAACTTCGAGATTGCCGGTGCCATAGGCCAGGATGTTCTTGGGCATGAACTGGGTCTGGCCGACCTCGCCATGCATGGAGCCGCGGGTCGCCCCCGACAGCGTGCCGCGATCGATCAGCTTCAGCGCGGCATAGAGCTGGTCGGTGAAGAATTCGGGACGGCGGCAGTCATACGCAAGGGTTGCGATCGACGACAGCATGTTCTGGTTGCCGCGCTGGCTCCCGAAGCCGGTCTCCATGCCCCAGATTGCGATCAATGGCCCCGGCGGGACGCCATAGCGCTGCTGGATCGAGGCGAACAAGGCGGCCTGCGACTGCTTGAGCTGGCGCCCCTTGGCGACGATGGTGGTGGCGCCGCGCTTGGCGAGGAACTGGTCGAGCGACAGCGAGAAGCTGCGCTGGCCGCGGTCGGCCGCGATGGTGGCGCTGGCGTAATTGGTCTGCATCAACGCCGAGATCGCGGTCTGGCCGATGCCCTTGCCCTGCGCCTCCGCGCCGAACTCGCGCTTCCAGGCCTCGAAGCCGGCCGGCGAGCTGCCGCATTGTGCGGCCTCGGCCACGGCTGCCAGAGAGAGAAGCAGCGCGGTCGCACCAAGCACCGCCGTCGCAACTGTCCTGCCCTTGATCATTCGATTGTCCTCTCTCCGCCATACGCGACCGGCTCGCGCGGGCGCATGATCCTACGTCACCTGCGCGCGCTCAAGCCCCGTCCGAGGCCATCGGTCCGGGTAAGACCTCTTGACACCCCGGTGATGCCCTAATCGCGATGAAGCAGGAAATCCACCATGATGCTCTGGTGCTGCTCGTACATGTCGGTGCCGGTCCCGGTCACGCAGCCGAGCTTGCGGGCCTCCGCGATGAAGGGTGACACTTCAGGCCTTGTGATCACGCAGCCGCAATAGGCCGACCGCGCAAGATGCGCGACATCGACCGGCAGCGGATCGCTCTCGCGCATCCCGGCCGGCGTCGCATTGGCGACGAAATCGAAGCCCGCCGGGTCCTCCGAACCAACCCGCACAGGCGCCTTACCGAGTCCGTTGAGACGGCCGATCAGTGCGTCGCGGCGCTCAATCGCGCTGTCGTGAATCGCAAGCTCGCTGACACCGGCCTCCACCAGCGCCAGCGCGATCGCCGACCCCGCGCCGCCCGCCCCCACCAGAAGGGCCCGCATGCCGCTGGGTTCGATCCCCTTCGCCCGCGCCGCGCCGACGAAGCCCAGACCATCCACCATGTCGCCGTGCCACGAACCATCGGCGCGGCGGCGCATCAGGTTCACGGTGCGCAGGAAATGGGCGCGCTGCGTCGCGCTCGCGCAGGCCTCGTAGCAGGCGAATTTGTGCGGGATGGTCACGACGATGCCGTCGAGGTTCTTCAGCCGCGTTGCCACCGAGAGGAAATCCGGCAAATCCGCCGGCGCGACCTGAACGGGCACGAGAATGCCGTCATGGCCGCGGGCGGCGAAGGCGGCGCTCACGCCCGCAGGCGAGCGCACCTGCACGATGGGATCGCCGATGATGACGTAGAGCCGGGTGGCGCCCGATGGTGCCGGGATCATGCCACTCACGCCGGAAACGGGGAGCCGCCCGCCTCCGCGGTCCCATAGGTCATTTCCAGACCATCCAGATTGCCCTCCTTGCGCCATTTGTCGAGCAGCCGCAGGAACGCCACCGGCCCGCGCCAATATTGGCTGTTTCTTGCCGCGACCGGATCGAACACGCCCTCATTGTTGTAATAGCCGGGCGTGCATTCGGCGAGATAGGTCTGGCGGCCGACCGCGGCCTTGACGACCTCCTCGACCCAGGCGTTCTCGGCGGCGAGCGTCGGCTCCAGCGTCCGCGTCTTGCGCTTGCGCGCCTCGGCAATGACGTAGGCGATGTGCTGCGACTGCTCGTCGATGATGTGCGGGAAGTTGGCGCTCTGGCCGGCCTGCACCGTCACGATCAGGAAGCAATTCGGAAAGCCGCGGCTGTAGAAGCCATGCAGCGTCTTGACGCCGTCGCGCCAGCGTTCGGACAGGCTCAAGCCGTCGCGCCCGTAGACCTCGAAGCCCATGCGGCGCGCATAGTCGGTGCCGACCTCGAAGCCGCTGGCGTAGATCAGGCAGTCGAGCCCGTAGGGCTTGCCGTCGACGACAACGGCGTTTTCGGTGATGCGCTCGACGCCCTGACCTTTGGTGTCGACGAGATGCACGTTGGGGCGATTGAAGGTGCCGAGATATTCGTCGTGGAAGCACGGCCGCTTGCAGAACGCCTTGTACCAGGGCTTGAGCGCCGCCGCGGCCGCTTCGTCCTTGACCACGGCATCGACGCGCGCGCGGATCTCCTCCATCTTGCGGTAGTCGGCCTGCTCGATGACCTTCAGTGCTTCCTCCATCGAGGTCACCGGCTGCTTCTGGCGGCGCGGCGCCAGCAATATCTCGCCGAGCAATCCGGTCCAGCCGTCCTGCACCAGGTCCCGTTCGAACGGCTCGCCCGAGATCACGGCGGTGAAATTGTCCATGCGCTCGCGCTGCCAGCCGGACTTGAGACTTTGCACCCAGGCGTCTTCCGTCGGACGGTCGTCGCGCACGCCGATCGCCGATGGCGTCCGCTGGAAGACATAGAGCTCCTTCGCGGAGCGGCCGAGATGCGGCACGCATTGCACGGCGGTGGCGCCGGTGCCGATGATGCCGACCCGCTTGTCGGCAAGTCCGGTCAGACCACCATCCGCTGTGCCGCCGGTGTAGCCGTAATCCCAGCGGCTGGTATGGAAGCTGTGTCCCCTGAACGTCTCGATTCCGGGAATGCCCGGCAGCTTCGGCCGGCTCAGCGGCCCGCCGGCGAGGATGACGAAGCGCGCACGGATGCGATCGCCGCGATCGGTCTCGACCAGCCAACGCCCCTCCTGCTCGCGCCATTCCATCCGCGAGATGACGGTCTGAAACAACGCGCGTTCGTAGAGGCCGAAGTGACGGCCGATGCGGCGGGAATGTTCGTAGATCTCCGGCGCCCGCGCATATTTGCGCACCGGCATGTAGCCGGTCTCCTCCAGCAGCGGGAGATAGATGTAACTCTCGGTATCGCAGGCCGCGCCGGGATAGCGATTCCAGTACCAGGTGCCGCCGAAGTCGGCGGCCTTTTCCACGATGCGGAAATCGTCGATGCCGGCGTCGCGCAACCGCGCGCCGCAGAGCAGGCCGCCGAAGCCGCCGCCGACGATGAGCACTTCCGTCTGTTCGCTAACGGCTTCGCGCGCAAATCCGGCATCGGCCCAGGGATCGTCGAGGTAGCGGCCGAAATCACCGGTCACCTCGACATATTGCGCCTTGCCTTCCGCGCGCAGACGACGATCGCGCTCGTCGCGATAGCGGGCGCGGAGTGCGGCAACGTCAATGGTAGGTTCGCCGGTTGCGCCGGTCTTGTGTTTTTCCGCTGACATCAATCTCCTCCACGGCGGACGCGGCTTCGCGGACAGCCTGCATCAGGTTAGCCCCGAAAAAGCGACGCATGCAATCGCGCTCGCCGCTTTTTGCGTGAACGCCGCGCGGCGTTCCGCTACGCTGAGCTCAAATCACAAGCGTAGGCCACGCAACGACGTGGCTGTGGAGGAGACCATGCAGGGATTGATGATGGACATGCCGCTCCTGATCAGCGGCTTGATCCAGTATGCCGCCGACTATCACGGCGAAGCCGAGGTCGTCGCCCGCGAGATCGAGGGCGACATCCATCGCTATACCTATGCGGACGCCCATCCGCGCATCAAGCGCATGGCACTGGCCTTGAAGCGGCTCGGCATGAAGCGTGGGGACCGCGTCGGCACACTGGCGTGGAATACCCATCGCCATTTCGAGATGTTCTATGCCGCGCCGGGCATGGGCTATGTGCTGCACACCATCAACCCGCGACTGTTTCCCGAACAGCTCGTCTACATCATCAACCACGCCGAGGACCGCCTGCTGTTCATCGACCGCGCCACGCTGCCGATCGTGGAAGCGATCGCGCCGCAGCTGACGACGATCGAGGCCTATGTCGTGATGTCCTCGCGCGAACGGATGCCGGAGACGAAACTTGCGAACGTGCATTGCTACGAGGATCTTCTCGACAAGGAGAATGATGCCGGCTTCGCCTGGCCGGAATTCGACGAGAAATCCGCATCCACCATCTGCTACACCTCGGGCACGACGGACAACCCCAAGGGCGTGATCTATTCGCACCGCGCCGCAATCCTCCAGACCATGACCTGCTGCAATTTCGACTTCCTGCCGGGACATGTCGAAGGCGTGCGCGAGGTGATGATGCCGATGGCGCCGCTCTTCCACGGCAACGGCTGGAACATGCCGTTCACCGCGCCCTATACCGGATCGAAGCTGGTGCTGCCCGGCCGCAACTACGAGCCCGACAAGCTCTACGAGCTGCTCGAAGGCGAGAAGGTGACGCTGTCGGCGGGCGTGCCGAGCTTCTGGCTGATCCTGCTCGACTGGCTGGGCCGCACCGGCAACAAATTCTCGACGCTGCGCGCCACGCTGTCGTCGGGCTCGGCGCCGCCGCGCGCCATGGTCGAGAAGCTGAAGCGCGAGTATGACATCGACTACATCCAGGCATGGGGCATGACCGAGGCCCTGGGTTGCTCGATGCCGGGCTTGCGGCCCGGCTCGGAGCATCTCGGCGACAAGGAGAAATTCGACCGGCGCCAGGTCTCGGGCCGCGCCTGCTTCGGCACCGCCTTGCGCATCGTCGACGATGGCGGCGTTGAGCTGCCACGCGACGGCAAGACGGTCGGCCATTTGCGCGCGCGTGGCCCGTGGGTCGCCTCCGGCTACATGAAGCTCGACGAGGGCCTCGACCGCGACGGCTGGCTCATCACTGGCGACATGGCCGTGATCGATCCCCAAGGCCACGTCACGCTCACCGACCGCTCCAAGGACGTCATCAAGTCCGGCGGCGAATGGATCTCCTCGATCCAGCTCGAGGACGCCGCGCTGTCTCATCCCGATGTGCTGCAGGCCGCCGTGGTCGCAATCAACCACGAAAAATGGCAGGAACGTCCCCTGCTCCTCGTCGTCCGCAAAAAGGGAGCAACCGTCGATGGCAAGACGCTGCTCGACCACATGCGCCCGAAGGTCGCAAGCTGGTGGCTGCCGGACGCCGTCGAATTCCTCGACGAATTTCCGATGACCGGCACGGGCAAGGTGCTCAAATCCGCGCTGCGCGAGAAGTTTAGGGACTATCGCGTCGCTTGAAGCGACGCGCGATCGCGCTGAAGCCCGCGCCGTCCACCGAGCAAGGAGACCAGAGATGCTCTACCCGATGTCGCCCAAAGTCGTCGAGCTCAAGCGCAAGCTCGAAAGTTTCATGGACCGGCACATCTATCCGAACGAAGAGCGCTTCTATCGCGAGGCGGAAGAGCTCGGACCGTGGAAGGTCTATCCCGTCGTCGAGGAATTGAAGCCGCTGGCGCGCGCGGAAGGCCTCTGGAATCTGTTCCTGCCGGAGTCGAGCCACGGCGCGGGCCTTTCCAATCTCGACTATGCCCCGCTCTGCGAGGTCATGGGCCGCTCGCATCTTGCGCCGGAAGTGTTCAACTGCTCGGCGCCCGACACCGGCAACATGGAAGTGCTGGAGCGCTACGGCACGGAGAAGGACAAGGAGCGCTGGCTGAAGCCGCTGCTCGCGGGCGAGATCCGCTCCTGCTTCGCCATGACCGAGCCGGCGGTGGCGTCGTCCGACGCAACCAACATCGAAAGCTCGATCGTGCGCGACGGCGACCATTACGTCGTCAACGGGCGCAAATGGTACACCACCAACGCGACCGACCCGCGCTGCAAGATCTGCATCTTCATGGGCAAGACCGATCCTGACAATCCGGACCGGCACAAGCAGCAATCCATGATCCTGGTGCCGATGGACACGCCGGGCATCGAGGTGAAGCGGCCGCTACCCGTATTCGGCTTCTACGGCGTGCCCGACCGCGCCTCCGAGGTCGTCTTCACCAATGTCCGGGTGCCCAAGGACAACATGTTGCTCGGCGAAGGGCGCGGCTTCGAGATCGCGCAGGGCCGCCTCGGCCCGGGCCGCATCCACCACTGCATGCGGCTGATCGGCCTTTCCGAACGCACGCTGGAAAAGATGTGCCGCCGGGTGCGCAGCCGCGTCGCCTTCGGCAAGCCGGTCTCGGAGCAGACCGTGACGCAGGAGCGCATTGCGAAAGCCCGCATCATGATCGAGCAGGCACGGCTGCTGACGCTGAATGCCGCTTACGCCATGGACACCGTCGGCAACAAGGTTGCGAAGGCCGAGATCGCGATGATCAAGGTCGCCGTGCCCAACATGGCCTGCCAGATCATCGACTGGGCGATCCAGGCGCACGGTGGTGGCGGCACCTCGAACGATTTCGGTTTGACACAGGCCTATGCGACGGCACGTTTGCTGCGTCTTGCCGATGGCCCGGACGAAGTGCACCGGAATCAGATCGCCCGGTTCGAACTGAAGAAATATTCGAACGCTTGAGGTTTTTGCACTCTAGTCGCAAAGCGACGGAAGCAGTTGCCCTTCCCTTCTCCCCTTGTGGGAGAAGGTGGCGCGCGTAGCGCGCCGGATGAGGGGTCTCCATCCACGGAGACAGACCCCTCACCCAAGCGAATTCGTGTTGACCAGCGGAGCTGCCCTCTCCCGCAAGGGGCGAGGGCGCAACAGCACGCACCGCGATCGCAAGCAGGCCAGCGCGGCCCCTCGCCTCAGTTCGCCAGATACACGTCCGGATCGTAGCTGGAGCTCGGCTTCTTGAAGGCGTTGCGCAAGGCGCCCGACATCGGGACGTTGTAGTTGAGGCCGTTCGGCGGCGTCGGCGATTCCAGCCACCTCTTGTAGAGCACCTCGATTTCCGGGGTCGCATAAAGCTCCGCGGTCGCGCGATCGGCGAGCGCCTTGAACGGCGCATCCTCTCGCCGCAGCATGATGCCGTAGGGCTCCGGCTTCGAGAACGTCTCCTCGCTGATCATGAAGAGGCCCGGCTCCTTCGAGCGCGCGATCGCGACCGCGAGCTGCACGTCGTCGAGCGCGTAGGCCTGGGCACGGTCGGTCTCCAGCAGCAGGAAGGCTTCCGCCTGGTCCTTGGCCGGCATCACATTGATGCCGAGATTGCGCTCGGTGTTGACCTTGGCGAGCTGGGTCAGGTTGACCGAGCCGGCCACCGCCGTCACCGCCTTGCCCTTGAGATCGTCGATGCTGTTGATCTTTGCGGCTTTCTTCGCCGCGAACCGCGTCGCGCTGAGGAAGTGCGTGTTGGTGAAAGCGACTTGCTTCTGGCGATCGGCGTTGTTGGTGGTCGCCGAGCAATGCAGGTCGAGCGTCCCGTTGACCATCAGCGGAATGCGGTTCGACGACGTCACGGCGAGATAATCGACGGCGATGTCGGGCATGCCCAGCTGCTTCTTCACGGCGTCGACGATCTTGAGGCAGATGTCCATGGCGAAGCCGACCGGCTTCTGGTTTCCATCGAGATAGCTGAACGGGACCGAGGCCTCCTGGTAGCCCAGCGTGATCTTCTTCGTCTCCTTGACCTTCTGGAGCGTGCCCGACAGGTCTTCGGCTGAAGCTGCGCCCGCAAGACAGGTCAAGGCGAGGACAACGGTGGGCAAGCGCATCGACAACTCCTCAAAGGGGGGCTCGCGCCTCCATCCCGGGCGCGATTACGAGAGTTGATAGCGCAGCCGCGCGCCAGCCGCCAGACGAGCCTGCGCCTATCAGCTATCGCGGCTTGCGATATGGTGGCGTTCGTCTCCGCCGAAGCGACCCGGCCTCAAGCGCCGGGACAGCCCTTACGCCTCGATGCCGCGCTGGACCAGGATGCGCTCGGCGCTGTCGTTCCAGACGTCGATCTTGGTGATCTTGCCATTCCGAACCACGAAGCGGTCGACGTAACGGTTGCCCTCGAAGGTGGTGCCATCCTTCCATTCGCCGTAGAGCGTGCCGACGCTGTAGACCACGGTCTCACTATCGCCGGGGCAGACGTCGAACCGCTCCATCTTCTTCTTGACCCAGCGGTAGCGCTTGGCGTTGAAGCCGGTCGGGCCGCGCGGATGATCGAACTCGCGCCCGCCGGTGAAGGTGATCACCGTGCCCGGCGCCATATACACCGCCGCGGCGTCGGGATCGGGGATCATCGATGCCGTGAGATAGGCTTCCACGATCGCGGCATCGGACAATTGCGCGGTTTCGGCTATGGCGGCGGCGGACATGGCAAGCTCTCCCCGGGTTTTGCGGAAGTCTACAGCCGCTTCCGGAGAATACCTGCATATATTTTGAACATTTCCCTCGCTACACTGCCGACAATCTGGAGCCGACGATTCCTGCCGATTGCTCTAAATTCCGCCCGCAAGAAGCCATGACCACCCAATCCGCCTTCGACCTGATCTTTCGCAACGCCCTGTTGCGTGGTGCCTCCAGCCCCGTCGATGTCGGCGTGAAGGGCGACAGGATCGCGGCAATCGAGCCGAAGCTCGCCTGCGACGCCGTCGAGGTCGATGTCGGCGGACACCTCGCCCTGCCCGGCTTCGTCGACACCCATATCCATCTCGACAAGGCCTGCCTGCTCGACCGCTGCGGCCATGACCACGGCAGTCTCGGCGACGCCATCCGGACCGTGTCGGCGATGAAGCGCGACTTCACCGTCGAGGACGTCTATGCGCGCGGCGCCAAGGTGCTCGAGCGCGCCATCGTGCACGGCACGACGCGGATGCGCACGCATGTCGAGATCGATCCGCGGATCGGCCTGCGCAGCTTCGAGGCGGTGAAGGCGCTGAGGCGCGATTACGCCTGGGCGATCGACCTGTCGCTCTGCGTGTTTCCCCAGGAAGGCTTGACCAACGATCCCGGAGCTGAGGACCTGCTGGTCCAGGCCTTGCGTGACGGTGGCGAGGTGATCGGCGGCTGTCCCTATACCGACTCCGATCCAGCCGCACAGCTCGAGCGCATCTTCGACCTCGCGCAGAAGTTCGACGTCGACGTCGATCTCCATCTCGATTTCGATCTCGATCCCTCCTGGTCGCACCTCGACGAGGTCTGCCGGCAGACCGAGCGGCGGAACTACGGCGGCCGCGTCGCGATCGGCCACGCGACAAAACTCTCGGCCTTGCCGCCGGAGCGGATGAAGGCTGCCACCGTGCAACTGGCGAAAGCCGGCGTTGCCGTCACCGTGCTGCCCGCGACCGATCTCTATTTGATGGGACGCGAGGCCACCCACAACGTTCCGCGCGGATTGACGCTCGCCCACAAGCTCGCGGGCGACGGCGTGCTGTGCTCGGTCGCGACCAACAACGTGCTCAATCCATTCACGCCGTTCGGCGATGCCTCGCTGCTGCGGATGGCGAACTTCTACGCCAACGTCGCGCACGCTTCGGTTGGCGATTTCGACACCTGCCTTGATCTGGTGACCGCATTGCCGGCGCGGCTGATGAACCTCGGCGATTACGGCATCAAGGTCGGCAACCCCGCCGATCTCATCGTGCTCGACACCCAAGACAGCCGCTCCGCCATCGCCGAGCTGCCGGATATCGTGATGGGCTTCAAGCGCGGCCGCCAGACCTTTGCGCGGCAGCGGCCTACTCTGTTCCGCCCTGGCCCCTGAACGGCGCTCCACGCATATCTGCATTGAAACGCGACCGATCGCCGCGCCATTTCCGTCCGATAATACCGCTCGCCATTCTCAAACTCCGAATCCGGTACTATCCCGGATAGCAGACTCTCTCCGGAATCCCGATAGCTGCGCGCATTGCAAGTCCCGCGGTGCCGGTCCCAGTAAGCCTGCACTGAAGTCTGCATTGAACGGGGAAAGCATGGACGTGTTCAGCGCATTCAGCAGCATCGACTACCATTCCATTCGAGCGAAGACGCCCGCCGAGGCCGCCATGAAGCGGCTCGACGGCATCGGGCATGTCCTGTCGGACTTCGATCTTGCTGCCGTCCAGACCCAGGATGAGTTGACGCGCGCGCTCCTGACGCTCGATACCGCCGACAAGTGCATTCGTGCGATCCGCGCCGAATTCCGTACCGAAACGGCGAGCGATCGGCTGGTGCGCAAGGCCGAGAACCTGATGGCGCTGATCGAGCGTGCCCGTGACGAGCTCACGGGCGGCGGTGCGACAAAGTCCTGAACTGGAGCCGCGCTATTTCGCGCGATTGATCTTCGCCAGGATTCGATCCGCCTCGGTGCGCCAGTCGGCGCTGCGGGCGAACTCCTGGGTTCCCTTCGTTCCGAACACCCCTTCATCGGCGAGATCGGCCACCCAGGCCTGACGCTCGGCCGTGCCCTGCGCCGACCACGGCGTCAGCCCCGCCTCGCGCACGGTCTCGGCGACCTCACGCACCTCCTCGGCACGGCGGCGGCCGTGCTCGATCACGCGCTGGAAGAAATAGGCGCCCTGCTTCTCCCAGTTGATCGCAGGAAAGGTTTCCGCCAATGACGCCAGCACGGCATCCTCGACGCCATAGGCGCGCGCGGTGGTGAAGCTCTCGATGACCATGGCTTCCAGGCCCTTGATCATGATGCTGCGGCACATCTTCACCGCCGAGGACACACCGAGCTTGTCGCTGGCGACCTTCGCGGCAAAGCCGATCGCGTTCAACAGCGGCTCCAACTCCTTCGCGCCGGGACCGCCGAGCAGCAACGGCACCTTGATGCGATAAGGCGGCACCGTGGTCATGACTGCGCCCTCGACGTATCGCCCGGCCGCGCCATCGATCAGCGCAGCGGCGCGCTGCTTTGCGCCCGGAGAGGCCGAGTTGAAATCGAGGAACCAGGTGCCCTGGTTGATTGCGGACGCGCACGCCTTTGCCACCGGTACGGCCTGGCTCGCGGTGACCGCTGAGATGATGAAATCGGATTTCGCGGTCAGCTCGGCATGAGAGGCCACGAGCGTCACGCCGAATTTCGCCGCATGCTCCTCCAGCGACGCGCCCTGCTCGCCACCGAGCTTGATGTCATAGGCTGAGACCTTGATGTCCTGCTGGCGCAAATCCTCGGCCAAAATCCGGCCGACCTCGCCATAGCCGACCAGCCCGATCTGCCATCGTTTCGGATCCGCCATCAGTTCAGTCCTCGAATCGTTTCGTCGAACAGATCCTCGACCGCATAGCGGCGCGGGATCAGCGCCTGCTGGAATGCGTAGTCGACGATCAGCTCCAGCGATTTCCTGTTGGCTTCGATCCCGAACGGAACGAGGTCGGGTGTCGCCGCCGGCCCCACCTGCTCCTTGTTCCGCTTGAGCAGATCATAGACGCCCGCGACCACGTCGGGCCGCGATTTCGCCAGCTGCCCGGTCACGACCACGAGATGATTGACCGGCACGACACCGCGCCGGGCGTACCATTTGGCGGCTTCCGCCGCCGGATCGGGAAACAGCGGCTTCAGCTTGGGATTGTCAGAGGTCTCGCCGAGGACAGCATCGAGCTCTCCGTCGAGCAGCATCTGCAAGACCTTCTTGTCCTTCGGCGCGCGCTCGGTGGTGTCGACATATTCGGCAACGTGCGGGTCCTCGAAGGTCACCCACTTGATCTTGTCGAGATTGACGCCGTAGTCGTTGGCGAGGATGCCCCTGATCCACGCGCCGGTCGTCGTCGTGAAGGAGCGGATGCCGACGCGCTTGCCCTCGAGATCGGACGGCCCGACCGTTCCATGTGCTGGATTATAGAGCGCGTAGGAATGCTGGAAGCGACCCATCATGGTCGCCGGCAGCAGCACCAGCGGCTTGCCGTGCGCCTTCGCCATCAGATAGGTGACGATCGCCATCTCGCAGACGTCGAAGGCCTGCTCGCGCACCATTGGCTTGAACGCCGTGTTGGTCGGCGTGTACTCGATGAAGTCGAGATCGAAGAGGTCGGAGCGGAGCTCACCGCTCTTCACCGCCTGGACATGGGGATGACTGCCCAGCACGGCCTTCAGCTTGAGACGCTCCATCCGCCCGCTCCGTTTCGCGTCAGACGTCCTCGGGATTGTCGACATAGACGAGCCCGGCCTTCGCCAAGGCCTCGCGCATGCTGTACATGTCGAGGCCGAGCTCGCCCGAGGCGAGACGCTTGCGCTTGCCGCCCTCGTCCGCGTTGCGCTTCTTCGCCTTCTCGGCGACTTCAGCGGCGTAGCGCTTCGGCACCACCACGACGCCGTCGTCATCGGCGACGATGATGTCGCCCGGATCGACGTTGACGCCGGCGCAGACCACGGGAACGTTGACCGAGCCGAGCGTGGCCTTCACCGTGCCCTTGGCCGAGACCGCGCGCGACCACACCGGAAAGTTCATCTCGTGCAGCGCTTTGACGTCGCGGCAGCCGGCATCGATGATCAGCCCCTGCACGCCGCGCGCCTTGAGCGAAGTGGCGAGCAGCTCGCCGAACATGCCATCGGTATTATCGGTGGTGCAGCCGACGACAAGGATATCGCCTTTCCTGCACTGCTCGACGGCGACATGGATCATCCAGTTGTCGCCGGGCTGCGCCAGCACGGTGACGGCAGGCCCGGCAATCGCCGCGCCTGCCCAGACCGGCCGCAGGTAAGGCTTCATCTGGCCGAAGCGGCCGTAGGCTTCGTGCACGGTGGAGACGCCGTATTCCGCCATGCCGGCGGGATCGGCGCGCTCAATGTTGCGAACGACGACCGGCTTCATGCCAGCTCCTCCGCAACCGTCGGGAACAGGCGCTGATAGGCCTCGCCGTACGTCATCGGCACGCCGGTGTTGCGGCTGCCCTGGATGCCGCGGTTGAGCGCGACGCGCTCGTAATAGCCCCAGAGATGTTTTTGCGCGGCCAGGATCTGGAACGCCTCGTACTTCTCCTTCCAGACCTCGTCGATCTTGAGCAGCAGGTCCGGCTTGTAATTGCACTGCTCGGGCTGGTGCGGCTCGAACAGGAACACCGGCGGCGCGGAGTATTTGTACTGTGCGCCCGGCTTATGGCCCATCGCCTGCGCGACCACGCGGGTCTCCTGGGCGAAATGCGCGGCGTTCGGGTGGTCGAAATTATAGGGGTCTTCCAGCGCGTGCGTCAGCACGAAGCTCGGATTGAGCTCACGGTAGATGTCGACCATGCGGTCGAAATGCGCCTCGGTCAGCTTGAGCGGATAGTCGCCGCAGTCGAAGAATTCGATCTCGGCACCGAGCAGCTTGGCCGCCCGCTCCGCCTCGTCCTTGCGGCCGGCCTTGACCGATTCGAGCGTCGCGCCCTTCTCCTTCCAGGCGAACTGGCTCTCACCACGCTCGCCGAAGGACATGCAGACGATCTTCATGCGATAGCCCTTCTTCGCATGCAGCGCGATGGCGCCGCCGGCGCGCCAGACGAAATCGCCGGGATGGGCGGTGACGACCAGACCTGTTTTCATGGGACAAACTCCCTCTTTCGTTCGTAAGCATCATAAGCCGCCCGCGTCATGCCGGCAGCAGGTTCATTTCAAGCGGCCGCGACCGCGGGTTCCTCGCCGTCGAGCACGCGCCTCAGGCGCTCGCCGTCGAGCGCGCCTTCCCATTTGGCAATTGCGATGGTCGCAACCGCGTTCCCGATCAGATTGGTCGGCGTCAGCCCCTGCGACATCAGACGGTGGATGCCTAGCACCAGCGCGACGCTCGTCACCGGAATGCTGCCGGTCGCAGACAGCGTCGCCGCCAGCACGACGAAGGCGGCGCCTGCGATGCCCGCCGCCCCCTTGGAGGTCACGAGCAGGATCAAGAGCAGCTCGATCTGCTCGGCAAGCCCGAACGGTGTGTTGGTCGCCTGCGCCAGGAACACCGAGGCGGCGGCAAGGTAGAGGCAGGTGCCGTCGAGATTGAAGGAATAGCCGGTCGGGATCACCAGACCGACCACACTCTTCTCGCAACCCGCCTTCTCCAGCTTGGTCAGCATCCGCGGCAACACCGTCTCCGACGACGTCGTGGCGATGCAGATCAGCAGCTCTTCCCAGATGTAGCGGATCAGCTTCACAAGCGAGAAGCCACAGAGACGCGCCACCGGTCCGAGCGCCACGACGATGAAGACCACGCAAGTGAGATAGAAGCCGCCGAGGAGCTTACCGAGCGAGGCCAGCGAGCCCACGCCGAACTTGCCGACCGTGAACGCGATGGCGCCGAACGCGCCGATCGGCGCCGCCCACATCACGAAGCCGACGACCGCAAACACCATCTTGGCGGCGATGTCGATCAGGTGGACCAGCGGCGCGGCGCGCTCGCCGAGCTGCACCAGCGCGAAACCGCACAGCACGGAAATGAACAGGATCTGGAGGATGTTTCCTTCCGCAAAGGCGCCGACGAACGTGGCCGGCACGATGTTCATCAGGAACGGCACGAAGCCGATGACGCCAGTCTGCTTGACGTAGGGCTCGATCGCGCTGGCATTGATGCTGGCGGGATCGATGTTCATGCCGACCCCGGGCCTGAGCAGATTCACGGCGACGAGCCCGATGATCAGCGCGATCGTGGTCATGATCTCGAAATAGACGATCGCCTTCACCGCGACGCGGCCCACCCGCGCCATGTCGGCCATGTGCGCGATGCCGTGCACGACGGTGCAGAAGATGATCGGCGCGATCAGCATCCGGATCGCCTTGATGAAGGCATCCCCGAGCGGCTGCATCTTGGCGCCCGCCTCGGGACTGGCGATCCCAAGCGCGATGCCGGCCGCCATGGCGATGAGCACCTGGATCCAGAGCTCCCTCCACCAGGCCCGCCCGCGCGGCTTGTCGATCGCCAGCGCCGTCATCGGTCGAACTCGAACAGGCGCGCGGGATTGTCGACGAGGATTTTTTGCTGGAACTCCGGCTCCGGCGCGAACAGCGGGATCAGATCGACGAGATCGCCGTCGTTCGGCATCACCTTCACGTTCGGATGCGGCCAGTCGGTGCCCCAGATGACGCGGTCCGGCGCGGTCTCGACGATCTTTCGCGCGAACGGCACGGCATCCGTGAATGGCGGACCGGCCGAGGACACCCGCTCCGAGCCGCAGATCTTGACCCAGCACTTGTCGTCGCGCTGCATCAGTTCGATCAGGATCGTGAACGGAAGCTGGTCGAGCCCCTCGGACGCCTTCACCCGTCCCATGTGGTCGATGGTGTAGCTCAGCGGCAGTTTCGCCAGCATGTCGGCATATTCAGGCAGGTCGATCGCATCGAAATGCAGATCGATGTGCCAGCCGAGCGGCGCGACCATGGCGATGACGCGGTCGAACACGCGCTTGTCGGGGACGCCGCCGAGATGGCGGACGAAGTTGAAGCGGCAACCGCGAAAACCGCCCTCGTGCAGCACGCGAAGCCCGCGTTCGGTGATGGTATCGTCGATATTGGCGACCGCGCGGTAGGCGCCGTTGCTCTGCGCGATCGCATCGAGCGCCACCGTGTTGTCGGTGCCGTGCACGCTGGCATTGACGATGACGGCGCGCTCCACGCCGAGCTTGGCATGCAGCGCGCGAAAATCCTCCAGCGGCGCATCCGGTGGCGTGTAGGAGCGGTCAGGCGCGTATGGGTATTTCGCGCCGGGCCCGAAGATGTGGCAATGCGCGTCGCATGACAGCTTCGGCAGCTTGAATTTCGGCGTGCGCGTGTTCGGATCGGGCGGCGGAATGGTGGGCGTGTACATCATATTCATCAGGTGAACTTGAACAGGCGCGCGGGATTGTCGACCAGCAGCTTCTGCCGGACCTTCGCATCGGGCGCGTAGAGGGGAATGAGGTCGACGAGATCGCCGTCGTTCGGCATGACCTTGACGTTGGGATGCGGCCAGTCGGTGCCCCAGATGACGCGATCGGGCGCGTTGTCGATCAGCGCCTTCGCGAACGGCACGGAATCGTGGAACGGCTTGCCGGCGGCCGAGGCGCGCTCGAGGCCGGTGATCTTCACCCAGCACTTCTCGTCCTTCTTCTGGAGGTCGAGCAGCGCGGTGAAACCGGGATCGTCGAGACCCTTCCCGGCCTGCACCGTGCCCATGTGGTCGATCACGTAAGGCGTCGGCAGCGCGGTGAGGATGGATGCGAATTCGGGAACCGTACCCGGCTCGAGATAGACATCGATATGCCAGCCGAGCTCGGCGACGCGATGCACGATGCGCTGGAACTTGCCCATGTCGCCGACGCCGCCAAGGCGTTTGAGGAAGGCGAAGCGGCAGCCGCAGATGCCGGCCTTGTCGAGCGCCGCCAGCTCCTTCACGCTCATCTCGTCATTGACGTTGGCGATGCCCTTGTAGGCACCCTCGCTCTGGGCAATGGCATCGGTGACGACGCGATTGTCGGTGCCATGCACAGTGGCATTGACGATGACGCAGCGCTCGACGCCGATTGTCTCGTGCACGCTATGGAACGTCTCGAGCGGCGCATCGGCCGTGTTGTAGGGCCGCTTTTCCGAGAACGGGTAACGCGACGCCGGCCCAAAAATATGGGTATGGCTGTCGCAGGATTTCGCCGGCAGCTTGAACGACGGCGTCTTGGGATTGGGATCCGGCGGATCAATCGTCGGAATCGTCTTCGGCTCTTGCGCGCGCGCTTCGCTCGCGAGCGCCCCGCCGGCCAGTCCGGTCAAGAGATGCAAGCACTCCCGCCTGTTCATGTTTCCACACCCTGTCACATCGTCCGCTTGCGAGCGGAAGCGCTGTTACGCCTCCCCTCGAGTGGCTTCTTTCAAGTCTTGCTGCTGACGACCGGCCGCCGCCGCGCCGGCGCGGCCTGATCCAGAGCCGGCGCCTGGAACGCGGCAACGGTCGCCTGCACCAATTGCTCGATGGCATTGGCGGGGTCGCTGCCGTCGGCCTCGCCGCGCGACAGGCGCGAGACGCGATCCGGCGTCACCAGCGAATAATAGAGCGCGCCGAGCAGGAAGTGGCTGCGCCAGACGATGTCGGTGCGCGGAATGTGCGGCAGGCTGTCGTGGATCGCGTCGATGAAGGCGTGGCTGGTGTCGTCAAAAGTCTGCGCGATGATTTTTCGCGCGACCTCATTGCCTTCCGCCGACATCACAGCGCGGAGCCGCGTGAAACGCGCGCCGCCGCCGGCGAGATCGCTGCCCGAGGTGAAGGCGGGCACCACATAGGCCCGCACCACAGCTTCCAGCCGGTCCTGGAGATCGCGCACGCGCCTGGCGGCGGCGAGCAGCTCGGAACGGCGCAGATTCATCGGCCCGCAATGCCGCCGGTAGATCTCCAGCAGCAGGCCGTCCTTGGTCTTGAAATGATAGGTGACGCTGCCGGGATTGGCCCCGGCAGCTTGCGCGATGTCGCGCACCGATACGGCGTTGAATCCGTTGGTGGCGAACAGCTCCTCGGCCGCGGCGAGGATCGCCTCGCGCATGTTCGGCTTGCGGGCCGTTTCCTTGCTGGTGGGCTTGCGTACCATGTGATTTGTACTATCGTACAAAAGATCAGGTCTCGTCAACAAAAACCATGGGCGGCGTCCGGACGGCCTGGAAGACCGCGGGTCGGGACGCGAATGCCCGTAAGGAGTGCTGGGTAATGCTGGGTTTGAACAAGAAGATCGGCGCTTTGATGCTCGGCGCCGGTCTGCTGCTCGCGGGTAGCGTCGCGCAGGCCGCCGACAACTATCCGAGCAAGCCGGTCCACATCCTCGTGCCCTATGCGGCCGGCGGCGCAGTCGACGTGCTCGCCCGCACGCTGGGCCAGGCGCTGGCAAAAACCTGGGGCCAGCAGCCCGTGATCGACAACCGTCCCGGCGCCGGCGGCATCGTCGCCTCGCAGGCGCTGACGCAGGCCGCACCGGACGGCTACACGCTGATCCTGGTCGCGAGCGGCCATCCGCTGAACCAGTTCATCTATCCCAGTGTGCCCTACGACACGTTCAAGGATTTCACCGCGATCAGCGAGGTCGCCTCTTCGCCGCTCGCGATCGTCGTGGCCAAGGACAGCCCGTACAAGACGCTCGGCGATCTCCTCGCCGCCGCCAAGAAGGAGCCCGACAAGCTCTCCTACGGCATGTCCGGCAACGGCACGTCGGCGCATCTCGCCGGCGAGCTCTTGAAATACATGTCCGGCACCAAGATCGTGGCGATCCCCTACAAGGGCGGCGCGCCGGCGCTGACCGCCGTGATCGCGGGCGAGATCCCCCTCAGCGTCAACCCGCTCGCGGAAGCGATCGGCCAGCTCGAAGGCGGACCGGTGCGCGCGCTCGCGGTGACCTCGGCCGAGCGCTCCAAGGCGCTGCCCAATGTTCCGACGATCGCGGAAGCCGGCGTACCCGGCTACGACGTCTCGGTCTGGTGGGGCGTGCTTGGTCCGGCAAAGATGCCGCCGGAGATCGTGGCAAAGCTCGAGACCGATCTGAAGGCGGCGCTGCAGGACCCGAATGTGCTGTCGACACTCGGCAAGATCGGCGCGGCCCCCGTCGGCTCCTCCGCCAAGGAGTTTGACGCCTATATGCGCGCCGAGGCGACCAAATGGGAGCCGGTGCTGAAGGCCGCCGACATCCGCGCGCAATAAGGCACTTTACATGAGGACCTCATCTCGGCTCCTTTCACGCACCGCCCTGCTCGCGGTTGCAGTCATCAGCCTGCTCGGCGCGCCCGCGCGCGCCGACGGCGAAGCAAAGCTGCTGGCGCCGAGCGGCACCTTGCGCGTCGGCATCTATCCGGGCAGCCCGACCTCGATGGTGACGGATGCGGCCGGCAAGCCGCACGGCCTCGCCTACGATCTCGGCGGCGAACTGGCAAAACGGCTCGGCGTTGGCGCCGACTATGTCAGGTTCGAGCGCGTTGCCGACATCGTCACCGCGATCCACGACGGCAAGGTCGATTTCACCGTGACCAATGCCACGCCGGCCCGCGCGAATGACGTCAGCTTCAGCCTGCCCGTGCTGGCGATCGAGCTCGGCTATCTCGTCCCGGCAAACTCGCCGATCCGAGAGGTCGCGGACATCGACAAATCAGGCGTGAGGATCGGCGTCACCAAGGGCTCGACCTCGGAGCGCACGCTCCCCACAAAGTTCAGGAACGCGACCATCGTCCCCGCCGAAAGCGTCAAGGTCGCCATCGGCATGTTCGGGAGCAGTGAGATCGATCTCTATGCCACCAACAAGCCGACGCTGTTCGAGATGTCCGACCAGATGCCGGGCGCGAAAATCCTCGACGGCAATTGGGGCCTGGAGCACATGGCGATCGCGACCCCCAAAGGACGCGAGGACGCGCTCGCCTTGCTCAACCGCTTCGTGGTCGAGGAGCAATCGTCCGGCGCGCTAGAGACGATACAACGTCAGGCCGGCTTGCGCGGCGCGACGAAGCCGACGCGCGAGTAGGTCTCGCCGAGTTCGAACGCACGACGCGGCTGCTGCAGACTCTCGAAAACCTGCGAACGATTGGCGATCGCAGCAGCGTCGATAGCCTCGATTCCATTTGCTGCAAATCAACGCGGCAACGTGGACAAAGCGTCATTTGTCTTCGGGGCTGCGTTGGGCGACCAAAGCCTGGCATCGCCGGAGACAGAGAATGAGCAAGCCTTTATTGTTGACACTCCATCGCTGGATCACGCTGGTCTTTGCGCTTCCCCTGTTCGCGATCATCGCCACCGGCCTGATCCTGTCCTTCGAGCCGCTGGTGCAAGTCAGTGGCATCGACGGTCCGGCGATCGATCCCGCACGAGTCATCGAGCTGGTGAAGACGTATGATCCGGACAGCAAGGCGCGCGGACTTTCGATCAATGCGGCTGGTCAGCGGATGACGCTGCAAGGCTCCGGCACGCCGGCGATCGACCTCGTGACCGGCGCGCCTGCCGCCGCCAGCTCCGGCCTCAGCGATCTCTTCCTGTGGGCGCGGATCACGCATGAACGGTTGCTCGGCCAGGCGTGGCTGGTGACGAGCTCGACCATCGCCATGGTCGCTTTGATGGTGCTCGGTATCTTCATGGGGCTGCCACGGCTGCGCAACACGCTGTCCGGATGGCACAAGGGCACCGCCTGGTTCGCACTTCCGCTGGTCCTCCTGAGCCCGCTGACCGGCCTGTGCATGGCGTTCGGCCTGACGTTCCAGAGCGGAGCCGCTCCGGCCGGCGCCGGCCGTCCGCTTCCCCTGCCCGACGCGGTCCGGATGATCGCAGCCTCCCATGACCTGTCGCATGTGATCTCGATCGGCACGCGCGGAGGCCGCGTCATGGCGCGACTCTATGAGCATGGAGAGCTGCGCGCCTACGCCGTGAGTTCGTCGGAGGTCACACCACTGCCGCGCAACTGGCCGCGCCTGATCCATGAGGGAAACTGGTCGGCCCTGATCGCCTCGCCGCTCAACGTGGTGACGTCGATCGCGCTGCTCACGCTGCTGTCGACCGGCCTCCTGATCTGGACGCGAAGAAAGCTGCGTAAGCGGCGTCCGCGTTCCGACCGGCAAGCCGGCGCGGCCGTTGTTGGCGCCGGCTGATCGCGCCGAAGTCAGTTGCGCGCGCTCGCCCGCATCTTGTCCGGCCGCGTGACGGGCCGCAGCAAGTCGGCATCATCGTCGGCCGACGGGATCAGGATCGCGCGCTCGCGCGGCAGTGCCTCCGGCATCTCGTCACGAATGAAGGCGACGAGCTTTTCCCTGATCTCGCAGCGCAGATCCCACGATTGCGGCGCGTTGCGCGCGCTGACCAGCGCGCGCAACGCGATGGTGCGCGAATCCGCATCGACGACCTGGAGATTGACCACCGCGCCGTCCCAGAGCTTGGACTGCTTCACGGCGTCCTCCAGCCAGCGCCGGATGCGCGGCACGTCGGCGCGATAGTCAACGTGGAGCGCGATCACGCCGATCAGCGAGGCGGTGTCGCGGGTCCAGTTCTGGAACGGCTTTTCGATGAAATAGGACAGCGGCACCACCATGCGGCGCCAGTCCCACAGCCGGATCACGACATAGGTCGAGGCGATGTCCTCGACCCAGCCCCACTCGTTCTCGATGATCACGGCATCCTCGATGCGGATCGGCTGGGTGATCGCGATCTGCAATCCCGCGATCAGGTTGCTGAGCAGCGGCCGCGCGGCCAGGCCGACGATGATACCGGCGGCACCGGCGGAGGCGAACAGGCTGACGCCATATTGCCTCACCGAGTCGAACGTCATCAGCGCAGTGGATACCGTGATGACGACGATGATGGTGTCGGTGACGCGCTTGAACACCCGCACCTGCGTGACGTGCTTGCGGGCAACGAAATTTTCGGTCACGTCGCGAAAATTCTGCAGGTAGCGTGCCGCGCTCATGTCGACGACGCGGATCGATATCCAGCCGACCAGGGCAATGACGGCGACGACGAACAGGCGCATCAGCGGTGTCCGGAACGCCTCGTCCAGCGGCGCGAGTGGCAGGACCAGCGCGACGGCGGCAAGACACAGCGCCAATTGGGCCGGCCCGGACGTCCGCTCGATGAAGACGCCCAGAAGCGGGAGACGGGTCTCGAAGGCGCGGTTCAACAGCCAGACGGCGAATCGATACACGGACAGCGCAAGCAGGATCGCACCGGCAACCAGGCCGAGGCCGATGAACCATGATGGTATCCACCCGAACATCCCGTCGATGTCGGTCGTGAGAGCCTGCCAATTCATTGCTGTCCCTGTCCTTCGCTCGCGTCAGCGCTCAACGCCTTCCGGCCGGCTTCGCTCCCCCGTCTCGTGCAATGCAGCATTCCGCTGATGCAACCGTCGCCGAACTGCGCTAGCTTGAGCCGCTCATGACCAGACGTAGCGGCAGCGCCGATCTTCCCTTGCACAGCGGACGGGTTCCGCCCTGGCTGGCGAGTCGCATGGCATCGCTGGGGGCCATCGTCACGCAGGCGATCGTCCATCATTACGGCCGCGACGCCTTTCTCCAGCGTCTCTCGCATCCATTCTGGTTCCAGTCGTTCGGCGCCGTCATGGGAATGGACTGGCACTCCTCCGGCATCACGACCTCCGTGATCGGCGCGCTGAAGCGTGGGCTCGGCCCGCTCCAGGACGAACTCGGCGTCTATGTCTGCGGCGGGCGCGGACAGCATTCGCGCAAGACGCCGGACGAGCTGCTGCAGCTCGGCGATCGCGTCGGCTTCGACGGCGCCAAGCTCACCCGCGCCAGCCGCCTGGTGGCGAAGGTCGATAGCGCAGCCGTGCAAGACGGTTTTGACCTCTATCTCCACGGCTTCTTCGTCACGGCGGACGGCAAGTGGACGGTGGTGCAGCAAGGCATGAACGGCGACAAGCGGCAGGCCCGCCGCTATCACTGGCATTCCGAGGCGTTGAAGAGTTTTGTCGATACGCCGCACAGCGCGATCGACGGACCGCAGCAGGGCGAGATCGTCAATCTCACGGACCATCGCGCCGATGTCTCGCGCACCGCGCAGCTCGAGCTTTTATGCGATCTCGGCCCTGATCGCATTCTCACTGAGTTCGAGCGCCTCACCGGGACTGCGCCCGAGCCCGCGCAGGCGATGCTGCCGCATCTGATCATGCCCGCGCATCACGATGTCCGTCCCAAGGACGTGTTCGCGCGCCGCCTGCACGGCACGCTGGCCGCCGCCGCCGAGCGCGGCCCGGTCGACTTCCCGGAGCTGTTGCTGACGCCCGGTGTCGGCGCGCGCACCGTGCGTTCGCTGGCGATGGTCGCCGAGGTCGTTCACGGCGCGCCGTATCGCTTCACCGATCCCGCGCGGTTCTCGCTCGCCCATGGCGGCAAGGACCGGCATCCCTACCCCGTTCCGATCAAGGTCTATGACGAGACCATCCGTGTGCTCAAAGATGCGGTCCAGAGCGCCAGGCTCGGGCGTGAGGAAGAGATGCAGGCGATCAGGCGCCTCGACGACCAGGCGCGGCGCCTGGAGCGAACGGCACGCGGCCCGTCGGTCGAGGCCTATATCACCGGCGAGCGTGCAGCCTCGCCCGATCTCGACGGCCGCTCCGTGTTCGGCTGGGAGCGCGATCTCGTCGCGGCGAAGAAGTCGACGGGCTCTTGACGGCGCTTAATCTTCGGGGGGCTCCTCGTCGTCCGTGAGCCGGTTGGCCGAATGGTCCTGATATTGCTCGGTCTGGATGAACTTGCTGTCCATGCCGCGAATGTCGGAATGTTGCGCCTTGTCGCGGTTCGACAGGATCATGTTGTCGCCGATCTTGTCCTTGGGAATGTCCGTCAGCGCTCCGTTGCCTGCGCCCTTGCCGTGCGCGCCCGAACCGATATGCGTCTTGCCTCCGTGGGGCATGGATTGCTCCATCATTGTTGTCAGCAATGGCCAACGCCTGCACCGCGGGGTTTGTTTCGCAGTTGCATGAGGGAACGGCGATCGCGGTTCCCTTCAACTTGCGAGCAGCTGCTCGTCATCGGAACTCGCCTGGCGCGTTTCGCGGGCATCGGCAATCACGGGCAATTTCGCAATCATGCGAATCCCCGGCCGCCTGCGCCAGTGAATCTGCGAGACGTCGACGGCCAGCCCAAGCCGCGGCCAGCGCGTGAATAAGGCCTGAAGCGCGCAAGTCGCCTCGATGCGTGCGAGCTGATGCCCGAGGCAGAAATGGATCCCCGTACCAAAGGACAAATGGCGGTTGGGCTTGCGTTCGAGATCGAGGCTCTCGGGACGATCATGCACCGCCGGGTCCATGTTCGCCGCGGCGAGCATCACCATGACGCGATCGCCCTTCTTCAGGCGCACACCTTCGACCTCGACATCCCGCCGCACATAGCGCGGTTTTGAAAATTGCACCGGCGAGACGAAACGCAGGAATTCCTCGACGGCGAGCCCGGCGCGGCTCCAGTCCTGCTCCAGCCAATCGCGAAGGCCGGGAGTCCTGAGCAACTCGTAGACCGAGCCGCTGATCAGATGCGTCGTCGTCTCGGAGCCGGCCGCAAGCAGCAAGAACACCATCGAGACCATTTCGTCCGGCGTGATCTGACCGCCCTCGCGCTCGACCTGGACCAGCTCGGCGATCAGGCCCTCGCCGCCCTGCACGCGCGCGATCTGCAACTGCCGCTCGAGGTAGGCGCGCATCTTGCGGAACGCGAACAGCAGGCGGAAGAAGCCGGCGACATTCGTCAGCGAGGACATCGTATTGGCCCAGGCGATGAATCTCGGACGATCGGCCGGCGGCAGGCCAAGCAGCTCGGAGATCACCGCGAGCGGCAGGATGCGAGCGTAGCGCTGGACCAGATCGGCCGGGCTTCCATCCGCGAACAGCTCGGCAGCCAGGCCGTCGGCGATGGCACGGATGTGCGGCTCCATCGCGACGATCGCGCGGCGGCGAAACGCCTCGTCCACGATGCTGCGCAGCCGGGTGTGATCCGGCTCGTCCATCGTCAGCATGTTGTTGGCGATGGTCCTGACATATCTCGGCGTCCACCAGCGCAGACCCGCGAGGTCGCCATCCTCCTTGCGCAGCGTGAAATTGGCGCCGTCCTTCAGCACTTGCGCAGTCGCGTCATGGGTCGTGGTGATCCAGACATCGCCAACGAGAGGAAACCGGGTCGCGACCACGGGGCCGGACATGCGCAACGTCGCGATCGCCTTGGGCGGATCGCGAAAAAAGGCCTCGCTGGTGAAATCGAGGCGCGCTGTCATGGAATCACCGGAGCGGCTGGTGGCGTCTCACCCAGATGGTGTGCGGCGTGGACGGCACAAGAGGAGCCGCCTCGTCGGCCGTAGACGTGGAGAGAGGCGCCTAGCCCCGCCCCGGCGAGCGCTGACCGGTCTTGCGCTGCTGCTGGTTGGTATAGGCGTCCCAATGGCTCCAGCTACCGTTGCTGAGGCTCTGCATGTCGGTGCCGAGCGGCCGGCGCGTGCGCTTGTCGTGATCGGCGATCACGCGCTCGGACTGGGCGATCTTGCGCTTGAGTTCCGCGATCGCCTTCTGGGTCTGGCCGTTCCGCTTCGAGGAGGCGATCTCGCCCATCGTGAAGCGCGCGGTCTCGAGCGCCTTCAACTCGGCGCGGTTCTTCTTCAACTGAACCCGGTGCCAGGCGATGTTGCTGTCGCTGTCCGCAACCATGTGGGAACTCCGCTGATTCGTTCCCACAAGTGTATCGTGTGCCGAATCGGCGCCGCAACGGGCCCCACGCGGCAAAAATGCGGTCTTATTGCGTAGGAATTCCGCGCCCAGAGCCCCGGAACGGGGCTCTGGTTTCTATTTTTGACGCGTTTTCTTGGCGCGAACCGGTACCCACTTCGCTCGAAAACGCTTTAACGCTCGGCAAAGGCCTTTTCGACCACGAACTGGGCCGGCTCGCCGTGGTTGCCCTCGACGAATCCGCGTTCGCCGAGCAGCACGCGGGTGTCCGCCACCAGCGCCGGGCTGCCGCAGATCATGACGCGGTCGTGGGCGGCTTCCAGCGCCGGCAGGCCGATATCGGCGAACAGCTTGCCCGAGGTGATGAGGTCGGTGATGCGGCCACGGTTGCGGAAGGGGTCGCGGGTCACGGTCGGGTAGTAGATCAGCTGGTTCTGGATGTACTCGCCGAGCAGCTCGTCCTTCGGCAGATGTTCCGTGATCATCTCGCCATAGGCGAGCTCCTTCACGTGGCGGCAGCCGTGCAGCAGCACGACCTTCTCGAACCGCTCATAGGTCTCGGGATCCTTGATCACGCTCAGGAACGGCGCGAGGCCCGTGCCGGTGCCGATGAGGTAGAGGTTGCGCCCCTCCTCGAGGTTGTCGATCACCAGCGTGCCGGTGGCCTTGCGGCTGACGATGATCTCGTCGCCCTGCTTCAGGTGCTGGAGGCGCGAGGTCAGCGGGCCGTCCGGCACCTTGATCGAGAAGAACTCCAGCGTGTCCTCGTAATTGGCGCTGGCGACGCTGTAGGCCCGCAGCAGCGGCTTCTCGCCGACCTTGAGCCCGATCATGGTGAATTCGCCGTTGCGGAAGCGGAAGGTCGGGCTGCGGGTGGTCTTGAAGGAGAACAGCGTGTCGGTCCAATGGTGGACGCTCAGAACGCTTTCCTGATTGAAATTGCTCATCTCACCCTTCCGTTTCGCTTCCAGTGCGGTTTCCGAGGCGGTCAGCTATGCGTCGTTTGTACACGATCATTTGTATACTAATGAATAATCCGGCTTGATCCCGCGGTCAAGGCTGCCCAAGATCGAAAGCGTTGCAGTTACGAACAAGGAGCCCCTTCCATGGCGCATGACGCCCCCCAGGCCACCGGACCCTCGAAGCTCGTGATCCGGAATATCGGCCTGATCCTGTCCGGCGCCCTGGAAAAGCCGATCCTGGACGGCGACACCATCGTCGCCGAGAACGGCAAGATCACCGCGATCGGCCGCTTCAAGGATCTCAATACGGAAGGCGCAACCACCATCGTCGAGGCCAACGGCACCACGGTCGCGCCGGGCCTGATCGACAGCCATGTCCACCCCGTCGCCGGCGACTGGACGCCGCGCCAGAACCAGATCGGCTGGATCGACAGCAATCTGCACGGCGGCGTCACCACCATGATCTCCGCCGGCGAGGTGCACATGCCCGGACGTCCGCGCGACGTCGTCGGGCTGAAGGCCATGGCCATCTTCGCCCAGCGCGCATTCTGGAATTTGCGGCCGGGCGGCGTGAAAGTTCACGCCGGTGCGCCCGTGATCGAATGCGAGATGGTCGAGGAGGACTTCAAGGAATTGGCCGCGGCCGGCGTCAAGCTGCTCGGCGAAGTGGGCTTGGGCGGCGTCAAGGACGGCCCCACCGCGCGCAAGATGGTCGGCTGGGCCCGCAAATACGGCATCCAGAGCACGATCCACACCGGCGGACCTTCAATTCCCGGATCCGGCCTGATCGACAAGGACGTGGTGCTGGAGGCCGACACCGACGTGGTCGGCCACATCAATGGCGGCCACACCGCCCTGCCCGACGACCAGATCCGCTGCATCTGTGAAGGTTGCAAGCGCGGGCTCGAGCTCGTTCACAACGGCAATGAGCGCTCCGCCCTGTTCACGCTACGCATCGCGCGCGAGATGGGCGACCTGCACCGTGTCATCCTCGGCACCGACGCGCCGGCCGGATCGGGTGTGCAGCCGCTCGGCATCCTGCGCATGGTCTCGATGCTGTCCTCGCTCGGCGATCTGCCGGCGGAGATCGCGTTCTGCCTCGCCACCGGCAACACGGCGCGGATGCGCGAGCTCGATTGCGGCCTCATTGAAGTGGGCCGCTCCGCCGACTTCGTCATCATGGACAAGGCCCAGCACTCGCCGGGCAAGAACATCCTGGAGAGCGTCCAGCTCGGCGACCTCCCCGGCGTCGGCATGACCATCATCGACGGCATCGTGCGCACCCAGCGCAGCCGCAACACGCCGCCGGCCGGCCGGGTGCCGGAGGTGGTGGCGAAGTGACGCAGCCGCAGCGGCTCGCCGCTCCGCATAGCTCCGAGAAAGCGTTGAACAAGTCTCCTGCCTGCTGCGTCTAACGCAGGCAGCCCCTGGCGGCGGCATTTCATTGCTGGAGCGTCGAGGGGACATGAGGAGCTCGTTGCGGATCGCCGCAGGCGGATTGGCAGGTGCGGTGGCGGGCTTTGTCGTCGTGCTGCTGATCCTCGAGCTGACCAATTTTGGGACCCCGGCTGATCCGATCACCTCCGGCTTGCTGGCGCTGTTCGTCCTTGCCCCGGCCGGCGCGATCGCGGGGATGATTCTCGGCACGAAGCTGGCGATGCGCGGCCGGGAAAATGCCGGCGGGCTCGTCGGCAACAGCCTGAAATCATTTGCCGCGCTCGGTGTGCTCTGCGCCGCCGCCGGGACCGCCTACTACGTCTATGCGATCACGACGGCCACGCCCTGGCTCAACCCGAACGCTGCCAACCCGCTTCTCGTCTTCGAGGTTCGCCTTCCCGCGGAATCGGCGTTGCCGAACTCCGCCCGCGAGGTCGCCGTCGAACTACAGACCGACCTCAACACCATGCCGAGCGAGCAAAGCCTCCTCCGCCGCGATGGCGACAGACCCGTCATCGCAGGCGAAGTCGAACTCGCGTTCCGAACCTCGCACCGGCAGCTCGCCGTCAACATCGAAGGCCAGCCCAACAGGCTCTACCCGATCGGACTGTCAGCCAAGGCACCACATGCCGCGGAGTTCGGTCCGTGGCAATCACAGGCCGACGGCAGCGAGATCCGCTACCGGGCCAAATGGCCGGGGAAAAGCTGATCGGCCGCGTCAGCGCGGCCTGGCGGCATCGCAACGCACGTAGACCTGGCGCTTGGCCTGCCCGACCGGGCCATTGTCCATCACCAGCTTGCCATCCGTAGCGATCGAAATCCGGGGATTGGAGCGAAACTTTTCGCCCTCGCCTTCGCAAGAAAGCCGCATCCTCCAGCTTCGGCTGCCGTCAGCGGTGATCTCGCCGGCACGGCAGCGCGTCTCGTACCAGTACAGGCGATTGCCACCCTCGATACTCATGCGGTTGGCACTGTCTTGATCACGGCAATCCTTCCTGGTCGAAGCCCAGAACCCCTCGTAGGGCTGCGCGGCAAAGGCAGGCGCGCATTGGCCCGCGAGCGCCGCACCAAGGCTCAAGACCATCGCAATACGTGCCGTCGCTCTCATGCCGGTAGACCTCGACAAATCCTTCATCGAGGTTAGTCGCCAATCCCCGCAGCTTGTTCAACTGCCGTAGGGTGGGCAAAGCGAAAGCGTGCCCACGATTCTTCCTTTGAATCATCTGAAGACGGTGGGCACGGCGCTTCGCGCCTTTGCCCACCCTACGACACCTTCACCGCAGCTTGTTCAACAGCGCCATCAGCATCTCGCGCTCCCGGGCGTCGAGCGGCGCCAGTGTCTCGCGGGTGATCGCAAGCGCATTCGGCGCGACCTTCTCCGCAAGCTGCAGGCCGGCACGCGTCAGGCTCACCAGCAGCCGCCGGCCGTCCTCGGGATCCTGGCTGGTCTCGGTGAGACCGCGCGCGGTCAGGCGATCGATCACGCCCTTGATGGTCGCGACGTCCATGGCCGTGAGACGGCCGAGCTGGTTCTGCGAGCACGGCCCGGTCTCGGCGAGTTTCGACAGCGCCGCCCACTGCGTCGGCGTCAAATTCGTGCCGATGTCGCGGGAGAAGATCGAGCTGTGGCGCTGCCAGACCTGGCGCAGGATGAAGCCGACCTGCTCGTCGAGAACATAGGGCGGTTTTGCCGGCTTGACGCTCTTCTTCGCCGTGACACTTCTTGCCATCCGTTCGCTGCCCTTCCCCTTGCCTTCACAACGACAGATGCGCGTCGCGGATATCAGGACGCGCATCGAGCTCGGCCATGGTGCCGCCGAAGCAGATGCGGCCGCGCTCGATGATGTAGGCGCGATCGGAGATCAACCGCGCGAAATGCAAATTCTGCTCGGAGACGACGATGCTGACGCCCTCCTTCTTCATGGTCAGGATGGCATCGACCATCTGCTCCACGATCTTCGGCGACAGGCCCTCCGAGGGCTCGTCCAGCAGCACCAGCGACGGATTGCCCATCAGCGTTCGCGCGATCGTCAGCATCTGCTGCTCGCCGCCGCTCATTCGACCGCCCGGGCGGTTCTTCATCTCGCCGAGATTTGGAAACAGCGTGAACAGCTTTTCGCGCGTCCAGTATGGCGCGTTCGGACGCTTGGGCTGCTTGCCGACCTCGAGATTTTCTTCGACGGTCAGGTCCGTGAAGATACGCCGCTCCTCCGGCACATAGCCGAGCCCCTCGCGCACGATCTCGTGCGTCGGCCGCGCCGAGACATCCTTGCCCTCGAACATGATGCGGCCGGAGCGCTGTGCGACGAGGCCGACGATCGAGCGGAACGTCGTCGACTTGCCGGCGCCGTTGCGTCCAAGCAGCGCAACGACCTCGCCCTCGCCGACTTCGAAGCCGATGTCGAACAGGATATGCGCCGGACCATAATGGCTGTTGAGGCCCTCGACCGTCAGCTTCATGGCGAGGCTCCCTCGCGGTGGCGGGAATCGTAGACCAGGCCCTCGCCGAGATAGACCGCCTGCACCTGCGGATTGCCGCGTACCTCGGCCGGCGAGCCCTCCGCGATCAGCGTCCCTCGATTCAGCACGATGATGCGGTCGGCATGCTCGAACACCACGTCCATGTCGTGCTCGGTGAAGAGCACGCCGATGGACTTTTCCCGCGCGATCTGCGCCGTCAGCCGCATCAGGTCGACGCGCTCGCGCGGCGCCATGCCGGCGGTCGGCTCGTCCATCAGCAGCAGCTTCGGCTGGTTCGCCAGCGCCACGGCAAGCTCGAGCCGCTTGAGATCGCCATAGGCGAGCTCGCCGCAGGGGCGATCGGCATAGCCACTCATGCCGACCAATTCGAGCAGACGGCCGGCCTCGCCGCGGTCGAAATTCGGTGCCGAGCCCCAGAGATTGAACAGCTGCTTCCAGTGCGAGATCAGCGCGACCTGCACATTCTCGCGCACCGTCATGGTCGCGAAGGTCGCGGTGATCTGGAAGGTACGCCCCACCCCAAGCCGCCAGATCTCGCGCGGCTTCTTGCCGGTGGTCTCCTCGCCCAGCAGGCGGACCTGGCCGGTATCAGGCTTGTTCTGGCCGTTGAGCATGTCGAAGCAAGTGCTCTTGCCGGCGCCGTTCGGTCCGATCAGTGCCAGAATCTCGCCGGCGCGCAGCGAGAACGAGACGCCGCGCACGGCGTGGATGCCGCCGTAGGATTTGGTCAGGCCTTCGACCGCGAGAAGTGGGGGTGCAGCGCTCATTCGGCGGACTCGATCGGCTTGGCAAGCAAGGAGGATCCCGGCGGCGAAGACTTCCTGCGGCGCTGCGCCAGCATCTCCAGCATGCCGACGATGCCCTTGGGGAAGACGACCACGATCAGGACGATGAAGCCGCCGAGCACGAGCTTCGACAAATCGGTCTGGCTGACCAGCCAGATGTTCAATGCCTTGTAGACGATGGCGCCGATCACCGCGCCGGACACCGTCTCGACGCCGCCGAGCAGCACCATGACCAGTGCATCGACCGACAGCGAGATACCGAGATTGTCCGGGAAGACGCTGCCCTTCAGATACGCAAACAGCGCGCCGCCGATGCCGGCGGTGGTGCCCGCGATCACGAACGCCGTCCACTGGATGCGCTTGGCGTTGATGCCGATCGCCTCTGTACGCAGAAGCGAGTCACGTGTGGCCCGGAGCGCGTAGCCGAACGGCGAGAACACCATGGCCCGCAGCGCGATGGTGACCAGCGCCGCGACGCCGAGCGCCAGCCAATAGAAGTTCGACGGGCTCGACGCCCATTTTTCCGGCCAGACGCCGAGTATGCCGTTGTCACCGCCGGTTACGCTCACCCACTGGAACGCGATCGACCAGACGATCTGCGCGAAGGCGAGCGTCAGCATGGCGAAATAGACGCCGGAGAGCTGCACCGCGAAGAAGCCGAACACGGCGGCGCCCATGCAGCCGAGCAACGGCCCGAGCAGCAGGCACACGATCATCGGCAGCCCCGCCATCTTGGCGAGGAAGGCAACGCCATAAGCGCCGAGCCCGAAATAGGCGGCGTGGCCGAAGGACGCGAGCCCGCCGACCGACATCAGGAAGTGCAGGCTGACGGCGAAGATCACGAAGATCGCGATCTCGGAGCCGACGGTCAGCGCATAGTTGCCGGCGAACAGCGGCAGGGTCGCTGCGATGAGAAGCGCGGCCAGCGCCGCCAGCCGCTCGTTCGACGTCAGCGGGCGCCAGGGATTGACGGTGAGACCCGGCGTCTTGCGCGCAGGCGCCTCCGGCTTGCCGAACAGGCCCCAGGGTCGCACGATCAGCACCACCGCCATCACCAAGAAGACCAGGATGATGGAAATCTTCGGAAAGATCAGGATGCCGAAGGCATTGAGCTCGGAGACCAGCACGGCCGCGACGAACGCGCCGACGATGCTGCCGAGGCCGCCGATCACGACCACGACGAAGACCTCGACGATGATGCGCAGATCCATGGCGTGATGCACGGCATCGCGGGGAATCTGCAGCGCGCCGCCGAGCGCGGCGAGGAAGACGCCGACCGCGAACACCGATGTGAACAGCCATTTCTGGTTCACGCCGAGCGCTGCGACCATGTCGCGGTCCTGCGTCGCCGCGCGCACCAGCACGCCCCAGCGCGTGCGCTGGAACAGCAGCCAGAGGATGCCGAGCACGACGGGACTGAGCACGATCAGGAACAGATCGTAGCTCGGGATGTTCTGGCCGAAGAAATCGATCGCACCCTTGAAGCCCGGTGCGCGGCGGCCGACGAGATCGTCAGGCCCCCAGATCAGCACGACGAGGTCCTCGACCATCAAGGTCAGGCCGAAGGTCGCAAGCAGCTGGAACAATTCCGGCGCGTGATAGATGCGGCGGAGCAGCACCATCTCGACGATGACGCCGATCATCGCCACGGCGATCGCCGCCAGCACGATGCTGCCCCAGAAGCCGAATGCGCCCGACAGGCGCTCCGTCAGCGTGAAGGCGATGTAGGCGCCGATCATGTAGAAGGCGCCATGCGCGAAATTCACGATCCGCGTCACGCCGAAGATGATCGACAGGCCCGACGCCACCAGGAACAGCGACGCTGCGCTGGCGAGACCGGTCAGAAACTGTACGACGTAAAAGGCCATCGGCGGTCCGGGTTCAGGGGAGTCGTAGGGTGGGTTAGCGAAGCGTAACCCACCAACTTTTCTCGTGTGGCACCGAAGATGGTGGGTTACGCCGAGCGGTCTGCGCTACGCGCAGTCCGCAGGGCTAACCCACCCTACGGCAGTGGAGATCAATCCTTCGGACGCAGCTTCTCGACTTCGGCGTCGCTGGGCAGATAGTCCGCACCCTTCTTGTAGGACGAGTCCACCATCACGCCCTTGCCGTCCTTCAGCGCGGTCTTGCCGACAAAAGCGCCGAGCGTCGACTGGTGGTCGATCTTGCGGAAGGTGATCTCGCCGAACGGCGACGGCATCGACAGGCCTTCCGCCGCGGCAATCAGCTTCTCCGGATCGGTCGAGCCTGCCTTGGCCAGGATCGCTGCGGCCGCCTTGATGGTCTGGTAGCCGACGATCGAGCCGAGGCGCGGATAGTCGTTGTACTTCGCCTGATAGGCCTTCAGGAACGCGTCATGCTCGGGCGTCTTGATCGAGTACCAGGGATAGCCGGTGACGATCCAGCCTTCGGGCGTCTCGTCCTTCAGCGGATCGAGATATTCGGGCTCGCCGGTCAGGAAGGAGACGACCTCGCGCCCCTTGAACAGGCCGCGGGTGTTGCCTTCGCGCACGAGCTTGACGAGATCGGCGCCGAAGGTGACGTTGAGGATCGCCTCGGGATTGGCGGCAGCCACCGCCTGCACCACGGGACCTGCGTCGATCTTGCCCTGCGGCGGCCACTGCTCGTCGACCCACTGGATGTCGGGGCGCTTCTCCGACATCAGCTTCTTGAACACGGCGACCGCCGACTGGCCGTATTCATAGTTCGGCGCAATCGTCGCCCAGCGCTTGGCGGGCAGCTTGGCTGCCGCCTCCACCAGCATCGCGGCCTGCATGTAGTTCGAGGGACGCAGGCGGAAGGTGTATTTGTTGCCCTTCGACCAGGTCACCGCATCCGTCAGCGGCTCGGCCGCGAGGAAAAACACCTTCTTCTGGTTGGCGAAGTCGGAGACGGCGAGGCCAATGTTCGACAGGAACGTTCCCGTCAGCATCGCCACGCCTTCACTGGAGACGAGCTCATTGGCGGCGGTCTGCGCGTCGGCCGGCTTGCCGCCGTCGTCCTTGGAGACGACGACCAGCTTCTTGCCGTTGATGCCGCCGGCCGCGTTGATCTCCTCGACCGCGAGCTGCCAGCCCTTGCGATAGGGCTCGGTGAATGCCGGCAGCAGCGAGTAGCTGTTGATCTCGCCGATCTTGATGTCCTGCGCCAGGGCCGAATGGGCCATGCCGCCGGCCAGAAGCGCAAAGGCCGCCCCGACGAAGTAATTTCTTGCTCGCATCCCAACCTCCAGTTTTGAACTCTCTTGCGTCTTCTATCTCAAACCGTCTTCGCCCTTGACTTCCGCGACCGTCAGCCCGCCGACGCGCGGCAGCGGACGACCGCTGTCGGTGACGGCGACCGCGACCATGATCTCGTTGGCACGCGGCGCGTCGTTGATCTGCACTTCCATCCCGTCGAAATGACTGCGCACGAAGGCCGCGTCCTTGTGCCCGAGCGGAATGTCGAGCGTCGTGCCCGGACCGCTGCGCTTCTTCGACGACGGGATCAGCGCCGCGCCCTTGGTCAAAACCTTGCGCACCGGCGCGCCCATCTTCGGATGAAGGATGGCGGCGGCATGCTCCAGCTCGCCGTTCTCGCCGACGGCCGCGGCCTTGCCATAGCTCTGCGCCTTCGCGCCATCGATGCCGAGTGCGGCCACCGCGCGCTTCGACAGGAGCTCGCCGAGCTCCTCACCGATCGCGATCAGCGGCGAGAGATCCTCGACATATTTTCCGGCAAAGGGATTTTCGATCACGGCGATCGCAGCAGCGCGCCGCGTCGGCGGCGAGACCTGGCGGCCCATCTCCATCTGCGTCTCTTCGACGACGGTGACGATCTTGCGGATGATCGCGCTCATGATTGTTTCCCTTGGGCTCGTCCCTGCTCACGCATGAACCGCGTTCTCCAACTGACGCGGGCGCGATCCTTGCCGTTCAATATCTTTCGGTCCGATGACAAGCATATCACCACTGAGCTGCAACACGGCACCCTCGATCAATCCCCGATCGAACAATTGCCGTGCACATTCCGCGCCAGATTCCAGCGCCGCGGCGATCTCGTTCGGCGACACCGCGCCGACGTCGCGGGTGACGAGACGCGCGCCGAGATCGCTGTCGGGCTGAAGCTCGTTCGCAGGCTTTCGGATGATTGCGGGATGCCCTGGCAGATCGACGGCATTGGCGATCACCGTCGCGGCCGCATCGGCCTGCGATGCCGTTGCCGCGAGCACCGTCACCGCGTCGGCAATGCCGAGCGAAAAACTGCGGCCGTGGCGTCCGCTGGTCGCAATCCCCCGCACCGAGTCGTCCGCGTCGATCCTCATCGTCCGCATCACGCCCGCGCGATCGGGCCGGTCCATCAGGCCAACGGAAAAATGCTCACCCCCGACAAGATGAAGCGCGATGTCGCCGCCGTTGTTGACATAGGCCTGATCGAGCGTTGCGGCGCCGAGCATAGCGCGAAGAATCTCCTCCGCCACACTGCCGGCAACGGCCGCCATCGGCGTGATGAAGCAATCAGCGGCATAGGGCGCTACCGCGGCATGCATGCGGCGGGCGACCACACTTTTCAACGTGATGCGCTCCCCGGCGGCCGTCCGCAGCTCGGGCAATTCCGCACAGAGCTCATCGAGTAGCCCCGTGAACCGGCGCGCCGCCGCCTCATAGGCAGCACGCACCTCGCCCTCGCGCCCCCTCGCCTCAACGATCAGATCAATCGGACCATCCTGCAAATGCAGCCGTCGGCCATCTGACAGCAATGCGATTTGCGGGAGCCTTGTCATGCCCGCGGCCCCGGAATCGGGTTCTGCCAGGGCAGCTGGCGGACATCGTCGCCGTTCTGCACCTCGGAGAGCGGCTTGACGTAATCCATGTGCCCGCCGAGCGCGGCATAGTCGGACAATTTCATGGTGAACTCGATGGGCGCAACCAGCGCCGGCGTCGGCACGTAGCCGAATGCACCCGCCGGCATCTGCGTCACGTCGACCATGTAGGTGATGCCGCCGCCGGGCCAGACATACACAGGCGCGCCGCCGCTGGTGACGCGCGTCAGCGCATCCTTGACCGAGCGCGTAAGCCGCACCGGATTGTCGGTGACGCCGGCGCGCAGCGAGCCGCCCGCACCCGCCATGAACAGCACCGTACACAGCGCCGGCTCGCAATTCTCCTGGATGCGTTCGACCGAGAACTTCAGCTCAGCGGGCATCTCGGTCTCGACCGGCTTCAGGGCCTCGTCGAGCACGTAATAGGACGAATGCTCGCCGGTCGTGGAGACCATCAGCATGGAGAGACCGGGTTTTGCCTCCTTGGCATCGAACGGCCCGAGGATCGCGAGCGGATCGGAGATATTGGTGCCGCCCCAGCCCGTGCCGGGATCGGCGACCTGGAAGTAGCGGCCGGGCGTCGAGCGGCGGCCCTTCATCTTGATGCCGGTGTCGGCGATGTCGAGCAGCTTGCCGGCCTGGTGCTCGCTGAGCACGCCGGTGATGTGGTCGTCGACCACGACGACCTCGTCAACCTTGCCATGCCATTGCTTAGCGAACATTCCGATCGTCGCCGAGCCGCAGCCGACGCGCATGCGCTCTTCTTTCATGCCATTCACGATCGGCGGCTGGCCCGCCTGCACCACCACGCTCGCGCCGCCGTCGATGGTGAGCTCCACCGCCTTGCAATTGGCGAGGTCCATCAGCGTGTCGCAGGTGACGCGGCCCTCCTTCTTGGAGCCGCCGGTCAGATGATGCACGCCGCCGAGCGAGAGCATCTGCGAGCCGTATTCGCTGGTCGTGACATGGCCGACCGCCTCGCCTTGCGCGCGGACGGTCGCGGTTTCGGGGCCGAGGTAGCGGTCGGTGTCGATCTTCACCTTGATTCCGCAATAAGAGAAGATGCCTTCGGTGACCACGGTCACCATGTCGACACCGTCGACGTCCGCGGAGACGATGAACGGCGCCGGCTTGTAGTCGGGGTAGGTCGTGCCCGCCCCGATCGCGGTGACGAAAGTCGAGGGCTCGTGGACGATCTTGCCGTCCCAGTCTTCGGTGCGGCCGAACGGAACGAGCTTGCCGCCATGCGAGACGGTGCGCTCCAGGATCACATGCGGATCGACGCGGACAAGCTTGCCGTCGTGATTGGCGTAGCGATCGCAGGCGCCCGCCGCGCCCGGCTTGATGTAGCACATCACCGGACAGGCATCGCAGCGGATCTTGTCGGAGACGGTGCTCGTCGTTTCAGTCACCATGTGCAAGCCAGCGACGGGGTTATCATTCGTATACGAACGATGTTGCGCGCGCTCCGGATAGCTGTCAAGCGGCGGTGCGGCGCAAAAGATGCGACTGCCGCATAAAACCTCATTTGCCTATCCGCGCTGTCCACAAAGAAGGCAGCCACGCTGCACTGCGGCATGCACGGCTTGCACGTTTGTGTACAAACGGTATCGTCGCGACGTAGATTTTTTCGCGACCGCATGACCGCGGGCTTGGGAACGAGATGACGCAGACACCGATCCGCCTCACCGTCAACGGAGGGATCCACGAGGTCACTGCGGCGCACGAGACGCCGCTGCTCTACGTGCTGCGCAACGATCTCGCGCTCAACGGTCCGAAATATGGGTGCGGCCTAGGCGAATGCGGCACCTGCACTGTCCTGATTGATGGCGCCGCGGCGCGCTCCTGCGTGATTCCGGTCGGTGGCTGCGTCGGGCGCGACATCGTGACGCTCGAAGGGCTCGGCACGCGCGGCAGGCCTGATGTCGTGCAACAGGCCTTCATCGACGAACAGGCCGCGCAATGCGGCTATTGCCTCAACGGCATGATCATGACCACCAAGGCGCTGCTCGCGATCAACCCGCAGCCGACCGAGCAGGAGGCGCTCGCCGCGCTGCGCTACAATCTCTGCCGCTGCGGCACGCATGTCGAAATCCTGCGCGCCGTGATGCGCGCATCGGGCAAGCTCACCGAGGCCGCTGATTGATGGCCTCCCCTGTCCCGAACGGAGCTGAACGGCCATCCGGTTCGCTCGTCGTCGTCCGCACCGTGGACGAGCTCACATCCGAGACTTTTGTCCGTATCACCGCGGATGGGTCTGTCACCGCCTATAACGGCCATGTCGATCTCGGCACCGGCATCCGCACCGCGCTCGGCCAGATCGTCGCCGAGGAGCTGGACGTGTCCTTTGCCCGCGTGGTCGTGGTGCTCGGCGACACTGCCCTGGTGCCGAACCAGGGCGCGACGATCGCGAGCGAGACCATCCAGATCACGGCCGTGCCCCTGCGCAAGGCTGCGGCGCAAGCGCGTCACTTTCTGATCGCGCGCGCGGCCGAGCGGCTCGAACTGCCGGCGGCCGATCTCACGATCGAAGACGGCCTCGTCCGTGGACACGACAATCGCAGCGTCAGCTATGGCGAACTGATCGGCGGCGAGACGATCCAGCTCGAGCTTGCCGACGAGGTTGCCGTGAAACCCGTCGGCGATTACGCCATCGTCGGCCAGTCGATGCCACGCGTCGACCTGCCCGCCAAGGCCACAGGCGAATTGACCTTCGTGCACGACATCCGCGTCCCCGGCATGCTGCACGGCCGCGTGGTGCGCCCGCCCTATGCCGGCGTCGATGCCGGACCGTTCGTCGGCACTAGCCTGATCGCGGTCGACGAGGCCTCGGTGCGCGACATCCCCGGCCTCATTGCCGTCGTCCGCGTTGGCGATTTCGTCGGGGTCGTTGCCGAGCGCGAGGAGAATGCGATCCGCGCCGCGGAACGGCTCGCGGTGAGCTGGAAGCCGACACCTGATCTGACCGACCTCGCCGATGTCGAGACGGCGCTACGGGCCAATCCCTCGACCCCGCGCACGCTGATCGACAAGGGCGACGTCGATGCGGCGATATCAGGCGCGGCCAAGCCGATGCAGCGCACCTATGTCTGGCCCTATCAGATGCACGCCTCGATCGGCCCGTCCTGCGGGGTCGCCGACTTTCAGGACGGCAACATCCGCGTCTGGTCGGGAACACAAAATCCGCACGTGCTGCGCAGCGATCTGGCGCTCCTGATCGAGCGTCCCGAGAGCGAGATCGAGGTCATCAGGCTGGAGGCCGCCGGCTGCTACGGCCGCAACTGCGCCGATGACGTCACCGCGGACGCGCTTCTGCTGTCCCGCGCCGTCGGCCGGCCCGTGCGCGTGCAGCTCACGCGCGAGCAGGAGCACACCTGGGAGCCCAAGGGCACCGCACAGCTCATCGACGTCAATGGCGGCCTCGACGCCGACGGCGGTGTCGCTGCTTACGATCTCGCCACGCGCTATCCGTCGAGCGCCGCGCCGACGCTGGCGCTGCTGCTGACGGGTCGCATCTCCCCCGAGCCTGTCGTGCTCCAGATGGGCGACCGCACCGCGATCCCGCCTTACGACTACGACAACATGCGCGTCGTCGCCCATGACATGCCGCCGATCGTGCGCGCCTCCTGGTTCCGCGGCGTGTCTGCACTGCCCAACACTTTTGCACATGAATCCTATATCGACGAGGCCGCGACCGAGGCCGGCGTCGACCCTATCGAATACCGGCTGCGCTATCTGAAGGACCAGCGCGCGGTCGATCTCGTCAACGCGGTGGCCGAGCGCGCAGGCTGGACGCCGCGGCCGGTACGACAGGAGCAGGACGGCGAAATCGTGCACGGGCGTGGCGTTGCCTACGCACTCTATGTCCACAGCAAGTTTCCAGGCTATGGCGCGGCGTGGTCGGCGTGGATCGCCGACGTTGCCGTGAACAAGGCGACCGGCGACGTCAGCGTGACGCGCGTCGTCGCGGGGCAGGACTCCGGCCTGATGATCAATCCGGACGGCGTGCGTCACCAGATCCACGGCAACGTCATCCAGTCCACCAGCCGCGCGCTGATGGAGGAGGTCTCCTTCGAGCGCGGCGCGGTCGCCGCGCGCGAATGGGGCGCCTATCCGATCATCCCCTTCCCCGACGTGCCCAAGATCGACGTCTTGATGCTGCCGCGTCAGGACCAGCCGCCGCTTGGCGTCGGCGAGTCCGCCTCAGTCCCGAGCGCGGCGGCGATCGCGAACGCGATCTTCGATGCCACCGGCGTCCGCTTCCGCGAGCCGCCGTTCACGCCCGAGCGCATTCTCAAGGGCTTGCACGGCGATGCACCGGCTACGCCGCAAACTCTCCCCGCACCTGCCCCACCGCCTCCGTCCCGCATCTGGGAAAACCCGTTCGCCAAGCGCGCCGGCATCGTCGCAGCGATTGCGGCGGTCTGTACCGCCGCGATTGGCATTGGCGCAGCTCTCCTGCCCGGCCGCGCCATCGCGCCGATCGCGCGGCCCGACGCATCGGTCTATTCCGCGGCAACGATCGCGCGCGGCCAGCAGCTCGCGGCCCTCGGCAATTGCGCGGAATGCCACACCAATCTCACGGGCGTACCCAATGCCGGTGGCCGCGCGCTGGAGACGCCGTTCGGCACGATCTACAGCACCAACATCACGCCCGATGTCGAGACCGGCATCGGCGCCTGGTCCTATCCCGCCTTCGAGCGCGCGATGCGCGATGGCTTGCATCGCGACGGACGGCAACTCTATCCCGCCTTCCCCTACACGCACTTCTCGAAGACTGATGATGCCGACATGCAGGCGCTTTACGCCTACCTGATGGCCCAGCCTGCGGTGCGCGCAAGCGCGCCCGCGAACACGCTCAGCTTCCCCTTCAATCTCCGCCCGCTGCTCGCGGGATGGAACGCGCTGTTCCACCAGACCAAGGACTTCAAGCCCGATCCCAGCAAATCCGAGCAGTGGAATCGTGGCGCCTATCTCGTCGAGAGCCTCGGCCATTGCAGCGGCTGCCACTCCCCGCGCAATGCGCTCGGCGCCGAGCAACGCAATTCCTATCTCGCCGGCGGCTTTGCCGAGGGCTGGGAGGCGCCGCCGCTCACCTCGCTCTCGCATGCGCCGATCCCGTGGAGCGAGGACGAGCTTTTCGCCTATATGCGCACCGGCCATTCGCGCTATCACGGCGTCGCCGCCGGTCCGATGGCCCCTGTCGTCAGGGACCTCAAGGCCCTGCCCGACCAGGACATCCGCGCGATGGCGGTCTATCTCAACTCGTTCAACGACGCCGCGGCCGATGCGCCCGCGCTCGCGGCAAGACTGGAAAGCGCGACGCAAGTCACCGTCGCCTCGTCCACCGGCGCGCGGCTCTATCAGGGCGCCTGCGCCGTCTGCCACGAGGTCGGCGGCCTGCCGCTGTTCGGCAGCCGGCCCTCGCTCGCGCTCAACAGCAATCTGCACAGCGCCACATCGGACAATCTCGTGCAGGTGATCCTGCACGGCATCGCCGAGCCCGTGTCGAGCGATCTTGGCTACATGCCCGCCTTCAGGAACAGCATGAGCGATGCGCAGGTGGAGGGACTCGTCAGCTTCCTGCGCAAGCAGTTCGCTCCGGACAAGCCGGCGTGGACCGGCGTCCGCGAGACGATCGCGCGGGTGCGATCGTCAACGCACTGATCTTTTGAGCATGACCTTGTCGGAAAACCGCTTCACACTTTTCCGGGTCATGCTCTAAGCGTGCTTCTTCATCTCCACCGGCGGCGTGCCGTGGGTGTGGAAGGACTCGATCGTCTTCAATCCCCACGCCTGGCCCTTCTTACGCTCCTCCTCCGTCCACACGATCGGCTTCCAGTCGGGCGCGAGGATGAGACGCGCGCCGGCATTGGCGACCTCGACACGGTTGCCGCCGGGCTCGTAGACGTAGAGGAAGAAGGTCTGCTGGATCGCGTGCTTGTGCGGACCGGTCTCGATGTGGATGCCGTTCTCCAGGAAGATATCGGCGGCGCGAAGAATCTCTTCGCGGCTGTCGAGGGCGTAGGTGACGTGGTGAAAGCGGCCGGGCGTGCCGGAATGGTCGAGCGAATAGGCGAAATCATAGCTCTTGTTCGACATGGTCAGCCACATCGCAGCTTCCCGGCCGTCGTTCAGCACGATCTGCTCGGTGAGCCGGCAGCCCAGATAGTTCTCGAAGAACTCGCGGTTGGCCTTGATGTCGACGGCGAGGCAGTTGAGGTGATCGAGCCGGCGCACGTTGACGCCGCGCGCGGGAAACCGCTGCGCCTGGTTCTTCAGTGCGGGCTTCAGCTCCGGCGGCGCCTGATACCATTCGGTTTCGTAATAGAGCTCGACGATGTGACCGTCAGGATCGCGGCAGCGGAAGGTCGGCCCCTGCCCCATGTCGCCGTCGATCCAGCCGATGTCGAAGCCGGAGCCCTTCAGCGCGGCGACGCGGCGCTCGAGCGCCTGCTGGCTGCGCGCACGCAGCGCCATGTGCTCCATGCCTGACGTCTTGGACGCCGTGAGCTTCAGCGAATAGCGCTCGTAATCGTCCCAGCCGCGCAGATAGACCGACTCGCCCTTCTGCCCGCTCACGGTCATGCCCATGACGTCGACGAAGAATCTCAGGCTCTCGTCCGGCTTGGGCGTCAGAAGCTCCATATGGCCGAGATGGGCGAGATCGAGAATTGGTTCGGGCTGCATGGCTTCCTCCAAAGCTTGGCTTGCGATCCGCTTCGCCGGATCGCGCAATCGGGCGCAGGGCTGTAACGCGCTCACGCGTCCGAGGGCGGCACCGAGGTCGCGGGTTCATTTGTACTAATGTACAAATGATTAGGTCCCGTCAACAAACTCCTCGGATCGGGCTTACCGGGACACCGCCGATCAGTTGCGACCGGATCGCGCACGGCTGGACGTCAGCAACGCCTCCGCGCCGGGCGACAATTCGATCTCCTGCTTGAGCTGCCCTTGACGGCACCTGCTATCTAAAGGTGTACTGGAACCCGGAGCGTCAAGACGATCGGCGCGCCGGGAGTTGGGGGAGCTCGATGGCCAAACGATCCAAGAGCACGCGGCCGGCCGGCAATTCGGCGTCAGGGCGGATCGCCACGATACGCGCGGCCGGCGTGCGCGATACGCCCATCGACCATCCTGAGCGGCTCCCGCGCCTGGCACAGGAATGGGCCTATCTCCTGCGGGTGCGCTCGCGATGGGCGCCCGATGTCGAGTTGCGCAAGTCCATCGCCGGGCGCGCGGTCGAGGACCTCAAAAGCGTGGGCGTATCGCTCGACCGGCTGCGCGAACTGGCGAAAGCGGATCACATCGAGATCGAACTGCATGACTGGAATCGTGAGGACGCGCAGATCTGCGCGATCCATGAAGCGGCCTGCGAGATTCCCTGGGAGTATTTGCTCAGCTCCGGCACGCGCGCAGAAGGCCGCTACCACAGCGTCTTTATCTCGCGCCTCTTCGACAACGGACTGGCGCGGGTCAGACCGCATCCGCCGACCAGCGTTCTGTTCGTCGAGAGCGCGCCCGGACGCTTCAAGGACAAGTACGAATTCGAGGACGAGGAAAAACGCATCAGCGCCGCCGTCGGCGCCGCCAACAAGCCGGATGATGACAATTACTGGACGATCCTCCGCACACCGCAGAAGAGCGAGCTCGCCGATACGGTTCGCAAAAACTGGGAAGCGATCCACGTCACGGGAATAGACACACATCAGGCCGGATGGATGATCGACGATTTCTACGTGGACATGAAAGAGAAGAACAAGCAGCTCTTCGAAAGCCTGATCGATTCAGCCGGTCGGCTGCCTGATGGAATGATCCTCCGCCAGGACCATGAGAGCGAGCTTCCCGTTCTCTACGACGAGCTGGCCAGGATTCTGGTGGGTCCCACGCCACCGCGGATCGTGACGCTCAATCTCTACTATTCCGGCGCACGCATCGCGCGCGAGCTGGTCAGAAACAAGGCTCATGTCGCCGTCGGATTTCTCGACGAGATCGACGACGAACTGGCGGAGCTGTTTTTTCAGGCCTTCTACTGGAATTGGTGTCATGGAGAGAACAACAAGATCTTCTCGATCCCGGATGCATTCCTGAAGGCCTGGGACGCGATGCCCATGGACAAGGTGCACGGCACCTCGATCGTGATCTGGATGGGGCGCAGCGTCTTCGAGCCCGGCAGCAAGTCAATCAGCAAGACGGCGTCGAGAGCTTCCCCTGCAAGGAAGAAGGCGTCTCCCCGAAAGAAGAGGGCAGCCAGATGAACCCGATCCAGGTCGACCTGGAAGTGCCGGAGGAAATCAACTATTCCCTGCTGCACAACAACAGGCCCTTGCTCGACAAGCTGACGCTGACGCGGCTGGTTCGGGACACCGTTCATGCGATCACGATCCAGGTCGAGCTGTGTGTCGGCGCCGAGAACTATCCCTACCGGTACACGATCGCGGAGATGAAGGAATTGCAGCGCCCGCTGTCCTGCGACGTGATCATTCCCCTCACCTCCAGCTTGACCCGTTCGCTGCACGAACGTGTGCAGTCCGCCGTCTACGTCAAGGTGACTTGCGCCGGGCAAACCGTCTTCGAGGACACCAGACGCGTCACGCTGATACCGGTGGACGAATGGCTCGACGATACCGAGAACAATCCCTGGCTGCCGTCCTTCGTGCTGCCGCGAGATCCGGCAATCCTGAGGATCATCCAGGCCTCACGGCGTTACCTGATCGGCATCCTCGACGATCCCGGCGCAGGGTTCGACGGATATCAGCAGGGGGTCCAGCGTGTCGTCGATCGCCAGGTGCAGGCGATCTGGACAGCGCTTGTGAACGAGTATCGCCTGCAATACATCAACCCTCCCCCCGCCTACTCGGAACAGACGCAGCGGCTGCGCACCCCGAGCGAGATCATCGCGTCCAATACCGGCACCTGCATCGACCTCGCGCTGCTGCTCGCCTCGTGCCTCGAATATGTCGGTATTTTCCCGGTCGTGGTCCTGCTCACCGATCACGCCTTCGTCGGCTACTGGCGATCCGAAGGAGCTCACGACGACTTCAAGGGTGTGGTGAAGGTGCCCGCCACGGTGCCGGCCATCGGCGATGCCGCGACCCGCGACGCGGGATTGTGCTACGTCGACCCGTATGGCTGGCGGCTCACCAGGATGAGCTACACCGAGGTCATGGCCTATGTGGCATCGGGCGATCTCGTGATGCTGGAAGCCACCAACCTGACGGGAGCTGTCAGCTTCAAGGACGCGCAGAAGCAAGGCCGGGCCAATTTGCGTAGCCAGAAGGAATTCGACAGCCTGCTCGACATCCAGCGCGCACGCGAATTGAACGTCACACCGCTTCCAATCATCAACGAATGACGGCGTCGAACATGTCGCAGTTTGCCGCGGAAGATCCCAGGCGTTACCAGTCGCTGATCAAGGCGGCCGAGGATCACGACGACCTGTTTCAGGCCCTCTACGTCGATCACGATGACAAGATGGACTCCGTGTCCGGCCTGCGACGTCGCCGGCGGAGCATCTCCAACTCACCCGACGAAAATATCCTCGCAGCTTCACTGGTCGAGGAAAACGGCGTCCTGCGTTGGTATGACGGCGTTCCGGTCCGGAAGGAAGTGCCGCAGCGCCGCCGCCGTGCACGACGTGCCGGGGAACCGCCGCCGCTTCCCGACCAGACGGTCGTTCTGATCAAGGAGTTTCCGAGGCTCCAGCCCAACAAGGCCGCCGCCGCCATCGGCGCCATCGACATGCGCCTCAATTCCGCGATCGACGTCTCGCTGCAATCCCACCTCAAGCAATTGCGACGCGGCCCGCAAGGGTTCGTCATCGATGGCGCCGACGCCCATGGGCCATTCACTGGCCGCACCCTGTTGTTGGTCCACGGAACCTTTTCCAACGCCGTCAACATGATCGGTGAGTTCAAGGCAACGCCCGACGGCCAGGCATTTCTCAACGCCGCCTTTGACGGCGCCAACAAGTACGACCAGGTTCTCGTCTTCGAGCACGCGACGCTCGCCGTGAGCCCGGTGCTGAATGCACTCGAGCTCGGACGCGCTTTCAGCGGGGCCTCCGGAGACGTCCACGTCATCGCCCACAGCCGCGGAGGATTGATCGTGCGCTGGTGGCTGGAGGCCTTCGGCGGAGCGCTCGCAGCCAGGACGCGCGTCGTCTTCGCGGGCTCGCCGCTTTACGGCACCTCGCTGGCCGCGCCCGACAAGCTCCAGCACGCATTGGGCCTGATTTCCAACATCGGGACGTATGCCGAGAAGACGCTGACGCTCGTCGGCGGTGCCAATCCGTTCCTCTGGGTCGCGGGCAAGCTGGTCGAGGTGGTGATGACCGTCACCGGCACGTTAGCCAAGACACCCCTGCTCGACGGGCTCGTTGCGCTCATTCCCGGACTGTTCGGACAATCCAGGATCTCCAACAATTACGAGCTCAATCTGTTGCGGCTAGGTCCTTGCACGACGCAGCCGGCCTATTTCGTCGTCAAGTCGAACTTCGAGACGCCTGATCCCGGGTGGCAGTTCTGGAAGAACTTCAGGGCATTGAGAGCCGGCGACCTCGCCGCGGATGAGATCTTCCCCGACGAGAACGACCTCGTGGTCGACACCGGATCGATGACGGATCTGGGAGGCACCGGCTTCCCACTCACCGTCAGTGGAGAAGAATATTTTAGCAAGTCGCCCGACGTCTGGCACTGCAACTATTTCCGCCAGCAGCGGACCATCGCATTCATCCGGGCCAGTTTCGGCTAGCTTCCCGGCACCGACAGCTTCGCTGCGTGCTCACGGAACAACGCCCGCAACTGCCGTCGCAACGGCAGCAGCGGCTTCGACGCGGCACCGAGCCTGCCCGACGGCGCAATCAGATAGGCCTGGGTTTCGTCCTTGATGACGTGTTTCGCGTAGCCGGCCTCTGCGATCTGCCGTTCCAGCGCGCGCGTATCGTATTCACGCATGGCGTCGCGAACCTTCCTGCGGTAGTCGTCATCGGTGAAGAACAGCGCGTGCGCGAGCTCGTGCGTCAAGGTGCTGCCGCGGCCTTCGTAGATGCCGATCACATAGAACCGCCCGCGCAGCCTCGCGAACACGCGGAGCAGCCGCGTCTCCTTCTTCGTCAGCGGATCGAAGGCGCCGGCATAGAACGGAGCGAACGCCGTCGACGGCACGTTGAAGCCCGACCAGTCCTGGTAGTAGGTGAAGTTACCGTTTTGCCCGGCGTACCAGTCCATATACTGCTCGAGCGAGAAGACGCGGCCGTGGAATTTGGGGGACTCGTAGTGCTCCTGCACGCGCAGGAAGGTCGAGGTCAGCTCGTACTGGGTCTTGAACCGCAGCAGGTAGATGCCGGGCCCGACCCGCTGTTTGACGATCTTTGCCGGCATCCGCCGCGCCCTCTCCTTGGCTATCCCGAACCGCGCCGCATTCGCCGCTCTTCGGCATATGGTAAACCACTCCTTAACCGTCCGCAGCCGCGGCCGGCCTGGAAATGCAGCATTTCCCCGCCGTTTCCGCTCATATGTATGCACTGGGAACAAACCTCACAGTGGAATTGTCGCGGATTTAACGAAGCGGCCGCGCCCGCCGTTTAACCGTTTGTCCAGCGACGGCCGCGCATAGTCCGGACTAAACCCCTTGCTCTTGCCAGGTTCATTGATCGTGACATCCTTTGGACGCGTGATATCGGTTCGCGGATCGCTCGCCCGGGTCGGGCTTCTGGCCGAAAGCCGGATGCCGGTCTCGGAAGTTCGGGCAACCGTCGGCCGCTTCGTCAGTATCCGCAGCGCCAGCTCGGTCATCGTCGCGATGATCACCGAGGTCTCCTGCGAGAACCTGGCGAGCAGCGACAATTACATCGCGATCGCCTCGGTCGACCTGCTCGGCGAGATCATGAACGCCAGCGACAAGCCGAAATTCCAGCGCGGCGTCACCAATTATCCGACCATCGGCGATGCGGTCGACCTGATCACGAGCCAGGAGCTGCGCACGATCTACGCGCCGACCGGCTCGGACCAGATCAATGTCGGCTTCCTCCAGCAGGACCGTTCCGTCATCGCGTATGTCGACGTCGAGGAAATGCTGTCCAAGCATTTCGCGGTGCTGGGATCGACCGGCGTCGGTAAATCGACCGGCGTCTCGCTGCTGCTCAACGAGATCCTGAAGGCGCGCCCGAACCTGCGCATCTTCCTGCTCGACGTCCACAACGAATATGGCCGCTGCTTCGGCGACCGCGCGCTGGTGCTCAACCCGCGAAACCTGAAGCTGCCGTTCTGGCTGTTCAACTTCGAGGAAATCGTCGACGTGCTGTTCGGCGGCCGCGCCGGCGTGCCCGAGGAGCTCGACATCCTCGCCGAGGTGATCCCGCTCGCCAAGGGCGTCTACACCCAGTACCAGAACGCCGACCGCATCGGCCTCAAGCGCATCGACCCCAAGCAGATCGGCTACACCGTCGACACGCCGGTGCCGTACCGCCTCGTCGATCTGATGTCGCTGATCGACGAGCGCATGGGCAAGCTCGAGAACCGCTCCTCGCGCATCATCTATCACAAGCTAATCTCGCGCATCGAGGCGGTGCGCAACGACCCGCGCTACGCCTTCATGTTCGACAACGCCAATGTCGGCGGCGACACCATGGCCGAGGTCATCAGCCATCTGTTCCGCCTGCCCGCCAACGGCAAGCCGATGACGGTGATGCAGCTCGCCGGCTTCCCGGCCGAGGTCATCGACTCCGTCGTCTCGGTGCTGTGCCGGATGGCCTTCGACTTCGGCCTGTGGAGCGACGGCGTCTCGCCGCTGCTGTTCGTCTGCGAGGAAGCGCACCGCTACGCCTCCGCCGACCGCAACATCGGCTTCGGTCCGACCCGCAAGGCGGTGTCGCGCATCGCCAAGGAAGGCCGTAAATACGGCGTCTATCTCGGCCTCATCACGCAGCGCCCCGCCGAGCTCGACGCCACCATCATCTCCCAGTGCAACACGCTGTTCACGATGCGCCTTGCCAACGAACGCGACCAGGCGCTGCTGCGCGCCGCCGTGTCCGACGCCGCCGCGAACCTGCTCTCGTTCGTGCCCTCGCTCGGCACCCGCGAAGTGCTGGCGTTCGGCGAAGGCGTCGCGTTGCCGACGCGCTTGCGCTTCAAGGAGGTGCCGCCGCACCAACTGCCGCGCGGCGAAGCCACCATTAGCAGCGTGCCGTCGGTCACCTCCGGCCACGACATGCATTTCGTCGGTGCCGTGCTCGAACGCTGGCGCGGCGCCACCTCGCAGCGCGACGTGCCGAACGATCCGGTGTTCGCGGCCCCGCCGGCGAAGTCGATGTCCAGCCTCGAAGCCCCGATGCTGCAGCCCTCGATGGGGCTCGATCCCGACCGCTTCTCGCTGTTGAAGAAGCCGCTGCGGTAACACAGCTCTCGTGTCCCGGACGCGCCGCAGCGCGTAGCGCTGCCGCGCAGAGCCGGGACCCACGCCACATGCACTGCGCTCTCGGAAACATGGGCCCCGGCTCTGCAGCGCACCGCTGAAGAAGCGCTGCGCCGCGTCCGGGGCACGAGACCTCGCGACCCCACTGGAGCCACTCGCCTGCATGGACTATGTTTCCTGCCCCCAAAGCCGGAATCCATGCCCATGACAACAACCGCCACGCCACGCTTCCCCGCTCCCGCCCTCGACACGCTGCCCGACGACATCCGCACGCGCCTCCTCGGCGTGCAGGAGAAGAGCGGCTTCGTGCCGAACGTGTTCCTGACGCTGGCCTACCGTCCCGACGAGTTCCGCGCCTTCTTCGCCTATCACGACGCATTGATGGAGAAGGACGGCGGTATCACCAAGGCCGAGCGCGAGATGATCGTGGTGGCGACGTCCGCCGCCAATCAGTGCCAGTACTGCGTGATCGCGCATGGCGCTATCCTGCGCATCCGCGCCAAGAATCCGCTGATTGCCGACCAGGTCGCGGTGAACTACCGCAAAGCCGACATCACGCCGCGGCAGAAGGCGATGCTCGACTTCGCGATGAAGGTCTCGGCCGATGCGCAGCGGATATCGGAGGACGATTTCGCCGCGCTTCAACCGCACGGCTTCAGCGACGACGACATCTGGGACATCGCGGCAATCTCCGCGTTCTTCGCACTGTCGAACCGGCTGGCGAATTTCACGGGCATGCGGCCGAACGAGGAGTTCTATCTGATGGGACGACTGCCGAAGAAATGAATGACACGGTGACTGACGAGCAATGATGGACTGGCCTGAGATTCTTCTGCGCCTCGGCGTTGCCACCCTCGCTGGCTGCGCCATCGGCCTCAATCGTGACCTGCACGGCAAGCCGATCGGGCTGAAGACGCTCGGCATCGTCGGGCTCTCGACCGCGACCGTCGTATTGCTGGCCGTGCAGTTCGCCGAGGCCGGCAAGATCACCGATGCGGCGAGCCGCGTCATCCAGGGCATCCTCACCGGCATCGGCTTCCTCGGTGCCGGCGTCATCGTCCACGAAAGCGAGAAGTTTCGCGTCCGCGGCCTGACCAGCGCCGCTTGCACCTTCTTCGCCGCCTGCCTCGGCATCGCCTGCGGCGTCGGCCAGTGGCCGATCGTCGGCACGGCGCTGACACTGGCCTTCATGATCCTCACCGTCGGTAACCGCACCGAGCACTGGCTGCACCGGATGCTCGGTGGCAGGAACGAGACGCATCAAACCGATGCGCCGCCGAAGCCCGGCTCTCCGGGTACGAACTAGAACCGGAGCCGCCGCGCCCACAGCGGCTTCAGCGCTTCGAGCACCGTCAGCACCAGCAGTCCCGCGCCAAGCGTGATCAACAGATCATCGGCATGCAGCGGACCAAAGCGGAACAGGCTGGAGGCCGGCGGCCAGAGCAGTGCGGTGGCAAGCACAAAGGCGATGGACAGAAATATCCAGAGCAATGCGGGGTTGGGACGGAAGAATGCCGACACGAACGAAGCGCTGAAGGATCGGTTGACCAGGACCAGCGCGACGACGCAGACGACCAGCGCGACGAAGGCGAGCGTCCGCGCCTCGTCCGGCGGAAGCCCGGAGTAAAGCGCGGCGACGAATATCACAGCGATCAAGGCGAGCGACAGCGCGCCCTGGAACATGCTCCAGCCGACCAGGGGCCACGAGAACAGCTCGGCATCAGCTCGCCGCGGCGGGCGCATCATGACATCGCGCTCCTCGCGCTCGGCTTCGAACACCAGCGAGCAGACGGGATCGATGATCAGTTCCAGAAACGCGATGTGAACCGGGCCGAGGATCAGGGGCAGCCCGAAGACCAGCGGAAGCAAGGCAAGCCCCGCGATCGGAACGTGGACGGCGAAAATGAAGGCCATCGCCTTGCGCAGATTGTCGTAGATGCGGCGCCCCAGGCGGATGGACGCCACGATGGAGCTGAAATCGTCGTCGAGCAGGACGATCGAGGATGCCTCGCGGGCGACATCGGTGCCGCGTCCGCCCATCGCGATCCCGATATTGGCGGCCTTCAGCGAGGGCGCATCGTTGACGCCGTCGCCGGTCATCGCGACGATCTCGCCGCTGGCCTTCATGGCCTGAACGATCCGCAGCTTCTGTTCCGGCAAGACCCGCGCGAAGACGTTCGCGCTCGCAACGAGCTCGTTCAGCTCGGCCTCGTCTGCGCCCCTGATCTGCTCGCCCGTCACGGCATCCTCGACGTCGAGCCCGGCCTGCCTCGCGATCGCCATCGCGGTTGCCGGATAGTCGCCCGTGATCATGGCGACGCGGATGCCCGCCGCGCGGCACTCGCGGACCGCTTCGGGAACGGCCGGACGGAGCGGATCGGCAAGTCCGACGAGGCCAACGAAGCGAAACGCGAAAGCCTCCTGGGATGGCGGCAGGGATTTGTCGTCGCAAGCGGCAGTGGCCACACCGAGGACGCGGAGCCCGTCCTTGGCCATCGCACCGACGGCGTCCCGCATCGCGGCCTGATCCGCGCCATCCAGCCTGCAGAGACGGGCAATCGCCTCGGGCGCGCCCTTGGCCGAGACGAAGCATCCCGGCTGGCGTGGCGACTGCCAGACCTGCGTCATGGCGAGCAGCTCGGGGCGCAGGCCGTAGGTGCGCACCAATGTCGGGCTGTCCTCCGTTGCGCCTCTCGCGCGCAGAGCCGTATCGGCGAAGGCATGCAGGGCCTTCTCCATCGGATCGAACGGTTCAGGAGAGCTCGCCAGCGCGCTGCAACGGACCAGTTCGAAGAACTCCGCCCCGACATCGGCGCCCTCCGACGCTGCGGGGCGCATGCACGCCCCGTCGAGCCGCCGCAGCTCCGCAACCGACATCTGGTTCTGGGTCAGGGTCCCGGTCTTGTCGGTGCACAGCACCGTGGCGGAGCCGAGCACTTCGATGGCCGCGGCGCGCCGGGTCAGCACCCGCGCCTTGGAAATGCGCCAGGCGCCCATGGCCATGAACACGGTGAGGACCACGGCAAATTCCTCGGGCAGCATGGACATGCCGATGGCGATGCCGCCGAGCAGGGCTTGCAGCCAATCGCCCCGCAAAGTGCCGTAAAGCAGGACGGCAGCAAGGCTGACCACCGCGCCGCCGAGAAAGCACAGCCGCACCAGCCGCGCAGTCTGCTGCTGGAGCCGGGGCGGCTCCGCCTGCAGGCCATGCAGCGAGAGGCCGATCTTGCCGATCTCGCTGCGAGGACCGGTGGCCTCGACCCGCGCCAGCCCTTCGCCTCGCACGACCAGCGCGCCGGAATACACGAACGGCTGATCGTCGCCGCCGGGCCGATGATCGGCCAAAGCGGCGTTCGCCACGACCTGCTTCCGAACGGGCACCGATTCTCCCGTCAGCAGGGACTCGTCCACCTGCAGATCGCGCGCATCCATGATCACTGCATCGGCGGGGATCCGATCGCCTTCGGCCAGCACGAGAAGATCGCCGCGCACGACGTCCCGGCCCGGTATCCGCCGCCGCTCGCCGTCCCGGATCACGAGGGCCCGCGGGCTGGTCAGGTCTCGCAACGCTTCCAGCACGCGCTCGGTGCGGGTCTCCTGCACGATCGTGATCACGACGGAGATGGCGCCGAACGCCAGCAGCAGCAGCGCCTCGCGGAGGTCGCCGAGCAGGAGGTAGACCAGCCCGCCGCACAGCAGCAGCGCGAGCATCGGTTCGCGCAGCACTTCCAGAACGATGCGCAGCGGCGTGCGCCGTTCGGGCCGAGGCAGTTCGTTGTGGCCGTCCTGTTGCAGCCGCAACCGGGCTTCGGCTTCGCTCAGTCCGGCCGAGCCGCTGCCTTGTACCTTGCTCACGCCTTCCGCCGCAGGCTCCATACGCTTGCGGCCCCCACGATGGCGGTGACGAGCAGGACGGCGACGAAGGTCTGGATGATGGTGAAGTTCAGCGCATCACGCGCCACGAACAGCGCGGTGATCGCGCCGGCGACGATAAAGACGATGCGAAAGATGATGCTCACGGCCAGGTCTCCAGGTCTCTTGTCTCCAGGTCTGCATGACGTGGAGCCGACCTTGACGTGGAGCAGACCCCGGCCTTTCGGCACGTGGCGCAACGCTGGTCCGGCAATCATGCAGGCGGACCATAGCCGCCTGCGCTACAGCGAATTTGCGGAAGATCAAGCGTATCCGCCGCCTGGCCGCTAGCGCTTCGCCATCAGATCCAGCGCCGGGGCAAAGCGCTCGGCGAACGTTGCTGCCTTGGCCTCGCGCGCTGCGGCAAGCGAGGCCGAGATGAAGGTGTGAAACCCGACCGATACGACCGCGAGCAAGGCGGCGGCGAGAATGAAACGGCGCATGTCCTCCTCCTTCGTGAACTCGACTTCCAGGAAGGATGAGACGGCTTTGTTTCAGGACGGTTTCGTCGGCGCGGAAAATGATGTCGCTCAAGCGGCTGTGATGAGAGCCGGCTTATCGGGCCGCATGCCGTAACCAACTAATAATAGTCGGCGTAGCCTTGCAGCGACCAGAATCGGGAATTTTACCCCCGTGTTCACGATCGTGAATCGCAAGGCCGCCGCGACAGGCAGCACTTGCCTCGCATGCGGAGTCGTCGAGGACTACTCAAATGAACGTCGTCATTCAGAAGCTCAATGGTCTATGGCACCTCATCATCGGGTCGTGCCGGATCCGAACGCCCTTCCTGGCAACCCAGGATCGCGCGCTGGTCGTCACCTACGCGCGGCGCGCTTATCCCGGCGCCAAGATCTTCCAGCGCGACTGATATGAGCGGTTGCGCTCAATCATCCTCCGCCGGGCCGCACCAGCCGGGCAGATAGATGGCGTCCTTGCTCTTGGCCGAGGCCAGGGCCTTCTCGAGCGCCCTGTCGAAATTGGCATCCACCGCCTTGCGCGACAGCTTCCGGCGCAGAAAGTCGGCCCACAGGAATTCGGAGAACGGCGTGGTGTCCTTGGCAAAGCCGCCCATGCGGCGCAATTCGCCGGCAAGGCTGCGGAACGGATCGTCCTTGAGATCGGCGACCGATTTCGGCAGGTCCCGGAACGCCCGCCGCTCGCCCTTGGCGTCGTAGGGATAGACCCAGCGCTTGTTGTCCATCACGCCCCAGAACGCCTCGCGCTCGACCATTCTGAGGTCGCCGACGATGGTAACCAGCACCTCCTTGACGCCTTCGTCATGCAGCGCCCGGCCGAGATGATGATGGTCGATCACGTAGTAGCGCTGGTCCGGGCCGTAGACGACGGGGATCATGTGCTTGCCGAGCAGGTCGGCCTGCTTCTTCTTGTCGTGCTCCCGCCAGCGCTTGCGCTTCTCCTTGACCTCGCGCATGCCGACCGTCATCTGCGTCGGCCGAAGCGACAGGATCGGGACCGGGTGCACTCTCGGCTCGCGCGCGTTGGTGGTCATGGTCCTGGGATCCCTCACTTGATTGCAACGGCTGGTTCAGGTTCCAGAGGTTATGCCATGAGGTCCGCGCAGGTAAAATGCGTTCGGCCGGGCGCGGAGATCACAAGCGGATGTGGGCGGGAGTGAAGACGCCACCGCCATGGCCGCTATTGCAACGCGACCCGTGCTGGCCTGACACCAGGATGACGGCCGGTTCCGCGATGGTTCGCTGCGCCCCTGCAGGATAGTGCAAACGTGCAATGCACGTGCGCGTTGAGAAGATTTTCTGCAACGTGTTCTCCACGTGTGCTATCTAAAAATCGCTGCTTCGGAGTGATCCCCGCACCATGAAAACCCAGCGGCCCATAAGCTCGGATGACGAGCACCGGGTGCTCCAGTTCAGGCCGCGCACCTCGCCTTCCCCAGCGGTCCACCGGGGCAACGGGACCGTGCAGCCGTTGCGTGTCGCGCCCGCACCGCTCGACCTGTCGCGCTACGAGCAGCCCCGCACCGAACCTGACCACTTCCGCCACCGCATGCTCGCCAACATCGCGGCGCTCGCCTTCACCATCGCCCTGACCGCAATCGGGATCTGGCTCGCCGTCAGCATCGCCGACCTGCGCCGGACCCAGGATTGCGTGCTGATGGGCCGCCGCGACTGCGTCAAGATCACGACGCCGCATATCTAGGCGGGCGGAGTGCCCGCCCAGGCCGAAGGCGTTACCGGCGGCGTCCCCAGCCCCTGTCCTTAGGCCTGTCCGGCTCCATTGAACTCAGGGCGGCGCTCCGATATACGGGCTTTCGACCCGGCCAGAGGGGGGTTTGAGGGCGTCATCAGGGGCGCGATGCCCACCCACCGTGCCACTCTGGAAAATCTGACAAATATCCGCAATATATCAAAGGCTTAGTGATGTCTTCCACATTCGATCAGGTCGCCACGATCATCGCTGAAACCTGCGACATCCCGCGCGACACGATCACGCCGGATAGCCATGCCATCGATGACCTCGGCATCGACAGCCTCGATTTCCTTGATATCGCGTTCGCGATCGACAAGCAGTTCGGCATCAAGCTGCCATTGGAAAAGTGGACCCAGGAGGTCAACGACGGCAAGGCGACCACCGAGCAGTATTTCGTGCTGAAGAATTTGTGCGCCCGCATCGACGAACTGGTTGCGGCCAAGGGCGCGAGCGCCTAAGCGCGCGGCCATGCAACTCGAATACTTCCACATGATCGATCGGATCGTCGACCTCAACGTCGACGAGAAGAAGATCGTCGTCGAGGCCCAGGTCCCCAAGGAGAGCACCATCTTCGAGGGGCACTTCCCGGGCTATCCCTTGATGCCCGGCGTGCTCCTGATCGAATCGATGGCGCAGGCCTCCGGCTGGCTTCAGCTCGGCGTGTTCAAGTTCGAGCGCATGCCGATCCTTGCCGCCGTGAAGGAAGGCAAGGTCCGCGGCTCGGTCTTCCCCGGCGATCTCATGAGCATCGAGGCGAGCCTCACCTATGAGGGCTCGGGCTATGCCATGACCGAAGCCAAGATCAGGGTCGGCGGCAAGCTGCGCGCGAACTCGTCGCTCACCTTCACGCTGATTCCCTTCCCCAATGCGGATATGCGCGGATACATGGCGAAAGTCGCCGAGCGCGTCGGGTTTCCGCAACAGGTCGTATCGCCATGACTGACACTGCTTCGAAGCCCGGCCAGACGGAAGTCTGGATCACAGGCATTGGACTCGCGACTTCGCTTGGCGAGGGCCTCGACGCCAACTGGGCCGCGCTCCAGGACAGACGCATCAACGTCGACGAGAAGGGCTTTGCGCCCTACGTCGTGCATCCCCTGATGCCTGTGACCTTCGACAGCCAGATCCCGAAGAAGGGCGACCAGCGCCAGATGGAAGCCTGGCAGCGCATCGGCACCTATGCCGCCGGGCTTGCGCTCGACTCCGCCGGGATCAAGGGCAACAAGGACATCCTGTCGAAAATCGACATGGTGGTGGCCGCCGGCGGCGGCGAGCGCGACCTCAACGTCGACACCGGCGTGCTTACGGCCGAGGCCAAGGGTGCCAACGCGCCCGGCTTCCTCAACGAGCGGCTGATGAGCGATCTCAGGCCCACGCTGTTTTTGGCCCAGCTCTCCAACCTGCTCGCCGGCAACATCGCCATCGTGCATGGTCTTGGCGGCACCTCGCGCACCTTCATGGGCGAAGAGGTGGCCGGCGCCGACGCCGCCCGCATCGCGCTGGCGCGCATCGCCTCGGGCGAGAGCGACATTGCGCTGGTCGGCGGCTCGCATAATGGCGAGCGCAAGGACCTGATGGTCCTCTACGAATTCGGCGACTTCAATCTGAAGGACAAGTTCGCCCCCGTCTGGGCGCGCAAGGACCACGCCGGCTTCGCGCTGGGATCTGCCGGCGCCTTCCTGGTGCTGGAATCGAAGGCGCATGCGGAAGCGCGCGGCGCGAAGCCGTTCGCGAAGCTGTCGAGCGTCGTCGCCGACCTCGCCCGCCGCAAGCAGCCCGGCGACATGGCCGCGACGCTGGAGAAGCTCTGGGCCAAGCTGCCGAAGCGCGAGGGCAAGGGCGCGATCATATCGGGCGCGACCGGCGCGGAGCCTGCGACGAGCGAGGAGCGCGGCTTCCTGAAGGGCCACGCCGACTTCCCGGTGCGCGCGACCGGAACGATGTTCGGTCACGCCATGGAAACGCAATTTCCGCTCGGCATCGCGCTCGCCGCGCTGTCGATCTCGCGCGGCGCGCTGTTTCCGCCGAACGATTCGACCGGAACCGAGATTGAAATGCAGGGCGCGCCCACCCAGATTGTGGTGGTGGGGGCTGGACACTGGCGCGGCGAAGGCATGGCGCTGGTCGAAGCAGTGAGCTGAAGCGCAGGCGCGCTTTGGCGGGATGACGCTTGAGCTTGATCGGGGGACACATGACTGCACCACGCGACAAATTCGGGCGCCCCGTCGTCGTCGTCACCGGCATGGGCATCATGACCTCGCTCGGCGCCGGCAAGGCCGACAATTGGGCCAAGCTCGTCGCCGGCGAATCCGGCATCCGCACCATCACGCGCTTTCCGGTCGAGGGTTTGAAGACCACGATGGCCGGCACCGTCGATTTCGTCAGCGTCGATCCGTTTTCCTCCACCGGCCTGTCCGAACGGATGGCTGAACTCGTGACGCAGGAAGCGCTCGAGCAGGCCGGCATTGGCGCCAAGGCGGATTTCCCGGGCCCCCTCTTCCTTGCGGTCGCACCTGTCGAAGTCGAGTGGCCGCAGCGCCGCGAACTCGGCCGCGCCGTCGGCAAGCTCGACTTCACCTATGACGATTTGCTGCGCATCTCCGGCGGCGGCAAGTACAGCGCCTATCATCACCGCTTCATGTTCGGGTCGGTGGCCGCGCATCTTGCGGAAACCTTTGGCACCAAGGGCTCGCCGATCTCGCTGTCGACGGCCTGCGCGTCCGGAGCCACCTCGATCCAGCTCGGCGTCGAGGCGATCCGCCGCGGCGAGACCGATGCCGCGCTGTGCGTCGCGACCGACGGCACCGTGAATCCGGAAGCCCTCGTGCGCTTCTCGCTGCTCTCGGCGCTATCGACCCAGAACGATCCGCCGCAGGCGGCCTCCCGTCCCTTCTCCAAGAACCGCGACGGTTTTGTCATGGCCGAAGGCGCCGGCGCGCTGGTGCTGGAGAGCTACGAAGCCGCTACCGCACGTGGGGCAAAAATCCTCGGCGTGATCGCCGGCTGCGGCGAGCTCACCGATTCCTTCCATCGCACCCGCTCGTCTCCTGATGGGAAGCCGATCATCGGCTGCATGAACAAGACGCTGGCCGATGCCGGCATGACGCCGGACCAGATCGACCACATCAACGCGCACGGCACCGCGACGCCCGAGAACGACAAGATGGAGTACAACACGACATCGGCCGTGTTCGGCGACCTCGTCTCGAAGATTCCCGTCACCTCCAACAAGTCGATGGTCGGCCACACCATCTCCGCCGCCGGCGCGGTGGAGGCGATCTTCTCGCTGCTCACGCTCGAGCATCAGCGCATTCCGCCGACGATCAACTACGAGACGCCGGATCCCACGATCCTGTTCGACGTCGTCGGCAACAAGGCGCGCGATGCCCGCGTCACCGCTGTCATGTCGAACTCGTTCGGCTTCGGCGGCCAGAACGCCTCGCTGATCCTGACCCGCGAACCGGCCTGACCGGACGCATGGCGCTGCTGACTGCGAGCATGAAGGCCCGCGCGCGGGAGGCTGCAAAGTCGATTGGCGGCAGCCTGATTGGCGCGGCCACCGTCGGCTTGCTGCGCACCACCCGCTATTTCGATCCGGCCAAGACCTCGGACTTTTTCGCGCGCGTCGTGAAGCTGATCGGCCCGCGCCTGCGCGAGCACCGCATCGGCCGCGCCAACCTCAGCGCCGCCTTTCCCGAGAAATCGCCGGAAGAGATCGACAACATCCTGATGGGCGTCTGGGACAATCTCGGCCGCGTCGGCGCCGAGTTCGCCCATATCGACCACGTCTGGGACTACGACCGCGACCACCCCGAAAACAGCCGGATCGAATTGCCCAAGCGCAGCATCGAGCTGTTCGACCAGATCCGCGACGACGGCAAGCCGGCGCTGATCTTCGCCGCGCATCTGGCCAACTGGGAATTACCGGCGCTCGCCGCCGTCGCGCATGGGCTCGACGCTGCGATCCTCTACCGCCGCCCGAACATCGCCTCCGCCGACCGCATCATCCAGGAGATGCGCCAGGTCAACATGGGCACGCTGATCCCGGCGGGCCGCGACGCGCCGCTGCGGCTCGCGCAGGCGCTGAAAGACGGCAAGCACGTCGCCATGCTGATCGACCAGTATCTGACCGGCGGCGTCGAGGTCACCTTCTTCGGCCGCAAGACCCGCGCCAATCCGATGCTGGCGCGCCTCCTGCGCCAGGTCGAATGCCCGATCCACGGCGTCCGCATCATTCGCCTGCCCGGCAACCGCTTCACCGCCGAGATCACCGAGGAAGTCCCGCCTGTGCGCGATGCCGACGGCAAGATCGACATCCAGGGCACCACGCAGGCGATCACCAGCGTGGTGGAAGGCTGGGTACGCGAGCATCCCGAGCAGTGGCTCTGGCTGCATCGCCGGTGGCGGTAGCTGCGCGGTCATTGCGAGGGAGCGAAGCGACGAAGCAATCCAGAGTGCCTCCGAGGAGAGATTCTGGATTGCTTCGCTTCGCTCGCAATGACGAGTGCGGCGCCTACCGCCCCGTCTTCACCTTGGTCCAGAGCCGGTTGATGATGCGCTGGGTCGTCGGCTCGCGCGCGGTGATGACGAACAGCTTTGCGAGCGTCGCCTCGTCCGGATAGATGTTCCTGTCACCAAGGATCTTCGGATCGACCAGCTTCTGGCTGGCGAGGTTGCCGTTGGCGTAGGACAGGAAGTCCGAGTTCTTGGCGGCAACGTCGGGGCGGTAGAGATAGTTGATCAGCTCGTAGGCCTCAGTGACGTTCTTGGCGTCCGCAGGGATCGCGAGATTGTCGAAGAACATCTGCGCGCCCTCCTTCGGGATCGTGTAGCCGATCTCGATGCCGCTCTTGGCCTCCGCAGCACGCGCGCGCGCCTGCATGATGTCGCCGGACCAGCCGACCACGAAGCAGATCTCGCCGGTCGCGAGCGCGCTCAGATATTCGGAGGAGTGAAATTTGCGCACCGACGGGCGAACCTTGGCGACGGCATCGGCGGCCTTCTCGATATCGGCCTGCTTGGTCGAGTTCGGATCGAGCCCGAGCCAGCTCAGCGCCGCCGGAAAGATGTCGTCGGCGGAGTCGAGCATATGCACGCCGCAGTCTTTGAACTTTGACAAATTCTCCGGCTTGAAGACGATGTCCCAGCTGTCGATCTTCGCATCGGGTCCCAGGATCTGCTTCACCTTGGCGACGTTGTAGCCGATGCCCGTCGTGCCCCACATGTAGTTGGCGGCGTAGACGTTGCCGGGATCGTAGATGGCGAGGCGCTGCGTCACCACGCCCCATGCGTTGGCGAGGTTCGGCAGCTTCGCCTTGTCGAGCTTCTGGAAGATGTTGGCCTTGATCTGGCGCTGCAGGAAATAGGCGGTGGGCACCACGACGTCATAGCCGGACTTGCCGGCCATCAGGCGCGTCTCCAGCGTCTCGTTGGCGTCGAACGTGTCGTAGACCACCCTGATGCCGGTTTCCTTGGTGAAGGCCTCAAGGACGTCAGGCGCCATGTAGTTCGACCAGTTGTAGAAGTTGACGACGCGCTCCTCGGCCCCTGCGGGGGCGGAGAGCAACGTCAGCGCCGCGGCGATTGCAAGACCGAGGCGAAACCCCGAGCGGCCGACGTTCGTCATCTCGGATCTACCTCTTGCGTCCGCGCACCGCGTCCGACAGCCGCTCCAGCGCGGTGTCGAGGGTCTCGTCCTTCTTGGCAAAGCAGAAGCGCACCACTGACGTCACCGGGTCCTGCTCGTAGAACGCCGAGACCGGGATCGCCGCGACCTTGTACTCCTTCACAATCCGCCAGCAGAATTCGGTGTCGCTCTCGTTGAGCCCGAGCGGCGACAGGTCGACGGTGAGGAAGTAGGTGCCTTGCGACTTCAGCACGGGGAAGCCGAGGCTTTCGAGGCCCTTGGTCAGGCGGTCCCTGCTTCGCGTCAGATCCTTGCGCATCGACAGGAAGTAGTCGTCGGACTTGCCGAGGCCGTAGGCGACGGCGGCCTGCAGGTTCGGCGCGGTGGTGAAGGTCAGGAACTGATGCACCTTGGCGGCGACGCGCAAGAGCGGCGGCGCGGCACAGACGAATCCGATCTTCCAGCCGGTCAGCGAGAAGATCTTGCCGGCCGAGCCGACCTTGATGGTGCGGTCGCGCATGCCGGGGATGGTGATCAGCGGGATGTGCTTGTGCTCGTCGAAAGTGACGTGCTCCCAGACCTCGTCGCAGATCGCGATGACGTCGAACTCCTGGCAGTAGCGCGCGAGCAGCTCGAGGTCCTCGCGCGGATAAACCACCGCCGAGGGATTCAGGGGATTGTTGAAGAGCACCGCCTTGGTCTTTGAATTAAAGACGCTTTTCAGCATGTCCTCATTCAGTCGCCAGTGCGGCGGTTCGAGGCGGACAAGGCGCGGGATGCCGCCGGCCTGGCGGATGATCGGCAGATAGGAATCGTAGACCGGCTGGAAGCAGACCACCTCGTCGCCGGGCTGGACCACGGCGAGAATGGCCGAGGTCAGCGCCTCGGTACCGCCGGAGGTGACCATCACCTCGCTCATCGGATCGAGCTTGAGGCCGTGCCAGTGGCCGTAATGGGTCGCGATCGCCTGGCGCAGTTCCGGCAGGCCCATCATCGACGGGTACTGGTTGTAGCCGTTCAGCGAGGCCTCGGCCGCGGCGCGGCGGATGTCCTCGGGGCCGGGATCGTCCGGAAAGCCCTGACCGAGATTGATGGCGGCATTGTCGCGCGCGGCCTGCGACATCGCCTCGAAGATGGTGACGGGAAGGTCGGCGAAGACCTTGTTCAGCGAAGCGCTCTTGGTCGTCATCGCGAGGTCAGCCACCGACCTTGCTGGGAAGCCCTGCCGCCTTCCAGCCCAGCATGCCGCCGGCCAGATGCTTGTCGTAGGGCAAGCCCGCGGCCTGCGCGGCGAGCGAGGCCGTCACCGAGCGTTTGCCCGAGCGGCAGGCGAACACGACCTCCTTGCCGGCGGGATCGGGGATCGCCTTGGGATCGAAGGTCGAGAGCGGAACCACGACGCCGTAGGGATAGGCCTCGGCGTCGACCTCGTTCGGCTCACGGACGTCGACAAGCAGATAGCGCCCTTCCGCGACACCCTTGGAGACCTCGTCCGGGGTCAGATCCTGCACTTGGTTTGCCACATCATCCTCCAACGTCGCGAGCCGCATGCCGGGGCGATCCCGGCCGGCGGCAACCTCGCCTCTCGGCTCACGAAAATCAAGCGCTACAAAGGCTTGAGCCGCGCGGCGCAAGTTAAAGCTAAATCGCAGCGACTTGAAGTGCGGGTTTGGCTGGCCGGCCTAGATCGTCACCTGCGTTCCGACCTCGACCACGCGGCCGCTAGGGATCTGGAAATAGTCCGTGGCATCGTTGGCGGAGCGGCTGAGCGAGATGAACAGCCGGTCCTGCCAGCGCGGCATGCCGGAATGGGCGGCGGGCTTCAGCGCTCTGCGCGACAGGAAGAACGAGGTCGACATGATGTCGAACTGCCAGCCGAGCTTGCGGGCGATCGCCAGCGCCTTCGGCACGTTGGGCGATTCCATGAAGCCGAACTTCAGCGTCACCTTGGAGAAGGTCGGACTGATCTGCTCCAGCCTGACGCGCTCGGCCGGATCGATGCGCGGGGTCTGCGCGGTCTCGATGGTGAGAATGACATTCTTCTCGTGCAGCACCTTGTAGTGTTTCAGACTATGCATCAGCGCGGTCGGGGCGCTGAGCGGATCCGAGGTCAGGAACACGGCGGTGCCGGGCACGCGCTGCGGCGGCCGCTTCTCCAGCATCGCCACGAGGTCGGCGAGCGGGAACTCGAGCTTGCGCGACTTCTCGAACAAGAGCCGGCTGCCGCGCCGCCACGTGTACATCAGGATGATCATGAGCGCGCCGAGCGCCAGCGGCACCCAGCCGCCCTCGAACACCTTGAGCAGATTGGCGGCGAGGAAGGTCAGGTCGAGGAACAGGAACGGCGCGATCAGCGCCCCGGCGGCGAGCGGCGACCAGCGCCAGACCTTCCAGATCACCACGAAACCCATCATCGCCGTGACCACCATGGTGCCGGTGACGGAGATGCCGTAGGCGGAGGCGAGCGCGCTGGAGGAGCGGAACAACAGCACCAGCAGCACCACCGCGACCAGCAGCAGCTGGTTGATGCGCGGGATGAAGATCTGGCCGGAATGGGCTTCCGACGTATGGCGAATTTCGAAGCGCGGCAGCAGGCCGAGCTGGATCGCCTGGCGCGTCAGCGAATAGGCGCCGGTGATCACCGCCTGGCTGGCGATCACGGTGGCGGCGGTGGCGAGCACGACCATGCCGCCGCGGAACCAGCCTTGCGGAAACAGCTGGAAGAACGGGCTCTCGATCGCGCCGGGATCGCCGAGCACGAGCGCGCCCTGCCCCAGATAGTTCAGCGCCAGCGACGGGACCACGATGAACAGCCAGGCGGTCTGGATCGGCCGCTTGCCGAAATGGCCGAGGTCGGCATAGAGCGCCTCGGCGCCGGTGACCGCCAGGAACACGGCGCCCAGCGTCACGAAGCCGATGATGCCGTGGTGGAGCATGAAGGACACCGCGTAGAGCGGATTCAGCGCGAACAGCACCTGCGGGTGCTGGATGATGGGGTGGATCGCCGCAATCGCAATCACCGCGAACCAGACGCACATCACGGGACCGAAGAAGGCGGCAACGCGGGCGGTGCCGCGCGACTGCACGGCGAACAGGCCGACCAGGATCACGACGGTCAGCGGCACGATGTAGGGCTCGAACGTCAGGGTGACGTCCTTCATGCCTTCGATCGCCGACAGTACCGAGAGCGCCGGCGTGATCACGGCGTCGCCGTAGAACAGCGCGCCGGAAATGATGCCGAGCAGGACGATGGTCGCCCCGCCGGTGCCGACCGCGCGCTGGGCCAGCGCCATCAGCGCGAGCGTGCCGCCCTCGCCGTTGTTGTCGGCGCGGAGCAGGATCACGACGTATTTGAGCGTCACCACGACGATGAGCGCCCACAGGATCAGGGAGAGCACGCCGAGCACGGCCGCCGGCGAGGCGACCCCTTCGACGCCCGAGGCCGCCGTCACGGCCTCGCGGAACGCGTAGAGCGGGCTAGTGCCGATATCGCCATAGACGACCCCGATGCTGCCGAGCGTCAGCGCACCGAAACCGGCCGTGGTGTGGGCGTCGCCATGCCCATTGGCCGCCGCCGTTTCCGGGGCGGGAACTGCTACGTCGCTTGTCATGGGAGAGCCTGATGGCCTCTAAAAATGCTTCACTGCACAACGGCGGAAGAGCGCGCGGGCTTATAGTCCTGCGCTGCAGGCATAGCCTAGCCCGATTTTGGGCCCTCACCATGCAAAATTCGCATAGGTCCGCCGATCGCGTTCAAATGGTGACTTGCGTGCCGACTTCAACCACCCGCCCGGTCGGAATCTGGAAATAGTCGGTGGCGTCGTTGGCGGACCGGCTCAGCGCGATGAAGATATGGTCCTGCCAGAGCGGCATGCCCGACTGCGCCGAAGCTTTAAGCGACCTGCGCGACACGAAGAACGACGTCGACATGATGTCGAACTGCCAGCCCTGCTTGCGCGCGATCGCGAGCGCCTTGGGGACGTTCGGCTGCTCCATGTAGCCGAAGCGCAGGCGGACCTTGGAGAACTTCTCGCTGATCTTCTCCATGCGGAACCGCTCGGACAAATCAACCCGTGGTGTATGCGCGGTCTCGATGGTGAGGATCACGTTGTGCTCGTGCAGCACCTTGTTGTGCTTGAGATTGTGCAGCAGCGCGGTCGGCACGAAAGAGGGATCGCTGGTGAGGAACACCGCGGTGCCCTTGACGATGTGCGGCGGCCGCTTCTCCAGGCTCCGGATCAGATCGTCCAGCGGCACCTCGATCCGGCGCGTCTTCTGGATCAGAATCCCCGAGCCCCGTCGCCAGGTCCAGATCGTCCCGGCCATGGCGGCGCCGAACAGCAGCGGCACCCAGGCGCCTTCGAGCAGCTTCAGGAGATTGGCGCTGAAGAAGCTGATGTCGACGACGACGAAAGGCACGATCACCGCCGCAGCCGTCGCGGCACGCCAGTTCCACAATTTCCAGATCACGACAAAACCCATGACGCCGTCGGCGACCATGGTGGTGGAGACCGCGATGCCATACGCCGACGCCAAATTGCTGGGAGTGTGGAACAGCAGCACCAGCAGCATCACGCCGATCAGCAGCAGCCGGTTGACGCGCGGCAGATAGATCTGGCCGGCATGGGTCTCAGACGTGTAGCGCACCTCGAAGCGCGGCAGCAGGCCGAGCTGCACCGCCTGATAGACCAGCGAATAGGCGCCGGTGATCACCGCCTGGCTCGCGATCACGGTCGCGGCGGTCGCCAGGCCGACCAGCGGCAGCACCAGATGCTCGGGCACCATGCGGTAGAAGGAATGTTCGATCGCACTCGGATCGGAGAGCACCAGCGCGCCCTGCCCGAAATAGTTGATCAAGAGCGAAGGCAGCACGAAGAACATCCAGGCCGACTGGATCGGCTTGCGGCCGAAATGGCCGAGGTCTGCGTAAAGCGCCTCGCCGCCGGTCACCGCCAGGAACACGGCGCCCAGCGTCACCAGGCCGATCGTGCCGTGCGACAGCAGGAATTGCAGCGCGTAATACGGATTGATCGCGGCCAGCACCGAGGGATCGTCGGCGATGTGGACAGCGCCCATCACCGCCAGACAGGTGAACCAGATCACCATCACCGGCCCAAAGGCCGAGGCCACCAGCGCGGTTCCCTTGCTCTGCACCGCGAACAACAGCGCCAGGATGAAGACGGTCAGCGGCACGACATAGTGCTCGAACGCGGGGGTGGCGAGCTTCAGGCCCTCGACCGCCGACAGCACCGAGATCGCCGGGGTGATCATGGAATCGCCGATGAACATGGAGGCGCCGACCACGCCGAGCGCGAGCAGGAACCAGCTCCGTCGCCCGAGCGCGCGCTGGCCGAGCGCCATCAGCGAGAGCGTGCCGCCCTCCCCGTTATTGTCGGCGCGCAACAGCAGCAGCACGTATTTGGCGGTGACGACGATAAAGAGCGCCCACAGGATCAGCGAGAGCACCCCGAGCACCATGCCCCGCGTGACTGCCTCACCATGGGCGGCCCCCCTGACCGCCTCGTGGAATGCGTAGAGCGGCGAGGTGCCGATATCGCCGAAGACGACGCCGATGCTCCCGAGCGTAAGGGCCCAAAAGCCTGATTTGACCGGTTGCCCGTCCTGGGTCTCGGCCTGTGTGATGCTCGCCGTCATGAAAGTGGAAAACGCTTCTTCCCTGGAATTGATCCGGCGCCTTTTGACGCTTCCTGCGCGCCTGTCAATCGGCACAGCATAGCAGGCATCGACACGCATGCGGTGACGACGCGGCGACCTCGTCGTTAGCGCGACGAGATGCCTCAGGTAAGATGGTAGCGCAAGAGGATTAGGGCTTCAGATTCGGCGGCAGCGGCGGATCTTCGCGCATCAGGGTGATGGTCACCCGCCGGTTGGCCGCGAGCGAGGGATCGTCCGGAAACAGCGGCTGGGTATCCGCCTTGCCGGAGACGGCGAAGATGTGGGACGGCGGCAACCCCTCGCGTTCGAGGATCTGGCGCACGGCATTGGCGCGGTCGGCCGACAGATCGAAGGCACCGTAATCGCTGCGGGTCGGCACGAATCCAGCCGCGGTGTGGCCGGCAATGGAGACGCGGAGTGGCGTTGCCTTGAGCGGTATGGCGAGCTTCTCGACCAGGCGGCGGGTGCGGTCATAGGGCACCTTGGAGCCGTCGGCGAACATCGAACGGCCGTCCTGGTCGACGATCTCGAGGTTGAGGCCCTGCTTGGTCTCCTCGAACATGATGTGCTTGGACATCTCGGTCAGTTCCGGCATGTCCTGCAGCGCCTGGCGCAGCGAAGCTGCGGCGAGCGCGAAATTACGGTCGACCTTGATCTTGGCGCCCGACGTGCGGTCGCGATCCTCCTGGTCCGGCGTCGGCGTGTTGGAGGCATCCTCGGGCTGGATGTGGTCGACGTTCTTCAGCCGCGGGCGAGTCGGCAGACCGTCGGACTCGACGATGCCGGCGTAGCGCGCCTCGCTCTGCACGCCGAAGGCATCGCGCATCGATCCCGCGACGATCTTCAGCTTGTTGGCGTCCTGCGTCGAGAATGCGACGAGCATCACGAAGAAGCTCATCATCAGGCCCATGAGGTCGGCGAAGGTCACGAACCAGCCGTGACCACCGCCGTGAGCATCGCCGCGTTTCTTCTTGGCCATATCTCGAAATCCCGGCGGGCAGGCTTACGCCGGCACCGGCTCGCCCTCGGCGTGGCGATGCTTCTCCGGCAGGTAGGCCAGCAGCATTTCGCGCACCAGGGTCGGGCTCTTGGAGTCGCGGATCATCAGGATGCCGTCGATGATCAGCGTGCGGTTGGTCTCCTCGTCGAGCAGCTTGCCGTGCAGCTTGTCGGCGATCGGCAGACAGAACAGGTTGGCGACGAGCGCGCCGTAGAGCGTCGCGAGCAGCGCGGTCGCCATGAACGGGCCGAGCTTGGAGGGGTCGGTCATGTTGGCGAACATCTGCACCATGCCGATCAGGGTGCCGATCATGCCGAACGCCGGGGCGCAGTCGCCGATGGCGCGGTAGATCTTGCTGCCCTCGTCGAGGTGCATCAGGAAGTTGTCGCGGTCGCGCTCGAGATTGTCGCGGATGAAGTCGAGGTCGTAGCCGTCGGCGACGTAGCGGATGCCCTTGGCGAGGAACGGTTCGTCGGTCTCGACCTTTTCGAGACCCACCGGGCCCTGCTTGCGGGCGATCTCGGCGATGCGGGCGAGCTCGTCGACGAGGTCGTGCGCCGACAGGCGGCTCATGGTGAAGGCGAACTTGGCGCCGAGCGGAAGGCCGTGCAGGAGCGCCGAGAGCGGAAAGCGGATCATGGTGGCGGAGATCGAGCCGCCGAAGATGATGATCATTGCATGTTCGGAGATGAACATGTGGAGATCGCCACCCATGAAGATCATCGCGGTGATGACGATGATGCCGGCCGTGAGCCCAACGCCCGTCATGATATCCATGGGAGACTCCAACGCGTACGCAACAACGGCCGTCCTGGCCGCTGGCGCGGCCCAACCCCGAACCGCATCAGGAACCCTAGAGCGCCACCCTTAAATCCGCGTAAAGGTTAAGTCCGGACAGCGTGCTACCCGCCGTTGTCGGGCGCCGCGATTGCCGTCCAGCGGCAGGAATTTCAACACTTCGCTAACCATAAATGCGCGCCGACGCGACGGCTGCGGCCCTGCGCCACATCGAGGCGAAAGATCATTTGGTGTCTTCTGGCCATGCGGCATGCCCATGGCGGGAGCCATTGCAATGTTGACGCTGTTCGGTCTTCTCACCGCGCTGCCGGCGGTGCTGGCGCTGCATCTGCTCGATCCGGAGCTGGTCCTGCCGGCGTTCAGCGTCCTGCTCTTCGTCGAGGCGGCCTTCGCCGTGATCGCAGCGCGTCTGTTGCGCGTTCCGGACAACGTGGACGACATCACCCTCTGGGATCTTGCCGGCGGCTTTGCCCTGATCGGATGCGCCGCCGCCGTCTTCGGCGAGCCGGATCAGGCCGCCCTGTTTCTGACGGAACAGCACGGCCCGCGGCCGGCATCGCGGCCGTAGGTCGTTCAGTCGCTTGCTTAGTGGATTTCCGCCGAGCGCTTCAGCGCGGCCTTCAGCTTCTCCAGCGAGAAGTCGGGGCTGCGGGCGATCTCCAGGATCGGCGTCTCGCGGCGGCCGCAGAGCTCGGCGGCTTCGGGCAGCTTTGCGGCGATGTCGAGCGGGATCACGATGGCGCCGTGCTGGTCGGCATGGATCAGATCGTCGGACTTCACGGTCATGCCGGCGACGCGGACCTCACCGCCAAAGCTCTCCGCATGCACCCAGGCGTGCGACGGGCCGATCGAGCCGGCGAGCGCCTGGAAGCCCGGGGCCCATTGCGGGATATCGCGGATCGAGCCGTCGGTGATGACGCCGAGACAACCGAGCGCCTTGTGCACGTTGCTCTGCACCTCGCCCCAGAACGCGCCGTAGCCGACATCGGGGCCGTCGATGTCCTGGATCACCGAGATGCGCGGACCATGACCGGTGCCGACATATTCGTAATATTCGATGCGGCGCTTCGACTGCTCTTCCGCAGGCAGCGAAGACTTCAGCACCGAGCGGATCGCGACCGTACGGGCATAGCCGACGATCGGCGGCAGGTCGGGGAACGGGCAGACCAACTGCTTGGTGGTGTAGCCGATCAGGCGGCGCTCGGGCGCCACGATCTCCATGGCATTGCAGATCGTCGGCGTGTCATAGCGGCCCAGCGCTTCGAGGACGGAAGCGGGCAGCGGCCCGGTCGCTTTATCAGTCACGGCGTTCTCTCCCAGATTGGCGGCCGCTGTTGGCGCGGTGCCGCCGGCACGAGGCGATATAGCCGAGATCGGGTCTCAACCCAACTCAGGTGGCCTCATGGCAGATATCCGCGTGTGGCCGCTTAGTGCAGCCGTCCGGGCCGGTCGTCCTCTTGCGGCGGCTCCGACAAATTGGCCAGCGTCGGCGCCGACGGCGGCGACGAGACCTCGCCTCCCGACGGCGCGCCGGCTTCCATCGCGCGCGCCTGGTCGCGATAGGATTTGTAGCCCAGCGGCAGTGCGAGGAGATACAACACCGTGCCCACCGAGAGCACGTGCCAGGGATAAGCGATCAGGATCGCGATGAAGACGATCACCGCGACGAACGCCGGCAGCACCAGCTCGGGCGGCACGCGCATGCGCTTGGTCTTGCCGGAGAACACCGGCAGGCGCGAGACCATCAGGAAGGCGATCAGCAGCGTATAGGCCGCCGTCACCGCCGCAGGGGTGCGGCCGAGATCGAGGAAGGCGACATAGATCGGCAACAGCACCGTGATCGCGCCTGCCGGTGCCGGCACGCCGGTGAAGAAATTCGCGGCGAAGGCCGGCTTGTTGGGATCGTCCATGGTGGCGTTGAAGCGCGCCAGCCGCAGGCCGCCGGAGATCGCGAACACCATGGCGGCGATCCAGCCGGCGTTGCCGAGCTCGTGCAGCTGCCAGAAATACAGCATCAGGCCGGGCGCGACGCCGAAATTGACGAAGTCGGCGAGGCTATCGAGCTCGGCGCCGAACTTGGACTGGCCCTTGATCATGCGCGCGATGCGGCCGTCGATGCCGTCGAGCGCGGCCGCGAACACAATGGCGTAGACCGCGAGCGACATCCGCCCCTCGATCGACAGGCGGATCGAGGTCAGGCCGGCGCAGATCGCCAGCAGCGTGATGACGTTGGGCACCAGCATCCGCACCGGGATCGGGCGGAACCGCCGGCGGCGCGTATCGGGGTATTTGAAGTCATAGGGCGTCATTGCTGGTCCTCACCTCAGGGCGAGATATAGCAAGCTGCGTTCCCCTGCGCCATTGCGGCGGAAGGCCCCCGAATACCGACTTATTGGTTAATTGGCGCGGTAGGCGCGGCTCGGGTCCTCGGCGGTCAGATCGGCCAAAATCGTCTCGCCGGCGATCGCGGTCTGGCCTTCCGACACCAGCGCCTTGGTGCCAACCGGCAGATAGACGTCGAGCCGCGAGCCGAAGCGGATCAGGCCGAAGCGCTCGCCGGCACCGATCGCCTGGCCTTCCTTCACGAAGCAGACGATGCGCTTGGCGACGAGCCCTGCGATCTGCACCACGCCGATCCGCGCCGTCGGCGTCGTGATGACCAGCGAGTTGCGCTCATTGTCCTCGCTCGCCTTGTCGAGCTCGGCATTGATGAACAGGCCAGGCCGGTAGGCGATGCGGTCCACCCTGCCCGCGATCGGGCTGCGGTTCACGTGGCAGTTGAACACGCTCATGAACACCGAGATGCGCGGAAGCGGCCGGTCGCCGAGCCCGAGCTCGGCCGGCGGCAGCGCCATGGTGATCATCGAGACGCGGCCGTCGGCCGGCGACACCACGAGCCCCTCGCGCACCGGCGTCACGCGCACGGGGTCGCGGAAGAACAGCGCACACCACACGGTCAGGATCGTGCCGATCCATCCCAGGGGCGACCACAGCCAGAACAGGACGAGGCTTGCCAGCGCAAAGCCGCCGATGAAGGGATAGCCCTCCTTGTGGATCGGCGGGATCTGACGCTGGATCGAATCGAGAATGGACATCGCTATCTGCCGCTCATGGGTTGATGGCGCGCGGGTCGTCTCGCGCCGGAGTTGTTTAGGCCAGAGTTGGGACCGGAGACAAGGTCACTCCGCGGCCGCCGGCGCCGTCAGGGCGTCGTCGACCGGCGGCGGCTCCCGGTTGGGCGCCTCGCTGGCATCGGCCATTTTGGCCAGTTTCTCGCGTGCCGCCTCGGCCTCGCGCTGCCTGTTCCACATGCTGGCATAGAGACCGCCCTGCGCGAGCAGCAGGGCGTGGGTGCCGCGCTCGGCGATCCGCCCCTGGTCCAGCACGATGATCTCGTCGGCACCGACGATGGTCGAAAGCCGGTGTGCGATCACCAGCGAGGTGCGGTTCTTCGCCACGCGGTCGAGCGCACCCTGGATCTCGTGCTCGGTGTGGGTGTCGAGCGCCGAGGTCGCCTCGTCCAGCACCAGGATCGGCGGCGCCTTCAGAACAGTCCGCGCGATCGCGACGCGCTGCTTCTCGCCGCCCGACAGTTTCAGGCCGCGCTCGCCGACCTGGGTCTCGTAGCCCTTCGGCGCCATGCGGATGAAATGATCGATCTGCGCCAGCCGCGCCGCCTCTTCGACCTCGGCGTCGTCGGCATCCCAGCGGCCGTAGCGGATGTTGTAGCGGATGGTGTCGTTGAACAGCACGGTGTCTTGCGGCACCATGCCGATCGACGCACGCAGTGAATCCTGCGTCACCGCGCGGATATCCTGGCCGTCGATCAGGATCTTGCCGCCGGAAACGTCGTAGAGGCGGAACAAGAGGCGCGAGATGGTCGACTTGCCCGCGCCCGAGGGACCGACGATCGCAACCGTCTTGCCGGCGGGCACCTCGAAGCTGATGCCTTTCAGGATCGGCCGCGTCGGCTCATAGGCAAAGCGCACGTCCTCGAAGCGCACCGTGCCGGCGGAGATCACCAGCGGCTTTGCGCCCGGCACGTCCTTGATCTCGGCCTCGCGGCCCAGCACGTTGAACATCTTCTCGATGTCGATGATGGCCTGCTTGATCTCGCGATAGACCATGCCCATGAAATTCAGCGGCTGGTAGAGCTGGATCATCATGGCGTTGACCAGCACGAAATCGCCGACCGTGTTGGTGCCGTTGCGGATGCCGATCGCGCACATCAGCATGGTCGCGGTCAGTCCCAGCGTGAAGATCACGGCCTGGCCGGTGTTGAGCACCGCGAGCGAGGTATAGGCTTGGATACTCGACTCCTCGTAGCGTGCCACGGAGCGGTCGTAGCGCTGCGCCTCTCGGGCCTCGGCGCTGAAATATTTCACGGTCTCGTAGTTGAGCAGCGAGTCGATCGCCTTGGTGTTCGCCTCGGTGTCGGAATCGTTCATCTTGCGGCGGATGCCGATCCGCCACTCGGTCGCGACGTAGGTGTAGTACATGTAGACCGTGACCGTGATCAGGGTCGCGACCACGTAGCGCCAGTCGAACTGCCAGAGCAGCACGGCCATCAGCAGCGTGACTTCGACGATGGTCGGGATCAGCTGAAGGATCACCATGCGCACGATGACCTCGATGCCCTCGCGGCCGCGCTCGAGCACGCGCGTCAGGCCGCCGGTCTTGCGCTCCAGGTGAAAGCGCAGCGACAGCTCGTGCATGTGGATGAAGGTGATGGTGGCGAGCTTGCGCACCGCATGCATGGCGACGCGGGCAAAGATGCCGTCGCGCCATTGCGTCAGCACCGCCATCACGATGCGCATCGCGCCGTAGCTCGCCGTCAGCAATAGCGGCGAGGCGATCACCCAGAGATGCCAGTTGCCCGCCTGCACCGGCGCGGTGTCGGCGCCGGTCAGCGCATCGATCGCCCATTTGAAGCTGAACGGCACGGCCAGCGTGATCAGCTTGGCGGCCAACAGCAGCACCAGCGACCAGACCACGCGCATCTTCAGGTCGAAGCGGTCGCCCGGCCAGATATAGGGCCACAGATGCGCCAGCGTGCCCATCAGCGTGGCCCGCTCCAGCGGCCCGCCGACGGGGTCAGGAACGTCGGCGCCGTCGAACGATTGAGGTTGGTCCATCAAAGAGCCTGAAAGCCCGCCGGATGCGGGCGTCACTGCGATTAACGATTTTCGCCTGTCATATAGAGCTTTCCCGATGCCCGCGCACCCCGCCAGATGGCGAATCTTCGATTGTTTGTCGCCATTTACCGGTAGATTTCCGGGTGGTCCGAATCACCGATTGGACTTGACGCCCCTTCGCTGCAATGCATCATGGCACCAATGAGCACGATCAAAACCGTCTGTGTCTATTGCGGCTCCGGCCCCGGAACCAATCCCCACTTCACCGAAGGCGCCAAGGCGTTCGGCAAGGCGCTCGCCGAGAACAACATCCGCCTGGTCTATGGCGGCGGTTCGCTCGGCCTGATGGGCTCGGTCGCGACCTCCGTGCTGGATCACGGCGGCATCGTCACCGGCATCATTCCCGAATTCCTGCGGAAGCGGGAGAATGCGTTGACCCGCGTGCAGGAGATGATCGTCACCCCCGACATGCACGAGCGCAAGCGGCTGATGTTCGAGCGCTCCGACGCCTTCGTGGCGCTGCCGGGCGGCGTCGGCACGCTGGAGGAGCTGGTCGAGCAGATGACCTGGAAGCAGCTCGGCCGTCACGCCAAGCCGGTGCTGCTCGCCAATATCGATAATTTCTGGGAGCCGCTGTTCTCGCTCTTGTCGCACATGCGCCAGACCGAGTTCATCCGTGCCGGACTTTCGATCGACATCCTCAAGGCCGATCGCGTCGAGGAGATCCTGCCGAAGCTGAAGGCGGCTGCGGCCCAGATCGCCGAGGCGGAAAAGCAGCTCGCCCCGGAAGTCGCGCGCAAGCTCTAGTCACTCCGCCGGAAACGTCACCGCCTCGATCCGGTTACCATCAGGGTCGGTGACGAACGCCGCATAATAGCGCACGCGGTCGTGCGGCCGGATTCCCGGCGCACCGTCGGATGCGCCGCCGGCAGACAGCGCGGCGGCATGAAACGCATCGACCTCACTCGTTGTTTTCGCCCGCAGGCAGATGTGCACGCCGCTCGAAGGCGCCACGCGCGGCATGGCTTCGCGCAGATTGATCCAGAATTCCGGATAGGCCTTGCCGAAGCCGACCGTCCGCGGCCGCGTGACGAGGCGCGCGAGCCCGAGGGCCGCAAGCGTTGCCTCGTAGAATCTTGCGGCACGATCGAGATCGCTGACGCCGACGGAGATGTGGTCGATCATGCCCTGCCCCTCTCCTCACTCTCCGCGGTCATCGCCCGGCTTGACCGGGCGATCCAGTATTCCGAGACGCCCGAGAGCTACTGAGAAGCCGCGGCGTACTGGATACCCCGCTTTCGCGGGGTATGACAGCCGTTGCGGGTCCTACGCCGGCGCCCCCGACTTCACGAGCTTGTAGATCACCGAATCCATCAGCGCCTGGAACGAGGCGTCAATGATGTTGGGGGAGACGCCGACCGTGGTCCAGCTGTCGCCGTTCTCGTCCTCGCTCTCGATCAGCACGCGCGTGACCGCGCCGGTGCCGCCGTTGAGGATACGCACGCGGTAATCGATCAGCGTCAAGCCCTCGATGTATTTCTGGTACTTGCCGAGGTCCTTGCGGAGCGCAACGTCGAGCGCGTTGACGGGACCGTTGCCTTCGGCGGCCGAGATCAGATGCTCGCCGGCGACGTCGACCTTGACCACGGCCAAAGCGACCGTGACGCGCTCACCGAGCGCGTTGTAGCGCTGCTCGACATTGACGTCGAACTGCTCGACCTCGAAATAATGCGGCACCTTGCCGAGCGTGCGGCGCGCCAAAAGCTCGAACGAGGCGTTGGCGGATTCATAAGCGTAGCCGGCGGCTTCGCGCTCCTTCAATTCCTCGACGAGGCGCGTCAGCTTGGGATCGCTCTTCTCATAGGCGATACCGGCGCGATCGAGTTCGGCGATGACGTTCGAGCGTCCGGCCTGGTCGGACACCAGCACCTTGCGGTGATTGCCGACCAACTCCGGCAACACATGCTCATAGGTCTGCGGATCCTTCAGCACGGCGGAGGCATGAATGCCGGTCTTGGTGACGAAGGCGCTCTCACCGACATAGGCCGCATGCCGGTTCGGCACGCGGTTGAGCATATCGTCGAGCGTGCGCGAGACTTTGACCAGCGTCGCCAGCTTCTCGGACGTGACGCCGATCTCGAAGGCGTCGGCAAAGTCCTTCTTCAATTTCAGCGTCGGGATCAGCGAGCAGAGATTGGCGTTGCCGCAGCGCTCGCCGAGACCGTTCAGCGTGCCCTGAATCTGCCGCGCCCCGGCGCGCACCGCGGCAAGCGAATTCGCCACGGCCTGTTCGGTGTCGTTATGGGCGTGGATGCCGACGTGATCGCCGGGGATGTGCTTCGTCACCTCGGTGACGATGGCTTCGACCTCATCAGGCATGGTGCCGCCATTGGTGTCGCACAGCACCACCCAGCGCGCGCCGGCCTCGAAGGCGGCCTTGGCGCAGGCGAGCGCGAACGCCGCGTCCTCCTTGTAGCCGTCGAAGAAATGCTCGCAGTCGAGCATGACCTCGCGGCCGGCGGCCTTTGCGGCGGCGACGCTGTCGCGGATCGAGGCGAGGTTTTCCTCCTTCGTCGTCTCCAGCGCGACGCGCACCTGATAGGCGGATGATTTCGCCACGAAGCAGATCGCATCCGCCTTGGCCTCCAGGAGGCCGGCAACGCCGGGATCGTTGGAGACCGAGCGCCCTGCCCGGCGCGTCATGCCGAAGGCGGTGAAGCGCGCATGGCTGAGCTTCGGCCTGGTGCCGAAGAACTCGGTGTCGGTCGGATTGGCGCCGGGATAGCCCCCCTCGACATAGTCGATGCCGAGGTCATCGAGCATCGCCGCGATGATTTGCTTGTCGGCCAGCGTGAAGTCGACACCGTTGGTCTGCGCGCCGTCGCGCAGCGTGGTGTCGAACAGATAAAGGCGCTCCTTGCTCATGGCGCTGCTCCGAGCGTCTTCTTCATGGTGGTGTTGGCGAGCCACTCGTCGTTCATGGTGACGCTGTTGCGCTGCTGGGCGGTGTAGCCTCGCTTGGCGAAGAAGCCCTGCGCGGTGTCGCTGGCGTCGACCGAGAGGCTGGTCGCGCCGCGGCCGCCGGCGAGCTTCTCCAGCGCATCGACCAGCAGGGTCGCGATGCCCTGCCGGCTGACCGCCGGATGCACATAGAGCATGCGGATGTGATCGGTGCCGCGCAGCGAAGCAAAACCAACCGGCGAGCCGTCGAGCGTCGCGATCAGCGTCAGGTCGGCCGCGAGCCGCTTGCCGAACTCCTCGTCCTCGGCCGCCCCCATCCAGGCCTGCTGCTGCGCTTCGCTATAATCGTCGCCGGTCAGCTCCTCGATGCTGGCGGTGAAGATCGCCGCAAGTACCGGCACGTCATCGGGCAGGAAGGGCCGCAAACCGGGCTTTGGCAAAGTCTGTCCCATCGTCTTCACCACATCCCATAGAGTTTCAGCACGATCGCCACCGCTGCGCCGAGCAGCAGGACCTTCAGCGCGATGTAATAGAGCCAGTGCCGCGGAAATGGCGTGTCGGGCCGCTTCATCGCGCGATCTCCCAAGTGGTCCCTTCCTTGGAATCCTTGATCGCAACCCCCATCGCGGCGAGCAGATCGCGGATCCGGTCGGACTCCGCGAAGTCCTTGCGGCCACGGGCGGCCGTCCGCTCCGAGATCAGGCGTTCGACCTCCCCGGCATCGACTCCGCTCGCCTGCTGCTTGCGCCCTTCCCACTGCGCGGCACTCTCTGAGAGGAAGCCGAGCAGCCGCAATGAGCCCGCGAGCGCGGTCACATCGCTATTGCGCAGGCCATGCAGCGCCGCGATTGCCAGCGGCGTGTTGAGGTCGTCGAGCAGCGGCTCGACCACGGAGGCCGCCGGCTGGCCGGAGGCAACGTCGGCCGCGACGCGATACCAGTCGTCGAGCGTCTTGGCGCTCTCCTCCAGCGACTTCATGGTCCAGTCGATCGGCGAGCGGTAATGCGTCTTCAGCATGTTCAGGCGCAACACCTCGCCCGGCCAATCCGCGAGCAGCTCATGGATGGTGATGAAGTTGCCGAGCGACTTCGACATCTTCTCGCTCTCGACCTGAAGGAAGCCGTTGTGCATCCAGTAATTCGCCATGCGCTCACGGTGGAAGGCGCAGCAGGTCTGCGCGACTTCGTTCTCGTGATGCGGAAACACGAGATCGATGCCGCCGCCATGGATGTCGAAATGCTCGCCGAGATGCTTCCAGGCCATGGCCGAGCACTCGATGTGCCAGCCCGGACGCCCCTGCGCGGTGATGCCGGCCGGCGACGGCCATGACGGCTCGCCGGGCTTCGACGGCTTCCACAGCACGAAGTCGGTGTTGCCCTTCTTGTAGGGGGCGACATCGACGCGGGCGCCGGCGACCATCTCGTCCAGCGAGCGATTGGACAGCGCGCCATAGCGCGGCAGGGAGGAGTTGGCCGCGTTCATCGCCTGCGGCGAGAACAGCACGTGATCCTCGGCGACATAGGCAAAGCCGCCGGCAACGAGCTTCTCGATGATCTCGCGCATTTCGGCGATATGCTCGGTCGCGCGCGGCTCGACGCTCGGCCGAAGTGCACCCAGCGCATCGACGTCGGCGTGAAACTGCTTGCCGGTCTGCTCGGTGACCTCACGGATCGCCTCGTTCAGCGGCAGGCCGGGAAAGTCGCGCGCGGCGCGGTCGTTGATCTTGTCGTCGACGTCGGTGATGTTGCGGACATATTTGACGTGCGCCTCGCCGTAAGTGTGGCGCAGCAGCCGAAACAGCACGTCGAACACGATCACCGGCCGCGCATTGCCGATATGGGCAAAGTCATAGACGGTCGGCCCGCAGACATACATGCGGACGTCCTTCGCATCGATCGGTACGAAGGTGCGCTTTTCCCGGCTCAGCGTATCGTAGAGGCGTAATTCCATATGGATACCCGTCGGCTGTTGGCCGGGCGTCCAGTGCTCTCAATGTGTTTGAGAAAAGACGGCTCCAGCCAGCGAATCGCTAGCTCGTAATCTCGCAAATGATGCAAATGGCGAGGAGACCGTTCATGCGCGAACATATGGGCTATGAGGCGGCCCCGCGTCAAGAGAGCCGCGAAAATGCCGTCTTGTCTCCGCAATGCGCAGGCGCCCGTCTTGATGGTTCATCATCCTTAACCTTTTGAGTTTATTCGGAACCCGGCGGTCCCCCCAGCCCCCGGTGCACCCATGCGATCCCTGTTCGCGCTCGTCTCCTGTGCCTCCATCGTCGCGGCATCCAGCGCTTTCGCCGAGACCCGCGTCTTCATCATCGCCAACCAGGCCGACGGCTACGGCGTCGACCAGTGCCTGGCCAGGGGCGACAAATGCGGGGCGCAGGTCGCGCGGACCTACTGCCAGTCACGCGATTTTGCCCAGGCTTCGGCCTACCGGCGGGTCGATCCCGACGAAATTACCGGCTCTGTCCCCAAAACCGGCGCAAACTGCTCCCATGGCCATTGCGACGAATATGTCGCAATCACCTGCCAGCGCTGAATTCCCTCGGAGCTGGCGGACCTTAGGACCAGTCTTCGGCCCCTGAAACGACGTGACGATGCCGCAGGAAGCGGCTATTGGAGGGCGCGCTTCGGCCCCCAGATCACGCTGGGCCGTGACCTCGCTAGAATGGCGGATATGCCTGAATTTTTGTCTCTCTCCCGTGCCCGCTCGCTCCTTGCCTGCACCGTGCTCCTGAGCACGGTCGTGCTCGCCAATGGCGCTCTCGCGCAGGCCGGCCCGCCGCCTCAGCCCGGCCAGAACGGACTTGGACCCAATCCGATGTGCGCGCGGCTGGAAGGCCAGCTTGCCGCGCTCGATCGTGGCGGCGGCGGCGGTGACCCCGCGCGCGAAGACCAGATCCGCCGTTACCAGGATTCCCAGGCCAAGCAGCAGGCCGAGCTCGACCGCGTCACCATGCAGGCCAAGCGCATGGGCTGCGATTCCTCCGGCTTCTTCTCGCTGTTCAACGGCCAGTCGGCACAATGCGGTCCGGTCAACACCCAGATCCAGCAGATGCGCGCCAATCTGGACCAGATCACCGGCAATCTCGAGCGCCTGCGCGGCGGCTCGGGCGGCTTCAGCCCGGAGCGCGACAATCAGCGCCGCTCGGTGCTGTCGGCGCTCGCCCAGAACAATTGCGGCCCGCAATATGCCAACGCCGCGCAGTCACAGGGCGGCGGCAACTTCCTGAGCAATCTATTCGGCGGCGGCAACAACCCCAACAATCCGCAAAGCTTGCCGCCCTCCGATCTCGGCCCGCAATCCGGCACCTACCGCACCGTGTGCGTGCGCACCTGCGACGGCGCGTACTTCCCGGTCTCGTTTGCGACCGTGCCGGCGCGCTTTCCCGACGACGAGAAGACCTGCAAGGCGCTGTGCCCGGCCGCCGAAGCCGTGCTCTACACCCATCGCAATCCCGGCGAGGACATGAACTCCGCGGTCTCCACCAGCGGCCAGCCCTACACGGCGCTGCCGACCGCGTTCAAATTCCGCAGCGAGTTCAACCCGTCCTGCTCCTGCAAGGCCGCGGGCCAGACCTGGGCCGACGCGCTGAAATCGGCCGACGACAAGGCGGCGGCTGAGCAGCAGGGCGACATCATCGTCACCGAGGAGAGCGCCAAGAAGATGCAGCAGCAGCGGCTCAACAAGGGCACGCCTGCCGCGACGACCAAGAAGGGTGCAGCGTCCGCACCGACGACGGCCACCGCACCGCCTGCGACGCCGCCGGCGGATGCATCCCCCACGACCTCGTCAGAGAACAAGCCGATCCGCTCGGTCGGCCCGAGCTTCCTGCCGCAGCAGCAGAAGTAGGCCCTAACCGTCACGCCTCGCGAAGACGGTCGCAAGGCGCGGCCGTTTCACTGTTACTGCTCGCCCTCACGACTCCAGGGGAAGAGATTGGCCGGAAAGTCCGCTGCGTAGCGCTTTCCCTTCGGGGGCGGCGGCGGCTCGTCCGGTGGATTCGGATTGGGCTCGACCACCCGCCGATAGAGGTGCCAGGTGGCATGGCCAAGCACCGGCAGAACGACAGCGAGACCGACAAAGAGCGGTACCGAGCCGATCACGAGCAGCGCCGCCACGATGAGGCCCCATCCGGCCATCGCAACCGGATTCGCCGCCACCGCTCGGAGCGAGGTGCGGATCGCGTCGATCGCAGTCGCATGCCGGTCGAGCATCAACGGAAACGACACGACGCTGACGCACAAAGCCACAACCGCAAACAGGAAGCCGACACCGCAACCGACGATGATGAGCGACCAGCCTTCCGGCGTCGTCAGCACGCGCGTTGCGAAGTCGGGAATGCTTGCGGCCGCCGCATGACCGAAGATTGAGACATAGATTGCGTTCGCGACACCGATCCAAGCCCCGAACAGGACCAGCAGGAGCACGCCGAGTTCTACCATGGCGCCGAACGACGGTGCGCGCAGCACCTTGACCGCATCCCATGCATCGACCTCCTCGCCGCGCTCGCGCCGACGGCTGAGTTCGTAGAGACCGATCGCGGCAAACGGGCCGATCAAGGCAAAGCCGGCGGCCAGTGGAAACAGTAGCGGCAGCACCGAGTAGCCGAGAACCATCCTGAACAGGACGAGACCGAGAACGGGATAAATCACGCACACGACGATCGCGTGACTCGGCATCGCCTGGAAATCCTCCCAACCCAGGCGCAAGGCCTCGGTCAGGTCGGACAGGCCGATCTTGCGAATGGGATAGGAGGCCGCTTCGCCGAATACGTGCCGCCTGATGAGGCCGTGGGAGTACAGAGTGGCCATGAACGGACCCTCCCGTGCTGAAAATCGCGGTTTCGATAACACGCGCTTTCCAGCCACGCGTGTCCGCCTGACGAGCAGGAAACGCGATGGGTCGAGTACGGCAACCCAGGTTCAACGAACGAGCCTGGCCGGACGGAACCCGTCGCGACCTGCCTCGCAAAGTCTAGCGCTTGCGGCGCAAGGCTGCACTCACGGTTGGGTGAATTGTGCACCAGCACGGATTTGTGCGTTGCATCACCCAGACCCCAACATCCGCACCTGATGCTTTGTCGGCCTACCAGCACGTCAATCACGCCACGTCGGGGCACCTACATTGCTCTATTGACGCCGGATTGGGCTGGTATCATTTTAGACGCAGACGCCCTTAGAGTTGATGGTCGCGAACATTCTCTTGATTTCGCGGCCAGTGGAATGGGCGAGGCAACAGGCCGGCGATGGCATAAGTGCCAACCGAGAAAGGCCAGCCATCGCGACAGACATGAGCTCCGCCCTGGATTCGTATCCGTAGCCTTCGATGGCAAGGATGGATCAGGATGGCTGTCGCACTGATACTGCTTCTGGTCGCGATCGGCTCGGTGCTGTTTCACCTCTACAGCCCGTGGTGGTGGACGCCGATCGCCACGAACTGGGCCTATATCGATCACACCATCAGCATCACGTTCTGGATCACGGGTTTTGTTTTCGTCGCGGTGATCGCCTTCATGGCCTATTGCGTCTTCCGCTTTCATCACAAGGAGGGAAGACGGGCTGACTACAATCCTGAAAACAAAAAGCTCGAATGGTGGCTGAGCGTCGGGACCGGCATCGGCGTCGCCGCCATGCTCGCGCCTGGCCTCGTGGTCTGGCACCAGTTCGTGACGGTGCCTGCGGATGCCACCGAGGTCGAGGTCATGGGCCAGCAATGGCAATGGAGCTTCCGCCTTCCGGGCAAGGACGGGCGGCTCGGCACATCCGATGTCCGCAACATCGCTTCCGACAATCCGATGGGGCTCAATCGCGACGATCTACACGCGCAGGACGACGTCGTGATCGAGAACGGCGACCTGCACCTTCAGCTGGGAAAGCCGGTCAAGGTTCTCCTCCGCTCGGTTGATGTCCTGCACGATTTCTACGTGCCCGAATTCCGGGCCAAGATGGACATGGTTCCGGGCATGGTGACTTATTTCTGGATCACGCCGATCCGAACCGGAACGTTCGACGTTCTCTGTGCGGAGCTTTGTGGCGCGGCTCATTATCAGATGCGGGCCAAGGTCATCATCGACGAAGAGCGTGAATATCACGCTTGGCTGGAGCAACAGAAAACGTTTGCAGAATTGTCGCCGGCAAACACCGTCGTGAAGGCGACATATCAATCCGGCGGCAAGTAGCAAGGCGCCGCCGCGAAGATGGATCGGGTGCGCGAGGCCAACTCGTCGCCCCCGATGGAAACGACCGAGGAGGTTTTCTATGGTCGATATTCCATATGAAGGGATCGCTGGCACGCCGCCTGCCGAAGTACCTGATGTCGAGCTCTATCATCCGAGGAGCTGGTGGACACGGTATGTCTTCTCGCAGGACGCCAAGGTGATCGCCATTCAGTACTCGCTGACGGCCTCGGCCATCGGGCTGGTGGCCCTGGTGCTGTCGTGGCTGATGCGACTGCAACTGGGATTCCCCGGCACCTTCTCCTTCATCGACGCCAACCAGTACCTCCAATTCATCACCATGCACGGCATGATCATGGTGATCTACCTGCTCACCGCATTGTTCCTGGGCGGCTTCGGCAACTACCTGATCCCGCTGATGGTCGGCGCCCGGGACATGGTCTTCCCTTATGTGAACATGCTGAGCTACTGGGTCTACCTGCTCGCAGTCCTGGTGCTGGCCTCGACATTCTTCGTGCCCGGAGGCCCCACCGGCGCCGGCTGGACGCTGTACCCGCCGCAAGCGATCCTCTCCGGAACGCCCGGGCAGGATTGGGGCATCATTCTCATGATGTCGTCCCTGATCCTGTTCATCATCGGCTTCACCATGGGCGGGCTGAATTACGTGGTCACGGTGCTCCAGGCGCGCACCCGCGGCATGACGTTGATGCGCCTGCCCCTGACGGTGTGGGGCATTTTCACGGCGACCGTCATGGCGCTCCTCGCATTCCCTGCACTCTTCGTTGCCTCGGTCATGCTGCTGCTCGACCGTCTGCTGGGAACCAGCTTCTTCATGCCCTCCCTCGTCGAGATGGGCCAGCTGTCGAAATATGGCGGCGGCAGCCCGCTGCTGTTCCAGCACCTGTTCTGGTTCTTCGGCCACCCCGAGGTCTACATCGTCGCCCTGCCCGCCTTCGGCATCGTCTCCGATCTGATCAGCACGCATGCGCGCAAGAACATCTTCGGTTACCGCATGATGGTCTGGGCGATCGTGGGCATCGGCGCGCTCAGCTTCGTCGTATGGGCACACCACATGTATGTGAGCGGCATGTTCCCGCAATTCGGGTACTTCTTCGCCACCACGACGCTCATCATCGCCATCCCCACCGCGATCAAGGTCTACAACTGGGTGCTGACCCTGTGGCGCGGCGACATTCATCTCAGGGTGCCGATGCTGTTCGCCCTCGGCTTCATCATCACCTTCGTGAACGGCGGGCTCACCGGCCTCTTCCTCGGCAACGTCGTCGTGGACGTGCCCCTCTCGGATACCATGTTCGTGGTCGCGCATTTCCACATGGTGATGGGCGTGGCGCCGATCATGGTCGTGCTCGGCGCTATCTATCATTGGTACCCCAAGGTCACGGGGCGGATGCTGAACGACGTCCTGGGCAAGTTTCACTTCTGGGTCACCTTCCTCGGCGCCTACCTGATCTTCTTCCCCATGCACTATCTTGGACTGCTCGGGGTTCCGCGCCGGTATTTCGAACTCGGAGATACGTCGTTCATCCCGTCCTCAGCCCACTCACTGAACGCCTTCATCTCCGTGGTGGCCTTGACCGTCGGCTTCAGCCAGATGGTGTTCCTGTTCAATCTTGCCTGGAGCCTGTTCAAAGGTGAGGCCTCAGGCGGCAATCCGTGGCAGGCGACGACGCTGGAGTGGCAGACGCCGGAGACGCCCCCCGGGCACGGCAACTGGGGCAAGGAGCTCCCGGTCGTGTACCGCTGGGCCTACGACTACAGCGTACCCGGCGCCGCCGAGGACTTCATCCCGCAGAACCAGCCGCCGGGCGCGACGCACCTCGTTCAGGGAGCTGCTTCGTGAGCGCCGTCATCCTGTTCCTGGCTGTGCTTGCGGTGATCGCCGGGTGGTGGCTGTCGCAGCAGCGGCTGACGGCCAAGCCCTGGCTGGAGGAAGGTCCGATCGGTGACTTCCCCGGCGGCGATGCCATGACCTGGCCGGCAGCGAAGGTTGGACTTGGCGTGTTTCTCGCCGTCGCGAGCACACTATTCGTCCTCTTCATCAGCGCCTACTCGATGCGCATGGACGTGGCGGACTGGCGGGCGCTGCCCGTGCCGCGGCTGCTGTGGTTCAACACGGGCGTCCTGGTCCTGAGCAGCGTCGCGCTGCAATGGTCCTACGTGGCCGCGCGCCGAGACGACGCTGAAGGCGTCATGATCGGCCTGCTCGCGGGCGGCGCGGCTGCCGTGATCTTCCTCGGCGGACAGCTCCTGGCCTGGCAACAGCTCGGCGCGGCCGGATATTTCGTGGCGTCCAATCCGGCGAACTCCTTCTTCTACCTGTTGACCGCAGTGCACGGGCTGCATCTGACGGGCGGTCTGGTGGCGCTTGGCAGAACCTCGACCAAGATGTGGCGCGGCGCCGCGATCGCCGACATGCGCTTGAGCGTGGAGCTGTGCGCCATCTATTGGCACTTCCTGCTGCTGGTCTGGCTTGTGCTGCTCGGGCTTCTCACGGGCTGGACCGACGATTTCGTCAACATCTGTCGCCGATTGCTGAGCTAGGGAGGCGAGACCAGATGGCAGAGACCATGCTGACAAATCCAGGCCATTCGACTGCGCGGCTTGAAGGCTGGCGCGGCATCGCCGCCGACTGGGCGTCCGATCAGCGCGCCTTCAAGAACGTGTCCTGGGGCAAGGCCATGATGTGGATCTTCCTCCTCAGCGACACCTTCATCTTCAGCTGCTTCCTGCTCTCCTACATGACGGCGCGCATGTCGACGACCGTGCCGTGGCCCAATCCCAGCGAAGTCTTCGCCCTCAACATCGCCGGCAAGCACATTCCGCTGATCCTGATCGCCATCATGACCTTTATCCTGATCAGCAGCAGCGGGACGATGGCGATGGCCGTCAATTTCGGCTACCGCCGCGATCGCGTCAGAACCGCAGCCTTGATGCTGGCCACGGCGGCGTTCGGCGCAACCTTCGTCGGCATGCAGGCCTTCGAATGGACCAAGCTGATCATGGAGGGCGTCCGACCCTGGGGCAATCCGTGGGGCGCACCGCAGTTCGGCGCGAGCTTCTTCATGATCACCGGCTTCCACGGCACCCACGTGACGATCGGCGTGATCTTCCTGATCGCCATTGCGCGGAAGGTCTTGCGCGGCGACTTCGACGTCGAGAGGCGCGGCTTCTTCACGAGCCGCAAGGGGTATTACGAGATCGTCGAGATCATGGGCCTGTACTGGCACTTCGTCGATCTCGTGTGGGTATTCATCTTTGCGTTCTTCTATCTTTGGTGAGGTCGGCGCATGACAAACACGGCGATACACATGGAAGGACAGCTCCACGCTCCGGCGCATGGCGCAGTCGCAACGGGAGCCGTTCACGCCACCGGTCAACAGCACCCGATCAGGCTCTACCTCGTGGTCTGGGGCTGGTTGTTCGTCCTCAGCACGTGCTCCTACCTCGTCGACTATTTTGGCCTGCATGGATATCTGAGGTGGTCGCTGATCCTGCTGTTCATGGTGTTGAAGGCCGGCCTGATCGTCGCCGTCTTCATGCACATGGCCTGGGAGCGACTGGCCTTGGCCTATGCCATCCTGCTGCCGCCGATCGCGGTGTTGGTCTTTGTGTCGATCATGGTGCTCGAATCCGAATACACCCACTTGCTTCGGGTGCTGTTCTTCGCAACCCCGTCGTAGCGCCGCCAGTCTCTGACCTCACCCCTCGAACGCGTCGATTGACGCCCTGCTCCCGCGCGAGACCAGCGTTTCGTCAGGCGCCGGCAGCGGCTCGCCCTTGTCGCGAAAGCGGTTGGTGATGGGATAGCGGCGGTCGCGGCCGAAATTCCTGGGTGTCACCTTCACGCCGGGCGCGGCCTGGCGGCGCTTGTATTCGGCGACGTTGAGCAGATGGTCGATGCGGGTGACGATCTCGCGGTCGAAGCCGGCGGCGATGATCTGATCGAGCGGCTCTTCGCGCTCGACAAGACGTTCCAGGATCGCATCGAGCACGTCGTAGGGCGGCAGCGAGTCCTGATCGGTCTGGTTCTCGCGCAGCTCCGCCGTCGGCGGGCGCGTGATGATGTCGGGCGGGATCACCTCGCCCGCCGGCCCGAGCGCGCTATCGGGCTTCCAGCCGTTACGCAAGCTTGCCAGCCGAAACACCTGCGTCTTGTAGATGTCCTTGATCGGGTTGAAGCCGCCGTTCATGTCGCCATAGAGCGTGGCGTAGCCGACCGACATTTCCGACTTGTTGCCTGTCGTCACCACCATCAGCCCGGTCTTGTTGGAGATCGCCATCAAGAGCGTGCCGCGGGTGCGGGCCTGGAGATTCTCCTCGGTGATATCGGGCGGTAGGTTCTTGAAGATGCCGGACAGGATGGTCTCGAAGCCGGCCACGGCCTCCGCGATCGGCAGCACCTCGTAGCGGATGCCGAGATGCCCGGCGAGCTCGCCGGCATCCGCGATCGAGTGTGCCGCAGTGTAGCGGTAAGGCAGCATCACGCCATGCACCTGATCGACACCGAGCGCATCGACCGCGATCGCCGCGCACAGCGCAGAGTCGATGCCGCCGGAAATGCCGAGCAGCACGCCGGGAAAGCCGTTCTTGGCGACGTAGTCGCGCAGGCCCAGCACGCAGGCGGCATAGTCGGCCTTGTCGCCCTCGAGCTGCTCCGCGATCGGACCATTGCAGCGCCAGTCGTCGCCGTTGCGCGTGAAGCGCAGCGTGGTGACGTTCTCCTCGAACGCCGGCAATTGCACCGCGAGCGAGAGATCGCCGTTGAGCGCGAACGACGCCCCGTCGAATACCAGTTCGTCCTGGCCGCAAGTTTGGTTGAGATAGACCAGCGGCAACCCGGTCTCGGTCACGCGAGCCACGGCGACGGACAGGCGCACGTCGCTCTTGTCGCGGGCGTAGGGCGAGCCGTTCGGCACCAGGATGATCTCGGCGCCGGTCTCGGCCAGCGTCTCGACCACATTCTCGTAGTCCTCGGATTCTTCGAGCCAGATGTCCTCGCAGATCGGCACGCCGATGCGCACGCCGCGCACGGTCACGGGGCCCGCGGCAGGCCCGCGCGAAAACAGCCGCTTCTCGTCGAACACGCCGTAATTCGGCAGATTGCATTTGAAGCGCAAGCCGGCGATGCGGCCGCCGTCGAGCAGCGCGCAGGCATTGTAGAGCCTACCCTCCTCGACCCAGGGCGTGCCGACCAGCATTGCCGGGCCGCCATCGGCGGTCTCGCGGGCGAGGCTCTCGATCGCCGTGCGGCAGGCGGCCTGGAACGCCGGCTTCTGCACCAGGTCTTCCGGCGGATAGCCGGCGATGAACAATTCCGGAAACAGCACGAGATCGGCGCCGTCGGCGGCAGCCTGCGCACGTGCGGCACGCGCTTTCGCGGCATTGCCCTCGATGTCGCCCATGGTCGGATTGAGCTGGGCGAGCGTGACCGCGAATGCATTGAGACGTTCGGTCATGGCCGCCGCGCTCCGATCGTGCCTAAAGCATGATCCGGAAAAGTGCGAAGCGGTTTTCCGGATCATGCGTATACAACAACCTAAAGCGCGATGCGCTTTAGAGGAACCCCAATCGCTCGATGACGGCGATGATCCAGAACGCGCCGGCCATCAGCAGCGCGACACCGACCGCGGCCGAGCCCGTGTCCTTGACCCGCCCGATCTGCTTGTCATGATCCATGGTCAGGCGATCGGCGAGCTTCTCGATCGCGGTGTTGAGCAGTTCGACCGTCAGCACGAACGCAACCGAACAGACCAGCTCGACGGCGCGCATCGCGGTCGCACCGATGAACCATGCCAGCGGCAGCGACAGCAGGAGCGCAAGAATCTCCTCGCGGACGGCCTGCTCCGAGCGGAATGCAAAGGCCAGACCGTTACGGGAATTGATCGTGGCCTTCCAGATCCGCAGCAAGGTTTTACAGCCCCGCTGCGGCCGGCATCGGCTTGACCTTGCCGGCGCGCTCCTGCTTGAGGAGCTCCGCGATCAGGAAAGCCATGTCGATGGATTGCTCGGCATTGAGGCGGGGATCGCAGACCGTGTGGTAACGATCGTTCAGATCCTCGTCCGTGATCGCGCGCGCACCGCCGATACACTCGGTGACGTCCTGGCCGGTCATCTCCAGGTGCACGCCGCCGGCATGGGTGCCTTCCGCCGCGTGGATCGTGAAGAACGACTTCACCTCGGACAGGACACGGTCAAAGGGGCGCGTCTTGTAGCCCGACGTCGAGGTGATGGTGTTGCCGTGCATGGGATCGCAGGACCAGACCACGACCTTGCCCTCGCGCTTCACGGCGCGGATCATGTTCGGCAGATGCTCGCCGACCTTGTCCGAGCCGAAACGGCCGATCAGCGTCAACCGGCCCGGCTCGTTGTCGGGGTTGAGCACGTCGATCAGCTTCAACAGCTCGTCGGGCTTGAGCGACGGGCCGCACTTCAGCCCGATCGGATTCTTGATGCCGCGGAAATATTCGATATGGCCATGATCGAGCTGGCGGGTGCGGTCGCCGATCCAGATCATGTGGCCTGACGTCGCGTACCAGTCGCCCGTCGTCGAATCGACGCGGGTCATGGCCTGCTCGTAACCGAGCAGCAGTGCCTCGTGGCTGGTGTAGAAATCGGTGGCGCGCAGCTCGGGATGGGCTTCGAGATCGAGGCCGCAGGCGCGCATGAAGTTGAGCGCGTCCGAGATGCGGTCGGCCAGTTCCTTGTAGCGGCGGGACTGCGGTGAATCCTTGAGGAAGCCGAGCATCCACTGATGCACGCTGCCGAGATTGGCGTAGCCGCCGGTGGCGAAGGCGCGCAGCAGGTTCAGCGTCGCCGCCGACTGGCGATAGGCCATCAGCTGGCGCTGCGGATCGGGCACGCGCGCTTCCCTGGTGAAGGCGATGTCGTTGACGATGTCGCCGCGATAGCTCGGCAGCTCGACGCCATCCACCTTTTCGGTCGACGATGAGCGCGGCTTTGCGAATTGGCCGGCGATGCGACCGACCTTCACCACGGGCACCGCGCCCGCATAAGTCAACACCACCGCCATCTGCAGCAGCACGCGGAAGAAGTCGCGGATGTTGTTGGCGCCGTGCTCGGCAAAGCTCTCGGCGCAGTCACCGCCCTGCAACAGGAAGGCCTCGCCGGCCGCAACGCGGGCCAGCGCCTTCTTCAGATTGCGCGCCTCGCCCGCGAACACCAGCGGCGGAAAGGTCGCAAGCTGCGCCTCGACGTCGGCCAGGGCCTTGGCGTCGGGATAATCGGGCACCTGTAGCACCGGCTTGCTGCGCCAGGACTCGGGCGTCCATCGCTCGGACATCGCAATCTCTCCGTGAAGCAAAAAGCACAACCTGATCTGTGGGTTGCGAGGGCCGCCTTATACACAGGCTCGCTCCCGGCCGCCAGTTGTAAATCCAGTCGGCACGACAAACCCTTGCGGCGAAAGCCAAATTCGCTTTTGCTGGGAAACGGCAAGGAAACTGGCAAGGAAACCGGCAAGGAAACCGGCGGGGACACCTTCTGCCCATGGACGCGGCACTGGACGACGTTTTCATCGACGAGATCAGCTTCCCCGCAACCGACGGGTATGGGCTGGCCGGCACCCTGTTCCTGCCGCGCGGCACCTAGCACCAAGCCGTCCTGATCAACTCGGCGACCGCGGTTCCGCGCAAGATCTATCGGGGCTTTGCCTCCTACCTCGCCCATCGCGGCTGCGCGGTGATGACTTACGACTATCGCGGCATCGGCGACTCCCGGCTGCCGGCGATGGTCGGCTACAACCAGCCGAAATCGCTGGTCGGCTTCAAGGCCTCGATGTCGGATTGGGCCGCGCTCGATGTCACCGCCGCGGTGCGCTGGATGCGCGAGCGCTACAATACCCTGCCGCTTGCCTATGTTGGCCACTCCTTCGGCGGCCAGGCGCTCGGGCTGATCGCCAACAACAGCGAAATTTCCCGCGCCGCCTTCGTGGCCTCGCAGGCCGCGACCTGGCGGCTGATGACGTCGCCGGAAAAATACCGCGTCTTCGCCTTCATGAATTTTGTCGGCGTGCCGCTCGCCCACGCGCTCGGCTATGCGCCGGGCTGGGCCGGCATCGGCGAGGACCTGCCCAAGGGCGTCTTCCTGCAATGGGCGGATTGGGTGTCCAGCCCGCGCTACCTCTTCGATTCAAAACTGCCAGCGCTGGAGAATTTTGCCAAGTTCAAGGGCGAGCTGCGCGCGCTGTGCTTCTCCGATGATCCCTGGGCGACGCGGCCCGCGGTCGAGCTGCTCACCGGCGGATTCACCGCGATCAAGCCCGAGGTACTGACAGTGAAACCGTCAGACGTCGGCGCCAAGGGAATAGGCCATTTCGGCTTCTTCCGCCCCGAGCACCGCGACACGCTCTGGCGCGGCGTCGCCGAATGGGTCCAGGGGGAGTGAGCCCAGCGTCAGCGGATGATCGTCGTCAGCGACGAGTAGCGCCTGTTCGGCTTGGCTTCGCTTGCAGAGAACTGCGCGAAGGCGTCGCTGACGCGGACCGCCGGCGGCGTATCGCCGGCGAAGCGGAATTCCTTCGGCTTCGGCGCATAGAAGCTGGCGTGGTAATAAGCGTCGTCGAAGCGGGCTTCGCCGACGCCGAACAATGCGTCGCAGACGAACAGGAGTGCATAGACTCCCGCGACTGCTGCGACGATCTCCCTGAGAATTAACATGATGATGCCCTGCCCTTTGCCGGCAGGATGCAGCCTGGTTCCAAAGCTCTGGTTTAAGGCGCCGCGCTTCTTGTCCGCACGGTTTGCCACCGCTGAGCGGATTGCAGACAATTTTATCGATCTCGAAAAAAGAGCCCGCCTGACCGTGCCAGGCGGGCCCAGGATTGGCCGATCGGGAGGTACTCAGACGGCCAGGTTCATCCACACGGCCTTGGGCTCGGTGAAATTGTCGAGTGCGGCGCTGCCGTGCTCGCGGCCAAGGCCGGAGTCGCGTTCGCCGCCCCAGGGCAGACGCACGTCGGTATAGCCATAGGTGTTCATCCAGACCGTGCCGGCGCGTGCCCGCTTGGCGAAGCGCTGCAGCTTGCCGATGTCGCGGCTCCAGACACCGGCGGCGAGGCTGTAGGCGGTGCCGTTGGCGATCCGCAAGGCGTCGGCCTCGTCCTTGAACTTGATGACGCTGACGACGGGGCCAAAGATCTCCTCCTGCGAGATCCGCATCTCGTGGGCGACATCTGCGAATACGGTCGGGCTGATGAAATAGCCGCGCTCGCCGACACGCATCCCGCCGGTGACGAGCCTCGCCCCCTCCTTCCGGCCGATATCGACATAGTCGAGGATCGACTTCATCTGCTTCTCGGAGATGACGGGGCCAAGCGCGGTCTTGCGGTCGAGCGGATCGCCGATCCTGATCGACTTCGCGCGCGCAGCCAGACGTTCGACAACTTCGTCATAGGCGTTCTCCTGCACCAGCACGCGGGAGCCGGCCGAGCAGACCTGGCCCGCGTTGAAGAAGATGCCGGAGGCCGCAGCCTTGCTGGCTGCTTCAAGATCGGCATCATCGAAAATCACGTTGGCTGACTTGCCGCCGAGCTCGAGCGAGACGCGCTTGAAATTGCTGGCCGCGCCCTTCATGATTCCGCGCCCCACCCCGGGCGAGCCGGTGAAGGTGACCTTGTCGACATCGGGGTGATTGACCAGCGCGTCGCCGACGACGCGGCCGGGGCCGGTCACGACGTTGAAGACGCCTGCGGGGAGGCCCGCTTCGAGCGCGAGCTCGGCGATGCGCAGCGCCGACAGCGAGGTCAGCTCGGCCGGCTTCATCACGATGGTGCAGCCGCAGGCCAGCGCCGGCGCGAGCTTCCACATGCCGATCATCAACGGGAAATTCCACGGCACGATCGCCGCGACCACGCCGACCGGCTCGCGCATCGTGTACGTCAGCGCATCGTCGCGCACCGGCACGACGTCGCCGCTGATCTTGTCGGCCCAGCCGGCGTAGTAGATCAGCGTGTCGACGGCGGCCGGAAAGTCCTGGCGCATCGTCGCGGAGATCGGCTTGCCGGCATCGATCGACTCGAGCTCGATGATCTCGTCTGCGTGCTGTTTCAGCAGGTCCGCCCAGCGCAGCAGGATCTGGCCGCGCTCGGAGGCGCGCATCGTGCGCCACGGACCTTCGAACGCCCGGCGCGCGGCTGCCACGGCGTGCTCGACATCGGCCTCGCCGCCCTCGGCGACGATGGCGATGACCTGCCCGGTGGCGGGATTGAGGGACTTGAAGGTCCGGCCGGAGCTTGCGGGAACGCGGCGGCCGTCGATCAGCAGATGCTGCGGCCGGGCCATGAATTCGGTCGCCGGCGAATGCGCAAAGTCATATGCAACAGACATCATATTTCCTCCTGTTCTGGTATGCCAGACTAGGCACCTATTGGCTGGAGTAAATATGATATGGTTTGCAAATGGACGCCCCACATATGAAGCGTAGTTCATAAGGAAAACCCATGCTTCAGATCGAGATCGAGGCCGTCTGGCGGTTTCGCCACGAAGGCAGCCCGCGCACCGCGGTCATCATGCTCGGCGTGCTCAACGAGATCAGGAAGACCGGGAAGATCACCAGCGCGGCCAGCGATGCGCACCTCTCCTACCGCCACGTCTGGAATCTGATCGAGCAATGGTCGGAGTTCTTCGGCACGCCGCTCGTCGAGACCCAGCGCGGCAAGGGCTCAAAGCTCACACCGTTCGGGGAACGCTTGGTGTGGGCCGGCGAGCGCATGCAGGCGCGGCTCGGACCGCAGCTCGAAAACCTGGCGCAGGAGCTGGCGAGCGAGATCAAGCCGTTCCTCGAACAGCGCCCCTCCGTGATCCGCGTCCATGCGAGCCACGGCTTTGCGGTGGCGAAGCTGCGCGAATTCCTCGACCGCGAGCCCGGCATCGGCGTCGATCTGCGCTATGTCAGCAACCAGCATTCGCTGGTCTCGCTGGCGCAGGGCGCCTGCGATCTCTCCGGCCTGCATCTGCCGCACGGCGCACTGCGCGCCCAGGGCATCAAGGCGGCGCGCGAATGGCTCGATCCGCGCGAGGATCGCATCATCAGCTTCGTGACACGCGAGATGGGCTTGATGGTCGCGCGCGGCAATCCGCTGCGCATTGCTTCGCTGAACGATCTCACCCGACCAAACGTCCGCTTCGTCAACCGCGACCATGATTCCGGCACGCGCCTCTTGTTCGACCAATTGCTCGCCGCAAACGGCATCGACGAGAGCAGCATCAACGGCGCGCAGCAGATCGAGTTCACCCACGCCGCGGTGGCCGCCTATGTCGCGAGCGGCATGGCGGACGCGAGCTTCGGCGTCGAGGCCGCCGCGCGGCATTTCGGCCTCGATTTCATCCGCATCCTCACCGAGGATTATTTCTTCGTCTGCAAGCGCGCCTTTCTCGATACCGCCCCGATGCAGCGCATCCTCGAGATCATCCGCAGCGCCGATTTCCGCGCCGCCGTCGCCACCCTGCCCGGCTATGTGCCGTCTGACACCGGCACGGTCACCGGCGTGAAGGCGTTTCTGGAGATGCACGCTGTGCGGTGATGGCGCGCGCTCATCTTGTCCGCGACGGGCAAGAGTGGCAATCTTGTCAAGCAAAGTACAAGAGACCCCGCCATGTCGCGCGCGAGCGCCAAGCCGCTTCCCCAATTGAGCCTTCGCATCGACCTCGACGGCGAGGATCGGATCGGGCCCGGCAAGATCGAGCTTCTGGAGCAGATCCGCGAGCACGGCTCGATCTCCGCGGCCGGCCGAGCCATGGACATGTCCTACAAGCGCGCCTGGGATCTCGTCGACGAGATCAAGCGCATCTGCGGACATCCCGTCGTGGAGCCGCAGGCCGGCGGCAAGGGCGGCGGCGGCGCGATGCTGACGCCGTTCGGCGAAAAACTCGTCGCGCGCTACCGCAAGATCGAGCGCGACGCCGCGCGCGCCGTGCACAAGGAGCTGGAAGCGCTGAGGAGCGATATCTCCCGTTCGCGTAAGTCGTGACAGCCGCTAGTTCGGCCGCACCGATATGTCCGGCGTCGGCTGGGTCAGCGCTTCGCCCAGCAGGCTCTGCTCGTCCCGCGGGATCGAGAAGCGCACCTTGAAGCCGTCCTCGGTCTGCAGCGTGATGATGCGCTGGGATGTATCGGTCGACTGCTCGATCGCCCAGGACGCCAGCGGATAGGCGTAGCGCAGGCTCTGGTCGCCGTAGCGGGCCTTCAGCGCCGTCTCGAGCAACCCCGGCAGCGTCATGATCAGCGCGCCGACCTGGTTGAGCGAAACGCTGACCGCCGCCGGATTGCCCGTCACATCCTCGAAACCCAGCGAGATCGCGCCGCCGTCGGATGCCACCTCGCAGGTCGTGAGCTGCCTCACCTTGATTTCCATCGTCAATCCAAGAGCGCACTTCGCTATATCCATCAAGATATATCGATATGTCCGCCCGCGTCCAGCCTGCTGCTTCTGGAATTGGTCGAATCAGCCGCCACGATCGACCGGCGGAAGCGTGAAGCCTGCACCGCTCCCTTCTGCAAGGGAGCGCAGATCAGATCACCGGCTCGTCCTTCAGCGCCGACACCACCTGCTCGCCCTGCGCGGTCAGGCGATAGGTCACCAGCGGACGGCTCGACGGCGGCTTGCGATCGAGTTCGACGATGTAGCCGCGCACCATCAGAGCTTCGAAGCTGCCGTAATAGCCGAACATGCTGATCTGGTTCTGCCTGAGCAGCTTGAACTCGCGCAAAAGGCGGATCTCGTTGCCGGAGAGCAGCGACCGGCGCACGCGCTGAACGAACTTCGCACGCTGGTCGAACCAGGCCTGATCGGGCAGCTCGTGCGTGACCGGGGCCGGGTCACGTTCGCAGGGACGCGCCTCTGCGACGACATCGACAGAAATCGGAGGCAGGCACGGCATGCTGCTGACGACCACGTCCCTGGCGACATCGAGCAGTGCGATCGGCCAGCGCCGCTTGTTGTCCACCATGACCGGCGGCGGCACGACATTGTCGCGCACCAATTGCTCGAAGCGGCCGGCGGTCACGCCGACATAGGCCGCCGCGCGGCGGCGATCGACCAGACCGGCGTCCGGCCCGTGGTCCAGCTCGCAAGCGATGTTCTCGTTCACCCCGAAATCCCCTGGCGCGTCGTTGCGCGAGGCCGGGCGGTCCCCGGGACCGGCCGCGCCGGCGGCGAACCTAGGTGGGAGCAGCGCTCTCGAAAAGCAGAGATTTTCGCACATGTTGCTGCCGTTTCGGCAACGGCTATAGTGCGCCGGGGGTCCCATGCGCTTTCACTCACCGGCCATCCAGTATTTCCACGCCGTCCGCCGTACCGGCTCGATCCGGGCTGCGGCGCGCGTCCTGAACGTCGCCTCGTCCGCGGTCAGCCGCCAAATTCTCAAGCTTGAACAAGAAGTTGGATCGCCGTTGTTCGAGCGCAATGCGCGCGGCCTGACGCTGACCACGGTCGGCGAGATGCTGGCCCGGCATGTCATGAACGTGCTCCAGGACCTCGACCGCTTCCGCTCCGACGTCGCGTCACTCTCCGGCGCCTGGCACGGCACCGTCAGCATCGCCTGCATCGAGTCGCTCACGGAATCGGTGCTGCCGGACCTGATCGCCGCGCATCGCGGCCGGGCCCGGCGCGTCAGCTTCACCACCGAGGTGAAGGGATCCTCGGACGTGCTGGAGGCGCTGAGCCGCGGCGAGGCCGATATCGGCATCGCCATGGCGCTGCGGCATCCGCCGGACCTGCGCCAGGTCGCCTTGAAGCGTTTTCGCCTCGGTGCGGTCGTCGCGCGCGAGCATCCGCTGGCGCGACGCAAGACGGTCACGCTGGCGCAATGCCTCGCCTTCCCCGTCATCCACGCGCTGCCGGAGCTGTCGATCTATCATCTGCTCCAGCCGCTGATCGCGCAGCTCCCGGAGACGCCGGAGCCTGCGATCCAGGCCAATTCGATCGACCTGATGCGCGAGCTCGCCGCGCGCGGCGTCGGCGTCGCCTTCCAGACCCAGCTCGGCATCAACAGGCTGTCGCGCGACAGCCAGCTCGTCTTCCTGCCGCTCGACAATGCCGCCCGGTATGGTCCGACCTCGGCATCTATGTTCGCGCCGAGCGCACCCTGCCCGCTTACACGGATTCCTTCCTTCAGGAGCTGGTGCGCGAGCTCGGCGAACGCGAGCGGCGCGAGAACGCGGCCTATCCGCAGGTCGTCTGAGCCAAGGCTCAGTGATTGGCCCCCTTGCGGTGGCCGCTCTCGCTGAGACGGTCGACCCAGGCGATGCCGATCGCCGAGATGATGAAGGTCAGATGGATCAGCACCTGCCACATCACCCCGCTCTCGGTGAAATTGCTGCGCGTGGTGCCGAGATTGCCGGCCTCGATGAAGGTCCTGAGCAGCGAGATCGAGGAGATGCCGATGATCGCCATCGCCAGCTTGATCTTGAGCACGCTGGCATTGACGTGGCTCAGCCATTCCGGCTCGTCGGGATGGCCGTTCAGGTTCAGCCGGGACACGAAGGTCTCGTAGCCGCCGACGATCACCATCACCAGCAGGTTCGAGATCATGACGACGTCGATCAGCCCGAGCACGACCAGCATGATCTGCTGCTCGCTGGCGTCGAACGAGTGCACGACCAGGTGCCAGAGCTCCTTGAGGAACAGCAGCACATAGACGCCCTGCGCGATGATCAGTCCGACATAGAGCGGCACCTGCAGCCAGCGCGAGCCGAAGATCAGCTGGGCGAACGGACCGATCTGCGGTCGCGGCACGGCGTGCGCCGAAGGTGCTTTGCGTTCAGACGTCATGGATCACTCCGGATTGCGGACAGGAAGCATCGCCTCAGAGACTTGCGATGACCGGCGCGAGCTCGAGCGAGCCGCGATAGATCATCTCGAAGGCGACGTAAATGATGATGGCGAGACCGACATAGGCGATCCAGCGCTGCTTCTGCAACACGCGGCCGAGCAGGTCGGCGGCCACGCCCATCATCGCGACCGACAGCAAGAGGCCGAAGGCGAGGATGTAGGGATGCTCGCGCGCAGCGCCCGCGACCGCGAGCACGTTGTCGAGCGACATTGAGACGTCGGCCGCGACGATCTGCAACGCCGCCTGCCCGAAGGTCTTGCGCGGCGCCGCCTCAGGGCTTGCGCCGCCGGCGTGGCCGAACGCCAGCTCGCGCGAATGCGCCGCCTGCTCGCGCAGCTCGCGCCACATCTTCCAGCAGACCCACAGCAGCAGCACGCCGCCGGCGAGCAACAGGCCGATCACTTGCAGGAGCTGGGTCGCGACACCGGCAAAGACGATGCGCAGCGCAGTGGCGGCGGCGATGCCGACGATGATGGCACGCCGACGCTGCCCGGCCGGCAGACCCGCGGCGGCCAGTCCGATGACGACGGCATTGTCGCCGGCGAGCACGAGGTCGATCAGGACGACCTGAACCAGCGCGCTCAGCGCGTCTGCGGTGATGAACTCAATCATGATCGATCATTTTTCGATGCGGACGGATCGAGCCATTGCGGCTTCTTCCGCTCGATCCAGTCGAAGACTTTTGAACGGGAGGAACGCAGCGCGGGCACGTCCTCGGCGAGCAATGCCAGGCCCAGCGGCAGCATCCAGATGCCGAGCACCGGCAGGAAGGAGAACACGCCGCCGACGACGAGCAGCGCGCCGGAGGGAATCCTGACCCAGCGGCTGGACGGCTTCAGCAGATAGGTAACGGTGTCGCCCATGCGCGGTGGCAGGCGATGGACGAGCTTGTCGAGGCGCGGGTCCCCGCCGGCCATCTGGCCGGCACCACCCTCGGCTCCTGTCGTACGCTCGTCCGATGTTGCGCTCATGCTCACTCCGTTGCACTTGTGCGTTGTTCCGCACGCGAGGCGACCGGCTTTGCGCGCGGCAACACCAGCGTCAGCAGGCGCAACAGCTTGATGGCCTGCACTTCATGCGGATGCACGTCCTCGTCGGCCGCAGCAACGCGCTCCGACAATTCCATCAGATGGGATGACAGCGGCAGATCCGAGACCGGACGCAGCGTGTCGATCACCACATTGGCAAAGTCCGGCTCTTCGAGCCGTTCCGCCAGTTCGTCGAAAATCGCGAACAGCCGGTCGTCGCTCATGTGCGGCGCCAATCCGCGGTCGCGGATGAACCGGATCACCTCGTCGCGCTCGACCGGCGAGACGCGTCGGTCGGCGACAGCGACGAGCGCGCCGGCGATGACCAGCGCCACCGCAGCCTGCTCGTTGAGGCTGGACGGTTCCGTGATGTCGAGTTCAATCGGGTTGGAAGTGGTGGCGTCAGACATCGTTGCTCCTCAATTTGCGAAATGGCCGCACGGAGCTGCGATGGGGACGATTGGGTCGGAGAGAACATCAAAGGGCCCGACGATCGGCCGATCCATCCATTCGCGCGGGACAGGTCATCCGACATCGCGAGGTTTGCCGACATTGTCGGCGTCCTCGCCAGAGGGGCCCGGATTCTTGTTCGCCTCAGAGATAAAGATGGGTCTGTCGGAATCAAGGCGACGAGACTGCGACCAGCCGCCGCATCGGTTCCATGGTGCTGTTGTGGCGAGCGACGCTCATCGTCCCGCATCTTCATCGTCATCCCGGCGATGGTGGAAACGTTGGCGCAATGCTTCAATTCGCATTTACGCGCAACTACCCCGCCCGCTCGACAAGATGCGCGCGTGAGGGCGCCGGATCGAACCGGTCGCCGAAATATTGCGTCTCGTGCGACACCAGGCCGTCGCGGAATTCCATGATGCTCACCACGTAGGACGGCACCCCGTCATAGCTCAGGACGAACTCGCTCACCCAGAGATCGCCGCCGCCGAGAATCCGCCGGACCGTGAAGCGCTTCCTGTTCGGCTGCACGAACCGGCTCTCCTGGATGTTGCTGCGGCCACGGATGCGCTCGCCGGACTGCGGATAGTCGAGCACCGCGTCCTCGCGATAGATGTCGTGCTCGGCCTCGAAATCGTTTGCGTCCGAGGCCTCCCAATGACGCCGGAGCGCCACCAGCTTGCTTGCGTCATCCATCGTGAGCTCCGATCCCCCTTCCCACTTTAGCACCGAAGCCGGTCCTGGTCGCGCTCACGGAACACGCGTCGGGGAACAATGCGGCAGCCGGGACTGTTGGTGCTTCTCACGACCCGCCGCCTCACAGGAACTCCCATGTGCCGCTGGATCGCATACCGGGGCGAGACCACCTCGTTCGAGCCCTACGTCTCCGAGCCCGAGCATTCGCTGATCGCGCAGAGCATCCGTTCGCTTCAGTCGACGGCGGGCTCGAATGGCGACGGCTTTGGTCTCGGCTGGTATGGCGAGCATCCGGAACCAGGCCTTTTCCGTGAGACCCGCCCGGCCTGGTCGGATGAAAACCTGCGCTATCTCTGCCGCCATCTGCGCTCGCATTTGTTCTTCGCTCACGTGCGTGCCGCAACCGGCACGGCGGTGACGCGGCAGAATTGTCATCCCTTTGCCTGCGGCCAGTGGATGTTCATGCACAATGGATTCGTCGGGAGCTGGAATCGCCTGCGGCGAAAGGTCGAGGCGCTGATCCCCGATGCCTATTACCCCTCGCGGCTGGGCACGACCGACTCGGAGGCCGTGTTCCTCGCCATGATGGGGGCGGGCCTCGAGAGCGATCCGCTCGGCGCAACGCAGCGCGTGCTGCAAGCCCTCGTCGACCTCGTCAACGAAGGCCAGCTCCGCGAACGGCTGCGCTTCACCAGTGCGATCGCCAACGGCCGCGATCTCTACGCGTTCCGGATAGCGGTGAACGATGCCGCGAACACGCTCTATTTCCGCGAGGACGGCGGCCAGGTGATCGTCGTGTCCGAACCGTTCGACAAGGAATCGGACTGGACGGAAGTGCCGCCGAATCACGCCCTGATCGCACGCGCGTCCGAAAGCACGAAAATTGTTCCGTTCGATCTTGCAATTTCCGGTGCAGCCGACGCGGAACCCGCCATGGCCAGACGGATTATCGCTCGCAGGTAATTCCTTTGGCTGGGTGGGGACGATGACAGACGTTTTGAAACTGCTGCGACTCGACCCTTCCGAGGACAGGCAACACCTCGTCATTCGCTCCGCCGGCGGAGGCGGCAAGGCGGCCGAATATTCCTTCGGCATCGAGGAGGAATATTTCCTCGCCGATCGCCACAGCCTCGAAGTCGCGATCGAAACGCCCAACGAGCTGTTCGAGTCGGCGAACTGGTCGACCGGCGGCCAGGCCATGCGGGAGATGCTGCAATCCCAGCTCGAAGTCGCCACCAACGTCCATGTCGACGTCAACGACGCGCGCGAAGAGCTGCGCTTCCTGCGCCGCGAGGTCGCGGGCGTCGCCGCGCAGTACGGTTTCGTCATCATGGCCTGCGGCACGCATCCGACTGCGGTGTGGCGGATGTCGCAGCCGAGCCCGAAGCCGCGCTACGAGGAGATGATCGAGGATCTGCGCAGCATCGGCCATCGCAACATGATGTGCGGCATGCATGTTCACGTTCAATTGCCCGATCCCGAGAAGCGCATGGCGGTGATGCGGGCGATGCTGCCGCATCTGCCGCTGTTCATCGCGCTCTCGGCGTCCTCCCCGTTCTGGAATTCGCACAAGACCGGGCTGAAGGGTTACCGGCTCGCCGCCTATTCCGAGCTGCCGCGCACGGGTCTGCCGGAATTGTTCGAAAGCCGGCACGATTACGACGACTATGTCGGCGCCCTGCAGCGCTCCGGCGTGATTCCCGACGAGAGTCACATCTGGTGGGCGATGCGCCCCTCCTTGAAGCACCCCACGCTGGAGCTCCGCGCGCCCGATACATGCACCTTCGTCGACGACGCCGTGGCCATCGCCTCGCTCTATCGCTGCCTGACACGGCATCTCTATCGGCGCCCTCATCTGTCGAAGGAGGTCACGGCGGTCGAACGCGCGATCGCGGTCGAGAACAAATGGCGCGCCCAGCGCTACGGCACCGATTGCATCTTCGCTTCCAAGGACGGGCCCGTCACGATCTCCGAGCTGCTCGCCCGCGTGATCGACGACGTGGCCGAGGACGCAGCCGCGCTGAATTGCACCGCCGAGGTCGAGCACTGCCGGACCATCGTGGAACGCGGCAGCTCCGCCGAATTCCAGCTTCGCGCCTATCGCGAGAATGCGGAAGACATCGGGGCGGTCTCGCGCTGGATCGCAGCCTCGACGATCTCGGGCACGAGCGCGCCGATCGGAAGCGTTCGTGCGCCCTCATAGCGCCCGCGCAAGCTTGGTCGACGAAAATGCCGGTCCTGAATTCGCTGATCCCGGAGGAAAGCATGAATCGCGTCACGTCCTGCGCCGGCTGCGGCCACGGACTCATTCCGATGCTTTCGGCCAAAGGTCACGCGGAGCTCAGCTGCCTCTGGTGCGAACTCATCGACGCGCGGGCGGTGGAGATGGCGAAGTGGGCGGACAGCCCGTCCGGCAAGCCCGAGCGGACCGCCCGCCGGTCGTTCGAATGAGCGGCTTCGGACACCTGGTCGGCCTTTGCTGATCCGCGCGGCTGCACGTCCGCGCCCGGGCTTGCCGACAAATTAGACAGCACACGTCACTTCAGCGCAATTGCCGGCTCGGCGAAGAGAGCTGGGAAGGCCGGTGAAGCGTGTCATCTAACCTCCGGTGCAATCTCGATTTTTCTTCGTGCCGCTTGGGGCCGAGAGGTTGCGTGCCGCGCTGCACCTCAACTGGCCCAAAATTCGCAAGACGGCATCAGGCCTGATTCCCTGCCCTCCCACCGAGTGGAGCAGCAAGACGCGCGCGCCCAGCTCCGGGTTGAATGGCCTAGAAGCGGAGAATGCCATGAACGTGCATGCTGCGGGCGACCTCAAATTCACCGGCCTCACCCGCCCGAACGGTTCACCCCTTCGCCTCAATGATCAGGACTTCGTCGCGATCGATCGCGACCGCAACGCGAAGTTCGAGGCAACGTACCGGCCGCAAGCCCTCTACAACCGCGCCAACGAAGGCTTCCACGCCAACAACGAAACCTTCCTCCTGCACGAAGTCGCGACCAATTTGCCGATCTACCGCCCGGACACCGGCCCCACCGATTTCCATCTTCATCTGCCGCCCGGCGGCTTTCAGCTCGTGCTGGTGACCTCGGGCGCCTTCACCTTCGACTATGACGGGCGCTTCTACAATGTCGGCCCGGGCGCGGTGATGCTGCAAAGCGCGATCGTCCATCGCCAGCTCTTCTACACATGGTCGGGACTGTCGACCGAAGAGAATTTGAAGACGCCGCAGACCGTGGTGCCCGACCCGATCTCCATGGGCTATTCGGGGAAATTCCTCGAAGCCTTCATCACCGATCCCACGACCTTTCCGAACCCGACCATCGTCGGTCCGGACCAGATCGACGAGGCCGAGACGCCGCGTGTCGCCTGGAGCCACTCCCTGCACAATCGTCCGGCGGATGCGGGCTTCTGGCTTCAGGATCCGCTGGCGCTGGGTGCGCTGTACAAGCCGCTCACCGACGGCGCGGTCAAATCGGCGATGCCGGTTTACCTGCGCGATATCGGTATCGAGGCTCCGAGCGGCCATCTCGTCACCGGCCACATCATCGCAACCGACCCGCGCGGCCAGTCGCTGCTGCCGAAGAGCACCTCGGCCGCAGCCGATGGCACCTGTCTTGCCAAGGGCGAGGTTGCGATCTACCGCGTCATTCGCGGCACCGCCGAATTCAAGAACAAGGCCGGCGACACTTTTGAACTTGCTGCTGGTGACGTCGTGACGGCGGGCAAGAGCTCGATCAGCCTCATTGGCCTCGGCGAGAACACCCAGGTCCTCCGGCTCGGCCTTCTCAAGGGCATGAACGATCTGCGCGGCTGGACGGCGACGCAGCGCGACGAGATCGACGGCCTCGCCGGCCAGATCATCACGCACAAGGACATCCGCCCCCTGCGCACCGAAGGCAACCCGGTTGGGTATTTGTACGGTTAGGCGGTTTACAGCTAGGCGCCCGAGGTTTCTTCCTTCTCCCCTTGTGGGAGAAGGTGGCGCGAAGCGCCGGATGAGGGGTTCTCTCCGCTCGATACACCATTCGTGAGGAAAGATACCCCTCACCCGGCTTCGCCGTTCCGCGAAGCCCCCCTCCCCCACAAGGGGGGAGGGTTAGCACGCACCAATTAAGAACCGAACATCGTCCGGCAGACGACAATCCTACTCCGCCGCCTGACGCACGTGGCGCGCGGTCGGCGTGCGCATGGTGACGAGCTCTTCGGCCGCGGTCGGATGCAGCGCGATGGTCGCGTCGAAATCGGCCTTGGTCGCCTTCATCTTCACCGCGATCGCCACGGCTTGCGTGATCTCGGCGGCGGCATCGCCGACGATGTGGCAGCCGAGCACGCGGTCGGTCGAACCGTCGACGACGAGCTTCATCAGCACGCGGGTGTCGCGGCCGGACATCGTCGCCTTGATCGGGCGGAACGTCGCCTTGTAGATGTCGACGTGGCTGAATTGCGCGCGCGCCTCGGTTTCCGTCAGACCAACCGTGCCGACCTCCGGCTGCGAGAACACCGCCGTCGGGATGTTGGCGTGGTCGACCCTCACCTCGCGCTTGCCGAACACGGTATCGGCGAAGGCATGGCCCTCGCGGATCGCGACCGGCGTCAGGTTGAAGCGATGGGTGACGTCGCCGATCGCATAGATGCTGTCGACTGAGCTCTTCGAGAAATGATCGACCGCGATGCCGCCATTCTTCGGATTGATGGCGACGCCGGCGTTCTCCAGACCGAGATTGGCAACCGCCGGATGGCGGCCGATCGCGAACATCACCTGGTCCGAGGCGATGCTCGAGCCGTTCGACAGATGCGTGGTGAACTCCTCGCCGTGGCGATCGACCTTGGCCACCGTGCAGCCGGTGAGGATGGTGATGCCCTGCTTCTCCATCTCGGCGCGGACGTGGGCGCGGACGTCCTCATCAAAACCGCGAAGGATGTTGTCGCCGCGATAGATCACGGTGACGTCGGAGCCGAAGCCGGCGAAGATGCCGGCGAATTCCAATGCGATATAGCCGCCGCCCTGGATCACGATCCGCTTCGGCAGCTTCTTGAGATGAAACGCCTCGTTGGAGGAGATCACGTGCTCGATGCCCGGGATCGAGGCGCCGTGGTTGGGCGCGCCGCCGGTGGCGATCAGAATGTATTTTGCGGTGATCTTCCGGTCGTTCTCGAGCAGGCGGACGGTGTGCTTGTCTTCGATCACCGCGCGGCTCTTGACGACCTGCGCGCCCGACTTCTCGACATTGGCGGTGTAGGCCGCCTCCAGCCGCGCGATCTCCTTGTCCTTGTTGGCGATCAATGTCGCCCAGTCGAAACTCGCGGGCGGAATGGTCCAACCGAAGCCGGCGGCGTCCTCGAGCTCGTGGCGGACATGCGAGCCGATCACGAACAGCTTCTTCGGCACGCAGCCGCGGATCACGCAGGTGCCGCCCATGCGGTACTCTTCCGCGATCATCACGCGGGCGCCGTAACCGGCCGCGATGCGGGCGGCACGCACGCCGCCCGACCCACCACCGATGACGAAGAGGTCGACGTCGAATTCAGCCATTGTCCACTCCGACCTCTTGAATGACAGCCTAAAGCGCGACGACGCGCTTTAGGGGGTGCTGATCAGATAGTATCGATCAGATCTCCTTGCCACGCTTGCGCATCTCGGCGCGGAAGGCACCCATCACGGTCTCGGCGAAGTTCTGGGCCCAGGAGTTCATGAAGGCCATGCTGAGCCCGATGGCGCGCGGCTCGGCGTCGATCAGCTTCTTGCCCAGCGGCGACCTGTAGAAGGTGACGAGATCCTTCAGCTCCTGCTCGGTGAACTCGCTGGCATAGATCTGCGCCATGCCTTCGCCGATCTCGTTCTGGCGGCCGTTGAGCTGCTGGGCGACGATCTGGGCAACCTCGTTGAGGTCCTTCTGGTAGTTGAGGTTCTGCTGGGTCAGCGCGATCTTGGTCTTCTCGACGAGACCCGGCACGGCGCCGGCATACATCGCGGTGGCGTTCTTGATCTGCAAGATTTCCTTGGCCGCTGCAATCGCCGCCGGCGAAGCCTTGGGCTGAGCCGGCTGGGCCGGCGCCGCAGCCTTGGGCGCTGCCGGCTGCTGCGCGATGGCCGGAGCGGCCGAAAGCGCCACAGCGATAGCCGCGGCCGGCAAGAATTTCAAAACACTCGTCATTCCTAGTCTCCTTTCGGCTTACGCCGTTCAATCACGCGAATTCCCTCGCCGCCCGCCAGAACGGCCGAGCTGGCCAAGCCGATGAACAACCCATGCTCGACCACGCCCGGGATCACGCTCAACGCCTTGGCGAGGCTGGGCGGATCCACGATACGTCCGAGCTGGGCATCGAGGATCCAGTGGCCGCCATCGGTGACGAAAACGTGGCCGTCCTTGTCCCCACCCTTGGCCTTGCGGACCGCCATTTGCCCGGAAACGCCGCAGTCCGCAAACGCCTTCTCGATCGCCCGGCGTGTCGCGCCAAGCCCGAACGGGATGACCTCGATCGGCAGCGGAAAACGGCCGAGCGTCGGCACCCATTTGGTGTCGTCGGCAATCACGATCATGCGGTCGGATGCGGCCGCCACGATCTTCTCGCGCAGCAACGCCCCGCCACCGCCCTTGATCAGGTTGAGCTCGGGATCGATCTCGTCGGCACCGTCGATCGTGATGTCGAGATGATCGACCTCGTCCAGCGTGGTCAGCGGCACGCCGCAGCGCTCCGCGTCAGCGCGCGTCGCTTCCGAGGTCGGTACGCCGATCACCTTGAGCCCGGCGGCGACGCGCTCGCCGAGCAGCTCGACGAAATGCTTGGCGGTTGATCCGGTGCCGAGCCCGAGCTGCATGCCGTCGCGCACCTCCTCGAGGGCGCGCGCCGCAGCCTGCCGCTTCAACTGGTCCATGTTCACGTTTGCACCCGCCTCTGAATCAAGAGTGTGCCGCCCTGATGGCCGCTCGCGGCGGCCTATGTAGCCTCGTTTTCCTCGCGGGAACAGGCCTCTGGGCCGATCTTATAAGGTGAACTTATGGCTTCGGCCCTTGCGCCGATCCGGCCGGCCCGATAGCGCTGGACCATGACCTCCCCCTACACCCTCGTCTTCGATCTCGACGGCACGCTTGTGGATACGGCGCCCGACCTGATCACCGCGCTGAATCACGTGCTCGACCGCGAAGGGCTGCCGCCCGTGCCGATGGCCTCGGCCCGCAACATGATCGGCGCCGGCGCCCGCAAGCTGATCGAGCGGGGGCTGGAGGCCGAGGGCCGCAGCGTGACGCCCGCCGACATGGACCGGATGACGGCGGATTTCATCGCCTATTACGCCGACCATATCGCGGTCGAATCCCGCCCCTTCGAGGGGCTCGAGGCCGCGCTCGACCATTTTGCCGCGCAGGGTCATCGCCTCGCGGTCTGCACCAACAAGCTGGAATGGCTGTCCAAGCGCCTCCTGGACCAGCTCGACCTGAGCCGCCGTTTCGCGGCGATCTGCGGCGCGGACACTTTTGGCGTCCAGAAGCCGGACCCGACCATCTTCCGGGAGACGGTGGCGCGCGCCGGCGGTGAGGTGAAAGCCAGCATCATGGTCGGCGATGCCGGAACCGATGTCGGGGTGGCCCGGCGGGCCGGGGTGCCCGTGATCGGGGTGAGCTTCGGCTATACGGACGTGCCGATCGCCGAGCTGAAGCCGGACCGGCTGATCCATCACATGCGTGACCTGCCGGATGCAGCCCACAGCCTGATGACGACCTAGGCGCTCTCAAGGCACTGACATAGCTCGGTTATTCCGCGGAACCCTGCATTAACCATCTATTATCTATGCGCAGCCCGCCGGTTGCCTGCCCTAAACGACACTCCTAAGGTCCGCCTGGGTGTGGCGGTTCGTCGCAGTAGATGTGGGTGGTTCATGCGTCGTGTCATCGCGATTGCGCTCGCGGGAGCGAGCATCCTGGGGGCAACAAGTCTTGGCGGCTGCTCCTCGATGTCTTGGGACGTTTTCAAATCAGCCCCGCCGACCGTCCAGGTTCGCCTCGAATCCAATCCGCCGGGCGCCGACGCCAGCACCTCGCTCGGGCCGGGATGCAAGACCCCCTGCTCCGTCTCGGTTCCCGCCCCCGACGCGCCCTTCACGGTCGCTTTCGCGCTGCCAAAATACCAGCCGGCGAGCGTGCCAGTGAACGTGATCAGGAACCCCGGCGATTTCACCACGCCCGCCTCGGTCGTCACCGACCCGAATCCAGTGTTTGCGGAGCTTCAGCCGGCGGCCCCGCCGAAGCCCGTCCGCAAGCCGCACCGGCCGAAGAAGCCGAAACCTGCGGCGGCCGCCGCTGCTCCGGCTGAAGCCGCACCGGCCGCAGGCTCTCCGTTCCCCGATCCCAATGCCGGGAAGCGTTGACCTACGTATCCAACCCGATTGTCCTAGCCGCATCCGATGCTTAGATTGCTTCTACGGCGCCGCTGAAGCAAAGTGCGCCCGTCGCCGTAAGTGACAAGGCATTTGCTATGAACGGATCTTCTGCGAATCCCCGCACCGCGCTGTCGAGCGCGATGACTGATCCGTTCGGGCGGACCATCAGCTATCTGCGCGTCTCCGTCACCGACCGCTGTGACCTGCGCTGCTTCTATTGCATGTCGGAAGACATGACGTTCCTGCCCAAGGCGGATCTGCTGACGCTCGAGGAACTCGACCGGCTCTGCTCGGCCTTCATTGCCAAGGGCGTGAAGAAGCTGCGGCTCACCGGTGGCGAGCCGCTGGTCCGCCGCAACGTGATGACGCTGGTGCGCTCGCTGTCGCGGCATCTTTCGAGCGGCGCCCTGAACGAGCTGACGCTGACCACCAACGGCACCCAGCTTGCGAAATATGCGCAGGAGCTCGCCGATTGCGGCGTCCGCCGCATCAACGTCTCGCTCGACACGCTCGATCCCAGGAAGTTTCGCGAGATCACCCGCTGGGGCGAGATCGACAAGGTGCTGGAAGGCATCGAGGCCGCGCGCGCCGCAGGCCTCGCCGTCAAGATCAACGCCGTGGCCCTGAAGAACCTCAACGAGGACGAGCTGCCCGAACTGATGCGCTGGGCCCATGGCAAGGGCATGGGCCTGACCCTGATCGAGGTCATGCCGATGGGCGAGATCGGCGCAGGCCGGATCGACCAATATCTGCCGCTGTCGCTGGTGCGCGCGCGCCTTGCCCAGCAGTTCACCATGACGGACCTCGCCGAGAGCACCGGCGGGCCAGCCCGCTATGTCAGCGTCGCCGAGACCGGCGGCAAGCTCGGCTTCATCACGCCGATGACCCATAATTTCTGCGAATCCTGCAACCGGGTGCGCATTACCTGCACCGGAACGCTGCACACCTGCCTCGGCCACGAGGATGCTTCCGACCTGCGCAAACCACTGCGTGCATCGAGCGAGGATGTGCTGCTTGCGGATACGATCGACCGCGCCATCGGGCTGAAGCCCAAGGGCCACGATTTCATCATCGACCGCCGCCACGACCGCCCCAGCGTCTCCAGGCACATGAGCGTCACCGGCGGCTAGAATCGGCACGGCTGCGGCCTTATTCCCCTTAACTATCAACAAACTTCCAATTGACTGAGGGCACGCCCGCTGGTTTGGTGCGGCTGCCTCATGCCTGCGCGGCGAGACAAGCCAAGCGCCAGATCGGTGCAGTCAAGACGGCCGGGGCACCAATCGGGGGAGGACCTATCGTTGCAAGCGCTCCTAAAGCTGAGCCAGGGGATTGACGCGTTCACGCGCTGGACGGGCAAGCGTTTGGCATGGCTGATCGTGCTCGCCGTCATCATCTCGGCGGTCAATGCGATCGTCCGCAAGACGTTCGACACGTCCTCCAATTCGTGGCTGGAGCTGCAATGGGTGCTCTTCAGCATGGTCTTCCTGCTCTGCTCGCCCTGGACGCTGCTGGACAACGAGCACATCCGCATCGACATCGTGAACAACGCGCTGCCGAAGACGGCCCGCAACGTGATCGACGTGATCGGTCACCTGTTCTTCCTCATGCCGCTCTGCATCGTCATGATCATCACCGGAGTGCCGTTCTTCCTGCGCTCCTTCCAGATCAACGAGCAGTCCGGCAACGCCGGCGGTCTGCCGCAATGGCCCGCCAAATCCCTGATCATGATCGGGTTCGCTTTCCTGCTCGTCCAAGGCGTCTCCGAGCTCATCAAGCGAATTGCGGTCATGCGCGGATTGATTCCGGACCCGCATGAATCCCAGGTGTCGGCGCTGGAAGCGGAAGTCGAGCACCTCGTCGAAGCGATCGAGAAGAAATAGCCGTTGGCGACGGTTTAGGGGGAATCATGACCGCGTTTATTATCGCCAATCTGGCGCCCATCATGTTCGCGTCGCTGGTCGTCATGCTGCTGCTCGGCTATCCCGCGGCATTCTCGCTCGGCGCCGTCGGCCTGTTCTATGCCGTGGTCGGCATCCAGCTCGGCGAGTTCCGCCCTGACTTCCTCCAGGCTCTTCCGGAGCGGGTCTACGGCGTGATGAACAACGACACGCTGCTCGCCATTCCCTTCTTCACCTTCATGGGACTGGTGCTGGAGCGGTCAGGCATGGCCGAGGACCTGCTCGACACCATCGGCCAATTGTTCGGAACCATCCGCGGCGGCCTTGCCTACGCGGTAATCTTCGTCGGCGCGCTGCTTGCCGCGACGACGGGCGTGGTCGCGGCTTCCGTGATCTCGATGGGGCTGATTTCGCTGCCCATCATGCTGCGCTACGGCTATGACCGCCGCGTGGCAGCCGGCGTCATCGCCGCCTCCGGCACGCTCGCGCAGATCATTCCGCCCTCGCTCGTCCTGATCGTGATGGCCGACCAGCTCGGAAAGTCGGTCGGCGACATGTACGAGGGCGCCTTCATCCCGGGCCTCGTGCTCGCAGGCCTCTACGCCGCCTACGCATTCCTCGTCAGCATCGTCTTCCCGAAAGCCGCGCCCGGCCTGCCGAAGGAAGCCATCGGTTTCCGCGAGGAGGATGGCAGCCGCGGCCTCGGCTCGCTCGGTCTGCTCTTCATCGCCAGCTGCGTGTTCGGCTGGTTCATGATGCGCAACTCCGAAACGCACGGTGCCGATTTCGTCGTGCTCAGCATGTTCAACGGCATCATTTTCGCGTTCGTCGTCGCCGTTCTGAACTGGGTGATCCATAAGTTCACGGGCTTCCGTTTCCTCTCGAAGATGGCCCAGCAGACCACCTTCGTCATGGTGCCGCCGCTGTTCCTGATCTTCCTGGTGCTGGGCACGATCTTCATCGGTATCGCGACCCCGACCGAAGGCGGAGCCATGGGCGCCGCCGGCGCCCTCATCCTCGGTGCCGCGAAGCGGCGGCTGAGCTGGGACCTGATCCGGCAGGCCACCGAATCGACCGCCAAGCTGTCGGCCTTCGTCGTGTTCATCCTGGTCGGCGCCCGCGTGTTCTCGCTCACCTTCTACGGCGTCAACGGGCACGTCTGGGTCGAGCATCTGCTCACCTCCCTGCCCGGCGGCCAGGTCGGCTTCCTGATCTTCGTCAACGCCTTCGTCTTCGTGCTGGCCTTCTTCCTCGACTTCTTCGAGCTGGCCTTCATCGTGATTCCGCTGCTCGGACCTGCCGCCGAGCACCTCGGCATCGACCTGATCTGGTTCGGCGTCATTCTCGGCGTCAACATGCAGACCTCGTTCATGCATCCGCCGTTCGGCTTCGCGTTGTTCTATCTCCGGTCGGTCGCGCCGAAAGACCGATACACCGATCGCGTCACCGGCAAGCGAATGGATCCCGTCACCACGGGCCAGATCTATTGGGGTGCGGTGCCATTCGTCGTCATCCAGGTCATCATGGTCGGTCTGGTGATCGCGTTCCCGTCGATGGTCATGCACTACAAGGGCGTGCAGTCGAACATCGATCCCAACACGATCAAGATCGAGGTGCCGCAGATCGAGCTGCCGCCGCTGGATCTCGGCCCGCCGCAGAAGTAGCGGCAAACGCCAGCACCGGTGCCCTCTTCCCTTCTCCCCTTGCGGGAGAAGGTGCAGAGTCAGTGCCGCGCCATCTTCGACTCCACGTCGCCGGCCTTCTCCGCCAGCCGGAACCGCAGCGTGAACTCTGCGCCGCCGCCGGGAAGATTCTCCACCGCGACCGTTGCAGCATGATCGTCCGCCACCCCGCGCACGATCGAGAGCCCGAGGCCCGCGCCGTCGCTGCGCTGACGGTCGGCGCGCCAGAAGCGCTGGAAGATCAGCTCGCGCTCGGCTTCCGCGATTCCCGGACCGCAATCGCGCACGCGCACCGAGCCGTCTTCGCCCACCTCGACGTCGACCGAGGTGTCCTTCGCGGTGAACTTGATGGCGTTTTCGGCGAGGTTGAAGATCGCGCGCTGCAGCATCTCGGAATTGCCGTGGATCAGCACCGGCGCGTCAGTGCCCCTGAGCGCGATGTCCTTGTGCTGCGCGATGGCGAACGGGGCGATCGAGCCGACCACCTCGGCACAGACGGCGCGCAGATCGGCGGTCTCGCCGGGATCGAGCACCAGCGTGTCGAGCTCGGCGATCTCCAGGAGCTGGGCAACGATGCGGCTCATGGCTTCGATGTCGGCATGCAGCGCCTCCCTTGCACCACCGTCGCCGAGCGTCTCGATCCGAGTGCGCAGGATCGCGAGCGGCGTGCGCAATTGATGCGCGGCGTCGGCGGTGAACTGCCGCTGCACCCGAAAGCCGTCCTCGAGCCGATCGAGCGCCTGGTTCACCGCGGTGACGAGCGGCATGATCTCGCGCGGGATCTGCTCCGTCGGCAGGCGGATATGGGTGCGCGCCGGGCCGATATTGCTGGCCTCCTCCGAGGCCTTCCACAGCGGTGCGATCGCGCGACGGAAGATGATGATGTCGATGGCGAGCAGGATGAAGAGGATCGGGATGGTGATCCATCCCACCCGCCGGAAGAAATTCGAGACGATGTCGTCGATGATGACGTCGCGATGCGCAAGGTCCTCGGCAACGCGAATGCGTATCACCTTGCCGTCGATGGTGCGGGTGACGCCGGCGCCGGAAATCGTCTCGGAGAGTGGCGGCGCCGCTGCTGCACTGCCCGTCCTGCGGCGCGACGAAAACAGCAGGCGGCCGTCGGCATCGCGAATGTCGTAGAGGTAGCGGCCATAGGCTTCCGAGTAGAGGCCCTTGAGGCTGTCGGGCAGATTGAACGTCAACGTGCCGTCCACCTGCGGGACGATCCGCTCGGCCAGCACCTCGGCCTGCGCGCGCATGGCGTCGCGGTGCAACTGATCGATCTCGGAATTGAGCAGCCAGAACAGCACCAGCGGCAGGAAGATCGCGACCACCGCGACCGCCACGATGTGCAGGAACACGATGCGCCAGATCAGCGATTTGAATGTCGGCGATCGCGCATAGATCCCGGCGTAGGATCCCGACCGGCCCACGCTACTTCTCCTCGGCTATGAGGTAGCCGACGCCGCGGATGGTGTGGATCACGACCTTGGCGCCGTGCTCGGCGAGCTGCTTGCGCAGCCGCGAGACGTAGACCTCGACCGCGTTGGAGGCGACCTCGCCTTCGAGCCCGAAGATGTGGTCCTCGACGTTCTTCTTCGGCACCACCCGCCCCTGCCGGCGCAGCAGGATCTCCAGCACCGAGGTCTCGCGCGCGGAGATGATCCGCGGCTGGTCGTCGACGAAGATCTGGCGGCTCTCGGTGTCGTAGACGAGGTTGGCGAGGCGCAGCGAGCGGCCGAGCAACTGCCCCGGCCGGCGCAGGATCGCCTCCAGCCGCGCCACCAGTTCCTCCATCGCGAACGGTTTTGCGAGATAGTCGTCGGCGCCGCTGCGCAGGCCGTTGACGCGATCCTGCAAACCGCCGCGCGCGGTCAGCACCAGCACCGGAAGCGGTTCCATCTGGCGGCGCAGCTCGCGCAGCACCGACAGGCCATCGCCGTCGGGCAGGCCCAGGTCGAGGATCATCGCGGCATAACTAACGCTGCTCACCGCCTCGCGCGCCTCGGCCGCACTGCTCACGATGTCGCTCTCATAGCCCGCCGCCGACAGCCCGCTGGCCACGAGCCGCGACAGCTCCGCATTGTCCTCGACGATCAGAAGGCGCATCGATATCCCGGCATCACCGCACGGCTGGCGCCGCATCTGCGCTCTTTTCCAGCATTCCGGGGGCCGCGGCCAGCGAAAAAGCACCGGGCGAACTGATCACATGTCAGGTTCGTGTAAGCCAATCAGGTATGCACGCGGAAGGCGGGACGGTGGAGGCTCGCAAGCCGCTGGCCAGTCTAGCTCCGCCCCTCGAAATAGGCGCACAGCAAGGTCGTATCCTTTTGGGCCAGGGATTTCCGAAAGAGCCGGCACTTGAAATGATGGCCCTTCCCTTCGCCGCTCTCGATCAGGAACATGCATTCACTGCAAACGTCGGCATGGTGACTGTGCTTGGCAACATCAACACCACCCAGGACGCGGCGGAGCGTATCGCGCAGCTGAGATCGATCGGTGACATCGAGTGCCACGAGCTGATCCCGCAGGGCGTTGATCGGATCGCGCTCCAGGAACCTTTCGCCTTCACCTGTAATGCAGAGCGCGATCGAGCGCTTGTCTTCTGCAGACGGCTTGCGGACCATCAAGCCCTTGCTCTGCAGCACGGCGGCAATCTGCGTTGCAGCGCTGCGGGTCGTGCCCAGAAAGCTGGCGAGAGCAGTCGGCGTCCGCGAAAATCTGTTTGCGCGGGCGAGAAAGCGCAAGGCCATCCATTCCCGATCACTCAGACCCGCAAGACTCCCTTCAAAAAGCCAAGTGTCGGCCGATTGCACCAACAGTTGTATGATTTCAATTGCCATTCTCATCGATAAGTCCCCACGGGAAACGGCCGCCCTGGAATCCCGGTCTGGGATCGAGAGCCGTGTTCGTTGCTTGCATTCCCGTCGGGACTGGTTGAGTCCGGTATACCGTACCGTAAAGTCGGATCAGCGGCGATCTCACGCCGCCGCAACTTCAGCCCGATTGCCGGATTCCGATAGCCTGATCGTTCCGTAAAAGGAACACCGAAGAACTACGTACCGATCAGGTCGAGATGGCTGACACGAGATTTCGCGGGCCGAACCAATCCGGCTCATCGAACGACCGGGCAGCAATCTCGCAAGCTCACGCGCAACCGTCTTCAGCCTGATGACAACGCTCGTGCAGGCGGTCGTTTTTCATTTCAACACCGTGCCGGCCTGGCCTGGGCCCACTTTCCGGCGCTCCGCGCATTGCCTCCGTCCCCCGAACCGATCGGCGAGGTCGAGTTTCGCGCAATCACGCTGCCCCGGACGCAGAACCGTGTCGTATCAGGTGACAAGCGGCCATTGATCGTCATCGCGCATGGCTACGGCGAAGACTTCGCAGACACGACAACGCGCTGAGGCGCTCGCGGATAGCGGGGTTATCGCCGCACTCAATCACCCGGTCGACGCGGCGATGTTCATTCCAGTTTCATCCATGAACGTCGTCTATTGGCCCGAACGGGCACGACGGCTCAGGGCCATGTCGGCCTCCCAGCTTGGGTCCCCTTCGAATGCTCGGCTGATCTGATCCACATCAGTGGCCCGCGAGGACTCGTTTGCTAATCTGGCAGATATAGGCAAATTACTGCCCAAAAGACGGGAGGGACGAGCTTCATGAGCAGGCCGGTCAAGACTGAAGGCGAACTGATCGCAATGGCGAGGGCCGAGTTGAAGGTTCACGCCGACTGTCCCGATGGGATGGCGATTTCGATCGTCCGCGATGGCGACTCCTGGGAGTTTCGCGCCAGTGCCGATCAGGCCACGTCCGATCGCCCCGGCTACCCCGAATGTGTCGCCATGCTGGTCCAGATCGGCGATCACCTCAGCAAACAGTATGACGTCGGAACTGCGAAGTGATGCTGCATCGCCCTCGGGCTCGAATGACGGTGCCGCCACCAACTGACAGATCAGGCGACGGTTGGCTGGATAAATTCGGCTAATCCGCATGCCGTCGCGCGGCATGGTGTTATTGGTGGGGTTCCAAATCTCCCGCCTGAGGTTTAACCTGCTACATTGAGCCCAAATCAGCGGGAGTAGCGGTGGTTACGGCGCGCGTTGAGAGACGGTTAGCGGCGGTGTTGGCAGCGGACGTTGCCGGTTATTCGCGGTTGATGGGCGCTGACGAAGTCGGCACGCTCGAAGCCCTCAAGGCCATCCGCCGCGAAGTCGTTGATCCGGCCGTTGCGGGGCACAAGGGCAGGATCGTCAAGACAACTGGCGACGGCCTCTTGGTCGAGTTTGCAAGCGCAGTCGAAGCGGTGACCTGCGCCATGGCTATTCAAGAGAAGATGGCCGACCGCGAAGGACAGATTGCCTTTCGCATTGGCATCAACATCGGGGACATTATCAGCGACGAAAACGACATCTTTGGTGATGGCGTCAATGTGGCCGCACGCGTTGAGAACGAATGTTCGCCGGGGGGCGTGTGTTTGTCGGGAAGTGCATTCGAACAAGTTAGTGGAAAAACGAAATTCGAGTTCGACGATTTGGGCGAACGATCGCTGAAGAACATTGATCGGGTGGTTCGACTGTATGGAGTGAGGTCCGGTAACGCGCCCAAGGCAACGATTTCCGACAGCAATCGACCGCTGCCGCTACCCGACAAACCTTCAATCGCCGTTCTACCGTTTCAGAATATGTCAGGTGACCCTGAGCAAGAATACTTCGCTGATGGCATGGTGGAAGACATTATCACCGCGCTATCCCGCTTCAAATGGCTGTTCGTGATCGCCCGCAATTCGACCTTCACGTACAAAGGGCGGTCCGTTGACATCCGGCAGGTTGGACGGGAACTGGGCGTTCGTTACGTGCTGGAAGGCAGCGTGCGGCGGGCAAGCGACCGGGTACGGATCACGGCACAGCTCATTGACGCCGAGACCAGGGCCCATATTTGGGCGGATCGCTACGACCGCGCCGTCGACGACATCTTTGCCTTGCAGGACGAAATTACCGTAAGCACTGTCGCCGCGATCGAGCCCAGCCTGCGTCAAGCCGAAATTGAACGAGCGAAGCGCAAACGGCCCGAAAATCTCGACGCCTACGATCTTGTGCTCCGTGCGACGCCTCTGGTGGATACCGGGATGCCGGAGGGCGCGTCCCAGGCAGTGGCACTCCTTGAGCGCGCGCTTCGGCTTGAGCCGAACTACGCGCTCGCTCACGGCCAGACGGCATTTTGCAATGAAATATTGTATCTTCGGGCGGGAAGACGAGAAGACAATCGCACGGCCGCGATACGGCATGCGCATACTGCAGTGGCGCTTGGCCCCGACGATGCCCCGGCACTTGTCTACGCTGCAATCGCGATCGGCCTTGTCGAACACAACCGTTTCCTGGCTCTGGAAACATTCGACGCCGCCCTTGCAATCTCTCCATCGGCAGCGTGGGCATATTCGTGGGGCGCGTTGATTTTGGGCTGGGGAGGCGAAGCCGAGCGTGCCATCGAATGGGGCGAGCGGGGTATCCGGCTTAGTCCGCTCGATCCGTGGATCACGGCGGCGCTGCATGGCATTTGCATGGGTCATTTTCTTCGCGGGCGCTATGAAGATGCTGCGGCGGCAGCGCAACGGGCCATTCGTAGCAAACCGGGTTTCAGCGTCTCGCACATGTTTCTGGCAGCGGCGTTTGCTAAACTCGGACGAATGGAAGATGCCAACGCGGCTGCCCAGCGCGTCCTGCAGCTTCAACCCAACTTCAGCAGCAATGGCCAGTGCTCCGCCATCGGTTGCGCGCCGGTACTCGCAACACCTCTTATCGAAGCGATGCGCGCTTCAGGTCTTCCTGAATAATCGACATCGCCACTTCAGTGCCGATGTCGCGTCGGCTTTTTCTCCCGCACTTTCTCGCATTCATTGTCATCGCTGACACGATAGCCGGCGCGGCAGGCGACGCAATCGCAGCAGCGCCCCGGAGCCTTCACCCCGGGGCGCTGTATGCGAGAGACGACGCGATCAGCTCTGCGAGCGCCGTGCCATGAAGATGTCGTAGCCGACCTCGGCGACCTGGAACCAAGCGTAGCCGTCGCTCGTGAACTTGGCGAGGGAGTCGTGGACCTTCTTGAAGTTGGCGTTGGTCGCGCCGACTTCCGCATGCAGCTCCTTGGCGGCCTTGTAGCAGGCATCCATGATCGGCGGCGAGAAGGCGTGCAGCTTGGTGCCGGCCGCGAGCAACTTCTTCAGCGCCAGCGGGTTGGCGGTGTCGTAGCGCGCCATCATGTAGTTGTTGGCATAGTGGCCGGCCTGCTCCAGCACGCTCTGGTAATATTTCGGCAGCGCATTCCATTTGTCGAGATTGACGAAGGCCAGCAGCATCGGCCCGCCTTCCCACCAGCCGGGATAGTAGTAATGCGGCGCGATCTTGTAGAAGCCGAGCTTCTCGTCGTCATAGGGGCCGACCCATTCGGCGGCGTCGATCGTGCCCTTCTCCAGCGCCGGATAGATGTCGCCGCCGGCGAGCTGCTGCGGCACCACGCCGAGTTTCTGGAGCACGCGGCCGGTGAAGCCGCCGATGCGGAATTTCATCCCCTTGAGATCGTCGGGCGTGTTGACCTCTTTCCTGAACCAGCCACCCATCTGGCAGCCGGTGTTGCCCGCGAGCAGCGAGACGACGTTGTAGCTCTTGTAGAACTCGTTGAGAACTTCGCGCCCGCCGCCCTGCATGTACCAGGCCTGGTTGATGCGCATGTTGGGACCGAACGGCACGGCCGAGCCGAAGGTGAAGGTCGGGTCCTTGCCGAAATAATAATAGGATGCGGTGTGGCCGATCTCGCAGGTGCCGTTCTGCACGGCGTCGAGCACCTGAAGGCCCGGCACGATCTCGCCCGCGGCAAAGATCTGAATCTGGAATTTGTTGTCGGTCGCCTCCGCGACCATCTTGCACATCATCTCGGCGCCGCCAAACAGCGTGTCGAGCGATTTCGGCCAGCTGGTCGGCATGCGCCATTTGATTTCCGGCATCGACTGCGCGATCGCGGGAGCCGAGAGCGTGGCGGCGCCGGCCGCACCAAGCCCTGTGACCTTGATGAAGTCTCTTCTTTTCATGATTTCCTGCCCTGATGGATCGTGATTGTGGGGCCTTCTTGCCGAGGCTTGGTGCCAGCATGACCGAAGGGCCGGCCGAAAGCCATCCCGATCGCACTGCGGCAAAGAAAAAGCCCGGCCTCGCGCACGAGGCCGGGCTTCCCACCCGCTGCAAGCCGACGCCCGCGCCGTAGTGGCAGGAATGCGTGTTGGGGGAGCAGCCTGCCCCGCGGCTACGAGCCGCTCATGGACGCCCTAACCTGACTCAGTACGGCGCTGAAAAGCAGCCCTCAGTTCAGCCAGCTGGCCGTTTGTTGCGCCCTGCACCGCATCGGCCCGATTTGTTGGCAGGTCCACGTAAGCGATCGGCTGATCGAACTGGCTCGCTGTGAAGTCATAGCGCCGGCCCCCGATCCGATTGTAAAAATGGTCGCCGGCCGGCAGCGGCGTCTTCAGCAGGTCGCCGCCGAAGAGTTCGTGGATCAGCAGCGAGGTGACGTTGCATTGCCCCGCCGCGGGATTATTCGCGGTCCATTGGCTGGATGTCGACGACGACCATGCCTTGCGCAGCGCGCGTTGAACCTCATCGGGATCGAAGCGCATCGTCACTCCAGGATCAACGCGGCAGCATCAATTCGGATTTTTCGACATTGCCGTTATGCCACTGTTTTGCCCGACGTGTCAAACGGCGGCGCTGGTTTCAAATCTATCCACTCGTCATTGCGAGCGCAGCGAAGCAATCCAGAATCTTTCCGCGGAGGGGCTCTGGATTGCTTCGCTAGCTCGCAATGATGACGAGGAAGCAGACGCGCGCAAAACGCCAACGCAGTCCAGAGCGAGCGGATCGGTCGATTTCGTCCCGTCGGCCTCGGCCGGGCGATCACGACCTCATCCCGCCGTTTTGCCTAGACGCTGTTGGCGGCATTCACGGCGCAAACGCGCCCTCACCCGTTTCTACTGTGCATGGGGTTGTTTTTCATATTTTTGATGTGACCACCCCCCAAGCGAGCCTGCGGCAAAGAAAAAGCCCGGCCTCGCGAGCGAGGCCGGGCCTTTCGGTCTTGCGACCCCAAGCCGTAGATCAGCCGCGGGTGCGCGAGCGGATCATGAAGCTGTCGTAGGTGTATTCGGCGACCTGCCACCACAGATATTCGTCGGAGCGGTAGGCCTGCATGGCGTCGATCGACTTCTTGAAGTCGGCGTTCTTGCCTGAGATCTCCGCCCACAGCTCGTTGGTCGCCTTGAGGCAGGCTTCCAGCACCTCGTTGGTGAACGGACGAAGCTGGGTGCCGCCGGCAACCAGACGCTTCAGCGCCGCCGGGTTCTGCATGTCGTAGCGCGCGGCCATCCAGCTGTTGGCATTGGCGGTCGCGTTGGTGAGGATCGCCTGGTAACTCTTCGGCAGCGAATTCCACTTGTCCAGGTTGGTGAAGGCATGGACGGTCGGACCGCCCTCCCAGAAGCCCGGATAGTAATAGTACTTGGCGACCTTAGCGAAGCCGAGCTTCTCGTCATCGTAGGGGCCGACCCACTCGGCCGCGTCGATGGTGCCCTTTTCCAGCGCCGGATAGATGTCGCCGCCAGCGAGCTGCTGCGGCACCACGCCGACCTTCTGGAGCACCTGGCCGGCGATGCCGCCGATGCGCATCTTGAGACCGGAGAGGTCTGCAACGGTCTTGATCTCCTTGCGGAACCAGCCGCCCATCTGGGTGCCGGTGTTGCCGCAGGGGAAACCGATCACGTTCGACTTCTTGAAGAACTCGTTGGCGAGCTCGTTGCCGCCGCCCTGATAGAGCCACGAATTCTGCTGGCGCGCATTGAGGCCGAACGGCACTGAGGCGAAGATCGCGAAGGTTGGGTCCTTGCCGACATAATAGTAGGAGACGGTGTGACACATCTCGACCGTGCCGCTCGAGGTCGCGTCGAGTGCCTGCAGACCGGGGACGATTTCGCCGGCCGCGAACACCTGGATCTGGAATTTGTTGTCGGTCATCTCGGCGACGTACTTCGCCACCTGCTCGGCACCGCCATAGATGGTGTCAAGTGACTTCGGGAAGCTCGAAGTCAGGCGCCACTTGATCTCGGGCGAGGACTGCGCGATCGCCGGCGAGGCCACCGCGGCGGTTGCCGCTGCGCCTGCTGCCGACACTTTCAGAAAATCACGACGCTTCATCTTCAGGTCTCTCCTTGCTGGGGCGTTTCCCCTAACCTTCTCTTTTGCCGCCGCTCATTCCGGCGACGCGTCAAGGCCGCGTCGAACCGAAGGGGCATGACTGCCGTGGCCTTTAACACGGAAGGCCCCGTTGCGGAACGCGACATTGGAATGACGGGGCGCTACAAAAGTCGCATGTCCCCAGGGAACGTGGAGGCGCGGCCGCACCGGCCGGATCAGGCCGCGGCGATGACGCCCTTGAGCTGGTCCCGGACCTGCCCCGCGATGGCGCGGTAGATCGCCGCATGAGGGCCGTCCGGCTCGCTGTCGACGACGGGATTGCCGGCGTCCGAGGTGGCGCGAATCGCCATGTGCAGCGGGATCTCGCCCAAGAACGGCACTCCGAGTTTCTCGGCCTCGTGCCGCGCCCCGCCATGGCCGAAAATGTCCGATTTCGTGCCGCAATGCGGGCACTGGAAATAGCTCATGTTCTCGACGATGCCGAGCACGGGCACATTGACCTTCCTGAACATGGCAAGTCCCCGTCGGGCGTCGATCAGGGACAGGTCCTGCGGGGTCGAGACGATCACGGCGCCCTTCAGCGGCACGTTCTGGGCCAGCGTGAGCTGGGCATCGCCGGTGCCCGGCGGCATGTCGACGACGAGCACGTCGAGGCTACCCCATTCGACGTCGCGCAGCATCTGCGTCACCGCCGACATCACCATGGGACCGCGCCAGATCATCGCGGTCTCCTCCTCCACCAGGAAGCCGATCGACATGATGGCGAGGCCGAAGCGCCGGAGCGGAATCATCTTGCGCTCGGCGTTCAGCTCCGGCTTGTCGTGCAGGCCCGTCAGGCGCGGCACCGAGGGGCCGTAGATGTCGGCATCGAGCAGCCCGACCTTGAGGCCGAGGTCGCGCAGGCCGAGCGCCAGGTTGAGCGCGGTGGTCGACTTGCCGACGCCGCCCTTGCCGGAGGCGACCGCGATCACGGCGGCGACGCCTGGAATCTCCGACTGCCGCGCCATCGGCGACCCGCCGCCCTGCGGCGGCTTGTGAGCATGGACCGGCTGCACGCCCGGCGTGCCGCGGCTGGGCTGCGGGGGTGGCGGCGGCGCGGAGCCCGGCTTGCGCTCGGCGGTCAGTGCCACCATCACGGTGGTGACACCGGGAATGGCGCGCACCGCGGCCTCGGCTTCGCCCCGGATGGACTCCCAGGCCCGCGCCTCGGCGGCATCGACATTGATCGAGAAGAACACCTTGCCGTCGGAGGCGCTGATCGCGCTCAGCACATTGGCATTGGTGAGCGCGACCCCGCGGGGCGATTTGATCCGGGCGAGGCTGTCGAGAACCTGTTGCTGCGTCACGCTCAAAGCGCATCTCCTGAAGTTCAAGATGCCCCATTAGAGCGGAAACGCCCAAAAGGCTACTGCCTGCCGATATCGTCAGCCATCTCGGCGGGCGCGGCTCCCTGCTCCAGGGCCGCCTCGTAGTTCAGCTCGATCATGACCCCGTTGGGGTCGTGGACGAAGATCTGCCAGAGGTCGCCGCCGGGCACCTGGCGGGAGTCGAACTTCATCCCCTTGGACGCCAGCCGCTGCTTCATGCCGTCAAACCCGCGGCTGACGAAAGCGACATGGTGGACAACGCCGGAATCCGGCTTTTGTGGCTCGGCGGTCGGCGAAATATCGACGAGGTGCACCACCGCCTTGCCCTCGCTGTACATCCAGGCGCCGGGGAACGCGAAATTCGGCCGGGCGCCTTTTTCCAGGCCCAGCACGTCCTCGTAGAAGCGGACCGTCTCGGCCAGATTCCGGGTCCGGATGTTGAAATGATCGAGGACGCCAACGCTCACGCCTCCCATGCTTTTGCTCCCTTGTTTTGAAGTCCTTGAGGTCCGCCATCCTAGCACAGGGGACCGCCAAACGAACCCGTTGCCCTCCGGCCTCAAGAGTTTATGGTGCGCCTCCAATCCGCCCCCATGCGGAACCTGGGCGCCTCCCGCCCGGCAATAACCGTAAAACCCGAACTACGGACAAGGTACCACACATGGCTAAAGTCGCTTTCCTCGGTCTCGGCGTCATGGGCTTCCCCATGGCCGGACACCTCGTGAAAAAAGGGGGCCATGAGGTCACCGTCTACAACCGCACCGCGGCCAAGGCGAAGGAATGGGCGGACAAGTTCGGCGGCAAGACCGCAGCGACCCCGAAGGCCGCCGCAGAGGGCCAGGATTTCGTGATGTGCTGCGTCGGCAACGACAACGATCTGCGCGCGGTCACGATCGGCCCCGACGGCGCGTTCGCCGGCATGAAGAAGGGCGCGACCTTCGTCGACCACACCACCGCCTCCGCCGAGGTCGCGCGTGAGCTGGACGCCGCCGCCACCAAGGCCGGCTTCAAGTTCATCGACGCCCCGGTCTCCGGCGGCCAGGCCGGCGCCGAGAACGGCGTGCTGACGGTGATGTGCGGCGGCGCTGAGGACGCCTATGCCGGCGCCGAGCCGATCATCTCAGGTGCCTATGCGCGGATGTGCAAGCTGCTCGGGCCCGCCGGAAGCGGCCAGCTGACCAAGATGGTCAACCAGATCTGCATCGCCGGCCTCGTGCAGGGCCTCTCCGAGGGCATCCACTTCGCCAAGAAGAGCGGCCTCGACGTTCCCGCGGTGATCGAGACCATCTCCAAGGGGGCCGCGCAGTCGTGGCAGATGGAGAACCGCTACAAGACCATGAACGAGGACAAGTACGATTTCGGCTTCGCGGTCGAATGGATGCGCAAGGACCTCTCGATCGCGATCGCCGAAGCCCGCCGCAACGGTGCCAATTTGCCGGTGACCGCGCTGGTCGATCAGTTCTACGCCGAGGTCGAGAAGATGGGCGGCAAGCGCTGGGATACGTCCAGCCTGCTCGCACGCCTCAATCGCTGACACCAGCCGTCTGTTACCGCCTTGTTGATCGCGATCGCCGCCATCTTCGTCCTCGCCTATGCGGCGATCGCGCTCGAGCACCCGCTTCGCGTCAACAAGAGCGCCTCCGCGCTGCTCGGCGCGGGGCTGCTGTGGACCATCTACGCGGTCGCCACGGGCGACCCCACGCTGGTCGGCCGCCAGCTCGACGAATCCGTCGCCTCCACCGCGCAGATCGTGTTCTTCCTGATCGGCGCCATGACCATCGTCGAGGTGATCGACGCCCATGACGGCTTCGAGGTCATCACCTCCCTGATCCGCACCACGAGCCAAGTCGCCCTGATCTGGCTGGTCGGCTTCGTCACGTTCTTCCTGAGCGCGATCCTCGACAACCTCACCACCACGATCGTGATGATCTCGCTGATCCAGAAGCTGGTCGGCGCCCGCGACGACCGCCTGGTGTTCGCCGCCATCATCGTGATCGCCGCCAATGCCGGCGGTGCCTGGACCGTGATCGGCGACGTCACCACGACGATGCTGTGGATCGGCGGACAGATCTCGCCGCTGAGCATCATGACCTCGGTGTTTGCGGCATCCCTCGTCAACCTCCTGGTGCCGCTCGCGGTGATCAGCCATTCGCGGCGGGGCAAGACCATCGCGCCGCCGCGCAAGGAGGACCGCGATGCCGTCGCCCGGTTCGAGCGCAACCTGATGTTCTATCTCGGGCTCGGCACGCTGATCGCGGTGCCCGCGTTCAAGGCGGTCACGCATCTGGCGCCGTTCATGGGCATCCTGTTCGGGCTTGGCCTGCTCTGGCTGGTCGGCGAGATCGTGCATCGCCACAAGGACGAGCACGTGCGCCATCCCCTCACGCTGGTGCACGCGCTGGCACGGATCGACATGAGCTCGATCGTGTTCTTCGTCGGCATCCTGCTCGCTGTCGCCTGCCTCGCACACGCCGGCCTGCTCTCCTTGCTGGCCAAATGGCTCGATGCCACGCTCGGCCGCCAGGACATCATCGTCGTCGTGCTCGGGCTGCTCAGCGCCGTCATCGACAACGTGCCGCTGGTCGCCGCCACCATGGGAATGTACGACCTCGCCCACTATCCGCCGGACAGCTTCATCTGGGAGTTCATCGCCTATTGCGCCGGCACCGGCGGCTCGATCCTGATCATCGGTTCGGCCGCGGGTGTTGCCGCCATGGGGCTCGAACGCATCGAGTTCCTCTGGTACGCCCGCCGCATCGCGCCTCCGGCGCTGGCGGGCTATCTGGCGGGAGCTGCGGTCTACGTCGCCCAGTACGCGGCGCTGCATTGACGGGGCCCGGACGGCATCCAAAATTAACGCCGGGTTAACGTAATTCTTTAGCTCCTTAAGTCACCTCTTAAGGATTTCTTGCCAGAGATAGACAATGCAGAAGGCCCGCGTCCGGCGCGGGCAGGAATCGTTGTTGTTCGATGAGTAACCCCGCTGAAAAGCCTGAGGTTGTCCAGCTTCCGGCCGAGCCGGTAAGCGCTCCATCGGCGAGCAGCCGAAGGGCTGCGGCGCAGCGGGTGCGCGAGGCCCGCGATAAGTTAACGTCGACCAGTGGAACCCGGCCGGCTTTCGACGCCGAGATGCTGCGCCAATATGCCCAGACGCGGCTGTCGGCCTCCTACGTCGTGATGCTGCTGGTGGTCGCCACCGGCGTGCTGTTCGGGTTGTGGATGCAGCCGATTCCGGCCGCGGCCTGGACCGCCGGCATGCTGTGCATCCACAGCGCGATGATCCGCAGTTGCCGGCGTTTCCTGACGGAGCCCGCCTCGCCCGCCGCGACGCGCGCATGGCGGACGCGCTTCGTCGTGCTCGACCTGCTCTATGGTCTGTGCTGGATGGCGATCCTGATCCATCCCGTGCTCGACATGGTCACGGAATCGCTGATGATGTTCCTGATGCTGCTGGTGATCGCAGTATCGAGCATGCTGGCGGCCAATCTGCCGATCGCAGCCCTCGCCGCCACCGCGCCGGTCGCGGTCGCGATGGCGCTGAGCTTTGCGATGACCGGCTCGCTGGACAATTACATCCTGGCCGCGCTCGCGATCGCGGCCGAAGGCTATTTCGTGCTGCTGGCGCACCGCCTGCACTCCTCGACCTTCGCCACGCTGGAAGCGCGCGCCGAGAAGGATGCGCTGATCGGCGAGCTGGAACAGGCGAAAGCCATCTCGGACGAAGCGCGCCATCGCGCCGAATCCGCCAATGTCGCCAAGTCGCGCTTCCTCGCCCAGATGAGCCACGAGCTGCGCACGCCGCTGAACGCCATCCTCGGCTTCTCCGAGGTGATGAAGAGCGAAATCTTCGGCGCGCATGCGGTGCCGGTCTACAAGGAGTACTCAGCGGACATTCACAATTCCGGCGTGCACCTGCTCAACCTCATCAACGAGATCCTCGACCTGTCGCGGATCGAGGCCGGCCGCTACGAGCTCAACGAGGAAGCGGTGTCGCTGGTCGGCATCGTCGCCGACTGCCATCATCTGATGAAGCTGCGCGCCTCGAGCCGCGGCATCACCATCCACGAGGTGTTCGAGCAGGCCATGCCGCGGCTCTGGGCCGACGAGCGCGCGATCCGCCAGGTCGTGCTGAATCTGGTCTCCAACTCGATCAAGTTCACGCCGCAAGGCGGCGAGATCTGGCTCAAGGCCGGCTGGACCGCCTCAGGCGGACAATATCTGTCGGTGAAGGATACCGGCTCTGGCATCCCCGAGGACGAGATCCCCGTCGTGCTCGCCTCGTTCGGCCAGGGCTCGAACTCGATCAAGTCGGCCGAACAGGGCGCGGGCCTCGGCCTGCCGATCGCCAAGAACCTGATCGACCTGCATGGCGGCACGTTCACGCTGAAATCGAAGCTGCGCATCGGCACCGAGGTGATCGTCACCTTCCCGCCGGAGCGCGTGATGAGCGCGCTGGCGCCGCTGTCGGACGATTCGCCGCCGCTCCAGCCGGAAGGTTCCATCGTGCCCGACGAGAAGCGCCGGCCGCGCCACAAGCCGATCATGAGCGCAGGTACGGGCTCGTAACGAGATGCTTGCAGACATGCCCGACGATCCCCCACTATGCCGAAATGAGCAAAGAAACGCCGTGCGTCGCCGTCTGCATGATCGATCCCAGGACCAAGCTGTGCTTTGGTTGCGGCCGCACCTTGCCGGAGATCGCGCGCTGGCATGCCATGGAGAGCGCGGAACGCCTGTCGGTCATGGCGCTGCTGCCGACGCGCATGACCGACGCCGGCTTGCAGCCGATCGCGGGATCGCCGAAGCGCGCTTGACCAGCTTGCGTGCATCTGGAGGCGCCCGATGATCCGCTTCCTGCTCGTCCTCGTCATGCTCGCCGGCACGGCGGGCGCCGTCGTCGCCTATGGCGACCCCGATCAGATCGTGCGCGCAAGCAACAAGGTCTCGCACATCTTCCGCGCGCAGAGTACCTCGCCCGCCCCCGCCGTGCAGATCCAGCGCGGCCAAGGCGGCGAATTCGCGCTGCGTGCGAAGATCAACGGCGTCGCCGCGCCGATGGTGATCGACACCGGCGCGACCTCGGTGGTGCTGACCTGGGAAACCGCAAAAGCCATCGGGCTGCCGCTCGAGATGCTCGAATACGACGTCGATCTCGAAACTGCGGGCGGCCATACCAAGGCGGCCCGGCTCACGATCGACCGCCTCGCCGTCGGCCATCTCGTCGAGAAATCAGTGCCGGCCCTCGTCGTGCAGCGCGGGCAAATGAAGACCAATCTGCTCGGCATGAGCTTCCTCGACCGCCTGGAGAGCTGGGGTGTGCGCGCCGACAAGCTGATGCTCACGGGCTATCCCGAACTCCAGAGCGGTCACCGCCGCTCGCGCACGGCGCTCGACTAGCTAGACCGTCCCACGAAAACTGCCCCGTGTCGCGAAAGCGCACAAGTGTGGCATTTGCGCTATTTACAAACCGCCCGGTCGGTTTATAACCATCCCATTCCCGGAACGGGGTTGGACGAGCGCCGCTCCCTGACGGAAGCGGCCAAGTGGGAGATTGAGAATCATGACTGCAACAGCCGCCCTGCGCCGCACGATGCGCGCCCTGCCTTTTGCCGCGGCGGTCGCCGCTGGCAGCGCCAGCGCCGCGGATCTGTCGCCGCGTTACGCAGCGCCTTCCTCCGCCTATACGGCTCCGCAGCCGGTCTATTCGTGGACGGGTCTCTATGCCGGTCTCAACGCCGGTTATGCCGAGAGCGGCGACGACGCCTTCAACAATCTGGTCGGCACCAGCGGCGGCAAGGTCAAGGGCGCCTTCGGCGGCGTGCAGGTCGGCTACAACTACCAGATCTCGCCGATGTTCGTGGTCGGCATCGAGAACGACTTCGAAGGCGGCGACATCAAGAACCACGACGCGCTCAACAGCGCAGCGGTCAGCCTGCCCTGGTACATGACCGGCCGCGCTCGCGCCGGCATCGCGACGATGGATTCACGCCTGCTGTTCTTCGGGACTGCGGGTCTTGCCGCCGGCGAATTGAAGGACGGCCCGATCAACAAGATGAAGATGGGCTGGACGGCGGGTGGCGGCGTCGAATGGGCGTTTCTGCCGAAATGGTCGGCCAAGGCCGAATATCTCTACACCGAGTTCAAGCACGACGATCTGCCGGACTGGAATGCCGCGAAATTCCACACCTTCCGCGTCGGCGTGAACTATCACTTCGATCTGTTCCGCTGAGACCGATCGGCGAAGAGCCGGATTTCGCGATCCGGCTCTTCGTGGTGAAGGCAACTAGGCAGCCGCCTCCGCCGGCGCCCGCGCACCGACCCGCGCGATCGCATCGCGCAGCACGTCGAGACCAGCGCCCGGCTTCACGCCCTGCTCGGCAAGATGCCGACGAAAAGCGCGCGCGCCGGGCACGGCGTGGAATGCGCCGACGAAGTGCCGCGTCATGGCATGCAGCCGCGTACCGCGCGCGAGCTGCTGCTCGATATAGGGCATCATCGCCTCGAGCGCGTCCTGCATGGTCGCGTGCGGCGCGGCTTCACCGAAGATGTCGGAATCGACGGAGAGCAGCCGCCACGGCTCCTGATAGGCGGCGCGGCCAAGCATCACGCCGTCGACATGCGCAAGATGCGCTTTCGCCTCGTCGATTCCAGGGACGCCGCCATTGATGATCACGGGCACGTCAGGCATCGCGCGCTTGAGCCGATAGACACGATCATAGTCGAGCGGCGGGATGTCGCGGTTCTCCTTCGGCGACAAACCGTTGAGCCAGGCCTTGCGGGCATGCACGATCAGCGCGTCACAGCCGGCAGCCACGACCGCGCGCGCGAGCGTATCGAGCGCAACTTCCGGATCCTGATCGTCGATGCCGATGCGGCACTTCACCGTGACGGGAACGCCGACCGCCTGCTTCATCGCATCGACGCACCTCGCCACCAGTTCCGGCTCTGCCATCAGGCAGGCGCCGAAGCGGCCATCCTTCACGCGATCGGAGGGGCAGCCGACATTGAGGTTGATCTCGTCATAGCCAAACGCCTCGCCGATCCGCGCCGCCTGCGCGAGCTCGCGCGGATCCGAGCCGCCAAGCTGAAGCGCCAGCGGGTGTTCGCACGCGTCGAAGCCAAGCAGCCGCTCCCGGTCGCCATGGATAATGGCGCCAGTGGTCAGCATCTCCGTATAGAGCAGCGCCCGCCGCGTCAGATGACGGTGGAACACCCGGCAATGCCGGTCGGTCCAATCCATCATGGGGGCTACGGAAAATTTCCAATCCATCTCAATTGCTTAACCGCAACACCAGCTCAAAGCAACAAGACGCTTTTGGACCCCGTCCGCGGAGGCATGTCCGATCCAACTCAAATATCGAAAACAACCCCATACAAAGTAGCATCGCGATTGTGCGGACGCTTCCGACGACCATGGCACGAGCCCGGGTCCCGATGAACGCATTCCCGGAGTGCGGCCGATACGGACTTGCCGCTCGCCTCGAGCTCCCGCTACTGCTTCAACAATGCACACTTGCTTTCTGAAAGCGGAATCGCTGTTTGATCTCCAGGGATCGTTCGGACGATGCGATAATAATCCCAATCGCCCTTGGAATCGGATGGAGATTTGACTTCCACCAGATACATATCCCGGATCACCCGTCCATCTTGCCGCACAAGGGCGTTCTTCGATACCGCATCCTGGACCGGGAGCCTTTGCATTTGGGCAGCGACGGCCTTGCCATCCTGAGTGCCAGCGACCTGCATGGACTTCAGATAGTGCAGTACTCCCGAGTAGACACCCGCTTGAATCATGCCTGGCTTCTTGCCAGTCCGAGCCTGGTACTTGCTCGCAAACTCTCGACTACTTTCGTCACGATCCCAGTAGTAAGCGGTCGTTACCAGGAGGCCCTTGGAACTGCTTAATCCAAGCGCCCTGATATCGCTTACCACCACAACGAGACCAACCAGCTTTTGACCGCTCCCGGCGAGGTTGAACTCGGCCGCCTGCTTGATCGAATTGATCGTGTCGGCTCCCGCGTTTGCCAGCCCGACAATCTCAGCCTTGGATGCTTGCGCTTGAAGGAGGAAGGACGAGAAGTCACTGGTGCCGAGAGGGTGACGAACGCTTCCAGTAACAATGCCGCCGTGTTCCTGGACAGCCTTGGATAGCTCCGCGGCCATCTGATGGCCGAAAGCGTAATCCGCGGCCAGGATGAACCACTTCTTGCCGCCGTTCTCCAAAACCGCGCGGGCGGTGCCAGCTGCTTGGGAGTACGTGTCCCACATCCAGTGAAATCCTGTCGGCGAGCAGTCTTCATTGGTGAGCCGCGTCGTACCGGGACCAACGGCGATAGTTATCTTGCCGCGTTCTTTCGCCAAGTTCTGAACGCCGATTGCGATTGCCGAATTGGTCAAGTCAGTGATCATGTCGACGTTATCGGCATCAAACCATTTCCCTGCCGTCGAGAGCCCGATATCGGTCTTGTTTTGATGATCGGCTGCCACAATTTCGATCTTCTTTCCAAGCACTCGGCCACCGAATTCCTCGACAGCTAATTTCGCAGCTTCCATGGAGCCCAGGCCACCGAATTCCGCGTAGAGGCCAGTCTGATCGTTCAGGACGCCGATCCGTATGACGTCGCCCGATGCGTATGTTGGGCTCGCAGAGATCATTGCTGTTGTTAGGAAGAGTGCCGACGCAAGCTTTGACATCTGTTGCCCCCTGGTTTGTTCTTGACGTTTGTATTCGCAACGATGCCGTGCGCTGCGTGATGCAGAGCTTGAACTCTTTGATCGGCCGTCTCCACGGTCAAAGATGAAAAACGATTTTGCAGTTCCGCTGGCAGCCATGGCCCATACGGTTCTGGAAGCCGGGGGATCCGAATGGCAAACTTGAGCGCAGGCCGCTTTTGGCGCCCGCGCTCGTTGCCCGTGACACGGTTCATGAAAAAAGCGCGCTCGGCAACTGAGCGCGCCAGAACGCCACTACTTTGGCGCGTCTGCCGTAGCTGCGAGGATCACCTTTGCAATCTCGGCCGGCTGCAAAATCTGTGGCGTGTGCCCCGCTGGCAAGCTCACAACATGAGCCGAGATCTTCTCGGCCATCGCCTTCTGCAGAGCGGGCTGAAGCATGCGGTCTTGCTCGCTTACGACATACCACGAAGGCCTAGTCTTCCAGGCGGCGGTGGTGACCTTCTCCTCGAAGTTCTTTCCGCGCGTAGGGGTTTGCGTCGCGGCCATCAGGCGAGTTTGATCAGCCGAAACGTCCGGGGCGAGGTGTTTCGACACTCCTTCAAGGCTGAGCGTCAGGAATCCCTCCTTGTCTGCGAGAATGTGCTCGAAACCTGAGGGAGTCGGGTAATCTTTGGACACGTCCGCTACCGACTGTCCTTCGGACGGAGCGAATGCGGCGACGTAGACAAGCGCTTTGACGCGCTCGTGCTTGCCGGCTTCCGTGATGACGACGCCACCCCACGAGTGTCCCACAAGAACAACGGGTCCGGTCTGATTGTCGAGCATGCGTCGCGTGGTCGCAACATCGTCGGCCAGCGAGGTCAGCGGGTTCTGCACGGACACGACCGTCAGCCCTTTCTCTTGAAGCAAAGGAATGACCTTGTTCCAAGCCGAGCCGTCGGCAAACGCGCCGTGGACAAGCACTACAGTGGGCTTCTGCTTATCGGGAGTTTGAGCCGAGGCTCCCGTTGAAGCTAGCGCCGCGCCGCCCAAAGCGGCAGCAAAGACGGCTCTCTGTGTAAACGATCGCATTGGATTTTTCTTCCAGGTTTGAGCTGGCCGGGGCCAGCGGAGGGCGTAGTGCCGATTGCAATGCCGCGACTGTAAGATATAAAACAAATTGGGATAAATCGGCGAACACGATAGATACAACAAACGGTTTGTTTCAAATGGATCGATTGGTATGCATGCGAGCTTTCGTAAGGGCGGTCGAGCTCGGCTCCATTTCTGCTGCCGCGGCCGAACTTGACTTGTCCTCGCAGCTGGCGGGCAAGCAAATACGGGTGCTCGAGCACGGCTTGGGGATTAAGTTGCTGAACCGCACGACCCGTCGGCAGAGCCTGACCGACGGCGGTCGCGTGTTCTACGAGCGGGCGAAGAACATCTTGGCGGAGATGGAGGCGGCCGAAGCGCTGATCGCCGAAACCCGCTCGACACCACGCGGACGACTTCGAATCAGCGCGCCCATTACTTTCGGAAGTCACGCGCTTGCACCTGAAATCCCGGCATACCTAAAGCAACATCCGGAGGTGTCCGTGGACATCAGTCTTACCAATCGGACGGTCGATCTGGTGGACGAGGGTTTCGATGTTGTTTTCCGCACTGGACCACTTTCAGACAGCGCATTGCTGGCGCGACATCTGGCCTCGCTTCGAATGGTTCTTTGCGCAGCGCCGGACTATGTCAAGTCAGCGAAAAAACTGCGCAAACCAGAGGATCTGCGACAGCACGAATGCCTCGTATTCTCGCACACGTCGCTTCGCACGCAGTGGTCGTTCGAAGGACCGCTCGGTCGGGAGACCGTCCCGATCACGGGCAGATTCTCCACCGATAGTGGCGAAGCGCTTCGTGCGGCTGCCGTGGCAGGTATGGGTGTGCTTCTGCAGCCGCACGAACTCGTGGCCGACGAGATCAAAACGGGGCGCCTCGTGAGGCTCTTGCCAAAATACGCCCCCCCTGCCCGTCCGTTGCACGCACTGTACGCTCCCGACAAACGAATGACACCGAAGCTGCGGAGCTTCCTGGACTATGCAGTTCAGAGGTTCGGCGAGAAGCAGCGGAGTGTTGATGCGTGAGCATCTGACGAGCGGCCGAATGACTGCGCCAAAAGACTAGCAACATGGCCATGGCTAGAGGTTGTCTTAGCAAGCCTGAATCGACGTCGTGATACCGTTGAGCGCCGAGTAGGAAACACCATACTGTGGCGTGCGGGGCAGCTTGCGCATCAAATTGGATGCGACTTGTGAAGCTGCGACAATCTTGCAAGACGGCTTTGCGGCCTTGCGATATCGTCGGCGTGGCCAACAGCAGGACCTTTTGCTGCAGCGCACGATCAGCTGCTGTGAGGTGCGACAGAATCGATCTTCGATGAAATCCAACAGGAGCCAAGCTTGGATTGGAACGATCTCCGATACTTTCTCGCGGTGGCGCGAGCGCACAGCCTAACGGAAGCTTCGAGGGAGTTGCGGGTAAGCCAAGCAACCGTAGCCCGGAGAATTGCCGCGCTCGAGAGTTCAATCAAGACCACATTGTTCGCCAAACGACCGGACGGATATGTGTTGTCGGAAGCCGGCGAAGCCTTCTTTCCTCCTGCAGAAGCGGCCGAGGCCCAACTGCTCTGGCTTGAGAGAGGCGCCACGGGGCCGACCGAACAATTGACGGGTATTGTCCGCCTGGCCATCCCTGAATTGCTGGGACAATACCTGATCATCCTAGGCCTTGCCGGATTTCAACAGCGGTATCCGCAAGTGCAACTGGAGGTGATAGCCGACGTCCGACCGCTGCGGCTCTCGCAGCGTGAGGCTGACGTCCTGGTACGACTGGTCCGGCCAACGCGTGGCGACTATCTGGTGCGCCGCATCGGAAGCATCACGCTGGGATTGTATGGTTCGCGCGCCTACGTCGAAGCCCACGGGGCCCCCCGAACGGCAGCAGACCTCGAAAAACATCGCTTGATCGGATGGGATCCTGTCCTGGCATTTCTCCCGCTGGCACGGTGGTTGTCGGACATCGCTCCTGAACCGAACTTCGTACTTCGCGCCCATACGATGGGCGCCCAACTGGTCGCAGCGGAAGCCAGCCTTGGTTTGGCCGTGTTGCCTGCCTTCATCGCCAATCGACTTGGCCTGGTACGCGTGCTTGAGAGCGAGCGGCCTTTCATTTCCGACATTTGGCTGCTGCAGCAATCGGAATCCCACGCGTTGACCCGCGTTCGCTCTCTCGCCGACCACGTCGCAGAGACGATCACCGATGCTGCGCCGCAATTAATGAACATAGCCGGGCCGCCCGAGGCTGCTGTCAGTTCCGGCTAGGCCAACGGCCCTCCAATAAGGCCGGCGGGCAATTTTCCAATTGTGAAAAACCACTCTGCAATATTGGTGCTGGCTCTCCTTTGATGGGGTTTGGATAGAGTTCGCCGAACTCTCCTCTTCCAAATCAAAGGGAACTCAAATGCCAGTGACGGCACATGCACTGAAATTCTCGAAGGTTGGTTCTCCGGATGTTCTCGAATGGACGACGGAAGAACTTCAGCAACCGGCAGCCGATCAGATCCAGATCACTCAGCGCGCGATCGGCGTCAACTATATCGACATCTACCACCGGAGCGGCCTCTACCCGCTGCCCTTGCCGAGCGGTGTGGGCGTCGAAGGCGTCGGAATCGTCGAAGCTGTCGGCGAGAACGTCAAGAACTTCGTTCCTGGTGACCGCGTGGTCTATGTCGGTGGCCCGCCCGGTGGCTACGCCTCGGCCCGCAACGTTCCGGCCGCTCGCGCTCTGAAGCTGCCCGACGACATTCCGACCGAAGTCGCTGCGAGCCTCATTTTCAAGGGACTGACCGTCGAGTATCTCATCCGCCGCTGTCACGAGGTGAAAGAAGGCGACACCGTCCTCTTCCATGCCGCAGCAGGCGGGATCGGACTCATCGCGGGCCAATGGCTCAAGCATATCGGCGCAACGGTTATCGGGACCGTCAGCTCGGAAGAGAAGGCCAAGCTCGCACGTGCCAACGGATATGATCATACAATCATCTACACCAAGGAAAACTTCACGGAGAGAGTCCGCGACATCACTAGGGGTGAGGGAGTCTCAGCGGTATACGATTCTATCGGCAAGGATACCTTCGCAGGCTCCCTGGATGCTCTCCGTCCCCGCGGCACCCTGATCAGCTTCGGAACGGCCTCTGGCCACGTCCCTCCACTTGATCTCGCTCAACTCGGCGCCAAAGGCTCACTCTTCGTCACCCGACCGTCAATCGCCCACTATACAGCCAAGCGCGAAGAACTCGAAGCCGCCGCAGGCGCCCTCTTCGATGCGATCCGCCTCGGACATGTAAAGGCAATCGAGACGAAGACCTATCCTCTTCGGGAAGCGGCGCAGGCCCACCGCGATCTCGAAGGCCGCAAGACTGCAGGCTCACTCATCCTCGTACCGTGAATCCGGCGTGACGGCGGGCTCTCCCGCTGTCACGGAGGTGTCAACGCTGAAAACTGCACAGCACCCAATGAGCCGGAGGAAACAGTTGGCCGAGAACAGCGGATTCTACGACTACATCATCGTCGGCGCGGGAACCGCTGGCTGTCTCCTTGCAAACCGACTTACCACAAGCGGCAAGCACCGCGTTCTTCTGCTGGAGGCAGGAGGCAAAGACGACTACCTCTGGATCCACATCCCGGTCGGATATCTATATTGCATCAACAACCCGCGAACCGACTGGTGCTACAAGACGGCCCCCGAAGCCGGCTTGGGCGGACGCCAGATCGGTTACGCGCGCGGCAAAGTGCTCGGTGGATGCTCATCGATCAATGCCATGGTCTACATGCGAGGACAGGCTCGGGACTACGACCTCTGGAGCGAGCTGGGAAACGCCGGCTGGAGTTGGAAGGACGTTCTGCCCTATTTCATGCGGCACGAAGATTTCGTTCACGGCGAGGACGATGAGCATCATGCCGGCGGCGAGTGGCGCATCGAGGAGCAGCGCCTCCATTGGCCGATCCTTGACGTTTTCCGGGATGCCTGCGTCGAGGTTGGAATCCCCGCAACTGCTGATTTCAACAGGGGTAACAACTCGGGGGTCGGCTACTTTCAGGTCAATCAACGTCGCGGCGTTCGCGTCAACGCAAGCAAGGCCTTCCTCAGACCGGCGAGGAATCGATCGAATCTGACCGTCGTTACACACGCGCATGCGAAACGGATACTCTTTCGATGCGGGCAAGCAACGGGCGTCGCTTTCGATCAATCCGGTACCGATGTCATCGCGCACCTCAATGACGGCGGCGAGGTCGTCCTTGCGGCGGGCGCGATTGGATCCCCCCAGCTTCTCGAGCTTTCGGGCGTGGGCCAAGGGGCCCGCCTCCAGAATTACGCAATCCCCGTTGTGCTCGATCGGCACGGCGTTGGCGAAAACCTTCAAGACCATCTTCAAGTGCGACTCACTTACAAGGTGAGTAATGCCCTGACCTTGAACCAATTAGCCTCGAAGCTAAGCGGCAAGGCGCGCATCGCGCTGCAGTATGCCTTTTCGCGGCGGGGTCCCATGAGCATGGCGCCAAGCCAGCTTGGTGCCTTTGCAAAGTCGGATCCGTCTCAGGAAATGCCGAATCTGCAATACCATGCTCAGCCCCTCTCTCTGGATCGCTTCGGAGAGCCCCTTCATCGCTACCCAGCCATTACCGCGAGCGTATGCAACCTGCGACCGGCAAGCAGAGGCTCGGTGCATCTCGTATCGCCAGACTTCCGAAATCATCCTTCGATTCGGCCAAACTACCTCGACCATCCTCGTGACCGCCAGGTCGCCGTGGACGCCGTCCGACTTACTCGGCGGATCATGGCGACGCATGCCTTTAAGCCGTACATGCCGGAGGAGGTCTTGCCAGGCGCGCATCTCGATACCGACGAGGAACTCGCGCTTGCCGCTGGAAACATAGCAACAACGATTTTCCATCCGGTTGGCACAGCGCGAATGGGTCAGGACCGGAATTCGGTAGTGGACGAGCGCCTCCGTGTGCACGGCATAGACGGCCTCCGAATTGTCGATGCTTCCGTCATGCCGACGATTACTTCGGGCAACACCAACGCCCCGACACTCATGATCGCTGAGAAAGGAGCTTCCATGATCCTCGATGACCGACGCTCGGCGATCTCGGTGTAGCGACACGCCCTTCAGGTCCTACGCCACCACAAACGGAAAGGCCCACAGCGATGCTCTTCGCCATTCACTGCCTCGACTATCCCGATTCCGTCGACCGACGGCTCGCACTATACGACAAGCACAAGGCCTACCTGCAAACGAGCCCGATGAAGATCGTTATTGCGGGACCCATTTTGGCCGCGGACGGCGAAACGCGGATTGGAAGCATGCAACTCGTCGAGGCCGACGACATCGAGAAGGTCCGCCGGTTCAACCAGGGGGATCCGTTCTTCAAGGAAAAGGTGTGGAACGAGATCAGGATCAACGGCTTTCTGAAGCTCACTGACAACAGATGACCCGGGCACCTGCCGTGGGCCAACCAACCCTGTGCCAAACGATCTGCAGCTTGAACGTGCCACCCCACCTCCTAGCGGTTCGCAATATCATCCTCAAGATCGCGTTTTTGCGCAATCGGTTTGAAGATCGCAGCCGCCACGAGATAGCAATCCCGATCACAAATGCAGCAACTGGAAGAAGCTTTATCCCGCCTCAGCACGGATCGTCCAACACATCAACACCGGGTGAGCCGCTAACTCACATTAATCAATTTCGCCATGCTGGAACGTCGGGGTGTCGTCGGCTGTCAACCGTTGGTGATTAGACGCCATCGATGTTCGCAAGCGTGTTGCTCCCGGTCGCCAGATCAAGCCTGTTGTTGTCGTCGCCAAGGTTGCTGACGTCGTTGAGAGCAGGTCATCGGAAGGCTGTGGGCTTCCGAAAATCGCGACCATTGATGTTCTCGACATCGAGGGCGTTAAACGTTGGCAAGAAACGTTGGCAAGGCCCGGATCAATTATATCCAAGCGACCGTCAGCCGCCAAATCGCTTGACCAGTTTTGAGCCCTTAGCTGTCTCAATTTGCTGCTTGGTCAAGTCGCCGCCCACGCTCAAGCCTTTCGTCATGAGGTTGCTGCGCAGTGCCGCCGCCTGCCTCTCGTTGCTGTAGTCTATCTCGATATGATCAACACTCATCAGGTGACCAAGTTCATGGGCCCAAGCTCGCCCATTGGCGAAATCATCGCCGTACCATTGGACGAAGCTGGCCGGTTCTGGATCGCTATGAAGGTATGAGCTGCCGCCTGCCGAAAGGTTCGGAATCGGATTGACCAAATAAATATGGACCGCATTATCCGGAGCATGGCGGAGGCTAAGAACGTCCAGCACCCGCTGGTCATTGTTGCGGGCGTTTTTTTCCATATCGAGCGGCTTGTCGATCAAGCAATCATTGATCGCGAACGAAACCTTGGCCTTCGACCAGATCGTGTTGACAACGTCCACCGCCTTTTTGGCCGTGCCGCAATCCCATTTTCGAGACTCCGGAACACCCTTCTCGGCAAATGGGGTGATGTAGATTTTCAGCGGGATGGGCATAAGGTTCTCCAAGTTGGATTTCGAAGTCATCTCCCAGACGGTCTTCGCGCTCCGATGGAGCGAGTTCCAAGCTGGGCAACGCGTCCAGATCTCATTCGATCGAACGACGACAAACCATCGATCAGCCCTGCTCTTGCTTCGTTCGAACCGAGAAGGCTTTTTGAACCTCGTCCAAGCAAAACCGCACAAAGAAACAAAGAACAAGGCGGCAACATCCAGTTCCAAGTTGGTTGGCGGCCGGAGGCCTCAATAGGTTCAAATCTGGAGATATAAGATGGCCGTGCAGCCGTTGCGGAACGAGAGGCGCCCCCAGAAGCCGCTGCAGCCCTGGAGCCAGCCGGACGACACCTTCAGGTACAAAGTGAGGACCGGAGACAGCTGGCTCACGCTGGCGGCGCGGAACCACCATCAGTTCTCCGAGCACACACTCATCTGGCTCAATTTCCGCCTCAGCCCGCTCGACCGCTTCTACACCGACCAGGTCAATTGGTACCTGCGTGAATATGTCGGTTGCCGCCACAGCCTCGACGGAGGACGAAACTGGGCTTTTACGGACGACGCCGACCCCGGATATATCTTTCTGCCGAACCTGACTTACAATGAGGATGCGATCGCCATAACCGGCAGGGTGGGCGTGGGTGGAGTAAGCGCTCCCGGATACAACGATAAGAACGCGTACGACACGATCTCCAAGGCGCTGGACATCTATGGCGTCGCGGATATGGGCATCAGCATGTCGGAAATTCCGCTTGGCGCTCTTGTCGAGGGTGGAATGATCGTGACCGGCGCGATCGCTGCGATTGTGGGTCCATTCGTTGCATTGGGCGCACCTTATAACGACGCTCTGAAGTACAAATCGAGACAGCATTTCTTCGGTGGATTCTGCCCATCCTTCGTCATGCGGGCCGACGGCTGGTCGGCAGCGAAGGTCAGCGACTTCTATCCTCCACTCGCCTACCCACCGCTCGACAGCGTCTTTCCCGAAAAGCGCGAAACGTTCCGTAAGCTTTATAACTTTGGACTTCAGGCCGGCCGTCTGCAGGGCTCCCGGCTGAATACCGTAGACCAGAGAAACCTGTTTGTTTTGCTACGCTCTCGGCTCAGCGACGCGGATGCGCGATATTGGAACGGCGACGTCAAGGAATGGCCACTCCAGAAGAAGAAAGACTACTACGACCGCCTCGGCGCAATTCTCAAACAGATGATGCTGGACAACGATTTGCAGATCAAGCTGCGGTGATTTTCTCCCGTCGACGTTCGTGACCCGGCATTTCGGCATGAATGCAGGCACGATATGAGCCTCCTGCGCGCATTGGCGCAGCCCCATCGCGAGCAGGGATACACCCCAGGGGTTCTGCACGGTTTGTTTCCGCTCCCAGCCCGGAGGTGGGCGGTTCCCGTCCCTTCACGCGCGGCTCGCCGACATGTGTTTCGAATGCCGCGCGCACTGCCCTGCAGCGGGTCGCGATCAGAGACAAACCGACATTATATCAACATCTTACGCTGAATGGACGGCCACCATGGAGGATTGCCCCCTCGTCGGAGCAAAGTGGCCTGCCATAAACCCTCGGTGCGAACTTGAACGCATTCACTCCTCGGAACGACAACATGAGGAATGGATCGAGCTCGAAATTGTTACTGTACGGAAATAGGTGGCCACCGGTAGCGTACTCATAAATCGAGTGAGCATTTTCTACGCGGCCATCTTCGCGATGCTACCGTTCTTCGGGCAAATGCTGGATGTTTCGCCATGACATTATACAGGCGCCTCCGAATCTATCTTTTTCTTGCTGCTTCGCTGTTCCTGGCCTCTCAGCCAGCTTGGGCGACAAAGCGCGTGGCCTTGGTGGTCGGCAATTCCAGCTATCAAAACGCCCCACTGCTTCCGAACCCAGCTAACGATGCTGCCGCCATCGCCGCAACCTTGAAGAGCGCCGGCTTTGATGTGGTTGACTCGAGGCTTAACCTCGCCGCCAGCGACATGCGGCGGGCACTGAGAGATTTCGCCGATCAAGCGCGCGATGCCGACATTGCCCTGGTGTATTATGCAGGTCACGGCATCGAGATCGATGGAACGAACTATCTGATCCCGACGGACGCGAAACTTGAACGCGATACGGATATCTATGACGAGGCGTTCTCGCTCGACCGTGTCTTGCTGGCGATCGAACCTGCGCGGCAACTGCGTGTCGTGATCGTCGACGCGTGCCGCAACAATCCTTTTGCCGACACGATGAAGCGAACCGTTGCCTCGAGATCAATCAGCCGCGGGCTAGCGAGGGTCGAGCCCACCGTGTCCAACACACTGATCGCATTTGCGGCGAAGGCCGGATTAACGGCACTCGACGGCAACAGCAGGAATAGTCCATATGCAACGGCTCTCGTGAAGTATATCGCAAAGCCGGGACTCGACTTGCGCAGGGCTTTCGGCTTCATCCGCGATGACGTCTTGCAGGCCACGGGCAACCGACAGGAACCCTATGTCTACGGCTCGCTGGGCGGCGAGGACGTTGCGCTGGTTCCTGCTCCCAAGGCCGAGGCGGCGGCGCAAGCGGTCAACCCCCAATCGGAGATTCGTCGTGATTACGAGTTGGCCTTGCAGCTGCGCAACAAGGCTGCCCTGAATGCATTCTTGACCCAGCATCCCGACGGATATTACGCAAATCTAGCCAAGTTGCAGCTTAACCAACTCGACGCCGAGGACGCACGCGTCGCAGCGACCGAGAAAGCGCGGCAGGCCGAACAGCAGCGAGCCCGGCTTGTGTCCCAAGGTGCCCAGCGCGCCGATCAGGAGAAGGCTGCTGCGGATCTCAAGGCCGCGGAAGACGCCCGCATAGCCGCCGAGAAGACCAAGCAAGCAGCGCAGGAACAGGCGGCAGAGGCCGAGCAGAAGCGAACTGCATCCGAAACTGCAATAGTGGCTGCGCTCTCCGGCAACCCGGCGACTGAGAATACTGTCGCGGACAATGCTGCGACTACCGCGCCCGTCCAGGACGACCAGGGCGCCAAGCTCGCTGCGCTGAGCACGGGGCCGCAACAGACTGATATCGCCAAGGCCGATATCGCGAAGTCCGTCCAAAGCGAATTGAGCCGCGTTGGCTGTTTCACAGGTACCGTCGACGGCCAATGGAATGCGGCTTCGCAGCGTTCGCTGGCCCTCTTCAACCGGCACGCGGGAACCAAACTCGACGCCAAGCTTGCAAGCCTCGACGCGCTTGACGCGGTCAAGCTCAAGCAGTCGCGGGTCTGCCCACTGATCTGTGCCCATGGCTACAGGGCTGACGGCGATCAGTGCAGCAAGATCACCTGCGCCGCGGGCTCGTTCCTTAACGACGACAATGAATGCGAGAAGCAGCGCGGTAAGAAGCCAGTTGCAAAGCGCAATACCGATGAGCGCCCGTCACGCGCGGATCGTTCGGCCCGCGACCGGCCAGAGCCGACAGCGGACGTTCCGCGGCGCCAGAGTGCGAAGTCCGGCGGCGGGAGCAGCGGTCAGATCGTTTGTGATCAGAGTCTGTGCCGTCAGGTAAGCCGCGGCTGTAACCTCGACTACCGCGGCGGCGGCGGTCCCGGCGGCAACACTGGTAACGTCGAGGTCTGCCACTAGCACGGCGCGAGGCTGCCGCGGCGTCATCGGGAGCCGTTGAGCCATGCAGGTCTGGTATCGAGTACGCAGCGGGCGGGCCGACCAAGCTCTACCTGAAATGGCGCAAGCGGAGCGACCTGCGTGACGGCGTGTGAGCTTGAGCAGAAGGACGTCAAAGCCTTTCCGGGGATAACCCTCTTCACGAAGCGGCTGGCGCCCGGCATGAAGCCGACGGCGGTCTATCTTCCGCCCAAGCACGCAACCGCCGCCACCAAGTTCGATGTCGTAATCTGGCTGCACGGATTTTACGTCAAAGACCATGAGTTCCTGTTCCACAACGATCCCGCGCGGCTGCGCGAACAGGTGCGGGACTCTGGCAAGGACGTGGTGCTCATCGCGCCATTCCTGGGCTACGAATATGCCGACGGCGACCACTTCGCCGGCAACTACAACGTGAAGGACCTGGCAGCCCCGACATGGGGCGAGCGCTACCTCGACGAGATCCTTGGAGCTCTTGCCAACTTCCTGGGCGCCTCCTCGACGTCCATTCCCCAGCTCCAGATTGGCAAGCTCATCATCGCATGCCACTCCGGCGGCGGTAACGGCATGCGCAACCTCGTCGGGAGCCTCGGAAAGTATCAGTCGAAGCTGACGGCATGTTGGGGATTTGACTGCCTCTACGGCGCCAGAGCGCAGCCCGACGATGCGACGTTCTGGTACCAGTGGCTGTCGGGACAGAACAGCCGCACGCTCGAGATCGTGTACGGTCCGTCGACTCTCCCGCAATCGGTGAAGCTGAACCTGATCGGACGAGGGCTGGCGACGACAGAGGGCAATCAAGCTCAGCCCCAGCGCCCTGCCCTCAAGAACCTCACCGTGAGCCCGGGTCACTACGACTTGTTTCCGGCGTTTGGCCAGATGGTCAGGGTCAACGATCTGGATCCGGCTTTCGTGGATCGCTTCATGATTCCGCAGGTCGCCGACCAGCCTCGGCTCAACCATAAGCCAACGCCACAGCACGGGGAATTCCTGCAGCACGCGATTTCCAACGTTCGCAGCGCTTTCTCCTTTCCGCAGGACATTCACTACATGATCGCCCGGGGCGGCTTCTTCAGCCGGCTGAGCAAGCTGTAGCCTTCACAGGCTTTAGCCTCCGGGCCTTACTTGATGGAATAGGTTTTGATGTCGAACGACCAATTGTTCGTCACCAGCTTCCCGCTGCCATTGTCCGGCACGCGCAGCTCACTTGTCCAGGCCGATAGATAGTTCAACGCCTCGACCTGGCCTTGCAGCTTGCGAGGCAAGTCCGGCAAGTCGAGCAATTGCACACGCCGCTCGCTCAGGATCGCAACCATCACAGCGGCCCCGATAGGCGGTGAGACGACATACTCAAACCCACGCTGCCGTGCCGCGGGGGTCGGAACGACGAATTCGACGCCAGGCTTGACGAGATTGACGTCGCGTCCGTCCGACTGCGCCAGCAGCTCGGGCGTCGGAAAGATCTGGGACATGCGCCCTTCCGCGTCGACATCGACCAGAATGAGATATCCGGGCTTCCTGACAGTCACACCGAACGAGACCTTACCGCCGACGTTGACGGTCTGGCCCGGCAGGATTTGAAGGGATACATTTGTGGTGTTGGTCTGCCCGCGCGCTGCCCGTACGGGCCAGAGCCAAGTAGCGTACGTCGTGCTGACATGCAGCGATGCCGATGGCAGCGGCGCTGCGGACGCAGCCCCGCTACCCGCCAGCAGCAGGAGTGCGAGCCATGATCGTTCGTGGCGGATCGGCTTCGACAGCGGCATGGCCTGCCCTCTCAGAAGTCAGGGAGCGCTAAAGAAGCCGATCGAGGCGATCCGCGCGTCCGCGGGCAAGTAACGCTCGAGGCTTTTGATCATCTGCCCCGAGGCACGGCGCCGGTTGAGCTGCATCAGGACCGTCTCAAGATCGACCATGCGCTGCTGCGAGGTCACTGCAACGATCTGCTCCGCACCGAACGGCTCGCCCACCCTGAGCGGCAGGCGCAAGCTTGCCGTTCGGGCCAGAGCCGCATCAGACCCCACCGGATACAACATCTGGATAGTGCCATCGCCGGATACATTGAACAGCAATACCGCCCTTGATGCCACATCAGACAGGTCAACCTCGACGGTCTGGCCGGCGCGCTGCTGACGATCGTCCGGCCAAATGCGCATCGTCTGCGGCGACCGGGTCGCGATGCGCTTGAGTTCACGAATTGCTGCTGTCCGGTCAACCACCGTCGGCAAGCTGGCAACGTCCACGCCATAGGCGACCACATCACCCCACGCGATCACATCGTGGGACACAGGATCCCAAATCAAGTCGGGATTGTCCGTCGGTTGAACGGTCTTTACCGTGACATCCTTCGGCGCCACGCCCGCAAAATAGTTCGTCTTGCCGTCGAGCGCCGCCAGTCGGATCGGCGCTGCGAGGCGGAGGGGTGACGGCGTGGCGCTGGTCGAGGCTGCACTCGTCGGTGCTGCATTGGTCGTGGCGGCAAGGGTCGGAACCGTTGGGGCCTTGGCCGTGGCAGCCGGCGGCGCAGGCGCCTGGCTCTCGGCGGCCGCTCCGGCCTGACTGGAGCCTGTTCTCGCGGCCGGCCCCTGGATCAGCACTACACCGCGCGTCAACTCGAAGGCAACGTCGGTATCCGGCGTCTGAGCCTGCGACGATATCGTCACGATATTCTGCCGCTGGTCCGAGAGCTGATAGACCACCTGCCGAACATTGCTGAAGAGCTCCTTAAGAGTCACCCTCCCATCGTGATTGATGTCCGCGCTGCCTTCCACCGCCCGCGCGACCGCATAGCTGAGGGCCCCGCGCAGGCCATCGATGCCGGGAATCCGCACTTCCGGTGCCTTGGTATTGCGATCAACCGCAGCCAGGAACGCCGTGTGGTCGAGATCGAGCTCCGACTTCGGATCGCTGCTGTCCGACACCGGCTTCAGTTCATCGACCAGCAACGTGTAGCGCGGTACCTGGCGGAAGCTCATTTCTGCGGCACGCGGATCGATATCGCGCACCATTCCGCCACCATGGCAGGTGTCAGCCACGAAGATCACCTTCGCACCGCGCAGCTCGAACTGCCGGATGAAATGGTTGAACTCGCTGCCGAGAACGCGCTCAACCGACCCGGTTGGCGTGGTCTCGAAGGCCGGCAGCAGGAACACGTTTTCCATCCCGTCCGGCTCGGAGCCCTTGACGCGCTCCGGCTCCTGGGTGCCATGACCGGCGATCGACAGAAAGATGAGGTCGTTGGTCTTTGTCCGTTCGACCAGTGCGCTGATCTCGCGCAGAACGCTTGCCCTGTCGGCCTGGGCGTTGCTCAGTTCCACGACATCGCCAACTCCCATGGACTTCAAGCTGGTCACGATGTCGGTGGCGTCGGCGACCGCGCCCTTCAGTTTGCGCACGTGCTGATAGTCGTCGATCCCGATCACGAGCGCGCGCACGGCCGCCCCGTCCGGATTGCTGATCGACAGGCCGCCTGCCGCGTAAGCGTGCGGGGTTGTCAGGCCGATCAACGCGGCGAGCCCGATAGTGGCGCATAGCCGCCCGATCTTGCAGTCAAGTCCTCTGGGCATCCGCATCGTGATCCACCTCGACTTCATGCCTACCCATTGTGTAGCACCAACGACACACCGGGTTCAGCGCCTCTTGCTTGCCGTTTTGCGTCCCGCCGGCGGCTCGGTCTCTTGATAGGCGCTCGCTGAAACTGTCGTCTGATCATCCGCAAAGGCGCGAAAGCGGACCGGAGCGTAGCCGCGCGCGAGCAGGCTCGCCAGCGGATAGACGTTGCGGCAGACGCGGCCGTTGCAGCCACCGGTCGAGGACTCCATCACCTCCGCTTTGCGATCAGGCGTGAACCGCAGGAACAACATCACGTGCGAGCCCGGCTTGTTCAGCGCATCGCCGGGCTTCAGGTCCCAGGGATTTGCCACGGGCGCTGCGATCGCCGGGATGGCTGCGGTCGTGTAGTGGACGCTGAGTCCCCACGCGGCGCTGACGAATGCCGAACAGTCGACGCCCGCCACATCGGGCCGCGGCGCGTTGCGGGTGCAGACATTGCCAGCCAGCGTGCCGCCCTCGATCCGCTGCCGGAAGTTCGCGAGCGAACCGTGGCAGCCCCAGCAATATGGTACGCCGCGGACCTCCTGGTTCACCTTGCCCTGGAGATACCATGGCCGGCGAATACGACTGAAGCCGCTGCATTGGCTATCCGGATCGCTACCGTAATTCGCCTGTGTCAGCTTCCATTGGATGCCCTCGAATGCAAACGCGGTTTCGATCGCCTGCTGGCGATTGGACGGCCGCACGGCGGCTGTCGCATTGAATTTGACGTCGGGCTGCGCCGGCGCGGCTGCTGTTCGCGACGGCCGCACATCGATAATCGAAGCGTTGGCCAGAGGCCGGAAGCCGACGCCAACCACTTCGATGCCGTCCGGCTTGGTCCGCAGGAAATAGACATCGCCATCGCCCGAGACCGTAACGAACCGCCTGGTCAGCGGGGTCTCTTCCAAAGGCAGCTCGTAGATTCCTTCGAGACGCCCGTTCGCGGCGTAGCGCGCGACGAATGTGGAGGCGTTCTTCCCCGACGGAGGAATGTCCTCGGCCAGCACGTAGAAGCGGTCGCTGTTGTCTATCTCGAGGAACTCGACCGTGCCGAGCTGGTTGCGCACCCGCAGGCCGAGCTGGCCAATGGTCTCGTTGGTGACCATGGTCTGGATCTCGACCCGCACGCTGGCATTGCCCTTGTCCGGAATGATATCGGCGATCACCGAGCCTTTGCTTCGGGAAGCCACATATTGCCGGTCGGGTTGCCGCGTCGTCTTGATGATGGCCGCGCGGGTGTTCTGATCCAGCAAGTCGGTCGCACTGCCGGGCGACTGCGATCCCATCTGGGCGAAAGCCGAGACGGCGACCTGATCGTCCGCACCACGGCTTGAGACCTCCTCAAGCTGGATCACATCGCCGCCGAGTCCGCGCGTGGATTGTCCCGGCGCCGCCTTGAGCGTCCGGACGCCGCCGTCCCAAACCATAATGTCGTCGTTGTGGACGACGAGGTCGGTTGGCTGGACGTCCTTCGGCATCTTGAGGACGTCGGGATCAGAACTGGGCTGTTTGGGATCAAACTGGAGAATGCGGCCGTTGATCTGATCGAGCACAAAGAGGTTGCCCTGCCCATCGGCGCTGAGCGCTTGCGGACCTGCGAGTTCCACGTCCTCGCTGGCCGGCACGATGCCGACCATGGACGCAGCCGAACCGCCGGCAAAGCTGCGTACGACAGTATCGTCAGCATGCGCCCTGGTTACGAAAATGCCAGCGCCAACGATGAATACCCAGATCCAAAAAATTGGACGAAGCATGTTCGCCTCAATGTACCCCGAACCGATCGCCGCGTCGGATCGACTAATCCGAGATGCCGGTAATGCGGCACGTCAATTGGTGGTGAGCAATCTCAATCGCGTTCAATCTATCACTGGACGGTGATAGTCCGAACCTCTTCAGCTTGCGGTGCAAAACCATGGCCAGGAATAGATTTGAGCAGGTCAACGAAGTCCAGCCCGATGCGATCACGTTGGTCCTGAAACGTGGCAACGACGGCGCCTCAGGGTCGATCGTGCTGCCGGCCGCAGCGAGTGGGGGACGGCTGGCCACTGACCAGGTCAGCGCCCAATTGCCCGCTCAGGACGCCTTTCGCGGCGCGATCCGGCTGGCAAACGACGTGAGGCTCGCGATCGTAGTGTGCGATCCAGACGGGGTCTGGAAGTCCGAGTGGGGCGATCTTTATCAGCCGATCGATTAATCCGCACCGGATGGAACCGGCATATGCTGCGACGCCGCATGGAGACTAGTCTGGTGAACGGACCGTCCTTCTCGCCATCGTTCCGGATACGGGCGTTGATGGTCGCACTATTGGTTGCGGCCGGCTGGCCAGCGCGGGCCAACGACTCGGCTGCGGAATTGTCCATCGGCGGGCTTCAGTTCGTTCGCACCAACGACGTGGCGATGGAGAGCGAAGACCTTCGTATCGCGCTCGACAGGATCAGCGTTCGCTACCAATTCACCAATGTCACCACCAAGCCGGTCACGCTCACGGTTGCCTTTCCGCTGCCCGACATCGACCTGTCGGAGGCCGAGAACATTGCGCTGCCGTCGAACGATCCAATCAACTTCGTCGACTTCGAGACCAAAGTCGACGGTAACCCGGCGCCACTGACCATCGATCAGCGTGCCATGGTCGGCAGCAAGGATGTCAGTGCCCTGCTCCGCGATCTCAAGCTGCCGCTGCTGCCGATCGGCGACCGCGAGATCCGGGTGGCCGACCTGACCGCGGCGACCCGAACCCGGCTCGTGGACGACGGGCTTCTGATGCCTGCCGGCATGAGCGACAACGGTCGCCAGCAATATGCGCCGGGCTGGGTTATCAAGACCTCGGCGGTGCGCAAGCAGGTGTTTCCGCCCACGCGCACCGTCATCGTCGAACACCAGTATCGGCCGAGCGTCGGCTCCAGCCCTGACACCATCCTGCGCTCGACCCTGCGCGGTAGCAGCGCACTCAATCAGGAAGTCGCGCGTTACCGGAAGGAGTATTGCGTCCAGGATACTTTCCTCGCCGAGCTCGACAAGCGCGCGGGCAACAGCCAAGCCAATACCGCCAAGCTGCAGGAGCGGCGCATATCCTATGTGCTCAAGACCGGTGCGAATTGGGCCGGGCCGATCCGATCGTTCAAGTTGACCATCGACCCGGGCGGCAGCGACCGCTTGGTGAGCTTTTGTCCGGGGCGGCTCAAGGGATCCTCCGGAAACACGCTCGAATATACGGCAAGCGACTTCAAGCCGGATGCCGACCTGAAGATCCTGGTGATCGGAAAGTTCTGAGCAGCCGATCAGTTGGTGAGCAGCACGTAGCGCGCGGCCGCGATGATCGTAACCTTGTTGCGCTGAGCCTCACTCAGCGCCTGCAGAAAGAATGTATCGGCAGCCGTCGGACGCGGCTGGCGCAGCGAGTCCAGGACCTGCGGGGTCGCCACGACCAACAGCAGTTGCGGACCGCTCGCGCGCGCTGTCGGGAGCGTGAACGAAAGCGAGTCGATGCCCGGCTTCAGAAGATAAGACAGGCTCTGAACCTCGCCGCGATCCGACACGATGAGCAGCTCCACCACGCGGTTGGCGAAGTTCTCAATGGTGCCGTTGAGGGTTTCGCCGGCCTTCAGCTCTGTCGCTGACAGGGTGATGCGCGGCGCTCGTGCCTGATCGCTCCCGACCTCGCTCAAGAACTTGACGGCCGGGCATTGTGCCTGGGTCACCTGCCTGACGCCGACCGAAGCCTCGAATCCCTGCTCACGCCGGAACGCCTTGTCGAAGGTGTCGAAAGGCGCGGTCGAGGCGCCAAAGCCTTCGATGACGGCGGCGTTTTGGCTCACGGCAACCGGCAGGATGAAGAAGCAGTCACCACCAGCATATTGGGCCACATATTTTCGGATGCGCTCGGCTCGTCCCGGCGCGTCGAGTGCCGGAGACGGCGTCATCGTCGGTTGCGCGGGCAGCTTCACCGGCTCCTGACGTCCCGACTGTGGTCCAGCAGGCTCGACCTTCGGCGGCGACATTGTGCCGGCGAGTTTCGGAGGTGGCGGCAAGGCCGCGGAGCCGGGCGCTGACCAGACCAGCTTGTAGAAGGCATATCCGCCCCCGCCGAGCAGGAGCAGCACCGCCGCCACGCCTGCCCCCAGCCAGAGATTGCGCGGGCTCTGCGTGGTCGACGGCATCCTGTCCTTCAGCGTCGGCGCCGCGCTTTCCGGCCGCCGCAGCGCATCGAAGCCATATAACGGCGCGGCCGGCGTTTGAGCCGAACCGGTCGGCATCCAGCTGGCGACTTCCCCCATGGTCGGGCGCAACGCCGGATCGGGCTGCAACATCCGCTCCAGCAAAGGCCGGATGCGCATGTCCACCGCGCCCAGATCGGGCACACGCCGGCGCTTCTCCACCAGCTGAAACTGGCTGCCGCCCATGTCGAGCTTCTGTCCGGTCAGAGCATGGAACAGCACGAGACCGAAGCTGTAGACATCGGATTTCGCGGTGACCTCATTGCCGTACAAACCTACCTGTTCCGGCGATGCGTAATTGTCCTTGCCGGCGAAGCCCGAGCCGATGATGGTCTTGTCACCCATCTGGGTCGACCGAGCGATGCCGAAATCTATGATCTTGGCCCGCCTGACGTCGTCGAGCGGCACGATGATGTTGTCCGGAGAAACGTCGCGATGGATGATGCCGTGCTCATGGGCGGCCTCCAGTCCCGATGCGACGCGCTGCATCAACTTGATCAACGCCTCAAAGGTCAACGGTCCGTCGTCGAGCATGTTCGAGAGCGAGCGGCCATTCACGAACTCCATCGCGAGATACGGTCGCTGCAGCGCGGGCTCCACGGTGAACAGGAAGTAGCGAACGATCGCATCGTGCGGAAGATTGTGGAGTGCCGCGGCCTCCCGACGGAACAGCGCGAGCGCCGCCTCGTTCTCGACCATGTCAGGCAGCAGCATTTTCACCGCCACCGGCGATCCGGTCTGGATCTCGCGGCATTTGTAGACCTCACCCATGCCGCCCGCGCCGATCACCGCCTCGATCTCGTAGATGCCGTTGAGCCGGGTGCCGGGCGGCACGCCGTGGTAGGATGATCGGAACGGCTCGTTCGGGGTCATGGTTGCGGCTCCCGATTGAGCGGCGATCGCGTCGGCTCCTTGGATCGCGGCGGCAGCAGCCGCACGATCACGATCGTCACATTGTCGAGCCCGCCGCGATCAAGAGCCAGCGCGAGCAGGTCGTCGCAGGCCGCTTGGGCGCGCCGCGTGGCCGCGTGTTGCAGGATCTCGTCGTCCTGCAAGTGCCTGGTCAGGCCATCGCTGCAGATCACGAAGATGTCCTCCGGCTCGGCCGGGCCTGTCACCACCTCGAACTCGGGATCATCGGCGACGCCGACGGCCCGGGTAATGGCATTGCTCGCCCAATCCTTCACGTCTTCGCGCGACAGCGCACCTTCGGCGATCAATTCCTCCAGTTCGCTGTGATCGTGCGACACCTGGTTGATGCCACCGCGGTTGATCAGGTAGACTCGGCTGTCGCCCGCCCAAATGCAGGCATAATAGCCCTCGCGCACGAGCAGAACCGCCGCGGTGGTCCCGACGGTGGCCCCCTGTCGTTCCTGACTAAGCGCCAGGATCTGCTGGTTCGCGCTGAATAGCCGCTCCTCGCATTGGGCAAGCAGGTCTGCCGCCGACTCCGGCGTACCAATCGCATCCAGCGACTGCACCACAATGCCACTGGCAAGATCGCCGGCCTCATGGCCGCCCATACCATCGGCGACCGCCCACAGGCCCACGTCGGTTCGCACCAGACATGAATCCTCGTTTCGTTCCCGCACCCGTCCGGTATGGGTGACGCTCCCGACATCGAACAAGGACAGGGTGTGTACCATCGCGCGTCATCCCGTCCCGGATGCCACGCGGCCGAGATCGCCGGTCAAGAGCGTGGCGTAGTGAAACGGGTCCGGCAATCCGCGGCAACACAGCGCCATAGGCGGAAAGCCTTCGCCTCCGGCGGTCCACCAGAAGCTGGCCGCGGCGTAGACCTGTGGATTGGCGGCGCAAAGTGCGGCAAACGACCCGGCGAATGCGTCGACTGTCGAAGCCCGTTCGATTGCTGCGGCACCCAGCGACGTGATCGGCGAACCGTCGGCGACCGTCGCCTGCAGGCGCGGCACCGCGAGACGATCGAGGGCCTCGGAGATCTGCTCAAAGGTTGCGGCCCGATCAAGGGTCGCGAGCAGGAATGCCTCCGCTTGCCCGAACCATTCATCCTGCGGATCAATGTTCGGCGACGGCAGCGATGCACCCTCGCCGGTCACCGCGTGCAGCGTCAATGGATAGTACCGCCCGACCCCATCGAGCGAGGGCATGATTGCACCTGCCACCGTGGTGCCGCAGATCGCGGCACCGAGCCAAAATCGCCAGACCGGCGCGGTCAGGAAGGCCTGCTGCCAGCCCGAGCCAAGCTGATGACGACTTGCCGACAGCGCAGCCTGCACCCATGGCTCCCAAGCTTCCAGGAAACGGCGCGGAGTCGCGATCGCGATGAAATCGCGTTTCGCGCCGATCTTGCCGAATAAACCGCAACGCATGGTCATATTCCGGTCGGGCAACGAAACTCGCGGAGCACTGACAGGTTCAGCGGATTGCGCAACGATCCGGTCGAAATCTGATAGTTGAGCTCGCGCCCGGCGACGATGAAGGTCGCGCTGGCAGTTTCCGCCTTCGCCACCAACGAGCCCGCCTCCAGCATCCGGAACAACGACCAGGGACCGATGCGCTCGAGCACGGATGGCGGACCGGTGTCGTTGCTGACTGAAATTGCCGTCCGCGGCGATGGCCCCGGCCAGAGGACGGTCGTCGGTGCATTGCTCTGTGGCTGGGGCGGTGGTGGTGGCGCAGGTTGCGGCCCGCCGAACATGGACGAAGCGGAAGCGGCTGGCCCGGGAGTGATTGGGCTCGTAATCGTGGTCCCACCAATCTCGGTCTTGACGGTCACGCCTGGGCCGGCTGCCCCAGGTGGCCGAATCGCGAATGATACCGCCGGCACACCGCCGCCGGTCTGAAAGAAGGCATCGCGGATATAGGCCGCATTCTGGAATTGCTTGAGTGTGTCCGGCGAGAACGACCGGCCGACCGGACTCTCCTTTCGCCAGACCCAGTCCGACCGCGACGTGTCGGCGTAAGGTGCCAGGTACTGGGTGAAGAACTTGTCCATGACGCCATTCGGACTGAACAATTTGGCGAAGTCGGCGAGCGGGACCTCCTGGCTGCTGCTGCGGACAAACGGATAGCGGTTGGTCACCGCCTGCTGGCAGACCGGCGTGACCTGATCGCGCAAGGTCTGCAGGATCTGTCCGGCGGTCGAGGCCGCGATGCTGCCCTCGAACTCCCCGGCTGCCGCTCGCAGCATGTCGGAAAATGGCGGCGGCATGCGCGAGGCGTTGTTGCGGAGCGCTGCGACCTGGGTCTGAAGCGCAGCAGTCGCCTGCGCGGTCAGTTGCGGATTCTCGATGATCAGCGTCAGGTTCTGCGCGATATCGTTCAAGTTGGCGATGGTCGAGTCGATCGGCCGGCGGGTGCTCTCACCCTCGAGCACCGCATGATAAGGTTTGAACTGTGCCTCGATCGTCGCGCCAGGCGGTCCATCCTGGGCATTGGTGAAGAGTGCCGGCGCCGGTGAAGCGGCAGGGGCGCCAGCGTTTGCCGGCTTCGCCCGTTCCTTTGTCAGCATCGTCTCGTCGCGCACCGATTCCAGGATTTGCCGCATCGGCGAGGTCGGTGCCGACAGCGCCCTCAGCACCTCGTATTTCGGCTTGTCGGCGAGCAGCTTCTTCAGGCGCAGGCTACCGAGCGCCGTTCGCCAGGTCGTGACAAAATCGTTGGAATAGATGCTGAGCAGATCACCGGCCAGATTGTCGTACTGCTGGTCGATGGCCGACTGCTGACCGGCATCACCCAGGACCCACCGCTCCCGCTTCATGCGCTCCGACAATCCGGACAGCCGGGCGATGAACTTCTGATGGAAGCCGTTGTACGTAAAGAACTCCGGTACCCGCACGTCGTCCAACGGACGCCCCGCCGTGGTTTCGAACACGACGGCCATGTCCGGACCGCCGCGGCGGCCGGCGATCCAGTCGCCAGCGGTGGATGCACGCGCCTCCGATTTCAGAAACTCGTAGGCACGCTGCGACACACTCAGGCGCGCCAGGGAATTCTGGGCCTGCTTGATCAACCGGCCGTCGAGTTCGACCAGCGGCGGCTGCCCGGTATCGAGGTCGAACATAGCCACGAGATTCTCATCGAGTAGCCGCCGTCCTTCCGCGTTGGTCGCACCGGGATAGAGGTCGTCCGCCCAGTCGCGCTGCATCCAGGAGCGGATCAGCTCGCGGTCCGGCGACTGCAGGCCGCCGAGCATCAAATAGACCTTCAACGCCTCGTAGACAAAGGCAGGCTCGTTGATGCGCGCATTGAGTTGCTCCTCAAGGCGATACAGCAGGCGCGGTCGGAACATGCGCTCGAGCGCCGTATGATAGGCCGCCTTCGAGGGCGACAGCAGCCGGGCGTGCTGACTGAGCCCGTAGCGGGCCGACAGGGCCACCGGCTCGTTGCGCGATCCATAGCCAGCCGGGACATTGCGCAGCCGGTAGAGCAGCGGCAGCACCTTGTCGAGATCATGATCAGCAATCAGTGTTTGCTTGATGAGCGGTGCTCCGGCGGCCGCATATTCGCTATCCGCCTGCAGGCTTCGCTCGATCAAATCCGAGTTGCGTTTGTAGCTCGTCAGCCACGCTGCGATCAGGCCGATCGAGACCAGGCCGATCAATGACAGCGCTGCGGTTTTCAGGATCAGTGCGCGGCGCACCGCCGCACGGTCGGTCGAGACCCAGTCGGCCTCGCCGATGACGACCTTGGAAATCAGATCGGCGAGGAAGTAGCTCTTGCCCGTGCCCGAATAAGATCCGGAACCGACCTCCTCCGCGCCGAACGTACGCGCCAGCGACCCGATCAATTGGTCGATCGGCGTGCCTTGCTGTGTACCCGAAGTGAAGTAGAACCCGCGCAGGTTCGCATTCACGTGATAGCGCGTTGGCTCGAATATCTGGTTGAGGAAATCGTGGATCTTGGGCTTTAGCCGCGCCATCTGCGCCGGGAAGCCGAACAGTTGCACGCGGTGCTGCGGCGTCGGCTCGTCCTGCAGACGGTCGAGCGTCTCCTCGCTCAGCCGCTCCAGCAGACGGTCGAACTCGACCGGGATCTGGCCCACCAGATTCTGGGTCTTGTCGGCGGTCTGGAACGTGGCGCCCCAGACCTGACGGCGTCCGGCCTCGCCGAGATAGGCGAAATATTCGGTGAAGCCGGCAACGAGATCGGCCTTGGTAAAGAGCGCGTAGACCGGGAAGCTGACCTTGAGCCTCTGATGCAGCTCGAGCAGGCGCATCCTGATGGCGTCGGCGTGAAGTGCGAGTTCCTGCTTCGGCAGCATCAGCACGTCTTCAATACTGATGGCGACGAGGACGCCGTTGATCGGCTGACGCGATCGGCTTTTCTTCAGGATGTCCAGGAACGCCAGCCAGCTGTCCTTGTCGGCCTTGCTATTGGAATCCTGGGTGGTGTAACGGCCAGCGGTATCGATCAGCACCGCTTCCTCGGTAAACCACCAGTCGCAGTAGCGGGTACCGCCGACCCCGGCGATTGCCGCCGGCGTCGCCCCGCGCGCGAGCGGAAACTTCAGCCCGGAATTGACCAGCGCAGTGGTCTTGCCGGCCCCGGGGGGACCGATGATGACGTACCAAGGCAAATCGTAGAGATAGCCCGACTTGTTGCCGCTGGCGGTCTTCAGCGTCGCGAGCGCATCCTTCATGCGCTCCTTGAGCACCGGCTCGTCGCTGACGGGCTGATCCGCACCCGCGATGCCGTCGGCAATCTCCTTGGCATTCTTGCGCCGCTTGAACAGATTGAGGCCAACGACGCCTGCCACGGCCGTGGTGAGCAGCAGAATAGCGATCTGGCGAACGATATGGTTCTCCAGCGGCCGCCAGTCACCGAACGCGATGAAGGGACCGGCGAAATAGATCACCGCCCCGAGCGAGCTGAGCCCAACTCCGTAGAGAACGATGCGGAGAATGTCCTTGGCAAGCATCTAACCGTACCTGTCGCAAACCATCTGAGCTGGCGGCGTCCGCCTATTCGCTGCGTTCGATAAAGATCTCAACGCGCCGATTCTTGGCGCGTCCCTCAGGTGTCGTATTGGTGGCGATTGCCGCATCGGCTCCCTTGCCTTCGACATCGAGGCGCGAGCCATCCGTCAGGCCAGGCTTCAGTGCGGCGGCAACCGCCTTGGCGCGCTCGACCGACAACTCGAAGTTCGAAGGGAAGCGCACCGTGCGGATCGGCGAGCTGTCGGTATGGCCGACGACCCGGATTCGTCCCGGCTCCTTGTCGAGGGTTGCGGCGACGCGGGCCGCAACCGGCTTGAAGCCGTCGAGGAGTGTGGCCTGGCCCGACGCGAACAATGCGAGGTCACAGACCCTGATCACAATGAAGCTCGCGGTCTGATCCGCCGTCATGGCACAGGCCGTATTCTCCTTCGCGAGCGCGTTGCGGATACGCTGCAACTGGGTGATGCGGTCCGGTGGCGGCGGTGGTGGCGGCGGTGGCGGTGGCGCAACCACCCGGCGCTTGAGCTCGATCGGGTCGCCCGGATGGAGCGCGAGAGCCACCTCGGCGGCATTCTCTGCCCGGCCGGCGAGGAACGTCCGCAGGACGAAATAGGACCCGGTCAGCAGCGCGGCAACGACGGCCGCGACCAGCCAGACGGGAACACGCAGGCGCTGCCGGCGGCCAGCCAGCGCCTGCCCGCGCCAGTTGGGCGACAGGTCGCTCATTGTCTTGGGCCGGACCCGGCGCAGCAATTCATAGAGGTTGCGCTGGATCACCTGCAGGTTCGCAAGTCCGCCCGCTGAGGTACGGTGAAGACCCTGGAATCCGAGCGCAAGGCAGGCGTGTTGAAGCTCGAGCACCGGATAGTTAACCAGCGGATCAACCTTCAGATGGTCAAGGATCTCGAAAAAACGGACGCCGCCGACCCGCTCGCCGAAGAAACGGCTGAGCATCGAGTATTGGGTCCAGACGTGGCGCTCCTCGGTCGGGATGTGCTGCACGATATCGTCGGCGGTGGCGCACAGGATATATTTCGCGGTGTTGGCCTGGTGCTCGGAAATGCCCGCTGAACGGATATCCTTCTCGAAGAATTTGATGGCGTCGGCGACCTGGTCCATCAGGCTCGCGAACGACGCACGCATGAGCGCCACCCGCAAGCGGCCGAGCAACTGCAGCAACGGGCCCGCAGCGCGCATCACCGGATTGGCATTTGGCGCAACAAGATCGTCGACACGCAACGGCGGCCCCGGCAGCATCGGTTGCTGCGCCTGGGCTTGCGCAGGTGTCGAGATCCATTCCTCAGTCGGATGGCTGACCGGCGCCGCAGCGTAGCTCGAGCCCTGCGGGACGGGGGAAAAGGATGACGGCGACGCTGGCGCGGGCGCGCCGGGAGAAGGCACCGGCGATGGCGAATAGCCGGGTCGTGGCGCAGGTCCCTCGCCCGGAGGAGGCTGAGAGGTCGGCGCCGGCGGCAACTTCCCGCCGGGGTTGGGACGGATGATCGTCCGTTCGCCCCGACCGAAAGGATTGACCGGCTTGTCCCTGTCGCTCATGGCCTGTCTTCCAGGATAGCCCAAAGGTACAGCTCAAGCTCCGGCCAGTCGCCGGAAAAATGCATCCCGATCGAGGCCGCCGAGCTGAACTCGGGCCATAGCGGCGACTTGCGGTCGAGATAGAAATAGACGTGATCCGTGATGGCCCGGATGTGCGGCGGCGGGGTCGGCAAGTGCACCAGTGTCAACCCCGGCAGGTTTGCATGCACGATCTCGTTCATCTTGGTGTTCGGCCCGACCTTGAACAGGTGCGGGAAATCGTTCTGGATCTCCACGAGCGGCCGCCGCGCGGCAACCTCCAGCACCAACGTCGCATTTCGGAACAGCGCCCGATCGCGGATCGGCGATACGAACGCGTTCTGCGCGCGCTCGATGATCTCCAGGCGGATCGCCCGTCGGCCCAGCCGCGCGCTCAAGAAATCCTGGATGTCGCTCACCAAGGGCGTGAAGATGTTTTCGAGATCGTCGTGATCGTACGCCGGGTAGTTGCGCGCGCGCCTTTCCGCCGTGGCAAATGTCGCAAGTTCACCCGCGAATCTCAGCAACTCCTCGTACAGCCGCTCGGGATGCACGCTGCCGGACCGCTGGAAATGGGTCAGCACTGGAATCGTACGATTCAGCACTTGCAGCACCAGATAGTCGACGCTCTGCAAGCCGCCACCGGACGACGGATCGACTGCATAACGCGCCAGTTCATCGAGCTTGGTCTCGACCCAGCCGATGATGCGATTGAGCCAGCCGTCGATGATCGGATGTGCGGCGCAGACCAGCATCGGCGGCACGAACTTGTCGTCGAACAGGATGTTCCTGTCGCGCACCTCCAGAATGCGCGCGATACCGAGGCCCATGTATCCGGGCTTGCTGGTCTTGCGCAATTCGAACGACAGCCTGGGATAAGCGATGTCGATCTCTTCCTCGATGCGCAGCGCCGAGGTCGAATCGATGAAGGTTTCCGAAGTACGAACATAACGACTGGCACTGTCGGTGCGGTCCTCATCGACCTCGCGCGTGTTTGGCGCCGCGACCGGCATCATCAGCCAGACGATCTGGCCTGCGGCCGAATCCGGCACTTCGATCGCTTCCGGAATCGGACTGTCCGCAGGAATATCGAACGGCGTTCCGTCCGGCATGACGCCGGATGCATTGCGCACCGCGAATTTGCTCTGTTCGGCAAGATCCTTGTCGATCTGGAGCTGGGCAAACCCCCAGGGGTATGGCGTTGTGTAGCGAACCCGTTTTTCCAGCAAATGTTCGATGTAGCGATCGCTCTGCTGCAGATGATGCGGTCGCAGAAACAGACCTTCTGACCAGAAAACCTTGCTGTACCAAGACATTCTTGCATCCACTTAACAATTTGTCGGCGACCGTGTGATCGCCGATAGTTCATTTTGACTCGGCCTTGTCGGCGCGGTCGTAGTAGTCCGAGAAATGCAACATAAAGGTATCGATGGGCGCGCTGTTGTCGCGGCCGAGATGCGCCTTCCAGCGCGTCAGGAATTCGTCCCAGAGTTTGCTCTTGTTGGTGCCGAGCCAGGAGCTTGCGCCGCGCTGAAGCTCGAGCTCGCGCGCCATCAGCGTCGGATCGATACCGGCGATCAGCTCATGGACAGCATGCTGCATCGCCATGTACGTCTTCAACTGATGTGATTTGAGGTCACTGAAACCCTGCGTGAAGGCGCGTTGCGCGTCGAGGTAACTTCGCGTCGGCGGTCCGAACAAGATGCGCATCGCCTCTTGCGAGGTCGGCGAGAATTTCAGCGGATTGTTCTCGATGGCCTGGACGGTGGTCTGGCTGGTGCTGCGGGTCAGCTGCTTGGCCTGTGTTCGCGCCTGCAGCAGCGCCATCAGATTATCCACGGTCATGCGCAAGATGATGCCAAGCTGTTCAGCAAGTTCGGCATCGGTCTTGTTGGCAAAGAAATGGTCCGGCAATCCGGCCGCGCGTGCCACCAGCCGCGCGAAGTCGGTGCCGCCCACTGGCTTGGCGGTGACGGGCCCTTCGCCTGTCGCCTGCACCGGGCGCGGCGGCTCAACGGGCGGCGGAGGTGGCCGGGCAGCCGCTGGTTCATCATCGGTCCACTCCGATGGGCGGCGCGGGGTCGGGATCGCGGGCGGTCGCTCGACATGCGATTTCGGCGCAGCGACTGGACCGGCTGCCCAGCTCATGTCGTCCCGTACCGACGGCTGGTACGGAGGCATCGGCGATGAACGTCGAACTGGATCCGCACCCGGCGCCGGAACGCTCGCCGCCCAATCCAGAAACTCCGGATTGACGGGCCGCGCAACCTCGCGTGGCTTCCTCAATTGTTGCGGATCGATCGGCGGCGGCACGTCACGATCAGCCGCCCAGAGTTCCCCATCGTCCGCGTGCTGTTGGACGAGGGGTGCGTGCGGCTGCACCTCATGGTTTGGGGTGGCGCGCCCACCAGCCTCATCCTCCAGCGAAACCGCGATGATGTAATGACCGATGGTGAGACGGTCGCCGTCGCGCAGGCGGTGCGGCCCCCGCATGCGCTGGTCGGCGCCATTGAGAAAGGTGCCGTTGGTCGAGACGTCGTGCAGCCAGTAGCCGCCGTCGCGAAAGTGAACCTCGCAATGCTTGCCCGAAATCATCCGCGCCGGATCCGGCAGCGTCCAGTCGAGATGACGGTCCCGGCCAATATCGACCGAACGCCTGCCGGTGACCGAAAATGATACAGGGCCGCCGTCGGGAAGGTTCGGTTCGTTCTCGATATTAAAGCGAAGCACCATCACATCGTCTCGTTAGCGTGAAGGGCGCGGTTCGCCGCGTGCCAACTGAATACCATCCTCCAGGCATGCCGTCATTATCCGGTCGCGGGAGTCACGGGGAAGCCGGCACAGGCCGATCAGCAGGGCTGCACGCACCGCCCGCGCGGTTTGATCGGGCTTGGCTTCGACCGGGGCAAATTCCGCGGGAACCACACTTCCGCCGGACCAGCCGGCCGCCAGCGCCAGCCATGTCGCCGGCTGCTCGGGATCGTTGGCATTGCCGACGGCCAGCGCCTTGTTCCGGGATTGCTCGTCCGGTTGCCGGACCCAAGTCTCCACGAAGTTCAGCGACCTGCTATCGTTGGCGTCGAAATGATCGAACATCCGTCGCAACGAGCGACATCCCCAGGCGACGGCCACGCGCCTGGGCAGCAGATAGGCGCAGAAAGATACGGCCTGGTGCCAGTTGCGCGCATCCGCGGCCTCCTGAAGGAAATCCAGCGAAGGCTTGTCGGGGTCGGCCTTGCCGACATCACAGCGCGCCAAGGGATAGACTTGAAGCAGATCCTGAACCGTGCCGAACCGAGCCTGGCCCATGACCGTCAACCGACAAGGGTTGGAGTGCCGTGGGCGGCAAGCGGACCACCGGCTGCAAGCGCCATGGCGGCTTGCGCAGTCATGGATATCGTCGGCGCGTTAATGACGATGCCCCCCGGGGTCAGGATGATCTGGCTGGGACCAACCTGCAGGGTGATGTTGGCATTGGCCGTGAGCGTGATGCTGATGCCGGCATCGACAGACTGATCCATGGCCAGCGTGATGTGTTGACCGCCCAGTTCGATATCGAGCTTGTCATTGCCGTTCTTGAGCGTGGTCTTGCGGGTGTCGCCACCGAATGCGGCTTCGCCGATGGTCCGTGTCTCGGTATCGCGAACCGTCACGTCGTGGTCCTTCTCGGCATGCACCGTGATCCTCTCGGATCCCTTCTTGTCCTCGAAGTTCCACTCGTTGAAGCCGCCGCCACCTTTGGTGGAGTCCGACTTCAACCCCGCAATCGTCTTCTTCGACGGCAGATCGTAGGGCAGCTTGTATTCGTCGTTGTACACCGTGCCGATCACCAGGGGCCGGTCCGGATCCCCTTCCAGGAATTCGACGACCACTTCCTGTCCGACGCGCGGAATGATCTGGCCGCCCCAGCGCTTGCCCGACCAAACCTGGGCTACGCGCAGCCGGCACGACCGCTTTTTCTTTCGATCCCAGAAAAAGCGGACATAAATTTCGCCAAGCGATTCGACGTCGATTTCCTCGCTCGAATTGTCGTCCTTGGTCACCACCTTGGCCGTCTGGATGCCGTTGATCCTTGGCTTCGGCGTCATCATCAGCGCTCGAAACGGCCGATCACTCGGCAGGAACTCGTAGCTGCCGAAATAGACGTGTTGCCCGGCGTCGCTGGGACCGCCGGTGCGATAGGATTCGATCGACAACGAATGGGTGGCTCGCGCCACAAGATATTCGACGTTCTGCGAGTCCTTGGAGTGCTTTTCGAGCTTCGTCAGGCCGCCGGGGAACAGGTTGGCGGCGTCGCCATTGCCGCGGCGCCGCCGATCCATCGCCTGCTCGGCCTGGAGTTGGATCTTCGCGTAGCGCTCGCCATCGGATTTTTCCTTGAACTTGCCGGGATAGTCGTAAAACTCCATCTCCGACCGGGTGTATTGCTCGGAGCCCTTGGCATCGCTGATCATCTGCGCGTTGGGCTTCTGATAATTGTAATCGTTGAGCTCGATTTTCCCGGTGCGAAACCGGCGCTCCGCGACCCATTCGTAGATATGCTGTTCACCGCGACGGTCGGCTCCCGTCAGCGGGATGTAGGGAATCGTGGCAAGACCGCTGATCGGGCTGTGCGACGATTTGGAGTCGGCCAGCACCAGCGTGTGCTTGCCGCCCTCATGCTTGAAGAAATAGTAGATGCCGTGCTGCTCCATCAGCCGACAAACAAAATTCAGGTCGGTCTCGCGGTACTGAACGCAATATTCGAGTTTCGGACAGGAGCCCTCTTCGGTCAGCTTGGATTCATAGTCGGTGAAACCGCGTTCATTGAAGACATCCTTGATGATATCGGGCGCCTTCTTGTCCTGAAAGATCCGGCAATCGGTGGTGCGGGACAACAGCCACAGCCAAGGCCTCAGGACGATGCGGTAGCTGAAATAGTCGTTCTTCACCCCGAGCCACTGGGCTTCCGTCAGAATGCCGCTGAACTCGCGCTCCTTTCCATGCAGCTTGATGGTCAGTGTGCACTGCTGGCCGATCGCACGGTCAAAGTCCAGATCGGCATCTTCGCTGAGACACTCGATGCGATATTCGAACAGTTCGCTGAGACCTTCCGAGCCCTCGAATCCGACAAAAACCAAAACGTCCTTGCCGAGAGGCGTCTTGAGTTCGCAGAGGCGGGTATCCTGGGTAAGCTGGCCCATGTGGGCGTTAAACTCCCTGGCTAACCACATGATCGGCTGCAAAGAGCAGATCAGGCGTCGTGCAAGAACCACAGAAAACCTGCCCGCCACTGGCAGTGCCGGCAAGTCCGCACCGGGCTGAGCCTCCTGACACGCCACAGCCGTCCAAAGAACCACCCCGGCCTTCAAGTAGTCGGCTCCAAGAGCTTGCCGGTTCACGCGAAAATGTCATGATCGCCGGGAATGAACCGAGACCGGCGGGCATCTGACCCATAAGGTAATCGGATCATGATCCCCCTTCGTGATCCGCCAGATGTCGCGGGCTCGGCAGAAGGGCCATGGCCGAGCAGAGGATGATCCTCGCATGCTTGATGTCGCCTCCCTGACGCAGCCTATAGCCGCCGACGATCCCTGTGGGCCGGACCTCGATGCCATCGGGGACGTCCAATATCTCAACTTCTTCGCAAGTGCGGAATCCCTGCTGCCGATGTCTTTCTTCGAAGTCGTCAACGCCAACGGAGAGCGCGGACGCTTCGATCCGAAGGCGGTCGATTTTGCCGGCCAGCTTGCGGCCGCGCAGCCCCTTCTGGCGCGCACCCGCGATCTGCGTCTGAACCTGCTGCTGGCCAAGTTTTCCATCCTCAACCGCGATCTCGACGGCTTTCTCAGCTGCCTGAAGGCGACCAACTTGCTGCTGCGCGAGCAGTGGGAAGCCGTGCATCCGAGGGGCGAGGACGGGGACTATGCGCTTCGCGCCGTCACGGTCGAGGCGATCGACGTGTTTCCGACCGTGATCAACCCGCTCCAATTCCTTCCCCTGATCGAGAACCGCAGGCACGGAAGCCTCAACTACCGTGCCTATCAGGTTGCCAAGGGCGAAATTCCAGCCGGTGATGCCGACATCGACGGCCCCGACCTCGCGACCATCGAGCGCATCGTCGGCGAGACGGACCTCGACACTCTGAAGGCCGCCAGCGCGCGATGCTCCGCGGTCGCCGCCGAACTTGCAGGCATCAAGGTGACTTGGCACGAAAAGTTGAACTCGGGGCAACCCATCAGCCTCGACAGGCTCTCCAGCCTGGTTAACGGCATGACCGCTTGGCTTGCCGGCCTTGTCACCGCGCGTGATCCGCACGCGATCGCGGCGCCTACGGAAGATGCCGCTCCCGTCGACGCACAAATGCCGCTGGACACGACTGGCGCGCTGGCCTCGTCGGCGCAGGCCTCCGCAGCGCTTGCCGCGGCGGCCGACTATTTTGCTCGAATGGAACCATCCAACCCCGCGCTGCTGCTGGTGCGTCAGGCGCAGGAGATGGTCGGCAAATCATTCATCGAGGTGATGCGGATGCTGGTGCCGTCCCACGTGGAAAGTGCTGCGATCAACATTGGGCGCGACAAGGTGTTCGATCTGCCGATCGAACGACTGGCGGAACTCGCCACCTCGCCCTCATCCACAACCGAGAGCGACGCTCAAGATATTGTTCTTTCTGTAGAAAATCGGGCGCAGGCTTTGGGCCTGCTGCTGAAGGTCGCGTCGTTTTTTCGAACCGCGGAACCGTCCAGCCCAATCCCGTTTTTGGTCGACCGCGCGCGCGATCTCGCGCAACGAGACTTCCTCAGCCTTTTGAATGACGTCCTGCCCGAGGGCGCGCTGAAGACAATCGACAAGTCGCATTGAACCCGCCTTTCGCTCGACAGGACTAACTGGACATAAGGAAGCTTTGCCGACCGTGAGCTGAGGCGCCTTGTCACCCTGCCTCGCGCAATCGGCTTCCAAAGCGATTTCGTAGAGAGGGAACCATGGCTACGGACAGCGGTCAAAAATTCATTCGGCGAAACCGCGCACCGCGCGTGCACATCACATACGAAGATCCCTACGACGCCGAACGGCTGATCGAACTGCCGTTCGTGATGGGCGTCCTCTCGGACCTTTCCGGCAACAATCCCGGCGTCGAGAAGACGAAGGTCGAGGAACGCAAGTTTCTCGAGTTCGACATGGATAATTTCGACAACCGAATGGCGGCGATCCAGCCCGGCATGACGGCGCGCGTCGCCAATCGCCTCAGCGACGGATCCGACGAAAAGATCTCGGTCAATCTGCGCTTCAACAAGATGGCCGACTTCACGCCGGTGGCCGTCGCCCGCCAGGTGCCGGCTACGGCCAAGCTGCTCGAGGCACGCGAACAACTCGCCAACCTGCTGCGCTACATGGATGGCAAGGTGGCCGCCGAGGATCAGCTGAAAAAACTTCTCGCCGATCCTCAACTGATGGCCGCACTGCGGGAGCGCGCGACGAGCCAGTCTGCCGAACCCGACACCGAGAACTAAGGGAAGGAATGGGGACCATGGCAAAAGAAGCTGCTCAAAAAGGGACCACCACTCAGGTCGGGACAGTCGAGGCCGACGAGTTTTCCGCTCTGCTGAAGCAAAGCTTCAAGCCGCGCACTGAACGTGCAGCGACCGAAGTCGAGAACGCGGTATCCACGCTCGTTCAAGAAGCGCTGAAGGACACGAGCGTCATCAAGTCGGACGTGCTCGACACCATCGAGGAGATGATCGCGCGGATCGACCAGAAGCTGACCGCGCAGATGAACGAGATCATTCACGCTCCCGAGTTCCAGGCGATCGAAAGTGCCTGGCGGGGTCTCCACTACCTTGTCTTCAATTCGGAGACCGACGCCAACCTCAAGATCCGGGTGATGAACGTCTCCAAGAGCGAGCTGTATCGCAATCTGCGGCTTTATCCCGATGCGCGCTGGGACCAGAGTCCGTTGTTCAAGCAGATCTACGAGTACGAATTCGGCCAGTTGGGCGGCGAGCCGTTCGGCTGCCTGATCGGCGACTACTACTTCAGCCACCTTCCCACCGACGTGCAGTTGCTGCGCGATCTCAGCAAGGTCGCGGGCGCCGCACACGCCCCCTTCTTCAGCGGCGCCGAGCCCACGCTGATGGGAATGGATTCGTGGACCGAGCTGTCCAACCCTCGCGACATCGGCAAGGTGTTCGACACACCGGAATATGCCGCATGGAAGGGACTGCGCGATCAGGACGACTCGCGCTATCTCGGCTTGTGCATGCCGCGCGCGCTGGGTCGTCTCCCCTACGGCGCGAAATCGGAGCCCGTGGAAGAGTTCGCCTTCGAGGAGGAGACGGACGGACACACCGGTGACAAATACGGCTGGATCAACGCCGCCTATGCGATGGCGGTCAACATCAACCGAGCCTTCAAGGAGTTCGGCTGGTGCACTCGCATCCGCGGCGTGCAGTCCGGCGGCGAGGTCATCAACCTGCCGACACACACATTCCCGACCGACGACGGTGGCGTCGACCTGAAATGCCCCACCGAGATCGCCATCAGTGATCGCCGTGAGCACGAACTGGCAAAGGCGGGCCTCATACCGCTGATCCATCGCAAGAACACCGACAAGGCCGCCTTCATCGGCGCCCAGTCGCTCTACAAGCCGAAGAAGTACTTCGGCGAAAAGGGCGTGGATGCAACCGCGTCCGACAACCTGTCGTCACGTCTGCCCTACATGTTCGCAGTGTCCCGCTTTGCGCACTATCTGAAGTGCATGGTTCGCGACAAGATCGGATCCATGAAGGAGAAGGATGAGCTGACGGTCTGGCTGCAGACTTGGATCAACGAGTACGTTGATGCCAACCCAGCCCTGTCGTCAGAAGCTCAGAAAGCGCGCAAGCCTCTGGCCGCTGCGAAGGTGGAGGTCATAGCAAACGAGGAGAACCCGGGATATTACAACGCGCGCTTCTTTCTTCGTCCACACTTTCAATTGGAGGCGATGGACGTCGGCCTCAGTCTGGTTTCACGCCTGCCGGGCCCCAGCTCCTGACGCGGCAACATCGCAACCGTAAACATGCAGAAATTTGAGAGGACCATGCTATGGCCGTCGACATTTTCCTGAAGCTCGATCCGATCAAGGGCGAGTCGCTGGACGACAAGCACAAGGACGAAATCGATATTTTGAGCTGGTCGTTTGGCGAGAGCCAGACCGGCACTTTCCACAGCGGCTCGGGCGGCGGCGCCGGCAAGGTCAGCGTCCAGGATCTCCACTTCACGCACTTCGTCGACAAGGCCACGCCCGAACTGTTCAAGGTCTGCGCGAACGGCAAGCATATCGACAGCGCGATCCTGACGGTCCGCAAGGCCGGCGAACACCCGCTGGAATATCTCAAGATCGAGATGAAGCAGGTTCTCGTCACCAGCGTATCGACGGGCGGATCGCACGGCGAAGATCGCCTTACCGAAAACGTGAGTCTGAACTTCGCTAAGGTCAAGATGACCTACAAGACCCAGACGGAGAAAGGCGGCGCCGGAGCTTCGCCGACGTTTGGCTGGGACGTTCCTGCGAACAAGGAATGGGCCTGATTATCGGTCCAACGCCTGGCGCCGGTTGCGAATAACGGAAACCGGCGCCAAACGGTGCGAATCCAATCGCACCTCTCGGCCGGGCCGGTTGCGAGCCCGACCGCCTGCTGAGACGACGTCACGTCGGACGCCAATGGGTGCCCCACGGAATTGCATGCGGCTCGGGCGTCATGGGAACCGAAAATGACCATTACACCAAAGCGGGATCGGCTCTCTCCCCCATTGATGCTGGCTTTTCGCGCGGCCTACGTAGCGCGCGATGCGCGCAAAAAGCTTAATCTGCGCAATGAGTTCGGCGAGCGGGTCATCGCCGGGCGGCGCAGCGCGGGCCGTTTTCCGATCTCGGAAACGTTGCTCAGGCGCGAGGTCTCTCATGACCTTGAAACGCTCCTCAACACCATTGCACTGGAATCCTCCTTGGACCTGAGCGGCCGGGATTACGTCCGAACATCAATCCTGAACTACGGATTCCCCGATATCGCCCACCGCTCGATCGACGAGGTCACGGACGACGAACTCACCGACGCGCTGCGCGCGACGCTGACGGCTTATGAACCAAGGCTCGATCGCAAGACGATCCGGGTCCGCCGCGACGGCTCGGTCGGCCCCGAGCAGCTCAAGCTGCGCTTCGTCGTTCACGCCGAGCTGAAGGCCGAGCCGCTCAACGTCCCCGTGGAATTCGTCGCCGACGTCGACCTCGACAGCGGCGATATCCAGATCAACCGACTTTAGCATGAACCGCGAATTCCTGGATTTCTACAATCGCGAGCTGTCACTGCTCTACGAGCAGGCAGGAGATTTCGCGGAAGAATATCCCGGCATCGCAGAGCGCCTCGGCGGCCTGATTAGGGATCGCTCAGATCCGATGATCACGGGGCTGCTGGAAGGTGCTGCGTTTCTCGCGGCCCGCGTTCAGCTCAAGCTCAAGCACGAATTCCCGGAATTCACCGCAAACCTGCTTGAGCAACTGGTTCCGAACTACCTTGCCCCCACCCCGTCGGCCATGCTGGTTACGGCACGGCCACCCTATGCCGACCCGGCGCTGCGCGACGGAAGGAAGATCGCACGCGGCGCCTATTTCGATGCCAGTTATCGTGAGAGAGAACGAAGTCTCGCCTGCCGATTTCGGCTCTGCCGCGAAATCGTACTCTGGCCGTTCGATGTCGCCGGCGCCGAATACTTCTCGACGGCGGGCGCGCTGCAGGCGCTCGGGATTCCGGTCGGCGGCGACGTCATCGCAGGGCTCAGGCTGTCGTTGACCCATCGTGCTGCGGCCCGGCTCGATGAGGAACTGTCGGACGCAGAGGCCCGAACGAAGCCGGAAACCTGGTTTGCCGGCTGCCGCATGAGCGAACTACCGATCTACCTGTCCGGCGCGGAATCCGACGCCATCGCGCTTTACGAGCAATTGATATCAAATTGCAGGGGCGTCTACTTCCGCCATCTCGACGAATTCGGTGATCCGGTGGTGACTCGGGCGCCCCATGACTGCGTGCAGCAAATCGGCTTCGACGAGAACGAAGCGCTCTTTCCCAACGACAACCGGGTCTTTCGCGGCTCGGAGTTGCTGCGGGAATATTTCATGTTTCCACGCAAGTTCCTCGGCATCAACCTGACGGGACTTCGCAGCGTGATGCCACGGCTGCGCAGCAAGTCGATCGACATCGTCTTCGCCTTCGACGAACACAGTTCACGGCTTGCCGCCGCGGTGCGTCCCGATACCTTCAGGCTCTATACGGCGCCGGCGATCAACCTGTTCGAGAAGACGAGCGATCGCATCCCCGTCAAGTCGAATACCCACGAATATCATGTGGTGCCTGATCGGAGTCGCTATCTCGAATACGAGCCGCAACAGGTACTCGAAGTCTACGCGCATTTTCCGGCAGAGAAGGACAAGCGGCCGGTGCGTCCGTTGTATTCGGCTGCCGTCAACCGGGCTAGCGGCTCGGTCGAGGGCCTTTATTTCACCGTCCGCCGGTTGCCCCGGCGCCGCACCGTGGAAGAGAAGACGTATGGCGCATCCTCCGACTACACCGGGACGGACATGTTCCTGTCACTGGTCGAGCCCGGTGAGCTGAGCGGCGAAGGTTCCGTCGCCGAACTCAGCGTCCGGGCGCTGTGCTCCAACCGGCATCTCACCGAGCACTTGCCGGTCGGTCAGGGCGGTGCCGATTTCCGCCTGCTGGACGATACCTCCCTTGACCTGATGTGTGTTGCGGGTCCCACTCGGCCGCGCGAGCCGGTAGTGGCCCAGTTGCGCAGCCGCAGCGAAATCGCCAACAGCGGAATTATCAGCTGGCGGCTGATCAACATGCTGAGCCTGAACTATCTTGGCCTCGTCGAGCGCGGTGGCGGCAAGAACGCCGGAGCGCTGCGCGAGATGCTGTCCTTGTTCGCCGACCAGTTCGACGACGCCACGGAACGCAAGATCCGCGGCGTGCGCAGCATAGAGAGCCGGCCCGTGGTGCGACGAGTGCGCGAGCGCTCCGGCAGCGGTGCAGCACGCGGCCTGGAGATCACCGTCACGCTCGACGAGAAAGCATTCGAAGGCAGCGGCGTGTTCTTGCTCGGTGCCGTGCTGGAGCGCTTCTTCGCCGACTATTCTGGCTTCAATACCTTCACACAGACGATCGTCTCGACGCCGGAGCGCGGCGAGATCATGCGGTGGCCGCCGCGCATGGGCACGCGGAGATCGCTATGACGCTGATCGAACAGATGAAGGCCGAGCCCTGGCGGTTCGATTTCTTCCATACGCTGCGCCAGCTTGAGCGCGCCAACCCGGATCGACCGCGGATCGGTGACAGTGCCGCGCGCCGCGAGGAGTATGTCGACCTCGGCCAGGCGCCTTATCTGGAGTTTCCCGCCTCCAACCTCTCGGCGGTCGACGACCAAGCTGGCCGGCTCAGGATCCTCGTCAAATTTCTCGGCCTTCTGGGGCCGCAAGGCGCGCTGCCGCTTGCCACCACTGATGAAAGCCTCAGCTGGTGGCTGATGCGGGATGACGCCTTTCCGCGTTTTCTCGACCTGCTCAACGGACGCTTCCTACAACTGTTCTTTCGCGCCTGGGCCGACGCGCGACCGATCGCGCAGCATGACCGGCCAGCGGAGGATCGTTTCATCGCCTATGTCGGCTCCTTCGCTGGCCTCGGCTCCGACGTTTTCGCCGATCGAGACACCGTACCGGACATGGCGAAGCTCAGCTTCGCCGGCCTGGTCGCCCCCAGGGCCAAGTGTGCGTCACGGTTGACGCGGTTCCTGCAGGGACTGTTCGACGTCAAGGTCGAGATCGACGAATTTGTCGGTACCTGGCTCTCGTTCGATCCAAATCACTGTAGCCGGCTCGGCGGGACCCATGCCAGGCTCGGTCGCGACGCCCTATTGGGCTCACGCGTGTTCAGCGTCGAGGACAAGATCAGGGTTCGAGTCTTCGTTAAGAATTTCACCCAGTACGAGCAGTTCCTGCCGACTGAAACGCGCAACTTGTCGGAGCCACTGGCTGATGCCGTGTTCTTCTACATCGGCGACGAGTTGGAATGGGAGGTGGAACTCGCGATTCCAGCGGGAGAGATCGTCCCAGTCAAGCTCGGACAGAGCGGACGACTTGGATGGACTACCTGGGTTTCGCCGAACTGGGCCTCCACGGAAGAATATCGCCGCGATGCCCGCTTTCAACTCGGCGAGCGCTTGAGGGCCCGGCGGAACGCCGAAGCCGATGCCGGAGCAATTTGAACCTATCTACTATGCCGTTCGCCTAACACTATGGGATTCGAAGCAATTTCCGCTTGGTGCCAGACATCGGCGGAGGAATTGAGCAGGAGGGGCTGCCGTGACCGACATCAGCATTGAAGCTGTAACGGGCAAGCTGAACCGGGCCGGCTATGATGCCTTCATACAGGCCCTGCGCCACGCCAAGAGCGCCGGTAATCGCAACGTCGAGCTTGCGCACTGGCTGTTTCATATCCTGCAGCAGGAACGCACGGACCTCAGCCTTTCGGTGGATCACTACAAGCTCGATCGGGCACGCTTGTTGTCGGACCTTGCCGGCGTCATCAATGGATTCCGCAAGAACGAAACCGACATGCCGGGTGTCGCCAATTCGGTCATCGATCTCCTGGATCGGGGCTGGCACTATGCGACGCTCTTCTTCGGCGAAACTCAGATCCGCACCGGCCATCTGCTGGTGGCAGGCCTGAAGTCGAACGATATCCGTCGTATCCTGAACAACCTCTCGCAGGAGTTCGCCAAGGTCAACGTCGACGCACTGGCCGCGGAGCGCCGCGCCATCTGGGCCGGCTCCGATGAGGAGACCATGCGGCCGATGGACGGCTCGGGACTGGTCGGCGCCGGCACGGAGGGCACGGGCCAGACCGGTCCCAAGGGAACGACACCGCTCGACCGGTTCTCCCAGGATCTCACCGCCAAGGCCAAATCGGGCCAGATGGATCCGATCCTCGGCCGGGATGACGAAATCCGACAATTGATCGACGTGCTGATGCGCCGGCGGCAGAACAATCCAATCCTCACCGGCGAGGCCGGCGTCGGCAAGACCGCCGTGGTCGAGGGCTTCGCCCAGCGTATCGCCGCGGGCGATGTACCGCCACCGCTACGCAATGTAAGGCTCTGCGCGCTTGACATCGGCCTGATGCAGGCCGGCGCTTCCATGAAGGGCGAGTTCGAACAGCGCTTGCGCTCGGTGATCGACGAGGTCCAGAGTTCGCCCACTCCCATCATCCTGTTCATCGACGAAGCCCACACGCTGATAGGCGCCGGCGGCGCGGCCGGCACGGGGGACGCGGCCAATCTCCTGAAACCTCCCCTAGCCCGTGGCACGCTGCGTACGATCGCCGCCACCACATGGGCAGAGTATCGCCAGTATATCGAGAAGGATCCCGCTCTCACGCGACGCTTCCAGTCGATCCAGATCGATGAACCTGATGTCGAGACCTGCTGTATCATGCTGCGCGGACTTCTCGGTCCAATGGAAAAGCACCACGGTGTTCGTATTTCAGATGCTGCAATCGTTGCAGCAGTCAACCTGTCGCACCGTTACATTCCATCACGACAGTTGCCGGACAAGGCGGTCAGCCTGCTTGACACCGCCTCGGCACGCGTGGCCATCAGCCAGAGCGCGACGCCAGCCCTGATCGAGGACACCCGCGTTGCGATTACCGCTCGAGAGACTGAAAGGTCGGCCCTCATCAGCGACGGCGATCTGGGGATCGAGGACAGCGAGCGCATTGTCGCGATCGACAGTGACATCGTAGTACTGAAGGAAAAGTTGACCAGCCTGGAAGCTGACTGGGCCTCGGAGCAGGAGCTCGTCAAGGACATCCGCAGCATTCGTGAGATCCTGTCCGAGCCCAAGGAAGGCCAGGATCCGGCTGCGAAGCGCGCGGAACTGCGCGGCAAGTTCGAGACGCTGGAGTGCATCAATCCGGAAAAACGGATGGTCTATGCCCATGTGGACCAGCAGTCGGTGGCCTCTGTCGTGTCTGACTGGACTGGCATCCCGGTCGGCCGGATGATGCGGGACGAGATCGAAACTGTGCTGAAGCTGCCGGAGATTCTCAACCGCCGCGTCGTCGGCCAGTCCCATGGGCTGACGATGATCGCCAAGCGAATTGAGACCAGCCGCGCCAAACTGGACAACCCGTCGAAGCCGATCGGCGTGTTCATGCTGGCTGGCCCGTCCGGGGTAGGCAAAACCGAAACCGCCCTGGCGCTCGCCGAGACCCTTTACGGCGGCGAGCAGAACATGATCACGATCAACATGTCGGAATTCCAGGAGGCGCATACCGTTTCGACATTGAAGGGTGCACCGCCCGGCTATGTCGGTTATGGCGAAGGCGGTCGCCTCACCGAGGCGGTTCGTCGTAAGCCCTACAGCGTCATCCTGCTCGACGAGGTGGAAAAGGCCCATCCCGACGTGCACGAGATATTCTTCCAGGTGTTCGACAAGGGAATCATGGAGGACGGCAATGGACGGCGGATCGACTTCAAGAACACCTTGATCATTCTGACCACCAACGTCGGCACTGATCTGATCATGGGCTTGTCGCGTGATCCAAAGTATCGCAGCGAGCCGGAAGAGCTCGCCAAGATGCTGAGACCGGAATTGCTGAAGGTATTTCCGGCAGCGCTTCTCGGACGCATCGTCTCGATTCCGTACTTCCCGCTCTCGGACGAGATGCTCGCCGGGATCGCCCGGTTGCAACTCGACCGGATCGGACGGCGCCTCCGCGACAATCACAACGCGGCCTTCAGCTACGACGATGCGGTCGTGGAGCACATTGTGTCGCGTTGCAACGATCCGGATTCCGGAGGGCGCATGATTGACAACATCATCACCAACACGCTGCTGCCGGAGCTGTCGCGCGAGTTCCTCAACAAAGCGCTTGCCAAGGAAGAAGTTAAGCAAGCACGGGTGTCGATCGAGAACGATAGGTTCGCATATTCGTGGAATTGAGGACGATGAACATCCAAAGTGAACATCGCCACCCGACCACCGGCCCCACACGATATGACGAGGTCTACTACCCCGGCCACGTCTACGGGCTTACTCATCCGAACCATCTCGCAACGATCGCTACCGTTTACGGCATGCGACCGGCGCCGGTCGAGCGCTGCCGGGTGCTGGAGCTCGGCTGCGGCGTTGGCGGCAACCTTTTGCCCATGGCCTTTCAATATCCGGACAGCGAATTCGTCGGTGTCGACCTCAGCGGCGTGACGATCGAGCGCGGCCAGCGAAACATCGCGACATTGGGCCTGAGCAACATCAAGCTCCTGCATTGCGACATCATGAATGTCGACGCAAGCTTCGGGCAGTTCGACTACATCATCGCACACGGCGTGTATTCATGGGTACCGCCTGCGGTGCGCGAGAAGATGATGACAATCTTCAAGCAGAACCTTGCCCCGCGCGGAATCTGCTACGTCAGCTATAACGCGCACCCGTTCTCGCATCTTCGGGACATGGTTCGCGACATGATGCGGTATCACACCCGTCGCCTCACCGGCATGAAGGAGAAGGTGGGACAGGCCCGGGCGATCCTGAAGTTCCTGAGCGAGGGCTCGAAGGCCAACTCGGTACACGGTGCGGTCATGCGCGACCAGTGCAACCGCGTTCTCAAGGCCCCCGATGAGCTGTTGTTTCACGACGATCTCGACGAAGGCGCCGAGGCTTTCTTGCTGCATGAGGTCGTCGAGGACGCAGGACGCCATGGTCTGCAATATTTGAGCGACGCTGATTTTTCACGACGCTATCTCGCCGGCTATTCCGAGGACGTCCGCGCGACGCTGCAACGCTTCCCGGAGAATGAATTCATGGCCCGCGACCAGTATCAGGACTTTATCGACGGTAACGGCTTTCGGCGTACGCTGCTCTGCCACGACAGCATTTCGCTCTCCCGCCAGGTCGACCTCGATTTCGTCACTCAGTTCCATTTGCTGAGCACCACCAGCCCGGTTCATTCCGATGCCTGCGTGAGCGACGATTCCGTGATGGAATTCGAGAACCATGACGGCAGCAGGGTCACCGTGACCAATCCGCTCTTGAAGGCTGCGCATTTATGTCTCGGCCGGGCCTGGCCCTGCGCATTGTCATTTGACGAGTTGCTCGATGGCGCCCGCACGCTTCTGGGCGGCCGGCAGGCGGATGATGACCAAAAGGTGCTGACGGAGGCGATGTTCATCCTGGCTTGCAGCGGCGAGGTCTCCTTCCTGCTATCGCGCCCCTTTCTTCTGAAAGAAGCTACCGACCGGCCGCAGGCGAGCCTGCTCGCGCGAAGACAGGCGCAAACAGGTCCGTTGGTCACCAACCTTCTCCACCAAACCGTGCAGTTGGAGGACGATCGGACCCGGGATTTCCTGCAGTTGCTCGATGGTGCTCGAACCATCGACCAGATCACTGCCGAGATGACCGAAAGATTTGGCCCGACAATCCGGGTAGACCGGAAGGATGGCGCCGGGGAGCCTGCCGATCAGTTGCTGCTGTCAGCGCGAGAGAGCGTTCAACGTTCGCTGGCGATGGTCGGCAAGCTGGGCTTATTGGTCGCCTGACGCGTTCAATGGCGTCGGCCTGCGGAAAAGAAGTAGCGGCGAAAAGACGAAAGCTCCTGCGGCTTTTTTTTTAACGGAGACAGTCCCGGCCGTTCAGCCATCGTGGGTGTATTGCTGGCCAAGAAGCCATCCGGTGACAATGCCTGCGGGACCGCTGGTATAGACCCCATCAAAGCCGACACCTGCGCGCAGCATTCGCCATTCACTTTCGCCGACCCAGGGAATTCCGGGATCCCCCTTCTGATATTGCGACAGCAGCGTTCGGGCGACCTCTGCGGCATTGGCGTAGATCGGCCCGTTGGCCCAACGAGGTCGCGGCAGACCTGTCATGCGGCAATAGAGCGCCGTGCAGACGTAGGCGGACGCCTCTTCAGCATTGGCGTCCAGGCCCGTGCGCAACAGATCGTAGGCCGCATGCAGGGCTTCGTGGACAATGTAGGCCTCGTCCATCCGCCCCGTCGCCGACACGACCTCCAGTGTGTTCGCCGCGACTGCCGTGCCGTCCGCTCGCGTTCGCGCGACATCGTTATATTGCGCTGCAACGCCCGCCGCGAGATCGGTCGGAACCCTGACGGTGACCTGCCCCAACCGGATCGCGCGTGCGACGTGATGGAAGGTTTGCGGCGCAATTGTTACGTGGCTGCCGCGGATAGGAAACCGGAAGCGAATGCGCGCGACCGCCGGTCCGTTGAGCACGTCTAGTACCCTGCTTCGCAGTGACATCGGATCGTCCTCGCTCCTGGCACTGCCCCACGTATGGTGGTCGGCACTTCCAGTTGGAAGGTTCAAAAGGCCTATGCGCCGGCATGACAGAAACTTTAGCGTCACCGGAAATGACCTAAGCGCGGCCGACAGCCTCATTGACCGAGTTGGCATTGAACCGGGACCCGTTCGGGCTAGACCAATCGAAGACTAGTCTCGACTCGGAGGGCGGCTCCGTGACGACCACCAACCCGACGACGACCGACACTTACCGGAAGATCGCGGCACGGCTGACCATGTTTCGGCCGCAGATCGACCTGGCGAACTACTTCGCGGGACCCAATCCGGATGTGCGCCTTTACGACGAAAAGCCCCACATCCGACACCAACTCGAGAAGTACGGTGTCGCTGCCGCGACGAACACGCTCGACGGCGTCACCTTCCTGCCCAACGATTGGGAGGGCCTGATCAAGAAGCTGCGCATAGCCAAGACGACGGACGGTTTCGACGCCTTCGCCGAAGGGAAGAGCCCGGAGAAGCCGTCGCATTGGGCCCTCGATCTGTCGATGGCCGCGACGATCGGCAAGGGGTTTCGAGAGATCTGGCGCCCGCAGCTGTCCGACAGGCCGCTCTCAACGCGGGACCTCCCGGGCCGGCACGGCTTCGGGCTTGGACGCGATCGCGGGCAGTGGAGCGACGCCTACAGTTCGCAATTCGGCAAGGACCCGAAGCCGCAAGACATCACCTCGCTGCATTTCGCGGTCGCTCCCGATCGAGTGAACGTTCACATCGACGAAACGGGCTTCGTGTTCGAAGGTGCAGACGGCGCGCTCACGGTCGGGCCGAATTTTGTGCATCACGCCGGTAATGAACTGCTCTGGAAGACCATCCTGCCACTGCCGCGTTGGGCGGCCGAACACATCGACCTGATCCTGCCGAATAGCGCGAATGACTTTTCGCGCGTGGGCATTTCGGTCGACATGTACCAGCGTAAGGACTTGCGCGTCACGGTCACCGGCTCCTGCGGAATTTTCGGCGGGTTCGAGTGCTCAGGAACGGTGAGTATTAGTGGAACGCACGATCTGCTCGGTTCGAAGCCGAAGGGCGCGCGCTGAAGTGGATTGCATTTCCGGAATTTTCGGACAGCCGGCGACGCGCCGAAGGGGCGCGCCCTGACCTGCTCGGAAGACTTTTTCATCTTTCCTGTGGTGAGACTTTTCTTGATCTGCCGGTGCACATGTCGTGCACACGCGGCCGTCTAACCAATTGAAATCTTTTAACCCTCGCTCCAATCCATCATGGGCGCGCAAGAAAATTTCCACCTTAAGTCATTCATTTAATTGATCTATTTTGTCTCCGCACAACCCTACAACGGATTGGACCGACTAGGAAATCCAGCGCGAACGAGCCTTATATAATCTGCCTTTCTCTAGAACCATATTACTTGGGCGGAGGTCAAAACGCCAAATCTCTATTCTCCAGTGCACACGTGGTGCACACGAAAACCCCAGTGCACACGTGCGACGACACTCCCCCAGTGCCGCAGAAAAATTGACGCATTGCCGCAGGAGCCATTCTTCTTTCCATTCACATTGCAACGCGAGCGACGCGGGTTCAACCGAAATTAGGAATCCGTTTTGGCAACGAAGTCAGCGTTGATCCAATGCTTCGAGGGATAAATCACATGCGCCGCAACATGAGCGAAGTTGCGGAAGCGCCTCAATAGAACGTGAGAGACATGATGAAATTGGATCACACAGCCGATCGATCGAGAGCGTGTCGGATAACATGCGCGTGGGGGAGCACTGTACTATTGCGATCGATTCCGCGTGCGGTCGGCCTGGATACGTCTGAAAAGCGTTGAGTTATACTCATTCGCGAAATGAGTATAACTCCGCGCGTGCGTCGATGAATCTGGGCCAAGACCGCGGTTGCACTCTGGCTCCTGACAAAGGCAAAGGTCACACGTACGAATCGTGTCGGGCGCGCCAGTTTTTCCTTCTTTTGCCGGACGATATGCGGGCTCGGGGTGAAGGTCCACCTCCGACTCATTCGAGCGAGTAAGCGGAAAATCCCAGCGCCCTCAGCGAATCTCGTTCACATAATGATGATGCGCAGTCGTGGCCCGGTGCTCGCTCAGAAGCGCGAGCGCACCGGCTTGATCGTACGCCTCCTCGCGGATCACCAGAACCGCGCTCGGAGAAGCTAGGCCAAGCAGGCGCCGATCTTCTTTGTCGGCGAGCTCCGCCAGGAGCTTCTCTCGCACCGCAGCGATACGAATGCCGTAGGCATCGAGCAAATGGAGATAGAGCAGCGCGGGCACGCTCGCCGCTTTGCGCGGAAACTCGGGCACGCGGCGCGCAACAAGCCGTATCCGCGAATGCATCACCGGCACGCGGCCGACGCGTCGCACGCGATGGAGACAGAGCAGCGGCTCGCCGACAGCTTCCGTGAACAGCACGGCCTCCTCCGCACTGGCAGGCCGCAGCAGCAGGGACAGAACTTCGGGAACGGAACGCTGGAGGCTTCCGTTCTCGCCGTGCAGCCGGAAATATTGGAAGAAAAAGCGCAGACTGTGTTGCGGCGCGCGGCCCGTCACCACCGTCCCGGTCTTGCGCCGGCGCACCAGCATGCCGTCGGCGGTCAGGTCCGCCAATGCGCGGCGGATGGTACCGACCGCAACGCCATATCGTGCGGCGAGCGCAACTTCGCCGGGCAGTACTGTGCCGGGAGACATTTCGCCAACCAGGATTGCCTCCGCAATCTGCCGCTTGACGTGCTCGTATAACGGAACTGGCAGGCTCGATGGGTCGCTCACCGCCGCCTTTGCCTGTTTACCGGTCACACCTGCCTCATTCTTTGGAATTGACAGCCATCGGCTCCACCTATTTCTATATAGAATATAGAAATGAGCCGCCGCAAATGGTTTCTCCACCACCAAGTCCAGGACGAGCGAGCCCGACACTCACCGACGGCTTCGCCGAAATCGAGCGCACCGCCGAACATGCGGTCGACGATCTTGCGCGGATGGTGGCGGTCGACACGACCTTCCCGCCAGGTGCGGGATACGAGGTCTTTGCGGGATTGATGCAGAGCGCCGTCTCAGCGCTCGGCCTCGACTCGCAGCGCGTCGATGTGCCCGAGCATTTGTGGCATGTGGCCGGCGGCCCAGCGCATGGGCGCAGAACCAATCTCATCGCGCGCCGCCACACCGGCAAGCCGGTCCTCGGGCTCTATTTCCATGTCGACACCGTGCCGGCAGCACCCGGCTGGACCACCAACCCATTCCAGCTGACCCGCGACGGCGATCGCCTGATCGGCCTTGGCGCCGCCGACATGAAGGGCACCATCGCTGCCGTGCTGCTGGCGCTGCGCGCGGCCGACACGATCGGCCTTCCGCTCGGTTACGACCCGATGCTGCTGCTCTGCACCGATGAGGAAGGCGGACTTTACCCGGGCGTCCGCTATCTCGCCGAGCAGGGCTTGCTCGAAGGCCACATTCTCAATTTCAACGGCGCAGCCGCACCGCGCGTCTGGGCCGGATGCTTCGGCCTCTTCACGCTTCTCCTGCGTATCCACGGCAAGACGGCTCACGCCAGCGCAGCCCGGAGCGCCGGCACGAGCGCCAACGCCATCGAGGCAGCGCTGCCGATCCTCAATGCGCTTGCGGTGCTGAAGCCCAAAATCGCCGCGCGGACGTCCGCCCTACCCGCGCCGCCGCATGCGACGCATCCGCTCGCGGCGCAGCTCGATATTTCCGCCGCCCATGGCGGCCAATGCGGTGGCCAGATTCCTTCCCTGTTCGAAATCCTCGTCTGCCGACGCTATGCGCCGGAGGACGATTTTCAGGCGGCGCGCGCCGAGATCGAGAGTGCCATCGCCGCGGCTGCGCCTGGAGCCGACGTCGAGGTGCTTCTCACCGGTCATCTGATGCCGACCTCCGACCCAACGGGCCCGCACTGGCCGCGCTGGCAGGAGGCTATGTCAGCCGGGTTCGGCTACGCGCCGGACGAGTTCGCCAAATGGGGCGCAACGAGTTGTTCCGATTTCGGCTGGGTGCAGCAGACCGGCATGCAGGAAATTCTGCTGACCGGGCTAGGCCGGCCCGATAACCAGGTTCACGCACCCGGCGAATTCACCACACGCACCGACATCGTCGCACTGGCGAAAGCGGTCCTTGCCTATCTGTCCGCCGAATTCCGTCCAGACCTGTCTCCCGAGACAGCCGTCGTCCACTGATTTTAGGGAGCACGCCCACATGCTGTCCATCACGCGTCGTCACTTCCTCGCCGGAACCGCGATCGGCCTCGCCATCTTGCCGAGGATCGCCCTCGCCGAAGCCCCTAAGCGCGGCGGTGTCCTGCGGATGTCGATCGACCAGGCAGCATCGGTCATCCATCCGATGCAGGCGCGCGTCAATCCGGAATACCTCGTCACCGAACTGCTCTACTCCAACCTCACCCGGCTGAAGCCGGACATGACCGTCGAGCCGGACCTCGCTTTGTCATGGGAGCCGAACGCGGCACTGACCGAATGGACCTTCAAGCTGCGTCCGGGCGTGACGTTTCACGACGGCTCGCCACTGACTGCCGACGATGTCGTCGCCACCATCAACGCCATCCTCGATCCGAAGACCGCCTCCCCCGGTCGCACCAATGTCGGTCCGATCAAGGAGGTCGCCGCAGTCGATCCCTTGAGCGTCAAGTTCACGCTCTCCGGCGCCTATGCCGATCTGCCGGTTGCGCTCACCTACCTCAACGCACGCATCGTCCCCGCCAAGGTCGTCACCGGCGACCTCGCCAGTCTCTCGACCACCGCCAACGGCACCGGCCCCTTCAAGCTGACTTCCTATGAACCCGACCGCCGGATCATCGTCGAGCGCAACCCCGCCTACTACGACCCGATGCGCCCCTATCTCGACCGCATCGAGCTGCTGGTCTATCCGGATCGCACCGCCGAAGCCTCTGCGATGATCTCCGGCGAGATCGACCTGCTGCTCACGACGACGCCAGGCGAATATGAGCGCCTCGTGAAGACAAATGGCGTCGAGGCGCTGCGCACGCCGTCCGGCCAGTTCCTCAATGTCAATCTTGGCTGCGACCAGAAACCGTTCAACGACGTGCGCGTTCGCCAGGCGTTGGCCCTGGCCGTCGATCGCGAGGCGACCGTCGGCTTCGTTGCGGGCGGCTACGGCACGCCGGGAAACGACACGCCACTCAGCTCCGCCTATCACTTCTACAAGAACATTCCTCTGAAGAAGCCCGATATCGCCAAGGCGAAGCAGCTGCTGGCCGAGGCAGGTTACCCCAACGGCATCGACCTGACGCTGATCGCCTCCGACAGGCCGGCAACCCGCACCCAGCTCGGCGTTGCCGTCCGCGAAATGGCGGCAGCCGCCGGCTTCCGCATCAACGTGCAGACCATGCCGCACGCCACCTATCTCGACCAGGTCTGGAAGAAGGGCAATTTCTACGTCGGCTTCTACAACATGCAACCGACGGCGGACGCCATCTTCAACCTGCTCTACACGTCGAACGCGGCCTGGAACGAGACGCGCTGGAACAACAGTGAATTCGACGCCGTCATCAATGCCGCACGCGTCGAGAACGACGAGACCAAGCGCACCGCGCTTTACGCCAAGGCGCAGGACCTGATGAACGCCGAAGTCCCGACGGTGATTTCGGCGTTCTTCGACCTGCTCGCGGCACAACGCTCCTACGTCGACGGCTACGTCCTCCATCCGCGCGGATCGGTGTTCCGCCTCGACATGGTCTCGCTCGGTGCCGGCGCGCCGAAGCGCGCCTGAGGCCGGGGTCATCCGGTGTCGCTCGCCTGGTTTGCACGCCGCCTTGTGCTGATGGGCTACACAATCATCGTGGTCTCGTTGCTGGTGTTCGCCATCACGCAGATCCTGCCGGCGGATGCGGCCCAGTCGCTGCTCGGGGAAAACGCAACGCCCGAGGTGCTGGCTGCACTCCGTGCCAAGCTCGGGCTCGGTGATCCCGCCTGGCTGCAATATGCGCACTGGGCCGGCCACGTTTTCACCGGCGATTTCGGCGTCTCGATGCGCACGAGCCAGCCGGTCGGTCCGGAAATGCTGGCTGCGCTGTCGCGCTCACTGTTGCTTGCGGCTTCATCCATCCTGGTCACGCTCGTCATCGCCGTGCCCCTCGGCGTCATCGCCGCATTGCGCCAGGGCAGGCCCGCCGACACCGGCGTCAGCCTGATCGCCTATCTCGGCGTCTCGCTGCCGGAATTCGTCACCGCGACGCTCCTTGCCCTCCTGCTGGCCGATACGCTGCATTGGCTGCCGGCGACCGGTTACGTCTCGCCGATCGAGGATTTCTGCGGCGGCATCCGTCATCTGGCGCTGCCGGTCCTCACCGTCTCGGTGATCCTGATCGCCCACGTCATGCGCATGATGCGCTCCGAGACGCTCGACGTGCTGAAATCCGACTATATCCGCGCCGCGCGGCTGAAGGGGCTGCCTGAACGGACCGTGCTGTTTCGCCATTGCCTGCGCAACGCGCTGCTTCCGGTGGTGACCATCATCGCGCTCGATGTCGGCTACCTGCTCGGCGGCATCATCGTGATCGAGGAGATCTTCGCCATTCCCGGCATCGGTCGAGCCCTGATGGTCGCCATCACCACGCGCGACCTGCCGTCGATCCAGGCCGGCGCACTGATCATGGCGACGACCTATGCCCTCACCAACACGCTGGCCGACATGGCCTATGCGCTTCTCGACCGGCGGATCCGCTATGATTGAGCCGTTCGTCCGCCTGATGCGGAAGCCCCAGGGCTTTCTCGGGATCGTGCTGCTGGCGCTGGTCGCGCTGGCCTGCCTGTTCGGGCCGGCATTGGCGCCTTATGCGCCGGAGAAGATCGATTTTCTCGGCAGGTTCCGCGCGCCCGGCTGGCAGAACTGGCTTGGCGCGGATCAATTCGGCCGCGACATCCTGAGCCGCCTGGTGATCGGAGCGCGGTCGACCGTGCCGATGGCACTCCTCGCAACCGTCGTCGGCAGCGCGGCCGGTGCGATCGTCGGCGTTGGCTCTGCCTATCTCGGTGGACGCGCCGACGAAACGATCATGCGCACCAATGATGCTGTGATGGCGATCCCGGGCCTTCTGATGGCCCTGCTCCTGGTTTCCACCCTCGGCAACGGCACGGGCAACGCAGTCGTTGCGATCGCGATTGCCTTTGCCCCCGGCATGGCGCGGGTCACGCGCTCGGTCGCGCTCAACATACGCAATCAGGACTACGTGAAAGCCGCAATCGCGCGCGGCGAAGGCGCGCTGTGGATCATCTTCCGCGAGATGCTGCCCAACGTCATGGCGCCGATCGTGATTGAATCCACCATCCGCGTATCCTTCGCCGTGATGCTGTTCGCGACGCTGAGCTTCCTCGGCGTCGGCGCCCAGCCCCCGGCATCCGAATGGGGGCTCATGGTGGCGGATGCACGCCAATACATGCACCAGGCGCCGTGGGGGCTGATCGCGCCATCGGCTGCGATCGCACTCACCGCCATTGCCTTCAACCTCGTCGGCGACGGCCTTCGCGACGCCCTCAATCCGAAGGACGAGCGATGACCCCGGCGCTTTCGATCCGGAACTACACGCTCGATTACATCACGTCCGCCGGACCGGTGCGTGTGCTGGACGACATCTCGCTCGAGATCGCGCCGGGCGAGGTGCTCGGGCTCGTCGGCGAATCCGGATCCGGCAAGAGCTCGCTTGCCTGGGCGCTGATGCGCCATTTGCCGGCCAATGCCCGGGAGGCCACGGGCTCCTTACGGCTCGGCGATGTCGACCTTCGACGTCTCGGCCCGCGCGAGCTCACCGCGATCCGGGGACGCCGCATCGGCATGGTGTTTCAGGACCCCTCGACCGCACTCAACCCGACGCTGACCATCGGCACGCAGATCACCGAGGCGCTGATCCGGCATCGTGGCCTCAAGCCGCGCGATGCCGCGGCACTCGCCATCGACCTGCTCGGTCATGTCGATCTCAACAATCCGGCCGCGATCATGCGCCGCTATCCGCATGAAATTTCCGGCGGAGAAAAACAGCGTGTCGTCATTGCTACGGCGTTCGGCTGCCGGCCTGACGTGATCCTGTTCGACGAGCCGACCACGGCACTCGACGTCATCACTGGCGCACGCATCCTCGAACTGTTCGCACGGCTGCGGCAGGAGACGGGCGTCGCCGCGCTCTATATCTCCCATGATCTCGCGCTCGTGACGCGGGTCGCCGACCGGGTCGTAGTCCTGAAGCGCGGCCGCCTGGTCGAACAGGCAGCAGCCGCCGAGATTTTCCGCGCGCCGCGTCACGCCGAGACGCGCGCCCTCGTGGACGCCGTTCCGAGGCCCGAACGCCGTCTCGTCCAGGACAGGCCGCGCGACGATGTCCTGCTTACGGCCTCGGACATCGAAGTTCACTATGGCAGCACCGGGCTGTTCCGCGTTGCTTCCCCGCCGGCGACAAAGAAGATCGGACTGGATATCCGCGCCGGCGAGATCCTTGGTCTCGTCGGTGAATCCGGTTCGGGCAAGTCGTCGATGGCGCGCGCGCTCACCGGGCTTGCCCGCTTCTCGGGCAAAATCTCCTTCGACAATCAGGTGATCCAGGCCGCGCATGACATGAACGCCGCCTATCGCCGCGACGTGCAGATCGTGTTCCAGCATCCGGATTCCTCGCTCAATCCGCGTCACAGGATCGACAAGATCCTGTCGCGCCCCCTCAAGCTCTATGGCGGCAATATTGCCGACATTCCGCGCCTGCTCGATCAGGTCCGCCTGCCGGCATCCTACGCCGACCGCTGGCCGCACCAGCTTTCGGGCGGCGAGAAGCAGCGAATTGCCATCGCACGAGCCTTCGCGGCGCGGCCGAGGCTCGTGATCTGCGACGAGATCACGGCGCCGCTCGACGTGTCCGTCCAGGCCCAGATCATCGAACTGCTGCTCGCACTGCGCGAGCAGACCGGTACCGCCTTCCTCTTCATCACCCACGATCTCAACCTGATCCGCCAGATCGCTCACCGTATTGCGGTGATGCGCCGGGGTGAGATGGTCGACCTGCTCCCCATCGAAGATTTCGATGCGGATCACATTCATCCCTACACCCGCGAACTGATGGCCGCCTCCCCGGTACCGGTCGGGTGACGACAAGGATTGGCTTCGATGGATCACAATGCACTTCTCGCCCGGATCGACATTCCGGCCGCCCTCGATCTCTTGTCCCGCATGGTCCAGCACAAGAGCTACTCGAAGTCGGATGGAGAGAGGCAGCTCGCCGCGTTCATGGCCGCCCGCATGCGCGAGATCGGCCTCGAGACCGAACTCGCCTCCTTCGGCGATGACGGGCGCGTCAACGCTGTCGGGCGCTGGAAAGGCGCCGGCGGCGGCAAGAGCCTGCTGTTCAACGGCCACCTCGACACCAACCCCGTGACCGAGGGCTGGACTGTGGACCCCTGGGCCGGCAAGGTCGACGACGCCTTCATCTACGGCATCGGCGTCTCCAACATGAAGGCCGGCGACGCCGCCTATTTCTGCGCCGTCAAGACGTTGATCGATGCCGGCGTCAAGCTCAAAGGCGACGTCAGCCTGACCTATGTGGTTGGTGAGCTGCAAGGCGGCGTCGGCACCTACTCGCTGGTCGAGCAAGGATTGCGCGCGGACTATTTCATCAATTCGGAGCCGACCGATCTGAAGGCGATGACCATGCACGCGGCCGCCTTCATGTTCATCATCGAATTGACCGGCAACACCCGTCACCTGTCGAAGCGCGAAGAGGCGGTCGATGCGATCACCGCCGCATGCGACCTCATTCCGCGCCTCAATGCGATGAAATTCTCCGGCGCACTCTCGCCGGACCATGAAGGCATCAATCGCGTCCATGTCGGCGTCGTCCACGGCGCGCTCGGCCGCGAATTGCACGAGTGGCGCGCGCCCCAGGTCGCCGACTATGTGCGGATCAAGGGCTCAGGCCGCTATGCGCCGGGCCAGACCGAGGCCGGAGCGCTGGCCGACATGCGCCGCGAGCTTGACGCGCTCGAGACCCGTTTCCCTGGCCTCAAGGCCGAGATCATGTCGGAGGATCGCGCCGGCGTGCCCACCATGCCGCCGTTCGAGGTGGCGCGCACGAGCCCGATCGTGGCTGCCATCAACCGCGCTTATCGCGCGGTGCGCGGCGAAGACCAGCCGACTGGGCCGGTCACGCCGAGCTGCTTCTACGGCACCGACGCCGGCCATCTGCACTATTTCGCCGGCATGGAGGGCATCGTCTGCGGCCCCGGCGGCCGCTACAACACGATGCCCGATGAACGCGTCGACATCGTCGATTTCGTCGACATGATTCGCATCTACATGCTCGCCATTCTGGAGATTTGCGGCTAGCCGGTGGTGAATTCCGATGTTGTTTCCGAAAGACGAATATGAAGCGCGCGTGGCGCGCGTGCGCGAAGAGATGGCTGCGCGCGAACTCGATCTCCTGATCATCGACCAGAGCGAGTTCCTCGCCTATCTCACCGGCTTCCTGATCTCGGAGAATATGTACCGGGCCTGCCTGCTGCCGCGCGATGGCGAGCCGATCATGATTCTTCGCGCCGTCGATCTCGGCCCGTTCAGCGAAAGCTCGTGGCTGTCGCGCTCCATCGCCTTCGCCGATTGGGAAGACCCGATCCAGGTGCTCGCCGACACCATCCGCAGCCTCGGCTACGCGAAGGGCCGCGTCGGACTCGACGAAGACTCCTATTGCATGCCGCTTTCTCGCTTCAAGCGACTGTCGGCGCAACTGCCGGACGCGCGCTTTGTCGACTTTGCCGGCGTGATGGCCCTGCTCCGCGCCAGGAAGAGCGCAAGGGAAATCGCCGTGCTGCGGCGCGCCGCTGGGATCGGCGATCTCGGCATTGCAGCGGCGCTCAAAGCCTCCGGAGAGGGCAAGTCAGCCCGCGACGCGGCGGCGGCCGTCTATCAAGTGTTCATGCAGGAAGGTGCAGACGCTGCACGTGCGGGTATCATTACGGCGGGAGTCGGAAACGCGTTCCTGCATGGCGGGCTGACCAAGCAGCCTCTGGCACGGGGCGACATCCTGCATGTGGAGCTCCTGCCCTATATCGACGGCTACAGCGCCCGCCTGATGCGCTCGGCCGTGATCGGAGAGATCGAGACTCACCGATCGCAAATCGCCCGGCGCTTGATCGAGATCCAGGACCGGCAGTTCGAGGCCATGAAACCGGGGGCCAGCGCCGCCGATGTCGATGCACTGGCAAGACATGCCATGCTCGCCGGCGGGCTGCGGCCCGACTATCCCAACATCACTGGCTATGCGCTCGGCTGCTATCCACTCCACACGCCGCGCACCAGTGATTTCTCGCGCGTCTTCCTGCCCTCGGCGGATTGGAAGCTTGAGGAAGGCATGGTGTTTCACATGTACGTTTCCGCCGACGGGCTCGCGCTGAGCGAGACTGTGCTGGTCACGGAAGACGGGCACGAGTGCCTGACTCGATCGCCGCGGCAGGTGTTTCAGGTCTGAAAACCTTACTCGCCTTGTCCAATCTGGACACGGCTGATCTAACACCTCAATGGATGGTGAATAGCCGGCCCAAATTGAACCACGGTGCCATCCAGGGCCGCATCGGAGAGTTTTATGGTTGAGAACGCTCATTCGACAGTTCGGTCGCTCGACCCCCGTGCCAGGTGGTCCGAGCTTTCCCAGGCGGAACGCGACGCCGCCTATGACAACAACGGGGCCGTCAAGAACAGCGCGGCCCTGATCGCCGAGCGCAATGAAGCTTCGGGCCGGCTGCGCGGCACGCTGACATCCCGTCTCGACCTGCCTTACGGCGAGCGCGCGAACAACAAGATCGACCTCTACCCGGCCGCGAGGCCCGATGCGCCCTGCCTGGTGTTCCTGCATGGCGGCTATTGGCAGCGCAATTCGCGCGAATTGTTCGCCATGCTGGTCGAAGGCATTGCCGCGCACGGCTGGTCGGTCGCCATTCCCGGCTATTCGCTCGCGCCCGAAGTATCCCTGACCGACATCGTCTCCGAAATCCCGCGTGTACTCGACTGGCTCGCCGCGCACGGCCCGTCCTGCGGCATCGCCGGGCCGGTCGTGCTGTCGGGCTGGTCCGCAGGCGCCCACCTCGTGGCGATGGCACTGGACCATCCGCGCGTCCATGCGGGGCTGGCGATCTCAGGCGTCTATGATCTCGCTCCGATCCGCGATACCGGGCTGAACAATGCGCTGAAGCTGACGGACGAAGAAATTGCCGCCCTCTCGCCGCTTCGCCTGTCCGTGACGCGGAAGCGGCTCGACATCGCTTATGGCGGCAACGAGTTGCCGGCCCTCGTGTGCGATTCAATCGATCTCCACGAGAAGCGCGCGGCCGCGAAAGCACCGGGCAGGCTCATCCCGGTCGCAGGCGCGGACCATTTCACCATTCTCGAGGCGCTCCGTCGCCCTGATGGCAGTCTGGTCGACGCTGCCCGCGCGCTGCTGGACTAAAAAATGCGAAAACAACCCCATGCACAGTAGAACACCCTTGTTTTCAAAAGACAATTCGCGCCGCGCATCCCTTTGACACGTCGGGCAAAACAGGAGCATGATGGCATCATCGCGGGGATCGTCGCTCCCCTGCCTCGATCCACACCTGCTCTTCCCTGACCTGTACCGGATAGAGCCGCAACGGCGGACTTGGCCAACCTGCAGATATCTGACCGTCGCGCAAATCGAACGAAGCCGCATGGCGTGGGCAGAACAGCCGTCCCGACATCACCTGCCCGAGACCGAGATCCGCCTGTTCGTGTGGGCAGGCGCGCTCGCAGGCGGTGACATCGCCATCGTTCCAGACGACGAGCACATCAATTTCGTCCACGCGTACGCGGATGATCGTCTCTGCCTTCAGCCGGTCGAGATCGCAGACCGCAGTCCATCCCTGCTCCGGACGGGTGGCTTCGTCATCCACCGAGATAGGCCTTCCGCACATGCTCGTTCTCGATCAGCTCCGAACCGGCGCCCGACAGCACGATGCGGCCGTTCTCGAGCAGATAGGCATGGTCGCACATCTCGAGCGCGGCGAAGGCGTTTTGCTCGACCAGCAGCACCGTGGTGCCGGCATCGCGAATGCCGCGGATGATCGCAAAGGTACGTTCGACGATGTTGGGGGCGAGCCCGAGCGAGGGCTCGTCGAACATGATCAGTCGTGGCCGCGACATCAGGGCGCGCCCGATCGCCAGCATCTGCTGTTCCCCGCCGGACAGTGTGCCCGCCGCCTGCCGGCGCCGCTCGGCGAGCCGCGGGAATTCCGTGTAGATACGATCGCGATCGGCCGCGAGCTCGCTCGAACCACGACGGAGGTAGGCCCCCATGTCGAGATTTTCCTCGACGCTCATGTGCGGAAACACCCGCCGCCCTTCGGGGCAATGCGCGATCCCGCTCGCCAGCACCCGCGGCGGCCTGGCGCCGGTGATGTCGATGCCCTCGAACCGCATCTGCCCGGAGCGCGGCGGCACGAGGCCGGAGATCGCGCGCAGCGTCGTGCTCTTGCCGGCGCCGTTGGCGCCGATCAGCGCGACCAATTGTCCGGCTTTCACGTCCAGCGAGATGCCGCGCAGCGCGGTTACGCCGCCATAGGTGCAGACCATGTCGCGGATCTCAAGCACGCCCCGCTCCATGTCCGAGATAGGCCTCGATCACCGCGGGATCGTTGCGGATCACGTCGGGCGTTCCTTCGGCGATGATGCGGCCATAATTGAGCACCACGATGCGGTCCGAGACCGTCATCACCATCGGCATGTCATGCTCGACCAGCAGGATCGTGATGCCGCGGTCACGAACGCCGCGGATCAGCTCGACGAAACGATGCGTCTCCGAGGCGTTCATGCCCGAGACCGGCTCATCGAGCAGCAGCATCGAGGGCTCTGCCGCGAGCGCCAGCGCGACCCCGACGAGACGCTGCTCGCCATAGGAAAGCGAGCCGGCCGCATCGTGCGCGCGACGTTCGAGACCGACCCATTCGATCAGCTCGCTCGCCCGCTGCCGCAGCTTGCGCTCCGAGGCACGCACGCCGGGCAGGCCGAGAATGGCGTCGAGCAGCCGGACCCTGCCCTGGCGATGCAGCCCGATCAGGAGATTGTCGTAGACGGTGTCGTTCGGGAAAACGCTGGTGCGCTGAAAGGTACGGATCAAGCCGAGATCGGCGATCTGATGCGGCTTGAGGCCGGTGAGCGTGGTGCCCTGATAGGTGACGCGGCCTGCGCTCGGCTCAAGAAAGCCCGTCATGACGTTGAATGCGGTGGTCTTGCCGGCGCCGTTCGGCCCGATCAGGCTGACGATCTCGCCCTCGCCGACGGTAAAACTCATGTCGGAGATCGCAACCAGCCCGCCGAAACGGACGGCGACCTGGTCGATCGTCATGGCAACGGTGCGCGCCGTCATCACGCCGGCTCCTTGGCGCCGGTTTCAGTGAGCGCGACCGGCGCCAGCGCCGTCGTCCCGCCCCGCCGCCTGGCAAATCGCTGCACGAGCGAGGGCACGATGCCGCGCGGCAATACGAACAGGATGGCCATGAGCACGCCGCCATAGGCGATCCACTGCGCCTCCGGCGCCATGACGGGACGCAGCGCGACCGGCAGCAGCCCGAAGATCAGGCCGCCGACGACGGGCCCGGCCAGCGATCCCTTGCCGCCGCTGATGACCATGATCACCATGGTCACGGTGTTGATGAAGGCAAACACTTCGGGATCGATGATCCGGATATAGTGCGCATAGAGGCTGCCGGCTGCGCCGGCGATCGCAGCCGAGATCACCGCCGCGAGCGTCAGCGTCTTCGTGACATCGATGCCGACCGAGACCGCGAGCGTCTCATTCTCCATCAGCCCACGCATCGCGCGGCCGAAATGGGAATGAACGAGGCGTGCGATCAAGAGATAGGCGATGAGCGCCACCACCAGCACCAGATAGTAGTTCTGGAATTTCGTGCGCAGCGTCATCTCACCGAAACCGGGCAACGGCAGCGCAAGGGAGGGAATGTTGGTCAGCGCCAGCGGGCCCTGCGTCAGCTCGACCCAGTTCAGCGCGACCAGCCGGACCACTTCGGCGAAGGAGATCGTGACGATGACGAAATAGGCGCCGCGGACGCGGAACGAGAGCAGGCCGACGAAATAGCCGCACAATCCGGCGATGATGATTGCCAGCGCGAATCCGACGATCGGTGGCCAGGGTTCGTGAACCAGGCGCCAGCCTCCGGGCAGGCCGATGTCGAAGCCGAGCGACGTCAGCGCGCTGACATAGGCGCCGATGCCGAAGAAGGCGATGTGGCCGAGGCTGAGCTGGCCGGTGAAGCCAAGCAGCAGATTGAGGCTCATCGCGCCGATGACGAAGATGCCGGTCGTGATCAGAGCATTCAGCAGATAGGGATCGCGCAGCCAGAGCGGCACCGAGGCAAGCGCTGCGACCGCGAAGATGGTGACGACGATCTTCATCCGACGCGCTCCGCGCGCGCGAACAGGCCGGTCGGCTTGAAGATGAGGACCGCGATGATGATCAGGAAACCCATGGCGTCGCGGTAGCCGGACGAGACGTAGCCGGCGCCGAGCTCTTCGGCCAAGGCCAGGATGAAGCCGCCGACCACCGCGCCCGTGATGTTGCCGAGACCGCCGAGGATGACGATGGCGAAGGCCTTGACGGCGGCCAGATCCCCCATCTGCGGGAAGATCACGTAGACCGGTCCGAGCAGAGCCCCCGCGGCGGCGGCAAGGCTGGAGCCGATCGCAAAGGTCGAGGTGTAGATCATGTCGACATTGACGCCCATCAGCGAGGCCGTGTCCTCGTCCTGGAACGTCGCCCGCATCGCGCGGCCGAGGCTCGTCCTGTTGATTAGGAGGTACGTGACCAGGATCAACAGAGCCGCGGCGGCAAGCACGAAGAGGCGCAGCCAGGACACGGACACCGGCCCGAGCACCAGCGGCGCCTCGGGAAACGGAGTTGTTACAGATTTGGCGACCCCGCCCCAGATCCACAGCGTACCCGACTGCATCGCGATCCAGGCGCCGATCATCACCAGCATGGTGGTGTCGATGTCGGAGCCGCGCAGCGGCCGCAACAAGGTCAGCTCGATGGCCGCACCCAGCAGCCACCCCGCCAGCACGGCGACTGGCAGCGCAAGAAAGAAGTTCAGCCCGAGCTGCTGCACCACGATGAACATGACGTAGGCGCCGAACGTGTAGAGCACGCCGTGCGTGAAGTTCACGACGTTCATGATGCCGAAGATCAAGGTCAGCCCGATGCCCAGCAGCGCATAGGTGCCGCCGAGCACGAGCATGTTGACCAGATGCTGGAGAAACTCGCTCAAGACGGATCCCGATTAACCCGCAATGTGGCGAGAGCGGCGGTGGGCCGCCCTCGCCTCTTATCAAGCGATGCTAAAGCGTCTTCATCTCGATCTTGCCGTCGCTGATCTCGATGAGATAGACGTTCGGCTGGCTCTGCCCGCTCTCCTTGCCCTCGGGGCCGGACTTGCGGAACACGATGTCGCCGTTGAGCCCCTTCACCTTGATGTCCCAGAACGCGGCCTTGATCGCCGCCGGTTCGGCCTTGCCGGCCTTCTCGATCGCGGCCGCCGCGGTGCGGATGCCGTCATAACCGCGGAAGCTTTCGGTGCAGCCGGCGAACTCGAAGCCGCGCTTCTTCCACTCCGAGATGAAATAGTTGGTCGCTTCCGGGTTCGGTGTCTTGTCGGGGAACCACGGCAGGAACGTCGTCAGATGCATGGTGCCGTTGGCGGCGGCGCCAGCCTGGGCGATGATCTGGTCCGGATTCTGCGAACCGCCGGTGGTGATGATGCGCTTCTTCAGGCCCAGTGCGGCGGCCTGCTTGAAGATCAGCGTCAGCTGGTCGACCGCAGTGGTGACAATGACCGTCTCGGACTCCGAGCTCTTGATCTTGGAGAGCTGCGCGCTCATGTCCTGCGCGCCCTGGTCCATGGTCTCGACCAGGCCGACGCTGATCCCTTTCTCCTTCATCATCTTGCTGAAGTCCTCGGCGGTGCCGCGGCCCCAGTCATTGTTGATGACGAGGAAGTCGACCTTCTTGAGCGCGAGCTTGTCGACGATGTTCTTGAACGCCGCCGCCTCGACCGCCGAGGGCGGCGAGATACGGAAGATGAAGGGATTGCCGGTCGTCGTGATCTTTCCGGAGGACGAGGTCTCCACCACCATCGGCGTCTCATACTCCATCAGCTTCGGCATCACCGCGAGCGTCAGGCTCGAGCCCCAGGCGCCCATCAGCACCGGAACCTTGTCGCTGGTGATGAGCTTTTCGGCGACGGCGGCAGCTTCCGTCGGGTTGCTCTTGTTGTCCTCGATCACCAGCTCGATCTTCTTGCCGAGGATGCCGCCCTTGGCGTTGATCTCGTCGGCGGCAATCTTGGCGCCGTTGACGACGTAGGTGCCGGAGGCCGCGAAGGCGCCGGTGAGCGGCTCGTTGACGCCGATCTTGATGGTCTGCGCCCCTGCTGTGCCGCCTAACAAGGCCGTCGCCAGCGCGATGGCCGGAACCAGTCCGAGTGCTCGTGTCATGTTGTCTCTCCAAATCCAACGCTGTTGATCTTTATGGCAGTCCAAGCTTCGTCACTCTGCGGCGCGACCGCGCCGGTCATTCCGCTCCACCGTTCCTGCTGAAGAGGCGGCCAAAGATGCGCGCGAGGCTGGCGCGCAAGACGTCGAAGACGATCGAGAGACCCCTGAGCTCCGCCGCGGTCGCCTCTCGCAGCGGCGCGCCCGACATCTTCCGGTCGAGATTGCTGGCGAAGTCGGCAACCAGCCGTTTGGCGAGATCCCGCACCAGGCCGGCACGACCGACCTGGGCCAGCATCCCCGTGAGCGTGTAGCCGATCGACAGCTCGACGGAGGTCGCCGTGCCGCCATCCAGCGGCAGCAGGCGATAACGGATTTCGCCTTGCGTCGCGGAGTGGCTGCGCCGGTCGGTGCCAATGCCGACGATGCGGCCTGAGAGCGTCAGGGGATCGCGCTCGACGCGCGCGGCTCCCTCGAAGGTCGCCGCGATCGGCCCGAGTCTGACGCGGATCGCACCTTCGACGCGATCCGGGGTCGGCGGTGCCGTCAGCGAGACGCCGGGAAGGCAAGCTGCAACGCCGGCGATATCATCGAACATCGCAAACACCTGTGACGGCGCATGCGGCAGCGTGAAGCACTGGTCGAGGACGGTCGCCGGGGCGAAGTCCGGGATACTGTCCGGTGCGACACTCTCGGATGCCGGGACGAACTCCTGCCGCGCAAGCCGCGTCGGCCGCTCGTTCGACCCAGGCGCGGCCCGCCCTGATCCGACCGGGCCAAGATCAGTGCGGCCGCCACCTGTCTTCGGCGCGATGTTGCGCGCACGTCGTGCCTCGATCACGGACTGCACGGCCCGCACGATGCCGACATAGCCGGTGCAGCGGCAGAGATTGCCGCTCAGGCCCACCCGGATTTGCCGCTCGTCGGCATCGGGCAGGCGCAACACCAGGTCGCGCGCGGAGACCAACATTCCCGGCGTGCAATAGCCGCATTGCAGCGCATGCTCCCGGGTGAAGGCGGTGCGCAACTCGGCCGTGACCTCGTCGTCGTCGAGGCCTTCGATGGTGGTGATGTCTGCGCCTTCGCAGGCCACCGCATAGGTGATGCAGGAGCGCGCAGGCACGCCGTCGAGCAGCACGGTGCAGGCACCGCAGACGCCGTGCTCGCAGCCGAGATGGGTGCCGGTCAGATCGAGCCTGTCGCGGACGAAATCGGCAAGGCTGGTGCGTGGCTCGGCCGAGACCTCGACCGCGCGGCGGTTGACGTTGAGAGCGATCGTGGTCATGCGGCGGCCTCATGGACGGCACGCTTCAACACGCTGACATGGATATGGCGCTGCGCCGCATCGTCGATGCCGGCCTTGGCCAGCAGCGCGTCGGCAACGCGGGGGTCGAAGCGCTGCTTGTAGTCGGTGGCAATCCGTCCGCCGAACAGCTCGGCCGCATCGGTCACGACGATCGGCGCCGCGTCGATCGCGCCGATCACGACCCGGGCGATGGCGGCAGCCGGGTCGATCAGGACCGCGCCGATGGCGTGGGCAAACTCGCCGGTCTTGCGGCAGCTCTTGGCATAGCCCCAATGCGTCGAGGCGGCTCGAGCCGGTACATGGACGGCCTCGACGATCTCGCCCGTGTGCAACGCCGATTCAAAGGCGCCGACGACGAAGGCCTCGACGGCCATCGTGCGTGCGCCGGCGAGGCTGCGCAGCGTCACCCGCGCCCCCAACGCCGCGAGCGCCGAAATCCAGTCCGCCGCGGGATCGGCGTGGCTGAGCGAGCCGCCGATGGTGCCGCGGTTGCGTACGGCGCGATAGGCGATGTTGGCCGCGACAGCGCGCATGGCGCCGCGCGTCACGTCGGCCGTGCGGCCGTCCTCGATATCGGCGTGGGTGACTAGGGCGCCGAGCACCAGCTCAGCGCCGGAAATCTCCGCGCGCTTGAGCTCGGCAAGACCGGAGATGTCGACGATCAGTTCGGGCTGCACCAGCCGCAGATTGAGCATCGGTCCGAGCGACTGGCCGCCCGCAATGATCTTCGCCGATCCCCTGCTCGCGGCGAGCATCGACAGTGCTGCGTTGAGGTCGCGCGGGCGCTCGTAGCCGAAAGGCGCCGGCTTCATGCCCCGCTCCTTTCGACCGCGCGGGCGGCCAGCACGGCTTCGACGACGCGATACGGCGTGATCGGCGACTGCATCAGCTCGACACCGAGCGGGCGCAGCGCATCGTTGACGGCATTGGCGATCGCAGCGGGCGGCGCAATCGCACCGCCCTCGCCGATGCCCTTTACGCCGAACTGCGTATAGGGCGACGGCGTCTCCATGTGATCGAGGCGCGCGGCGGGAACCTCGGTCGGGCCCGGCAGCAGATAGTCGGCGAGCGTCGTCGCCAGCGGCTGGCCGGAGGCATCGAACGGCATTTCCTCGTAGAGCGCGGTGCCGATGCCTTGCGCGAGGCCGCCATAGATCTGGCCGTCAACGACGAGCGGATTGACCAGCACGCCGCCGTCCTCGACGATCACGTAATCGAGGATCTCGACCTCGCCGAGATCAGGATCGACGGCGACGACAGCCGCATGCGCGGCATAGCTGAAGGTACCGCTGTCGCGCACGGGCTTGTAGCCTTGCGTCACTTCCAGCCCGCCGGGATCGACATCGGCCGGCAGGTCCTGCGGGCGGCGATACCAGGTGTGGGCGATCGCCTTAAGGCTGACGCTGCCATTGACGCCACGGACCTCGCCATTCTGCAACACCACCGAGGCCGGATCGTGCTGCAACAGCTTTGCGCCGATGCGCCGCGCACGCTCGCCGAGCTCGCGGCAGGCGGTGGCAACCGCACCGCCGGCCATCACCATCGAGCGCGAGCCCCAGGTGCCGGTCGAATAGGGCGTCATCGCGGTGTCGCCGAGGATGATGCGGATCTTTGCGACGTCGATGCCGAGCATCTCATGCGCGACCTGGGCGAGCGTCGTTTCCATGCCCTGCCCGTGCGAATGCACGCCGACGCGCAGCTCGAGGCCGCCATCCGGCGTCAGCCGTGCGGAGGCCTGCTCGTGGCCCGGCACCATCGGAATGCCCCAGCCGGAATAGACCGACGTGCCGTGCGCGGCCTGCTCGCAATAGATGGAGACGCCGACGCCGACCCGGCGGCCGTCGGCCTCGCCCTGGCCCTGCCTGGCACGAATGGCCTCAATGTCGACCGCAGCGAGCGCACGGCGCATCGCTTCCGGATAGTCACCGCTGTCAAAATGCTTTTTGGTGATGTTGTCGAACGGCATCTGCTCCGGCTGCACCAGATTGCGCAGCCGCACCTCGCCAGGCTCCAGGCCAGCCTCGACCGCCACGAGATCGAGCATCAATTCCAGCGCAAAGCACACGCCGGTGCGCGCCACGCCGCGATACGGCAGAATCGGACATTTGTTGGTGGCGACCGAGAAGGTGCGGCAGCGATAGGCCGGCATCTTGTAGGGGCCGGGCAGGATGCTCGCGACCTGTGCGGCCTCCAGGCACGCCGAGAACGGATAGGACGAGTAAGCGCCGGAATCCACGGTCGCCTCGCAATCGATGCCGCGCAACGTCCCGTCGCTGTCAGCATAGACCGTGATCCTGTAATGGTGCTCGCGGCAATTGGAGCTGGCCACGAGGTGTTCGCGGCGATCCTCCGTCCAGCGCACGGGATGGCCACGGCTCATCGTCAGCCAGGACAGGCAGACTTCTTCAGGCAGCAGAATACCCTTGTGGCCGAAGCCACCGCCGACATCGGGCGAGATGACGCGGATCTGGCCTTCCTCCATGCCGAGACATTCGGCAAGGCCGCTGCGCGTGATGTGCGGCATCTGGGCCGCCGAATGCAGCGTGAGCTGATCGAGCCGGCGGTCGAAATTCGCGACCACGCCGCGGCCCTCCAGTGGCGACATGCATTGCCGCGCCGTCGAGATCTCGCGCGTCACCTTGATCGGCGCGTCGAGCGCGGCGGAAATGTCGACCTCGTAATTGGTCTCGAGGAAGACATTGTCGCCCCAATGCTCGTGCACCAGCGCCGAGCCCGGCTCGCGCGCCTTCAGCATGTCGTAGATCGCGGGAAGCTCCTCCAGATCGAGTGTCACCGATGCCGCAATGTCCTCCGCTTCGGCGCGCGTCGGCGCGACGCACATCGCGACGAGCTCGCCGACCTGGCGCACCTTGCCGGTGGCGAGCACCGGCTGCTCGGATATCTTGAAGCCCGGCAGTCCTGATACCGCGCGGATCGGCTTGATGCCGACGAGGTCGGCTGCCGTGAACACGCGACCGCGATAGCGCTCGGGCACGTGGACGCCGCGGATCTTCGCATGCGCCAGCGGACTGCGCACGAAGGCGACGTCCTGAAGACCCGCGAGCCTGATGTCGGCGACGTACTGGCCGCGGCCGCGCATCAGGCGGTCGTCCTCCTTCCGCGGCAGCCTTGCGCCCACGCCCTGCCCGGACTTGCCGGAAGGAAACTCCCGCTCGTTGCGCACGCCGGCGTTCTCCTTCACTGCCTGGCCTTACGCCGCGACGGCCTGCGGCAGGATCGGCGCGACCGCGTCGAAACGCGTGCCGGCGCGCAGGCAGAACGCAGGCTGAAGCAGACGTTCGGCGATCACCTCGTTCTTCTCGTTGTCCTTGAGGACGAAACGGCCGTTCTGCTCCGTGAGCACGGAGACGTCGGCGTCCATGCCGACCTTGAGCGCGCCGATCTCGGCGCTGCGGCCGAGCATCTTGGCGGGATTGGCGGTGACCATCGGCACCACCTGCTCCAGCGACAAGCCGAGCGCCATCATTGAGCTCATCGCCTGCACCAGGCTGAACTTGGCCTGCCCGGCGAACGGGTGGTTCTCGTCGTCCTCGTGCTCGTCGGGCGTTCCGGCCGGCGCGGGCACATGGGTGTTGTAGCCGTGGATGTCGGCGCCCAAGGTGGTCGGGATGATGCCGGCAGCGATCGCTTTCTTGGCGAGCCGGTAGGAGAAGTGACTGCCGTGACCGACATCGACCTTCAGCCCGCGATCGAGCGCCGCCTGGATCACCGGATGCACCTCACCCTCGCGATTGACGAAGCCGCCGGGATGGCGCGTGAAGGGATGGGCGAGAATGTCGCCTTCGCGCAAGAGCGGGATCACGCGCGTAAGGATGGTGTCGGCATCCTCGCCATTGGCGCCGCTCTCGGGCAGGCCCCAGAGCTGGCCGAAATGCACATAGACCGGCAGGTCGGCGCGCTTGCCGATCTCCGCCGCCATTTCGATGACGCGGATGCCCCAGCGCGCGAAACCGCCGATCTCGGCATGGGCCTTGATGCCGCGCACGAGATCGAGATTGGCCGTCGCCGACTTCACCGTCGCATCGATGTCGACACCGTCGGGGCTGTAGAGCTTCGGGTAGAAATGCCCTTCGAGTCCGCCGACGAGATAGGCCGACAGAAAGGCATAGACGCGCGAGGCCGCGGCCTCCGCGATGAAATGGCGAAAGCCGGGCAGCGTCATGCAGGACGGGCCACCCTGGTCGATCACCGTGGTCACGCCCGATTGCACGCCGACCATGTCGGCGTTCATGCCGAAGCGGCCGGAGACATATTGATAGACATGCGCATGGGTATCGATCAGTCCGGGCAGGACCAGCTTGCCGCTGACATCGACGACCTCCTTGGCGCTGGTCGGCAGAATGTCGGACGCGACCGCCGCGATCTTGCCTCCGCGGATGGCGACGTCCCTGATGCCGTCCACGCCGGAGGCCGGACAGATCACGCGACCACCTCGCAGCAGAAGGTCGAAGTGGGCAGTAATGGAGCTGGCAGTGACAGGCATGGCGCCCTCCTCGATCTCGCGCAGGCGGTTGCCCGCCTTCGGATTACGAAGCATGCTTCGCATTTCGATACGAAGTATGCTTCGTATTTTGACAAAAGCAAGCATCATGCCATTATCAGGTGCTGGCGGGCGCACTCGAATCGGGCTAAGCGCGGCAGGGTTTTGGCTTGGGAGAGTGTGCATTGCGGCAGGCAAGGAAACGTCGCAGCGGGAGCAAGCACCGCCCTTGGCCCCTGTCCCAACGTCCCGGATATCTGATCCGCCGGCTGCACCAGATTCACGTCGCGTTGTTTCAGGAGGCCTGCGGCGCGTTCGAGGTCACGCCGCTGCAATACAGCCTGCTCTCGGCGCTTGCGGCGCGCGAAACCGCCGATCAGACCACTTTGGCGGCCGATATCGCCCTCGATCGAACCACAACGACCGGCGCATTGAAGCGGCTCGCGGCACGAAACCTGGTCGAGCGCGCCGTCAACAAGGACGATCGCCGTGCGCGCTTGTGCCGATTGACCCCGGCGGGCGCAGCCTTGCTGGTCAAGATCGAGGGCGCGGCGCGACGCGCGCACCGCGCAACGCTGGGCGATTTGAGCGAACGGGAACAGGCGCTCTTCATCGAGATGATGCAGCGCATCGTGGCCGGCGACCCCAGTCGCGACAGTTCCGCTGCCCTATTCGATTAGAAGCGGCTGCCGCACTTTTGAGTTGGGCTGCTCAATTTATCATCGTACCGCTGCTCGGCCGTGCAACGTCCTCCGCCTTTCGCCGGCACGCTTAAGCCGCGAAGTGATCTCACACGAGTGTCGCAGCGATCAGACGCGTGAGCTCAGCCCGCACTTGAAAACGCAGTAGCAATCCGGTGCGTGCACACTGCATCCGGCAGCGGCGCAAGCCCTGCTCCGGCCGCACCAGAACCAATGGCACGATTTATGCTGCGACGATGCGAAGCGTGCTTCGTATTGGGGGATGTCATGACGGATTCCGAACTTCGCGCTGATATTCACAGCATCGAGCCAATTCCCGATGCGGACCGGGACTCGACGGGGCCGCAGCAGATGTGGATCTGGGCCGGCGCCAACATCGCGCCGGTCAACTGGGCGCTCGGCGCGCTCGGCATCATTCTCAAGCTCGGCCTGATGGAGACGATTGCGGTCATCGTGCTCGGCAACATCGTCGGCTGCGCGATCTTCGCCACCTTCACGGTGATGGGGCACAAGACCGGGGTCAACCAGATGGTGCTGAGCCGGTCCGCGTTCGGCGTCCGCGGCGCCTACCTGCCCAGCATCCTGATGTTCGTGATGACGCTGGGCTGGATCGGCGTGAACACCTACTTCCCGGTGAAGGTCTCGATCGGCATCCTCGGCCAGTTCGGCATCCCGGACACCTGGCTGATCGAGATCGTCATCATCACCTTGGTGATGGCGGCGCAGGTCCTGATCGGGGTCTACGGCTTCTACGCGATCAGCACCTTCGAGAAATATACGGTGCCGCCGACCATCGCCATCATGGTGCTGATGAGCATTTTGGCGTGGACCCGTCCCGGCGTCGTCAATTGGAGCCTTGCGACCTCGCTGCCGCCGGGCGCGCATTTGGCGATGCTGACGCTGCTGATGACCGCGATCGGCGTCGGCTGGGGCATTTCCTGGGTCACCTGGGCCTCCGACTATTCGCGCTTCGTGCCCAAAAGCGTGCCTTCGAAGTCCGTGTTCTGGTACAGCTATATCGGCATGTTCGTGCCGACGGTCTGGCTCGGCATTCTCGGCGCAACCATCGCCTCGACGACGCTGGACACCGATCCCGCCAAGATGGTGAGCGCGGTGTTCGGCGGACCGGTCAGCATCCTGGTCCTGCTGATGGTGCTGCACGGCCCGATCGCGACCAACATCCTCAACGTCTACTCGGCGACGCTGGCCGCGCTCAGCGCAGGGCTCAAATTCCCGCGCCTCTGGCTCACCGTCATCGTCGGCGTCGCCGGCTATCTGGTCACGCTGTACTTCATCTTCGCGCCGTCCTTTGCGAAAGCATTCGACAATTGGATGATCAGCCTGCTGTTATGGATGAGCCCGTGGGCCGGCGTGGTGCTCGCGGACTTCTTCATCAAGCGAAAGGGCAAGATCGATGTCGCCGAGCTCTATCGCTCGCCGGAGACCAGCGCCTATGGCGACATCAACTGGGCCGGCATGATCGCGTTCTTCGCGGGCCTCGTTTCCGGTTGGCTGGTCGAGGACGGCCTGGTCGGCGCGCTTCAGGGACCGATCTCGATCAATCTGCTCGGCGGCGCCGATCTGAGCTGGCTGTTCGGGATCGGGGTCTCAGGTTTGGTCTATCTTGCGCTGGGCAAGCTCGTGACGTCGCCTTCCTCGATCGTTGCGAGCAGCGCAGGCAGGTAGCCAGAGGTCATGGACTTCGTTCTGCGATCTGTACCCGGAAACGTCCAGTGGGGGCTTTGGGATGGACGATTGACACCGGCGCTCCGGATTGCATCCGGAGACCGCGTCACCATCGAGACCCTCTCGGGCGAGCCGGACGATCTGCCCGATCCGTCGCTCGGCTATGACACCGTCCCCGGACATGCGGAGGTGCTGGCAGGCACGTTTCGCGGTCCGGGGCCGCATCTCCTCACCGGTCCCATCCACATCGAGGGCGCCGAGCCCGGTGACGTCCTTGAAGTCCGCGTCCTCGACATCGAGCTGCGCTGCAATTGGGGCTGGAACCTCCAGGTTCCGACGCTCGGCACGCTGCCGGAGGACTTTCCCGAGTTTCGCCGCATCCACATTCCGCTGGACCGGGCCCGCAACGTCGCAGGTCTGCCTTGGGGGCAGGAGCTGCCGCTCGCCCCCTTCTTCGGCAATTTCGGCGTCGCTCCGCCGCCGGCATGGGGACGGCTGTCCTCAAAGGAGCCGCGGGCGTTCGGCGGCAACATGGACAACAAGGAGCTCGGCGCCGGCAGCACGGTTTATTTTCCGGTCTTCGTGCCGGGGGCCCTGTTCTCCGCCGGCGACGGCCACGCGCTTCAGGGCGACGGCGAAGTCTGCCTGACAGCGATCGAGGCCGCGCTCACCGGCACCTTCGAATTCCACGTCCGCCGCGATCTCCATCTCGCCTCGCCGCGCGCGGAAACGGCGTCCGACTGGATCACGATGGGATTCGATGAAGACCTCGATGATGCAGCCAAGGCTGCGCTGCGCGACATGATCGCGCTGATCCGCGAGCACAGCGGCCTCAGCGCGCAGGATTCCTATACACTCTGCTCGATTGCCGCGGACCTGCGCGTCACGCAGATGGTCGACGGCAACAAGGGCATCCACTGCGTGCTGGCAAAATCCCGCATGCCCTGATCAGAACTGGACACCGCGCGTTAACGCACCGTCGACGACGAGGTTCGTCCCGGTGATGAAGCTTGCCGCACGGCTCGCGAGAAACACCGCCGCGTTGGCCATTTCCTGCGGAGTGCCCATCCGCCCGGTGGGGTTGAGTGCGAGCGCCGTCTTGTAGAGCTCGGGGTTGTTGTCCTTGATCATGTTCCAGACCCCGTCCTCGAAATAGGTGTTGCCCGGTGAGACCGTGTTGGCCCGGATGCCCTTCCCCGCCAGTTGATTGGCGAGCACTTGCGTGTAGTGGATGATCGCCGCCTTGAAGGTGCTGTAGGGACCGGCGGCGAAATCGACCTCGCGCCCGGAGACGCTGGAGATGGTGACGATGGCAGCGGCCTCGCTCTTCTCCAGATACGGCATGGCCGCGTTCACCAGGCGGACGGTGCCCATCATGTCGGTTGAAAATTCCTTCTCCCAGCTTTCGTCGTCCTGCCCGATGGCGAGCGCGCTGACATTGGCGACGACGACGTCGATACCGCCGAGCTTGTGCGCCATGTCACCGACCCAGGCCTTGAGCGCTGCGCCGTCGGAAACATCGACCGCGCCACCAAATGCCGCGACGCCCCTGGCCTTGAGCGCGGCGACTGCGCTCTCGACTTCCGCGGGGTTGCGGGAGCAGATGCCGACGTTGGCGCCTTCGGCCGCGAAGGTTTCGGCGATCGCCCGGCCGATGCCCTTGGTGCTTCCGGTGACGAGAACTTTGGCGCCCTTGAGTCCGAGATCCATGGTCGGTTTCCTTTTCTTTGTTGAGCTCCGTCGATCCTGTTCGCCGCCGCGTCAGTAGTTGCTTGCGGCGGCCTTGACCAGAGCGCGATAGCTGTGCGGCATGCGCATCGAGACCAGGTCCTTTCGCCGCGCAACGTTGGTCGGATAGACGCTGTCGAGATTGCTGGTGTCGACCAGCGCCGTAGCAAGGCCCGCGCCGCCAAAAACGATCGCCTCCCGGCGCGGGAATTCGAACGTATCAGGCCCGAACACACCGCTCAGGCCGGGATAGCCGCGTTCGGGATCGACGACATTGGCGAAGGCAAGGAATACGTTGTTCTCACCGGCGCGCACGCGAAAATGATGCCAGTGGTGCGGATCAGGCCCCGTCGGAATCGGACTTGGCTGCATCACCTCGGTGCCCGCGTGCGACGAGCTGAAGCCCTCCTTGATGGCCGCGGGGCAGACGATGAGGTCGCACCCGCGCAGTGCCAGCACCCGCCCCGCTTCCGGAAATGACGCGTCGTGGCCGATCAGAAGCCCGACGCGGCCGACCGGCGTATCGACGACGGTCCACCCATCGCCGGCGGTCGCCCAGCTTCTCTCGTCAGCCAAAAGATGCGTCTTGCGATAGACCGATATCTGCCCGTCGGGCGCGACCAGGCACGCGCTGTTGTAGAGCATCTCCCCGGCGCGCTCGGCCAGCCCGCAGACGAGATAGAGGCCGAGCCCGCCTGCGATCCTGCGCAACGTGTCCGTGGCCGGTCCCGGTATCGGTTGCGCCGATGCCGCGGGATCGGCCAGGCCCGTCACCGCCAGCTCCGGGAACACGACGAGCTCCGCACCCTCCGCCTTGGCCGCGCGCGCCTGCACCGCGATCTGCTTCAGATTTTGTACGACGTCATCACTTGGCGCAAATTGCGCGACGCTGACGCGCGACGTCTTGCCGGCCGGCCAGGGCTCGTGGCCATAGAGACCAAAGAAATCGCGCGGGTTCCAGCTGAACGTGTCGGTCAAGAGCTCCGGATAGAGCTCAGGCCGGCGCTGCACGAAGACCGCCTCCCCGAGCACGCGGCGCGCACGTGCGGCATCGAGATCGATCTCCGACAGTAGTACGCCGTCGCCGTTGTCGAGCACGGCAATCACCTGCCCGTCCGGCGCGATCACGCAGCTTCCGCCGCTGAACTGCACGGTGCGCTCGAGCCCCCATCGATTGCTCTCGATCACGTAGCAGCCGTTCTCGAAGGCACGGCTCATCCAGTAAGGTGCCGGCGTGCGCTCCGCCAGCCAGTTCGAGATGTGGCAGATGACGTCCGCGCCGCCGAGCGCCATTAGCCGCGCGGTTTCCACGAAGTGGATGTCCATGCAGATGAGCAGCGCAATCCGACCGATCGGCGTCTCGAACACCTGGTTGTGCAGATCGCCGGCCGCGGCCCATTTCGGCTCGGAGATGTAGGGATGCGTCTTGCGGTGGCGGCCGACGATGCCGTCGGGCCCGATCAGAACGGCGGTGTTGAAGTAGATGTCGTCCTCGTCGGCTTCGGGCATACCGACCACGATGTAGCAGTCATGCTTGCGCGCCAGCGCCGCAAAGCGGTCGGTGGTCGGTCCCGGAACCTTCTCGACAAAGGGCCGAACCTCGGCACGGTCGAACCAGCAATAGCCGGTCGTCCCCATTTCCGGCGTGACGATCAGCTTCGCACCGGCCGCCGCCGCCTGCTCACAGAGCTCGAGCAGGCGCGCGATGTTGCGCGCCTTTTCGAACATGGTCGGCTCGAACTGGACGGCGGCGACCTTGTGCTTGCTGGACATGATCCGGGCGACCTCAGACGAGATAGGACTTCTTGATGGAAGCCCCGAGCGTGTATTTGGGATCGACCATGTTGCCGAGCCTGACGCGGCCGGCCTGGGTCAGCAGCATGTAGGCGTCGATCTCGTCGAAGCCGTAATCAGCCGCCATCCAGCGGCAGAGCTCGCGATAGGCGATGCGGGCTGCATCTTCCATCGGCCGGGCCGAGCCCACGGTCATGATGAAATCACGGGTCTCGAGCCGCGGCCAGGCGATGGTCCAGTTCTTGATGAGATCGACCTGCACCGTGGTTACGGTCGGATGCTCGATGGCGACGCCGCAGAGTTCGCCGTCGCCCTGCGCCGCATGGCAGTCGCCGAGATAGAGCAGCGCCCCCTTGGTGTTCACGGGCAGGTAGATGATGGCGCCGACGCCGACGTCCGGCAGGTCCATGTTGCCGCCGTAGTAATCCGGGACCAGCGAGGAGATCGCCTCGATCTCCGGCGAGGTGCCGATGGTGCCGATGAACGGCTCATAGGGCAGCGTGATCTTGTCGTTCCACTTGGTCCCGGTCTTGGCGTCGATCTCGAGCTTCTTGACCCGCTCGGGCAGCGCCGGGTTGAGCAGCGCAGTCTGACCGGTCGAAACCAGGCCGCCGAAATCCGGCATGACCACGGTAGTGCCGCACGGCTGCGGCCCACGCGGCACGATGCTCTCGATATAGACCGCGAGCGTGTCACCCTTCTCGGCGCCGTTGACGTGGATCGGACCGTTCTGCGGATTCAGGAACGGAAAATTGAGGATCTTCGACGGGCTGTCGGTCTCCTTCTTGATGGCGCCCTCGAACGCGTCATGGGTTTCGGCCGAGACGACCGCGCCGGGATCGACGGTCAGCACCGGCTTTACATAGGGGCCGTAGACATAATGGTACTTGCCCTGCTCGCTCTCCGTGATGGTGTAGGGGGTGCCGCGCTCGCCCTTGGCGACGCCCCTGCGTGCCATGATCGACTCTTTCTGCCAGGACATTTTCTTTTCTCCTTCTGCCGTAGGCCAGGCTTTCAAACCGCGAGATGGCGGCGCATCTCCGCCTCGTCGTCGAGCGCCGCGCGATCGAGACTTGCGACGATGCGTCCCTTGTCCATGACGTAGCAGCGCTGCGCCATGGCGCGGATCATGTCGAGATTCTGCTCGACCAGAATGATGGTCACGCCGGTCCTGCGATTGAGCTCGACCATGTTGCGCGCGATGTCCTGCACGATATTGGGCTGGATGCCCTCCGAAGGCTCGTCGAGCAGGATCAAATTGGGATCGGCGATCAGGACGCGTCCGATCGCAAGCTGCTGCTGCTGACCTCCGGACATGGTGCCGGCGCGCTGATGCCAGCGCTCTTCGAGGATCGGGAACGCCTCGACGATCCTGCGCCGCCCCGCCTCGGGAATGCCGCCACCCTTGATCGCCGCGCCCACTGCGACATTCTCGCCGACGGTCAGACGCGGAAACACGTCACGCCCCTGCGGCACGTAGCCCATGCCGAGGCGCGCGCGTTTGTGCGCGGGCAAGGATTCCACCGCCTCGCCGCGATAGACGATCGAGCCGCTCATCGCCGGCACGAGCCCGATCAGGCTCTTCATCAGCGTCGACTTACCGACGCCGTTGCGCCCGATGACGGCGACGATCTCGCCTTCCCGCACCTCGATCTCGAGGCCCTGGAGCACCGGCTTGCCGCCATAGCCGGCGCGCAGGCCCAGCGTGGCGAGGATCACTTCCTTGCGCGGCATATCAAGCATGGGCCTGCCCCAGATAGATCGCTGCCACGCGCTCGTCGGCGACGATCTCGTCGATCGAGCCCTGCGCAAAGACCTGGCCGAGATGCAGCACGGTGACGCGCTGGGCGACCTGGCGCACGAACGCCATGTCGTGCTCGATCGCCAGCACGGTCATGCCGCCGGCATTGAGCCGCTGCACCATCTCGCCCGTCATGTGGGTTTCCTCCGGCGACATGCCCGCCGTCGGCTCATCCAGCAGCAGAAGGCGCGGCTTCAGGCTGATCGCCATGCCGATCTCCAGCCATTGTTTCTGGCCGTGGCTGAGATTGCCCGCGGTCTGCGCCTGTTCGGATTCGAGGCCGAGAAAGCCGAGCAGCCGGACGATTTCGGCTTCGAGCTCCGTACCGCGATGCCGGCTCTGGAGTGCAATCTCGAGGTTTTGGCGGACGGACAGGCCCTTGAAGACGCCCGGCACCTGGAACTTGACCGACAGGCCGCGGTGAATGCGCGCAAAGGATTTCATCGCGGTGATGTTTTCTCCTGCGAAGAGAATGTCACCGCTACCCGGGTGATGCTCACCCAGGATCAGGCGGAACAGCGTGCTCTTGCCTGCACCGTTCGGGCCGATCAGGCAATGGATCTCGCCGGGCTCGAGCGTGAGGTTCACGGCGTTGGTGACGTGCAGCCCGCCAAAATGCTTGTTCAGCTCGCGCAGCTCGAGCAGCGACATCAGCCGGCCCTCCGCGTGAAGCGGGCCGCGAGGCGGCCGAGCCAGTTCATCACCCCGAGCACGAGCCCGTTCGGCGCGATCAGGACCGTGAGCACCAGCAGCACGCCCATGAACACGAGCGCGTACTGGCTGCCATAGATCGTCAGCGCCTGGAACGCGGCGAGCACCACCAGAGTGCCGATCAGGGTCGAGGTCAGGTCGCTGCGGCCGCCGACCGCGACCCAGATCAGCGGCAGCGCCGCCGCCGTCATGCCCATGCTCGACGGCGTGATGTACTGCCCCCACACCGTGTAGAGCACGCCGGACAGGCCCGCGAGCGCGGCGCCGATGACGAAGGTGATGAGCTGGTACTTGCGGATGTCGTAGCCGAGCATCTCCGCGCGCTCCGGGTTCTCGCGGATCGCGACGATGACGTTGCCGAACGACGAGTTCATCAGGATGCGCAAGGCCAGATAGACAAGGACCAGAAGGCCGAGCACGAAGTAGTAGAGCCCGACATCGGCGAACAGCACGATCGGCTCGCCCGGCCACGGGATGGTCAAGGGCGGCATCGCGCTCATGCCGTTGAAGCCGTTGAGCCGCGCAGCTCCGATGTGCCACTCCGGCCCCGCGGTCTGCGCCATGAAGCGCTCCAGCATCAGGGTCACGGCGAGCGTGACGATGCCGAGGAAGACGCCGGCGATGCGGCCGAAGAACATGAAGTAGCCGAGCAGGACCGCGAACAGCGCGGCGATCGCCACCGCCGCGATCAGCGCCACCAGCGTGAAGCCGCAGGCCGAGCCGAAATTGATGGTGAGGACACCGTAGCCATAGCCCGCGATCCCGAAGAACGCGGTCTGCCCGAAGGAGAGCGAGCCGCCATAGCCCCAGATCAGGCAGAGGCTGAGCGCAATGAAGACCCAGACGAAGAAATAGACGGTGTTGCCGACCGTGTAGCCGTCGCTGAACAACGGATAAGCGAGTGCGAGCGCGAGCACGAGCGCAAACAGGCTCCAGAAGGCCGGACCACGGCCGACGGTCTGCGGGCCCTCGAGACGGCGATACAAGGAGAGGAAACCGGTCACGACGCCATCACTCCGTCAGGTGCGCTCGCGCAGCACGAAGCCGGAGATGCCTTTCGGCAGAACCCGGACCACGATGATGACGGCGACCAACAAGCCGATCTGGCCGAACAGCTGCCCCTGCCACGACGTCATCACCGATTTCACCACCGCAAGCACGGTCCCGGCCGGCGCTGTGCCGAGGAAGACGTCGGCGCCGCCGATCACCACGGTGACGAAGGCCTCCATGATGAAGGTCGCGCCCATGGTCGGCACCAGCGTCATGGTCGGCGCATAGAGCCCGCCGGCCAGGCCCGCGAGCCCTGCCCCGCAGGCGAAGGTGAGGCTGTAGATCAGGCGCGTATCCACGCCGAGCGCCGCAGCCATATACGGCACCTGGATGGTGGCGCGCGCCAGCACGCCGAAGCGCGTCCAGTTGAACAGCGCATAGAGCGCGGCAAGCACGCCTAGCGCGGCGCAGAACAGCACAATGCGGTAGATCGAATAGGAGTAGTCACCAACCTGGAAGCTGCCGAACGGCGTGCCGACACCTGCCATCGTGGAGCCCACCATGATCAGCGTGCCCTGCGTGGCGATCAGGCTGAGCCCCCAGGTGGCGACGATGGTGTCGAGCGGCCTGTCGTAGAGATGGCGGATGACTGCGAGCTCCACCAATACACCGACCAGCGCCGACACGATGGTGCCCGCCAGAATGCCCAGCGGCAACGGCAGACCGGCATGCACGGTCGCCGCGGTGACATAGGCGCCGCACATGATGAACTCGCCATGGGCGAGATTGATCACGCCCATCATCCCGAAAATCACTGCAAGCCCGCAGGCCGAGAGCACCAGGAACGCAAAGGCGTCGCCGAATTGATAAAGCGCCGAGAAGACGTGGGTCGCGATGTCCATGAACCAACCCGATATGTGGGAAGACGCTGCGAAGTGTCAGTAATCACTCCGGCCCATCGGCAACGCCGGGGCCGCGCCGGGAGGGCCGGAGCGATCCGCCGCCGGTCAGGGTTTCGGCGGAGGATTCGATGGCGTGTACTGGGCCATCGGATCTTTCTTGGTGAGATCGCAGCCGGCTTCACCCAGCCAGTACGGCTTGATGTCCTCCCAGGTCTTCGGGAAGGAGATCGCGTGATCGGCGCCGACCTTGGCGAGATAGATCGTGTGCGACATGTGCTGACTCTTCGGATCGATGCAGACCTTGCCTTCCGGCGCATCCATGCAGACGTCGCCCATCGCGATCACCTTGCGGATGTCCTCGCGCTTGGTCGACTTCGCCCGCTCCACCATCTGCTTATAGAGATAGACGGCGAGATAGGAGTTTTCCGCCTCCTGGTTCACATAGGGTTCACTCGGGAACTTGGCCTTGAACTTGGCGTAGAACTCCTTGCTCTTCGGCGAGTCGATCTCCTCGATGTAGTTGGTGGTAACGTACATGTCCTTCAGGCTCGGCGGCTTGAAGCGCTTGTGCTCGTAGCCCTGGCCGACGTTGACCGAGGATGCCATCGGCAGGTTGACGTTGGCGGAGGCCGCCTGCTCGTAATAGGAGGCCTGTGCCGTGCCGACCAGCAGCGTGACCACGAAGTCGGGCTTGGCCTTCTGGATGTTCTGGATGCTCTGCGAGAATTGCGACACGCCGAGCGGGATGAACTCCTCGCCGGCCATCTTGCCGCCGTTCTCCTTGACGATCTTGCGGACCCATTCCGCCGAGATCTGGCCGAAATTGTAGTCGGCGGCGAGCGTGTAGACGTTCTTGCCGTACTTCTCCATCATGTAGGGAATGAGGGTGGAGAACTGCTGCTCCGGCACCGCACCGGTCACGATCATGTGGCCGTCGCAGACGCCGCCCTCATACTGATTGTTGTAGAAGGCGAAGCCGTTGAATTGGTCGACGATCGGCCGATAGGCCTCGCGCGAAGCCGAAGAGAAGCCCGCGAACACGACGTCGACCTTGTCGCGCTGGAGCACGCGCCGCATGAACTCCTGGTAACGGGTGTTGTCGGACTGCGTGTCGTAAGGCACGAGCTCGAGCGGCCGGCCCATGATGCCACCGGCCTTGTTGATCTCGTCGGCGGCGAGCTGGATCGCATGAACCTTGCCGATGGTGGCGGCGGCGAAATCGCCAGACTGATCCTCCAGCACGCCGAGCTTGATCGGGTTTTCCGCTGCGAGCGCCAGCTGTGATCCGAAGACAAGCGTCCCCGTGAGGGCTGCGGCGCGCAGCCCCCGCAATACAGACTTGTTCATTTTGCTTCTCCTAGATGACTTGCTTGTTGCCGCCTTGCAGCATGATGCCGGTTGTGCGGCCGGACGTGTCGGGCGGCTTCGCCCGCCTGCTCAGAAACTCCTCGCAATAGAGTTCCATGTTCTGCCGTGCGCGCATGCTTTCGCGTCGGAGCTGGGAATAGGCCCCCTCCTCGTCGAGACCGTCCTGCTGCATCAGCAGGATCACGGCCCGGATCACCGCGCGGCGGCCGCGGCGGCGCTCCTCGAGGCCCTGGAGGCGCTCGTACATTTCGGCGCGGAGCAGGAACTGGTTGATGCCCATGAAAAGGGACGTGTAGACCGCGCCGCCATGCACCGGCTTGCGCAGAAACGACGTCGCGCCGAGATTGACGAGAGCCTTGAGCCGGCTCGGTGCCTCGACGCCGACGAGGCCGATCACCGGCACCGGAGGCAGCCGCGAGGCCGGGTTGACCTCGATCGCAACCGCGCCTTCGAGGTCGCCGTCGACGAACAGGATGTCGCGCTCGGCCTGGAGGCCGGCGACATCGATCTGCGCGCGGCCGTCGATGATCTCCGGATATTCCGTGGAGACGCCGAGCTTGGCCAGCGTCGTTTCGAGCGCGCTCTCCCATCCGCCCCGCCGGGTGACGACGATGGCACGGCCGCCCTTGAAATTCTGCAGCAGTCGAGAGCTCATGATTGCACCACTTTCAAAAGCGGAGAGCGCATTGCGCTGGCAAAGCGCGGCGACGACTGGACGAGATAGGGATCGGGCGCGATCGGCTCGCGGGATTCCAGAAGCACCTCGAATTGCCCGTTCGCTGCCGAGCGGCCGATCCGTGGCGTGAGCCAAGCGTGAAAGGTCTGGCGGTCGATACGGACCTCCCCTTGCGGAGCGCGCAGCCGCTGATCCGCAACCGCGGCACGCACCGTGCGCGCGTCGTCGGTGCCGGCTTGTGACAACGCCGCCGCGAGCAGCTTGACGGCGTTGTACGACGACTCGGCGTCGGCCGACGAGACCGGTCCGTCCGGAAAGGACTTCGTGTAGGCATCGATGAAGGCGGCATTCTCCGGCGAATTCAGCGACGAGAAATAGACGCTCGACGACAGATGCCCGTCGATTGCATCCGGCCCGATCTCCGGCAGTTCCGGTTCAGACAGCGTGCAGCTCGCAACCGGGATTTCCGCAGCTTGGTCGATGCCGCGCGCGCGACAGGCGGCCCGGAACGCGCGAAAGAAGGCGTAGGCGCTGGTGCCGATCAGGTTGTTGAAGACGAAGTCCGGGCGCTGGTCGATGATCGCGGCAATGACCTGGTCGACCTCGGTGTCGCCCACTGAGAGGTAGCGCTCGGCGAGCACGGTGCCGCCGCGCGCAAGCAGCGCCTCGCGGAAGATGCGGTTGTTCTCCCACGCCCAGATGTAATTGGACCCGACGCAGAAGGCGCGGCTGCCGACGCGCGAGGCGAGATAGTCGACCAGCGGGAGGACGTGCTGATTTGGCGCAGCCCCGGTGTAGATGACGTTGTCGGAGCTCTCGAACCCCTCGTAGTGCGATGGATACCAGAGCATGCCGTCGAACTTCTCGAAACAGGGAATGACCTCCTTGCGGCTCGACGAGGTGTAGCAACCGACGACGTGGCGAACGCCCGAGTTGAGGAGTTCATGGCTGAGCGCGCGGTACTGCGCGAGCTCGCCGGAGGGATTGACCACGACCGGCTCCAGCGAGATCGTGTGGGTGCCTGCATTCACCTCGCTGAATGCGAGCAACGCTCCGTTGAGCATCGACCGCGCAACGACGCTGTACGATCCCGTCGTCGAGAACATCACGCCGATACGAAATTGCGTCCGCGCCATCACTCGATCCAAAACAAAAAAGCGCCCGCCGGCTGTTAAGCCGAGGGCGCTCTTGCCGCCAACCGAACACGCGGATTATGCGTGATGTTGGAAATGATTGAAGCTCGCTGCGTTGACGGGCCGAACTGCCCAACGCTCGGACGATACGGTCGTAGAGATCGGCGGCAAAGTCAAGCGCGTTGTTGCAGCGAAGATTGCTGCAATTCGCATCGGACGTGTAGCAAAACTGTGCAGCGGAGCCGGCGTTGCGCGCTCCGCGACAGCACCTGGCTTCCGGCGGGACGGCCGGGGTTCAGAGGCGCGATCGCTCGGCGATCTCCTCGCAGGTCAGGAACGAGACCCCGTCGAGCTCACGCAGCCATGACAGCAGCCCGTCGAGCGCGGCAATGCGGCTGGCCCGTGCGCTGCCATAGTCGCTGCGCGGATGCAGCGTCAGCGCGATCAGGCAGCGCTCGCGATACATCGCCTCGATCTCCTCGCGCCACATCTTGACGACCCGGTCATGCGTCTGGCGCTGGGCGTAGAGCGTTGCGTCGATCAGGATCTCCGCGTGAGGCACCTCGATCATGCCGCGGCCGCCGTCGGCGTCGAGCAGGTAGGGATGGTCGTCGTCCTGGAAGCTCGCATCATAGCGATAGCCGAGATCGGCAAGGTGGCGCGAGCTTCCCCATGTCGTCGACATCCGCAACATCGGGCTATTGGCTGCGATCGACCTGAAGGCGCGCGAGGGAGCGCCGGGCGCGCGCGGCGCCGAATGCGCGAGCCGCTGCTATGAGGACGGCATCCTGATCCGCAGCAGCGGCGACACGCTACTGATCTCCCCACCTCTGATCATCGCCGAGGAACAGATCGATGAGATCTTTGCTACCATCCGCCGGGCATTGATCACCATCAGCTGACGGTCGGCCTCCAGCATGATGGGCGCTGCCCGGTCGTTTGAAGGCAATCAAGCGATGCTCTCTCTTCACAACCGCGCCTGACGGATTGACCTGCGCTGGTGCGGTCATGTTGGCTCAGGTTGCGACTTTCCTTGATCTCCCGGTGCACACGTCGTGCACACGCCGTCTTCTAACCGTTTGAAGAATTTGAACTCTCGCTCCAATCCATCATGGGCCAGTTTGAGCGAACTACAGCCAAGAAGATCGACGCCAACGAATTATAGCCCACTTTGCGCCAAGAGCGGACGGTCTTGTAGCCGGACGGCTCAGGCGGCAGTCCACTTCCGAAGCGATCGCGGAACTTTGTTGACGGCGCGGGGGCTACCAAGCGAGCGATCAGCTTTGTTTCCCGTGGACCACAATCCTTTTCATCAATCCATCGTTTCTTTCGGCGCGACAAAGCTCAGGAAGTCTCTCCACGAGCCAGGATCCTACCCGCCTACAAGCAGGGAGGCGGCCGCAAGATCCTCAATCGCCGCTCCGACTGACTTAAACAGCGTGATCTCTTGCTCATCGACACGGCCGGGACGAGCGCCGCTGGTCAACTCGTGCAGATCGCCGCAGACCTTGTCGGCTTGAAAGCGGCCTGCCGCAATCGGCTGGAGCAGATCGCCTGCCTCGGCGAGCGCCCCGCCATAGGTGTCGACAAAGACACGACTGCCGCAAACCGCCTCGTCATCGCTCTCACGCATCTTGGGCGTGAATGCGCCGACGAGATCAAGATGCGTGCCGGGCCGCAGATGCCGGCCCCTTACAAGCGGTTCTGTCGATGTCGTGGCACAACTGACAATGTCCGCCTTGGCCATCGCCGCCGGCAGGTCGTCGACGGGCGCCGCATCGAATCCCTGCTGGGAAAAGGTGCTCGTAAGCTTGGAGGCGCGCTCCGGATCGCGACCCCAAACGAGCACCTGCCGGATCGGCCGCACGGCGCGGTGTGCGCTAGGCAGGCAGGCGGCAACGCGGCCGGTCCCGATGAGGAGTAGCGTCGCGCTGTTCTCGCGCGAGAGATGCCGCGAGGCGAGCGCAGAGGCGGCGGCCGTGCGACGGTTGGTCAGCGCCTCGCCGTCGATCATCGCACGCGGCTGTCCGGTCGCGCCATCGAACAGGATATAGAGCGATGACACCGCCCCGAGACCACGTGAGGCATTGCCTGGAAACACCGTGACGACTTTCACGCCGAGCGCCTTTCCACGCTCCCAAGCCGGCATCAGCAAGAGGTGACCAGGACTGCCGGATTGCCCGACCTCATGGCTCTGCCGCACTGGCATGGCCTCACCGTTCTGCCGGAAAACACTGCCCAGTGCGTCGATCAGCCGGGGATAATCGAGGCTCGCCTCGACTTCGGCCGCAGAATAATAATGCAACAACTTTCCCTCTCGTTTCAATCGACGTAAGACCCGTGCAGGCCCAGACGATCTCCGGATCCTCTTCGCTGCGCGAGATGATGGCGCACACCCATCTTGCTGTCAAAGCGAGCGCTGTCGCCTGCGTTGAGATGGAGAGAACGGCGCGCAGCGGCCTTGCCTTCATAGGTCCGTGCCGCCCGCGCCGCCTTTAAACAATGCAACACCTCCGGATGGACGCCAACGTGCTGGTGCTATCGAAATCAGCGACGAGCTTCGGTCAAATGAACGAGCTGCGATCCTGTACGATAGAGCTGCTCCCGTGCTGCGCGAAAGCGCGGTGCCTCGACCGCAGCGATCGGAAGCGGAAGGTCTTGCTCTGCAACATGCCCCAGCACATAGGATGCCAGAACACCACCAAAGACCGTGCCCGGCGCGATGCCGCGACCATTGTATCCGCTGAACGCAACTACATTCCGGTCGAGCTTGTGAAAGCGTGGCAGATTATCCGACGTCATGCCGATCATGCCGAACCAGCCGGCCTGGAATTCGATCTCGGCAAGTTGCGGAAACAGCTTGCGCAACGAGCGGATCGCCCAGGCGCGATGGATCGCAGCGCCGCTTCCCTCCAGCGCGCCGACGCTGCCATAGACAAGACGGCCGGCGCGGTCGAAGCGGAACGAGCTGAGCACCTGCTTCGTGTCCCAGGCGCCCTGCCGCTCCGGCAGGATCGACGCGCGCAAATTGTCGGACAAGGGTCGGGTCGCGAAATTGAAGTAAGGCAGATGAACTTGTTCCTGCCGGACCTGCGACCACGGCCCGCGCGCATAGGCATCGGTGGCGACGATCACCCAATCGGCGCGCACCGAGCCCGAGGCCGTGGCAACCATCCAGCGCGCGCCATGATCGACGGCGGAAACAACCGGGCTCCCGGTGAATATCGCCGCCCCCGCCGCAAGCGCGGCGCGCGCCAGGCCGCGCACATAGGCGAGCGGCTGAATCGTGCCGGCGCGCTTGTCGAGCAGGGCGCACGTATAATCACCGCCGCCGATCTTGCGCCGCGTCTCGTCGGTGCCGAGCACCTCGACCGGCGCGGCACGCCGCTGCCATTGCTTGGCCCGCGCCTCGATCTCTTCGCGGCCCTTGCGGCCGACGGCGCAATGCAGCGTGCCCGTGCGTTCTACCTCGCATGCTATGTCGTGCTTTTCGATCAAGTCGAACACTTTCTGCGGCCCACTGCCGAGCAGTTCGATCAGGCGTTCGCCAAAAGTTTCGCCGAGGGCGCCAGCGAGCGTGTCCGGCATCACCCACATCCCGGCATTCACCAGGCCGACATTGCGTCCCGAACCACCGAAGCCAATCTCCGACGCCTCCAGGACGGCGACGCACGCGCCGCCCTCGGCAAGGTGAAGGGCCGACGACAGGCCGGTATATCCACCACCGATGATGGCGACATCGACATCCAACTCACCGGCCAGAGACGCGGTTTGAGGCGCGGCCGGCGCCGTCAACTCCCATAGTCCGTGCGATGTCGGATCGCCCTGCATCAGGAAGCTCCCTCTAGCCCAACCGGCCAACCGCATGGGCGATGCGCCAACAGGCCTCCTCAAGTTCAGCGGTCGAGGTGGCGTAGGAAATCCGGAAGTACGGCGCAAGCCCAAATGCCGATCCCGGCACCACGGCGACGCCGACGCTGCGCAGGAGATATTCGGCGAATTCTGTGTCGGTCGCGATGCGCCGGCCATCCGGCGTGGTGCGGCCAAGCAATCCCGCGCAGCTTGCGAAGGTATAGAACGCGCCTTCCGGCATGCGGCAGGTGATGCTGTCGATCCCGTTCAGCGCCGCGACGACGAGATCGCGCCGGGCTTGGAAGGCGCAGCATCGCTCTCTCACGATGTCCATCGGACCGTCAAGCGCGGCAATCGCAGCGGCCTGGCTGATCGACGACGGACACGACGTCGACTGGCTCTGCACCACCGCCATGGCCCGGATCAGCGCACGCGGACCGCCCGCATAGCCGATGCGCCAGCCCGTCATCGCGTACGCCTTGGAGACGCCGTTGACGGTGAGGATACGATCGCGCAGCGCGGGCGCGATCGCGGCCGGTGTGGTGAACTGGAAGTCGTCGTAGACGATGTGCTCGTAGATGTCGTCGACCATCAACCAGACATGCGGATGCTCGAGCAGAACATCCAGGAGCGGTCTATAGTCGGCCTCTGCGTAAGCAGCTCCGGACGGGTTCGACGGCGAGTTCAGCATCACCCAGCGGGTCCGCGGCGTGATCGCCCGCGCCAGATCGTCCGCCGTCAGGCGAAAGCCGTTAGCCTCCTGACAGGGGACCAGCACCGGCTTGCCGCCTGCGATCAGCACGATGTCGGCATAGGTCACCCAATAGGGCGTCGGGATGATGACCTCATCGCCCCCATCGAGCGTCGCCATCATGGCGTTGAACAGGATCTGCTTCGCCCCGGCTGCAACCGTGATCTCGTCGGGTGCGAAGTCGAGGCCGTTGTCGTTCTTGAACTTTGCACGGATCGCCACCTTCAATTCGGGCGTGCCGTCGAGCGCGGTGTATTTCGTCGCGCCTGCCCGCATGGCGCGCGCCGCTGCGTCCTTGACGTGATCGGGCGTGTCGAAATCGGGCTCGCCGGTGCCGAGCACGATGACGTCCCGCCCTTCTCGCTTCAGCTCCGTGGCAAGGCCGGTGATCTTCAAGATCTCCGATACGCCGATCGCCGACAGGCGGCTTGAGGGTCGGAACAGCGACCATGTTGCAAAGGGAGCATTCACGTCTTTTGCGCCTCTCTTAGACCACGTCGAATTTGACGCCCTGCGCAAGCGGCAGCGTCCGGCCGTAATTGATGGTGTTGGTGGCGCGGCGCATATAGGCCTTCCACGAATCGGAGCCGGATTCGCGGCCGCCGCCGGTTTCCTTCTCTCCACCGAATGCGCCGCCGATTTCCGCGCCGGACGGGCCGATATTGACGTTGGCGATGCCACAATCGGAGCCGCGCACCGACAGGAAGGTTTCGGCCTCGCGCAGATCGTTGGTGAAGATCGACGACGATAACCCCTGCGGCACGGCGTTGTGCATGGCGAGCACGGCATCGAAATCGCTGTATTTGATCACGTAAAGGATGGGCGCGAAGGTCTCCTGCTCGACCGGCCCCGTCTGCGTCGCCATCTCGACCAGTGCCGGGCGGACATAATAGGCGTCGGAAGCGCCTTCAACCGCGACGCGTTCGCCACCGTGCACTTGTCCGCCTGCGGCCTTCGCCCCTTCGAGCGCGCTCTGCATGCCTCGATAGGCTGCGCCGTCAATCAGCGGGCCAACCAGCGTTCCGCTTTCGAGAGGATTGCCGACCGTCACCGACGCGTAGGCGCGCATCAGACGCGGCACGAAACCGTCATAGACGCTCTCGTGCACGAACAATCGGCGCAGCGTCGTGCAACGCTGACCGGCAGTACCCATCGCCGCAAACGCAACACCGCGCAGCGTCAGGTCGAGGTCGGCGGTGGGCGCGATGATCGCCCCATTGTTGCCGCCAAGTTCGAGAATAGAGCGCGCGAAACGCTTGGCAAGGCGCGGGCCGACCGCGCGGCCCATCGCTGTGGATCCGGTGGCCGATACCAGTGGCACCTTGGCATGATCGACCAATGTCTCACCGATGTCACGGCCGCCGATCAACACGGCCGAAAGTCCTTCCGGAGCGCTGCCGCCGTCCTGCCTGAAGCGCGCCAGCGCGCGCTCGAACAGCGCCTGGGTCGCGAGCGCGGTCAACGGGGTCTTCTCCGACGGTTTCCACACGGTGCTGTTGCCGCATACCAGCGCCAGCGCGGCATTCCAGGCCCACACGGCAACCGGGAAGTTGAACGCGGAGATGATGCCGGTGACGCCGAGCGGATGCCAGCTTTCCATCATGCGATGTTCGCCACGTTCGGTCGCGATGGTGAGACCATAAAGCTGGCGCGACAGACCCATTGCGAAATCGCAGATGTCGATCATCTCCTGGACTTCGCCGAGGCCCTCGGATGTGATCTTGCCGACCTCGATCGAGACCAGTCGGCCGAGCGCATCCTTGTTGGCGCGCAGTTCCTCGCCCAGCAGCCGCACCAACTCGCCGCGTTTCGGCGCCGGCACCAATCTCCAGCTACGAAAAGCCACGTCTGCACGTTCGATATCAGCGTTAGCTCCCGCGACGCTGGTTTCCTCAACCTCCGCGATGACCTCGCCGGTGATCGGCGATCGCACCGCGAGGGAGCCCTTCGTGTAGCTGCCCCGACCGACACCAAGTGTCGCAAGAAGCGCATCAGTTTCCATGGCGAGATCGAGGTTGCGGGCCTGTGTGTTCGTGACGGACATAGCGGTTTTCCGAAGCTCGGCGTTGATTTGGATGGTCGCAGTCGCGCTGGTCATGCGCGCGAGACCGTTTCTTGATCCAACTGAAGTGGTGCTTTCGTCAATGTTTATTCCTTCCTCACGCGGTCGCCTGGAGTCGGGATTTGGACAAGCCGAGCTCATTTAACGCTCGATCGATCGAGGCTCTCTCTAGTTGCGCATAGAGTTCCAGCTCATCGTGAACGGCCGCCCCCAGCGCCGCCTCGAACGCAGCCCGGTTCGAATCCGCGGCGTAGCTCTTCTGGACCTCGTCGCCGAGGTTGGACTGGAAGATGCCGGCGGCGCTGACCGGGAGGAAGTCCTCATACACGATCGGATCAACACGAAGATAACCTGTCGCGACCAATTGATCGACCGACATGGCGGATACCGAACCCTCGCGTTGCGCAATCCCGGCTTCTGTCACCGAATAGCGAAAGAACGCCAGCCCCTGGGCACGGAGTTCGGTCCAGTCGTCGGGAAACGACCCGAACCGTCTCGACAGCTCCGCTCCATATTCGCCTGCGTTCGCACCTGCCGCGCCGACCTGAACATCGCGGCGGACGGATGCCAGCAGCGTGTCGTAGAGCCTGCGTCCCTTGGCGGTGAGCGCCACACCGCGCTGTTCGATCTCGCCAAAACGCGCGGTATGCGTGCCCTCGACGCCTTCGCCAACATCGTCCTTGAAAGCGATCGGCTCTTCCAGTGCCTTGAAGCTTGTTTGACGCAGCAGGATCGGACATTTGCGCCGCGGCGGCCCCTCGATTACGGCCTTGGGCGCAATCCCATAGCCAGGCATGCCCGCCTGGACGGCGTCGATATCGAGGGTACGCGGCGTGAGATGGTTGATATGCGGCCCCCGGAAGCTGACGACATCGGCGATCAGGCGATGAGCGTCGTGCAGCTTGCGATAGATCGCAAGACTGACCGTTGCATCGCTGTGCCAGCGAAACGTCTCCAGCGCCTCGCTGATGAATTCCTCCGCCCGCTCCTGCGTCAGACCGCCTTCGGCCTCGCAGATCGCCACCAGCTCGAGCACGCGCGGCGTAAATATCCGGCGCGCGGCCAGGACAGCTTCAGCCTCAGCACGAAGCGCAGCATCATCGATAAGGTCGAGACGCAACAACGACGTGAACACCCGAAACGGATTTTGACGGAGCGCTTCATATTTGATCGGGCGAAACGCGGTCGAATGCACCGGCACTCCAGCGACGGACAGATCGTAATAGCCGACCGGATGCATGCCCATCACGGCGAAGACACGCCGAATGTCGAATAGCTCCTGTGCGGTGCCGAGCCGGATGGCGCCGTGACGTTCGATGCTCAGCCGTTCCGCTTCGCCGTTCTGTTTGAGGCTCGCGCTCAATCCGGCATCGGCGCGCAGCGTTGCAGCATTGACCTCGGCGACCAAATGCAGGAGCGCGCCATATTGGGGGACCTCGGCCCGGTACATCTCAGACATCGCACGTGAGAACATGGTGCGGATGTCGTCGGATCGGATCGGCCGCACGGCCATCGCTATCTCCTCGCTGAGCCGAGGCCTATAGCGCCTCGTCGAATTCATGCCATTTACGTATCTTTGATTTCGATTATCCTTGTGTTTTCAGTGCAATCAAACAATGATTGCTCAACAGTTCATTCCATTTCGGAATATGATGCTAACATCGCGCCGCTTTCTTCCGTCCACCGCACTGCTTGCCGCCTTCGAAGCTGCCGCGCGAACCGGGAGCGTGACATTGGCCGCACGCGAGCTCAGCCTGACCCAGAGCGCCGTCAGTCGGCAGATCAAATTGCTGGAGGAGCAGCTCGAGGTAGAGCTGTTCGCCCGCGAACGCCAGACCATCCGCCTGACCGCGGCTGGCGAAGCCTATGCACGCGATATCCGCGATGCGCTGCGCAAGATCAGCACAGCGTCATTCAATCTGCGCGCCAATCCCCGCGGCGGCACGCTCAATCTCGCGATCCTGCCCACCTTCGGCACGCGCTGGCTCGCGCCGCGGCTGCCCGAATTTCTGGCCAAGAATCCGGGCGTCACGATCAACCTTGCAACGCGCCTGTCGTACTTCGATTTCCGCACCGAAGCGCTGGACGCCGCGATCCATTTTGGACCGCGGGACTGGCCCGGCGCGGAAATGGTGCTGTTGCGCGCGGAGGAGGTCATCCCCGCATGCAGCCCCGCGCTGAAGCAGCAGCATGATTTTCGCGCAGCAAGAGACCTGAAACAAGCATCGCTGCTAAGCATATCGACACGCCCGAATGCCTGGGATCATTGGTTCCAGGCCCAGAGCGTGCCGGGCGGATCGGGACAGACGATGTATTTTGATCAGTTCGCCACCGTGGCCCAAGCGGCGATGGTAGGTGTTGGCGTCGCGCTGTTGCCAACTTTCCTGATCCAGGATGAGTTGGCCAGTGGCAAGCTGGTTTACGCGCTCGACCTGCCCATGGAGAGCGCCGAACGGTATTATCTCGTTTGGCCGCCGGAACGGTCGAGCCACCCTCCCCTCGTCGTATTTCGCGATTGGCTGCTGGCTGAAACCGCCGCCGACCGCTGATGGCGTCTATCGGCCGTGACCGCGACTGGCGACAATCGGCTCGCGTGGGTTGGCCATCCGGGACAAGGCCTCGACGAAGATCGGCTCCCACGCCCTGATATGGCGCTTCAGAAGACTGGTGAGGGCTTCTTCTTTGCCGGCCATTGCGAGCTCAATGATCTGGTAGTGCTCGGCGGCGGATTCATTCTGGCGGGCAAGACCCGCGCGCGACTTGATGCCGTAAAGCCGCATCTGATCACGCAATCCCATCACCATGTCGGTCAGACGTGCGTTGTCCGCCTCCGCCGTCAGCAATCGGTGAAAGTTTCGATCCGCCTCGAGATAGAGCCTCATGTCTTCCGCCTTGACCGCGCGCGCAACCTCATCGGCAAAGGGAATAAGCTTCCTGAGATTCTTCTTCGGCTTGCGCGCAACGATCGCCGCCGCATGGAGTTCCAGCACCTCTCTTAGATCGAACAAATTGCGGAGCTCGGTCAGCGTCGGCTCAACCACCTTGAAGCCTCGATTGCGCATCGGCTCGATCAATCCGCTGCGCGCCAGCTCGAGCAGCGCTTCCCTGACCGGGGTGCTCGACACACCGAGACTCGCGGCCAGCGTCGGCACCGAATACATCGATCCCGGCATGCTCTGGCCGGAAATGATCTCCGCGCGCACCTGCTGTAGCACCTGCTCCCGTAAATTCTGGTCCATTCCCATCCCGCTTCGCCGGCCCCGGAATCATCCGGCTCGTCGCCGGCACAATAGTCAGGTTTTGCCACAGCACAATAAAAGGGCTTGACGAGGGATACACCCCAGGTGATGCTTATGTAGCGCCTTACAGTAATGCACTACTATTGGCCTTTTGGACGGTGTGAGCCCTCTCATGCAGCGCGTACCCGGCTATTGCACACTCTGCCGATCCCGCTGCGGCTCGACCACAGTGATCGAGAACGGGCGGCTGATAGGTGTCGAGCCCCTGCACGGCCATCCGACGGGCGGAGCGCTTTGCGCGAAAGGCCGCGCCGCGCCTGAGATGGTGCACAGCCCGCGCCGTCTGACCCAGCCCCTTCGCCGGACCGCGCCCCGGGACGCTGCGGATCCCGGCTGGATCGAAATTTCGTGGGACGAGGCCTTCGACGAGATCGCCCAAAAGCTGGGCGACATTCGCAAGACGTCCGGCGCCGAAGCAGTTGCTTTCGCCCTCACCACGCCGAGCGGTACACCCATGGTCGACAGTTCCGAATGGGTCGAGCGCTTCATCCGCTGCTTCGGCAGCCCAAACCTGATCTACGCGATCGAAATCTGCGGTTGGCACAAGGACTTTGCCCATGCCTTGACCTTCGGACGCGGTATCGGCGTTCCCGACTACGAGCGTGCCGATGCCATTGTGCTGTGGGGTCATAATCCGGCCCGCACTTGGCTTGCCCAGGCCACACGCGTTGCAGATGCAAGGCGCCGCGGGGCGCGCGTTGCAGTAGTCGATCCCAAGCCGAACGGATCCGGGCAACAAGCCGACGTCTGGTTGCGCATCCGTCCCGGTGCGGACGGCGCGCTGGCGATGGGCGCAATTCGACACCTCATCACGACGGAAACGTACGACGCAGACTTCGTGAGGCGTTGGACCAACGGACCGTTGCTGCTCGATACTGGCACAGGCCGCTTCATTCGGGCGAACGAACTCTGGGCCGATCAATCAAACGACAATTTCGTCACGTTGGACCGATCCGGAGTGGCGCGTGCCGTCGATACCCGTGCGGCAGCGCAAGATGATGCGTCCTGCGAATTGGACGCCCGGATTATGCTCACCGCGCGGGACGGCCGTACGATCGCTGCAGCGACAGCCTTCCATCTTCTAAGGGCCGAGGCCGCTCCCTACACCATCGCTCGCGTGGCCGAATTGACCTGGCTCGGCGCCGGCAAGATCGCAGCCTTCTATGAGCTATTCGAGAACAGCCCCCGGCTCGCATATCATTCCTGGACTGGCGTTGGTCAGCACACCAATGCGACCATGATCGAGCGCGCAATCGCGACGCTCTACGCGCTCACGGGCGCCTGCGATATCCCGGGAGGGAATGTCTGGCCGGCACCGCCTCCAACACGCACCGTCAACGATTATGCCTTGTTGCCGCCCGAGCAGAAAGCCAAGGCGCTGGGCCTCAACGAACTACCGCTCGGCCCGCCGCGGCATGGATGGATCACCGCACGGGATTTCAGCCGTGCGGTTCTGACCGGCGAACCATACCGGGTCCAGGCGCTGATGAGCTTCGGTACCAACTTCATCGTGTCGCAGGGCGCTTCTTCCCGCAATCGCGAGGCGCTGCGCGCGCTCGATTTCCACGTCCATGTCGACATGTTCATCAACCCGACCGGCGAAAACGCTGACATCCTGCTACCGGCCAACATGCCGTGGGAACGAGATGCCCTCAAAATCGGCTTCGAGATCACACAAGAAGCAGTCGAGACGATCCAGTTCCGCCCCCAGATGCTGCCGAGGCTTGGCGCCTGCAAAGCAGACTATGAGATTGCAGCCGATCTTGCGGTCAGGCTGGGCCTTGCCGATGAGTTCTTCGGCGGCGACATTCACGCCGGCTGGAATTATCAGCTCGCCCCTCTCGGTGTGACAGTCGAAGAATTGCGCCGGCATCCCGAAGGCCTACGTTTCCCACAGCTCCTGCGCCACAAAAAATACGGGCTGCCGCAACAGGACGGCACGGTCGCGGGCTTTGCCACAACCACACGCCGCGTCGAGATCTATTCGGAACTGATGCTCGAACATGGCTACGCGCCGTTACCAGGCCATGTCGAGCCCGCCGAAAGTCCACTCGCAGAGCGCGCCGACAGCCGCTTTCCACTGGTGCTCACGACGGCCAAAAGCGGCTGGTTCGTGCACAGCTCGCATCGTCACGTCGCCTCCCTTCGCAGGAAGACGCCTGATCCTGCTGTCGAGATCAGCCCAACGCTAGCCGCTGGGCGCGGCCTGAAGGACGGTGACTGGGCTATCGTCACAACCTTGGCCGGCGACGTCCGGCTGCGCGTGCGGCTGAACGAAGCCCTCGACGATCGCGTCGCCGTCGCCGAGTTCGGCTGGTGGGAGGATTGTCCTCCGCTGGGACGTGATGCGATGTCGTCCGCCGGATATCCGACGTCGAATATGAACGATGCCTTGAGCGATGTGACACGCGATCCGGTCAGCGGTTCGGTACCGCTGCGCGCTACGACTTGCGACATCCGCAAGGATGAGGTTGCGAGCTGCGGTCACTGGACCAGCAAGCGCAGCTTCGCAGTCGCCGCCATTCGCAGCGAAGCTGACGACGTCGTCGCGATCGACCTAGCGCCACGCGACGGCGGTGCGCTTCCTGCATTTTGTCCGGGACAACACGTCCTGCTAAGCCTGCCAGGACTCGATCTTGCCCGTGCCTATTCACTGACCGGCCACGAGGGCCGGAATGTGCTGTCGATCGCGGTCAAGAAGCGCCGCTCCGACTCCGCTTTTGCCGGCGGTGCGGCTCGCCTGTCCGATCACGTCCATCGTCTGGTGGTCGGCGATGAAGTTCAGATTGAATCGCCGAAGGGCATTTTCACGCCACCGCTAACCGGACGACGGCCGGTAGTCTTTCTTGCTGCAGGAATCGGCATCACGCCCTTTATGGGTCATCTCGAAGCGTTGGCGAGACAGCAACCAGCCGAGCGCATTCCACGGGTTCTGCTGCTTTATGGCTGCCGCAATGGCGGCGAGCATGCCTTTGCCCGGCGGTTGCAGGAGCTCGCGGGCCTCTTGCCGGAGCTCGAGCTTGTCACGGCGTACTCGGCGCCACGTGCGCAAGATCGCTGCCCTGGGGACTACGATTATCCGGGCCGGCTGGACCTGTCGGCAATTGATCCATTGCTGCCGCAGAGACCCCTGACCTATCTGTGCGGCTCGCCAGACTTCACGACGTCGCTGACGACCCGGTTGATCGAGCGGGGCGTGCCGCGCTTCGACATATTCACCGAAGCTTTCGCTTCGCCGCCGATAGTGCCGCGGACACTGAAGCCCCAGACTATCCACATCGCGGACAGCGACAAGAGCTTCACCTGGGCCCCGGAACTCGGAACGCTTCTCGACGCGGCCCAGGCGGCCGGTCTGTCATTGCCGAGCGGCTGCAGGGTCGGCCAGTGCGAGAGCTGCCTGATGCGCGTCGTCGACGGCAACGTCGCACAGCTCGGCGGCGAGGACGCCGCGGCCGACCAGTGCCTGACCTGTCAATCCGTTCCGCTCTCGGAACTGACGCTCGCACGCTGATCGACAATGATGAAATGAACGCAACAGCAACGCGACTATGGGGGCCGCAATGACTGACACGACGGACAAAGCCATCTACCTCGACGACGCACCGGAACGAACCAACTTGCTTGCGAGATTCTCGCAGTACATGGTCGGCTTCGCTGAGCGCTGGTTTCCCGACGCCTACGTGTTCGTACTGATCGCCGTGGTCGTTATCGCGCTCGGGACGATCGTGCATGGCGGATCACCGCTCGCCGTCAGCCGCGCGTTTGGCGACGGCTTCTGGAATCTCATTCCATTCACCATGCAGTTAGCCCTCGCCGCTGTCGGAGGCTATGTAGTTGCGATGTCCCCGCCCGTCTCGGCGTTAATGCGGCGACTGGCTTGCATCCCTTCCAGCGCACGTGGCGCCGTGGTGTTCGTCGGCGTGCTCAGTATCCTTCTGTCACTTCTGAACTGGAGTCTGAGCCTGATCTTCTCTGGCCTCTTGGTGCGCGAGATCGCGCGGCGCAAGGACATAAAACTGGATTATCGCGCGGCCGGCGCGGCGGGCTATCTAGGCCTCGGCTGCGGCTTCACGCTCGGCATCACTTCATCGGTTGCACAGCTTCAAGCGAATGCTGCAAGCATTCCGAGTTCGTTGCTGCCGATCACCGGTGTCATCAGTTTCTCAGAGACGATCCTGACGTGGCAAAACCTGGTGACGATCATCGTCGTGACCGCACTGTCCGCAGCGATCTGTTATCTGACGGCGCCAAATGAGGCCTTGACCAAAACCGCGGAGGATCTCGGCGTCTCTCTCGACGACGACCGCATCGAGCCAAAGAAGCCGTCACGGCCAGGCGACTTTCTTGAGTTCAGTCCAGTGTTGACGATTCTGATCGTAGCACTGGCATCGGGCTGGCTCTGGCAGACCTTTCAATCCGGCAATCCGCTGATCACGTTGTCAGGCCTGAACACCTATAATTTCGTGTTTCTGGTGCTTGGCATTCTCTTGCACTGGCGCCCCCGCAGTCTTCTCGACGCCTTTTCCAAGGGAACTCCGAGCATTTCGGGCCTGCTGCTGCAGTTCCCTTTCTATGCCGGCATCGCTCACGTATTGACCAAGGTGCCGAACAGCAGCGGCCTGACGCTTTCCGACACCATCGCGCACTGGTTTGCACACGTCTCAGTCAACTCCAACGCTTTCTCATTCTTGATCGGGATCTATTCCGCCGTACTCGGCTTCTTCATCCCCTCAGCCGGCGGCAAGTGGCTCATCGAGGCGCCGTACATCATGAAGGCCGCTAATGAGATCGGAGCTCATCTGGGCTGGACCACCATGGTCTACAACATCGCCGAGACGCTGCCGAACTTCATCAACCCGTTCTGGATGCTGCCTCTGCTGGGCGTGCTCGGCTTAAAGTCAAGAGACCTGATTGGCTACACTTCCGTGCAATTCGTCGTGCACTTCCCAATCGTCATGATCCTGGCTGCAATCCTGATGGCGACCTTCACCTATCATCCACCCATTTTGCCGTAATCAATCGAAGAGCCTAGCAACGCGGGATGCCTGTCCTGGCGTCCCGCGCCGATTGCTTTCGCATCAGGTCAACCGCTCGATCCAAAATTGGCTAATCTGAGCAAGCTCAAGCCGAAGAAGGGAATGAGCGCGTCGCGGCTGGTCACGAGCACAGCGTCTCGGCCATTTTCCCTTGTGTAGATGACCGCAACAGCTGACATCACGACGCTTCATTTGCAGACCGAAGTGCTCAGCGAAGTGATCGCCCTGCCGTACGTTCAAAAACCAGCAAACCGAGGCGATCCACTCCCCTTCAGAAGATCTGCTCACATTGGCACTAGTGGGATTTTTCTTGATCTCCCGGTGCACACGTCGTGCACACGCCGCCTTCTCACCGATCGAAATACTTGAACTCTCGCACCAATCCATCATCGGGGCTGTAGAGAATTTCCACCGCAAGCCATTCATTTCATTGATCTATCTTGATACCATTCGATCCTATCACGAGTTGGACCGATGAGGAAATCGAGCCGAGACGCGCTTTGACATATTTTGCCTTTGATCCAAAATCATGTCCCTGAGTTGGAGACCAAAACGCCCAGTTTGCATTCTCAGTGCAACCACACGGCGGCGTTGACTGAGTTCCTCGCAAATTGGCGCTTCGCCGCTGGAGCCATTCCCTTCTCCATTCACATTGGAACGCGAGCGACACAGGGCGAACGCCAAGTGAGACGCACGTTCAATCGGAATTTGGAATCAGCTTCGGCAATGAAGTCAGCATTGATCCAACGCTTCGAGGTATAAGTCCCATGCACACCGACGTGAGCGTGGTTGAGGAAACGCCTCAACAGAAGGTGAGGAACATGATGAAATTGGATCACACCAATCGGTCGAATCCGGAGCTACGAGGATATCGATCGCTCCGACGTCGCGTTCGATAGTCCACACGCCCGGCGAAAGAGCAGACTGCTGGAAGCCTAGCTCAGGATAAAGCTCGCTCTAGTCGATGTGAATGGCACCAATTCACAACTCATGGGAGCGGCGTGAACTTCAGCTGGCTGAGCGGCGCGACCTTGTCGGTACGCGTCATCTTGAATTCGGTGCTCGGACCGAGCCACTTGTCCCAGAGCTGGTTGATCTCGCCGGCCTGGTCCATCGCGAGCAGGGTCTCGTTGATCTTCGCGAGCAGCGCCGGCTCGTCTTTCTTCATGCCGACGCCGATCGGCTGCAGCACCATCGGCTCTTCGATCATCTTCAGCGGCTGCCCGGCCTCCTTGGACTGGTTGACGAGCTTGGTAATGGTCATGGTATTCGCCACCATTCCGACCGCCTTGTTCTGTTGAACCGCCATGAAGGCCGAACCAGTATCGACGAAAGTCAGCGGGTCGGATTCGTTCATCTTGATCGCGAGTTCCGACGTCGATCCTTTGGTCGACGCCAGCCGCTTACCCTTAAAATCGGCTTTGGCGGTCCCGGGGTCGCTCGCCTTCACTGCCAGCATTTCCTTGGCGATGTAATACGGGTCGGAAAACTGGATCTGCTCGGCGCGGCCCAGCGTGTAGGCGAGGTTCGCCACCGTGATGTCGACGTGGCCGAGCTTGACCTCGGGCACGCGCGCCTCGACCGAGAGCGGCGTGACCTTGGCGACAACGCCCCAGCGTTGGGCGATCGCCTTGCAGAGGTCGACGTCGAAGCCGACCATCTCACGTGTCTTGGCATCCGGTGCAGCAAACGGCGGCACGTCCGCAAAGGTTCCGCAGCGCAGCTCCTTGCGCTGGGTGATGTCCGAGAGCTGGTCGGCGCACGCCGCCGACGCGATCCCGGCAAGGCCTGCGATCGCGGCCACCAAGCCGATTGAACGGTTCTTGAAAGACATTTGTGTTCTCCTCCAGGTTGGTCACATCAGGTCAGCGCAGTCACCTTGTGTGTAGGTCCGACAGGAAGCGCTGCGCACGCGGATGTTGTGGTGAGCGGAAGAAGTCGACCGGAGCTCCCGTCTCGAGCACCCTTCCGGCGTCCATGAACCAGACGCGATCGGCGACATCACGCGCGAAGTTCATCTCGTGGGTCACGCACATCATGGTCATTCCATCACGCGCAAGCCCGCGCATGACGGAAAGCACCTCGCCCACCATCTCCGGATCGAGCGCGCTGGTCGGTTCGTCGAACAGCATCGCCGGCGGCTCCATGGCGAGCGCGCGCGCGATCGCGACGCGTTGCTGCTGTCCGCCGGAAAGCTGTCCCGGATAGTTCTGCGCTTTGGCCGAGAGTCCGACCCGGTCCAGCAGCCGAAGTGCGGCTTCGCGCGCGTCGCTGCGCTTGACGCCGTTCACCTTCATCGGCGAAAGCATGACATTGTCGAGCGCACTCAGATGCGGAAACAAGTTGAAGCTCTGGAAAACGAATCCGATGCGGCTGCGCAACTGATTCAGTGCCGCGCCACCCAATTTGGCATGAACGTCCTTGCCCTCGAACAGCACCGAGCCCGACTGGATTTCCTCGAGCCTGTTGACGGTACGGATGAGCGTCGACTTGCCCGAGCCGGACGGCCCGCAGACCACCACCACCTCGCCCTTCTTCACCTCGGCGTTGACGTCGGTCAGCGCGGCCAGCGAACCAAAGAATTTGTGCACAGCGACGAACTGAATCATCGGATCGGCATCCCGGGATGGAGTTTCATGCGACATGGTCATGCCCCTGATGCGCTTGCGGCAGGCAGTGCAGGCACGGCAGCCGGACCTGTGGTTCGGCGCTCGGTAATCCGTCGCTCGACCAGGTTGATGGCCTGCGTCAAGGTCCAGCAAACGATGAAGTAGCTGATGGCAAGAATGAAGTAGACTTCGAACGGCTTGGTCAGCAACCGGTTGTTGATCTGTCCGGCCGCGAAGGTGAGCTCCGGGACGTTGATGATGTAGCCGAGCGTGGTCTCCTTGATGGTCGAGACGAACTGGCTGAGGATGCTCGGGATCATGTTGAACAGCGCCTGCGGCAGAATCACGTAGCGCATCGCGCCGAGACGGCTGTGTCCGAGCGCGCGGGCAGCGTCCATCTGACCTTTTGGCAATGCCTGAATGCCGGCACGCACGATCTCGCTCAGGAATGCGGCTTCATAGCCGACCAGCGTGACCAGCATGGTCGCGAACGCCGGCACGCTATGCCCGATCAAAAGCGGCAGCACGAAATAGACCCACAGGATGATCAGCAGCAGCGGCACGCCGCGGGTGATGTAGACCATGGCCATGACCGGCCAGCGCAGCGCACGCCACGGCGACAGGCTGCCGAGCGCCATCGCGACGCTCAGCGGAAAGGCCAACCCAATGCCGAGGATGGAGAGAATGAGGGTGGCCGCGATCCCGCCAAGCGGGCCGTTCGGATACTGGCCGACGAGCAGCAACAGCCAGTTGTCCCTGACGATCTCGATCATGCTCAGCAGGAGCGACATGATCAGACCGCTCCGGCCATGCGGCTGCGCTGCTCGAGATAGTGACCAAGCCACATCAGCAGCAGCGAGCAGACGAGATAGACGATCGTGGCAATCAGGTAAGTCTCGAACGGACGAAAACTCTGGCTCTCGACCTCCTTGACGGCGTGGGTCAGCTCGGCCACGCCGATCGCCATCGCGAGGCTGGAGTTCTTGAACAAGGAGACCGTATGGTTTACCAGCGCCGGCATCGCGTTGCGGACGGCCTGTGGCAGCAGGATGTAGGCCATGGCTCCGAAATAGCCATGCCCCAGCGCGCGGGCGGCTTCCCACTGCCCCTTCGGCACCGCGCGCAGACCGGAACGCTGATCCTCGCTGAAATACGCGGCCTGGCACAATCCCAAGGCGACGATTGCGAACACCGCTTCGCCATTGTGATCGCCGAGCCACATCTGAACCGAGTCCGGCAGCATGCTCGAAATGCCGAAATACCAGAGCATGAGCTGGACCAGCGTCGGCACATTGCGGTGGTAGGAGACGTAGATCGCGACAAAACCGCTGGCGATCCGGCTCGGCAGCATCCGGACCGCAAGAAGGATCATTCCAAGACTCATCGCCAGCAGCCATGAGCCGATGAAGATGATGAAGGTCATCTTCACCCCATGGACCAGCATCCGGCTGAACTCCGGATTGAGCAGGACGGCCATGAGGTCGAAACCCTTCATCGCGCGCCCCTCATCTAGGTCGGGAGAACGGGTTTTGGGGAGCCCTCGGGGCGAGTGGTCGACAAGCCACCCGGCACTTGCAAGGTCGGTGTGATCTCGATGTAGCCGACATTGACCGCCACTGGCGCGGCAATCGCAAACGCGATTGCGTCGGCAATGTCCTTTGCCTCGGGCAGTTCAAAGCCGTCGATGAAGTTCGCGCGCGTTTCGGCGCTGTCGCCGTGGACATGGGCGAAGATGTCGGTTGCAACCCGGCCGGGGCAGATCTCGGTGACGCGCACGCGCTTGCCGAAGCAATCGACCCTGAGCTGACTGGTCAGCATGCTGACGGCCGCCTTGGTCGCGTGATAGCTCGAGTTTCCCGCAAAGTTGTAAGCGCCGGCAATCGACGTGATGTTCACCACGTGACCGCGATCGCGCTGAGCCATGCCCGGCACGAGCAGACGGCAGAGATGCAGGATCGCGCGCAGGTTGACGTCGACCAGGAGATCGATGTCCTCCGCATCCGCCTGGAGGAACTTCTTCGGCCGGTCGACGCCCGCGCTGTTGACGAGCACGTCAACCTCGAGGCCGTGAGCAAGTTTGGTGATAGCCGCAATATCTCTGACGTCCATCGCGTGCGGGATGCAGCCGGTGCGATCGGCCAGAGCTTTCAGCGCATCCGCGCTCCGCGCGAGCGCATGAACCTTCAGGCCCTCACGCGCCAGGCGCTCGACCACGGCCAGACCGATGCCCGACGAGGCGCCGGTGACGAGAGCAGTCCTGTAGTCGGAGAATGGCATCTGGCTCCTCACCTTCTCAATACGCTAAACGATCGCGCAACTTCCCCGCCAAGACGGATTAACTGTGGCGGGATAAGGTCCCCTTATGATCCCCCGCCCGCTCCGCCGGAGCCCGCCACAAGCCTGGAAACCGGCACGATCTCGCCGCCGGCGGCCTCGATCGAGGCCCGAATCCCTCGGGCCAGCTCGACGGCGCCCTGGGTATCCCCATGCAGCAGGATCGATTTGACCGGCATGGCGAGCGCCTTTCCGCTGGCGGAAATGACCACTCCGTCACGCAGCAGACGTTCGACGCGCTCGGCGACCGCCCCGGCATCGTGAATGACCGCGCCGGGCTTTGCCCGAGACACCAGCAGGCCCTCGTCGTCATAGGCCCGGTCAGCCAGGAACGTCGTGGCAACCCTGATACCGCACTGCGCCGCCGCACCCTCGATGGCGCGGCTGCTCGAGGAAACGATCAGGAGATTGGGATCGAACGCGGCGACCGCGCGAACCAGGGGCCGGGCAAGGTCGGCGTCCGCGGCAGCCATGTTGCCCAGCGCGCCGTGAAAGCTCATATGCGTGACGCGATGTCCGACGGCCCGCGCGATGCCGTCGAGCGCGCCGAGCTGGTACGTGACCATGGCGGCGAGCTCGGCGGTGTCGATCTGCATCACGCGCCGGCCGAATCCTTGACGGTCCGGAAACCCGACATGAGCCCCAAGGTCGACGCCGCGCGCCCTGGCGCGCTCCGCCGTGCGCTGCATGATCAGCGGATCGCCGGCATGAAAGCCGCACGCGACATTGGCCGAAGACACGAGGTTGAGAAGCGCCTCGTCGTTGCCCATCGGCCATGGACCAAAACCTTCGCCCATATCGGCGTTGAGATCGATCTTCATGATGTCTCACCTTCGATCGGCTGTAGTACGAACAGCGGCGTGCCGTAGCCAACGATCGTGCCGTGCGCGACCAGCACATCGGTCACCGTTCCTGCCCGGGGCGCGGGCACGGCTAGAAGCAGAGGCCCGATTTGCAGGAAGCCGAGAGGGTCACCAGCCCGGACATCGGCGGCGGCCAAAGCGATTGCGCGTTCGTGAAGCGGGTGACCATCGAGAAAGATGCCCGGCGATGGAGCGCGGACAGTCATCGACGGCGCGTCGACGGACGGCGATTCCTCGCCTTCAACGACACGTACCGACGCGCCATCGTTCACCAGGCGCAACGTGGCGCTCGGACCGCGCAGCTCGAGCAGCGCGAGATCGGCGTCCTTGAGCCAGGCGCTTAACTTGTCGACGTGATCGAGAGGATTGCTCATCGGCCTCCCCCTTCGCCGCAGTGAAGTTCGACGAGACGACGTGCGTTTGCGAGCCAGCGGTGGATATCCGCCGAGGCGCCCAGCGCTTCGGCCCAGCTACAGCGGATGAAGCGAACGCTGCTCCCGATCGGAGCCTGGCCGAGACGCCAGAGGTCTGCCTCGATCACCGTGCCGATTTTGGGATAGCCGCCGGAGGGCTGTGCATCGCGCATCTGGACGATGGGCTGGCCGCCATGAGGCACCTGAATGACGCCGGGCACGATGCCATGCGAGCGCAATTCCAGCGGACGCAGCGGGTTGAGCTCACGGCCGGCAAGCCTGTAGCCGTAGCGATCGCTCTGCGCGGTGATTTTCCAGGCCGTCGACCACAATGCATCGTGCGATGAATTGGTGAAGCAGTCGTACTCGGCGGCCGGTAACACGCGAACGGCGGGCACGCCGTCGGCCTCAAGCGGGAGCGCTAGCCCGGGCGGGACCAGACCGAAGCCGGGAGCGGCCCGGCCATTCGAACGGCCGGTCGGCAGTTCATCGCCATCGCGGAGCGGCCGCCCCTCGTGGCCGCCAAACGAGCCTCTCAACTGCGTGCTGCGCGAGCCGAGCACGGCCGGCACGTCAATGCCATTCGCGACGCACAGATAGGCGCGGGTCGCGCGCCATGTCGTCTGCTTGGGAAGCGAAAGCGACAGCACCTGCCCCGCTTCGGCGCGATGCGCCCACCACGGCAGTACCGGCGTCTCGTCAATCCTTCCCGCACAATCGGCGCCGGTGACGGCAAAAACAGTCGAGCGCTCGAAACGAACCTTGAAAGGAAAAACCGGGACCTCAACGGCCGCGGCGTTCTCCTCGTTGCGCAGCAGGATATTGCCTCCGGCAAGCGCGAGCGGATCCATGGCGCCCGATGTCCCGACGCCAAGATTGAGCCCACCGGTACGGCCGAGATCCTGGACCGTCGCAAGCGCGCCTGCTGACAAAACCTTGATCATCGCAGCACCCGGACAACCTTGAAGCGGATGCTGTCGCCCGGCTGAAGCAGCGCGGGCGGGCTGCGATTCACATCGAAGAATGCGACCTGTGTGCTGCCGATCGTGTTCCATCCGCTGGGCCCGTCGGAGGCAGACACGCCGGTCTGACTACCGCCGATCGACACGGCTCCACCCGGAATCTTCAGCACCGGCACCTTGCGACGCGGGGTCGCGATGCGCACATCCATGCCGCCGAGGTAGCAGTAGCCGGGGTGACTTCCAAGCGCGAACACGGTGTAGGTTGGCGCGCTGTGGCGTTCGACGATCTCATCGACACTCATGCCGGTGTGTTCGATGACATCGGCCATATGCGGCCCGGCTTCGCCGCCATAGGCGACGGGCAGATCGATGCAGCGACCGCCGAACGGAAGCGGCTCGACGACGTTCCAGAGTTCGATGAGCCTTTGTTCGATCTCTTCCGGTCGTCGCGGCGGCTCGACAAAGGCCAGCATGAGGTTGTTCATGCCTGGCACAGCCTCGCGCACGCCGGGAAATCCGGCAGCCTCGCGCGCCATGGCCCAGATCCGCCGCTGCGTTTCGAGCGTGGTCTCGCCGGGCGCCTCAAACAGCAGGGCCGTCGTCCCGAGCAGGCTTGTGCGAGGCCGATCCGTCGTCATGGCTGCCCACTCCGGCGAAGTTTCGTCTCGAGATGGTGGATACTAACACCACCGCGGATAAAATCGGGATCGGCGACGAGGCGCCGGTGCAGCGGCAGGTTCGTTGCAATCCCCTCGATCCGAGCCTCGTCGAGCGCCACCCGCAGCCGCGCCAACGCCTCGTCGCGCGTCGCGCCGTGAACGATAAGCTTGCCGAGCAGCGAGTCGTAATAGGACGACACGCGGTAACCGGCACTCGCGTGACTGTCGATGCGCACGCCGGGTCCGCCCGGCATCTGCCAGGTATCAATCACGCCGGGTGAAGGCACGAAGCTGTCGGGGTCTTCGGCATTGATGCGACATTCGAAGGCATGACCGCGACAGGCGATGTCGCCCTGCCTGAACGGCAGCCTTTCACCCTGCGCCACACGAATCTGAGCCTCGACAAGATCGATCCCGGTGGTCATCTCGGTGACGGGATGTTCTACCTGAAGTCGCGTATTCATCTCGATGAAGTAGAACGCGCTGTCTTCGACCAGAAATTCGAAAGTGCCGACGCCACGATAGCCGATCTGCCGGCAAGCCTCCGCACAGCGCTCGCCGATTTCGCTCATCATTGCATCTCCGATCTGTGGGGCCGGCGCCTCCTCAATCACCTTCTGATGTCGCCGCTGTAGCGAGCAATCGCGACTGCCGAGCCAGACCGCGTCACCGTGCGTATCGGCGATCACCTGGATTTCGACGTGGCGCGGGCGGCCCAGGAATTTCTCGACGTAGATTTCGCTGTTGCCGAATGCCCGCCGCGCCTCTTCCCGGGTCAGGAGCAGCGCGTCGCGCAAGCCGCTCTCGCTCTCTACCATCCGCATGCCGCGACCGCCGCCGCCGCCGGCGGCCTTCAGGATCACGGGATAGCCAATCTCGCGCGCCGCCGCGCGCACGACATCAACATCCTCGGTCAGGGCTGCATCGGGACCGGGGACGCACGGAACGCCCGCCGCTCTCATGGCGCGCTTGGCCGCGATCTTGTCACCCATGACGCGCATGCTCGCGGCGGTCGGACCGATGAATGTCAGGCCCGCAGCCTCAATTTGCTCGGCAAAGCCGGCATTTTCGGACAAAAATCCGTAGCCGGGATGGATCGACTCGGCTCCGCTGACCTCAGCCGCAAACAAGATCGCCTTCTGGTTCAAGTAGCTCTGCCCCGCCGCGGCGGGCCCGATACACAGAGCCTGGTCGGCATGACGCACATACGGCGTCTCCCGATCGGCCTCGGAATGGACCACGATCGTTCGCAGCCCGAGACGCCGGCACGTCCGCTGGATGCGCAGAGCGATCTCTCCCCGATTGGCTATGAGCACCGATTCAAACATGGGGTCACGCGAACCGTATAAGTTCTTGGCCGGCCTCGACTTCCTGACCGGACGCAACGAGGATCGCCGACACCGTGCCGTCCTGTTCGGCGCGAACCTCGTGGAACATCTTCATCGCCTCGATGACACAGAGTGGCGTTCCGGCCGTCACAGCCTGTCCTACCGAAACGAAGACGGGCGCATCCGGCGACGGTTGCAGATGGACAATTCCGAACAAGGGCGCTGCGACATTCGCCTCTCTCTTCGGCGCTGCATCGGGTTCGGCACGAGCTGGCCGCTGTCTGGCGTGTGTGGATGGGACGGTCTTGGCTGGTGCCCGAACCATATCGTCCGGTTGCGCCCGACGAACCAGCCTGAGCGACCAGCCGCCTTCGCTGAAGTCCATCTCGTTCAGATCAGACGCAGCCATCGCATCGATCAAGGTCTTGATCCGGTCCAAATCCATGTCTCGCCGCCCATACGGGATCGTGGCCCTGCACGCGCAACGCCGGCCTCGACGCTAGCGCTATCGATTCCTGCCGACCAAGACGGATTGGCTTTGCCCCTATAAGGGAGCGCTATGACGGCTTTTGAGACCGCTCTTCGTGCGCAACGAGGTTTCCCGGCAGGCCGGCCACAAGCTCCAGCAGGATTTCCTTGATCGCCTGTGCCGGCTCGGAGAGCGGCAAATGATCGGACTGGCACAGCGCCAGCGGCGCCTCGATCACCGGATCGATGATGCACGATTGCCAGGCATCGCAGGACGATACGACCTGCCGCGCCATCGATTCGGGCAGGATAGTGGCGCCAAGCCCGTCGGAAATCACGGCCGTCAGGGTGCTGGCGGATTCGATTTCCGCCACGACCTTCGGCACCTTGCCGATGGCCGCGAAAGCGTCGTTCACCATCTTGCGGACGACATTGTAGGGACGCGCAAGGTAAAGGTCGGTGTCAACGAGCATCGCGAGCGGCACTTCGGCCGGCGGTGCCACCATGCTCCCACGGCCGACGAGGTAAAGCGGCTCTCGCAGCAGCGGCTGGAATGCGAGGCCGTGGACGGCGGTCTTGCCGCCGTAGAGAACCGCCAGGTCCATTCGGCCATTCATCACGAGCTCGGAAAGCGTGGTGCCATACGTCTCGTTCAAATAGAGCAAAATGCCGGGGTGCCGCGCCCGCACCGCGCGCAGCAACGGCAGGGCCAGCCCTGCCGCGGCAGTCCCCGGCGCGAGTCCCACGGCCACGGCGCCGGAGATGTTCTTCGCGGCCGCATTCATGTCGGCGCGCGCCTGGTCGCATTGCCGGAGGATGAGCTGGGCGTGGCGATACAGCACCTTGCCGGCCTCGGTCGGCACCACGCCACTCTTGGTGCGCACGAGAAGCTGCTGACGCACTTCGCCTTCGAGAGTTGCGAGCTGTTGACTGAGCGCCGGCTGCGCCACATGCAGCACATCGGCGGCTTGCGTCAGGCTGCCGACGTCGACGATCTTCACAAAGTACTGCAGTCGCCTGAGATTCACGTCGTCTCCTCAGACTGCCTTCTGCTCCAGACCGGAGCAGAGCATCCATAAGATATGCCTATCAGGCCAGATTGAACTCGTGTTGGCCAGCGCCCGGCTCTGTCTCTAGCGTCGCACCTCGCTTAGCCAGGGTCAATCACTATGAACCATCCTCGTATTTCCGCACGCGTGAGGCGCATCAAGCCCTCGCCCAGCTCGGCGGCGGCCGATCGGGCAACTGCGCTGAAGCGGGAGGGCAAGAACATCGTCAGCCTCGTCGTCGGCGAGCCGGATTTCGACACGCCTGCGAACATTCGCGCCGCGGCCTCAAAGGCAATGGACAAGGGCGCTACCCGCTACACGATGTTGCCGGGTTCCGTCGATCTGCGCCAGGCGATTGCCGCGAAGCTGAAGCGCGAGAACAATCTCGTCTACTCCCCCTCCGACATCATCGTCACCAACGGTTGCAAGAGCGGCATCTATAGCGCGCTGGAGGCGACGATCGAGCCCGGCGACGAGGTGATCATCCCGGCTCCCTACTGGGTGTCGTACCCCGATATGGTGATCGCCTGCGACGGCGTTCCGAAGCTTGTCGCGTGCCCGGAAAGCCAGGGCTTCAAGATCTCGCCGGCGCAACTCGAAGCTGCGATCTCGGACAAGACGCGATGGCTGATCATCAACTCGCCGTCGAATCCGACGGGCGCCAGCTACTCGGCGGCGGAATATCGCAAGCTGGCCGACATTCTCGCACGGCATCCCCACGTGCTGGTCATGACGGACGACATCTATGAACACATCCGCTTCGATGGTCGCGCAACGCCGCACCTGCTGAACGCTGCGCCCGAGCTGGCGGAGCGTGTGCTTGCGGTCAACGGCGTGTCGAAGACCTACGCGATGACCGGCTGGCGGATCGGCTGGATCGCCGGGCCCTCCGATCTGATCGGTGCGCTGAACACGCTGCTGTCGCAGGCGGCCGGCAACGCCTGCTCGATCAGCCAGGCCGCCGCTGTCGAAGCGCTCAACGGCGATCAGAGCTTCGTTTCCGAAAGCGTCGCGATTTACCGTACCCGCCGCGAGCGCATGCTGACGCGCATCAACCAGATCGAGGGCCTGAGCTGCCTGCCGCCCGACGGCGCATTCTATCTCTACGTCAATTGCGCTGGCTTGATCGGTCGAAGCACTCCGGCGGGTGCGCGCCTCGAAACCGACAGCGACGTCGCGATGTACTTGCTCGAAAGCGTCGGCGTCGCCGTGGTTCAAGGCAGCGCCTACGGGTTGTCGCCGTACTTCCGCATCTCGATTGCCGCGTCGCTCGATGTGCTCGACGACGGCACCAACCGCATCGCTCACGCTGTTTCCGAACTCCGCTAACATCCCGATCGAAGGCATCTCATGTCAAACACCGGCATTGTAAAGAACCCCTCGGCTCCGCAAGTCGATCCCGCGATGATCGCAAAACTGCGGACCATCGCGGTCGCCCTGCTCAGCGATCAGCTGCACCGCAATTGCGGCAGCGTCGGGCTAATCCCCTATCACTCGCCGGCACCGATGGTGGGCACTGCGGTGACGGTGAAGACGCGCGGCGGCGACAACCTCGCCATCCTGCGCGCCTACGACTTCTGTCGTCCCGGTGACGTGATGGTTGTCGATGCCGGCGGTGATATCTCCAACGCACTGGTCGGCGGCATCATGACACTCGGCGCAGCCTCGCTCGGGCTTGCCGGCATGGTGCTCGACGGCGCCATTCGCGACGTTGCGGAGATTCGTCAGCGCACTTTTCCTGTGTACGCGCGCGGCGTGACCCATCGTGGTCCATACAAGGATGGTCCCGGAGCGATCAATGTCCCGATCACCGTCGGCGGTATGCCCGTGAACGCGGGCGACATCGTCGTAGGCGATCAGGACGGCCTCCTCGCATTTCCACCGTCCCTGGCCGCAACGGTCATCGAGAAGGCATTGGCGCAGGAGCAAAAAGAGCACGGCACGATCCACGCGATCCGCGAGGGCCGATGGGATCGCGCCTTCGTCGATGCGCTCGAGGCGCGTTGCGCGAACTGAGCGCTACGCGCTATTGTGCCTTCCCAGCGGGGGCAACAGTTTGAGTCGTCCCCTTGAGTGCCCCTCGCTTTCCCAGTTTCAGCACTAGCCCAGCTCAGAAACCACTCCACACATTGGGCGTGATGAGATTCCTCTTGATCTCGCGGCGCACACGTCCTGCACCCGCCGCCCTCTAACTGGCTGAAAACCTTAACTCTCGCTCCAATCCATCATGGGGAAGTTTGAGCTAGCTCCAGCAACCGATGTCCAGTTAGATCCAATCAGAGACAGTATCGTTCCACCTCTGACAAGACAGAAGGCCGCCCGGCCCCGCATTGTCGCATCGAACGATCGGGGTGCGATGGATAGCTGAGCAGCGGCAGAGAGAGTGTCAGTCAATCCCTATTAAAAGATAAGGGATTTTCGACCTTTCTAGACCAAAACCCACCGCTTGAGCTACGGCTGGAAATGGGGTTTCGCTTCCGACAAGAGGCAATGAGGTTCCAAGAGCGACGCAACGATTGCGAGTCCACGATCTGCGAACCACCTCGCCTTCAGGAAGCGGTATCCGCAACAAGTTCGAGGTAGCCACGATGCAGGGTCTGCGGACATTTCTGACCATCCAGGAGAACCCGAATCATATTTGTTGTGTGAGCGAAGCCGAGCACCGTGCCAGTACGCCCTTCGAGGCCACGACTATATCTGCCGCGGGACTTCACGCGAAACCGGCTCCCGGTCGTCAGGTCCGGCAGTAGTTGATCGCTCGTGCAGCCGAGACGCGCGCCGACTGGCGGTATCAACACATGTTTCATGCGTCATCCTCATGCGTGGAAGATGAAGTCCGTCGCGTGCAGGTTCGTTGCAACGACGTTCTTGAGAAGGATAGAGTCATTCGCGTCCAGCGTGACGAGGGTGTCGTTCCCTACCTGAACCCCGGTGGGAACTGACGAAGCTGAAAGGCCGCTGAACTGGCGAACATCGAGCTTGTCGATCCCGATGGTAAAGTCGGTGACTGTGTGCGTAATCGGCGAGGCCGAGGCCGGCGCGAACAAGAACTGATCCTGCCCGGTGCCGCCGATCAGCACGTCTGAGGAGTTGGTCGCGAAGATCACGTCGTTGCCGGCCGTGCCTTGGAGGGCGATGTTCGGGCCGGTGCCGGCCTGGTTGAAGATGAAGTTCTCGGTCTGGGTCGCCCCGAAACCGTCCGTGACCGTCAGCGAAACCATGTCCGTCGCCGGCGGCGTGGCGCCCGGAAGATAGGTCACTCCGGATGCAAGGATGCCGTTGACGGTCGAAAGAGAACCGGAGCTCGTCGATACCGAAACGCTGCTTCCCGACGACGCACCTGCCGTCGTTGCGGCGATGCTGAACGTCTCGCTTCCCGCGTTCGAATCGGAATCCGTCACAAGCAGGCCCGTGATGGTCGTCGATCCGTCCGTATTGTTGTGCACCGTGCTGAATTGGGTGGTGACGATGACCGGCGCCTGGTGATTCCAGGCGACGTTTGTTCCGCCCTGCCCGTCGGATGTGACGGAGAAGCCCGTCGGATCATAATTGCCGACGAGAGCGAATGCGCCCGTCCCGAAGTTGACGATCAGCCCGCCGGAATTGGTGACGCTGACATTTGCTGGCGCGATCCCCACCAGATCGATCGTATCTCCGTAAGTAAAGCCCGTGACCGATCCGGTGAAATGAGCGGCGTCGCTGAGCACGAGCTTGCCTGGCGTCGCCGGCCCTGTATCGAAAGAGACGAGCATATCCGAAGCGGCGCTCAGCGCGAGCGTCGCATTGTGGATGATGGCCGCCCCTCCCCCCGTTACGGAAGCACCAATGGTGAGGCTGCCGGTCTCGACCGCAATCGTCCCGGTGTTGGTAAGGCCAGCGAGCCCCTGGATCGACGACGTGCCGGTGCTCTCGATCGTACCGGCGTTGGAGAACGTGCTCGTTCCGGTGAATATGCTCGCGCCGCTGAACTGCCAGTCTGCGCCAGCTTCGTTCGTGACGGTGGCATTGTAGGCGGCGACCACGCCGCTGATGAAGCCGTTGTTGTCGATCGTCGCGATGCCGGCTCCCGTCGTGATCGCTTCCAGGCCGGCAGCTCCGCCAATGATCGATCCCGCATTGCTGACGCTGACGTCACCCCCGTTGTAGCCGAGTGCGGCGACGCCGTAGCGGCCGGCCATGATGTCGGCATCGGATTCGACGGTGATCGAGATATCGCCGGTCCCGTAGTTGACGCCGCGGATGCCGTCGGTCCCTGTCGGCGCGACGATGGTTGCGTGATCGTCGATGAAGACTGAGCCGAACACTTGACTGTTGGCAGTACTGAGATTGTTGGGGTTGTAACCCGCCAGAATGCCGGCGGCGGGATCGCCTGCGGCGTTGGCGGTCGGAATCGTGCCGGAGTTGATCGTGCCGTTGGCGATCACCGAGACCACCGACGTTTCAGGCACGATAATCGTTGGATTGGCCGGATCGGCCGTCGTCGCCTTGTTCAGCGCGGCGATACCCGAGCCGCCCGAATTGATGAGGGTTGACGCCATGGTCGAGACATAGACGCTGCCGGGCCCATAGCTCTGCGCAAGAATGCCCAGGCCCGAGCCATTCGGCGGACTGACACCACCAAGCGCAGTGATCGACGCGCCGAAATTGGTCACGTAAACGTCGCCGGTCCCGTAAGTATAGGCCTGAATCCCGTTGCCGGCTGCAGCGATGATCGTCGCGAAATTGCCAACGACCACATCGCCATGGACACTGTAGTTCGCGGGATTGGTCGAGCCGGGATTCGTGGTCTGGCCGACATAGCCCGCGAGGATACCAGCCGGTTGACCGCCAAATCCAGTCAGGGCCGTCCCGGAATTGATCGCGCCGGCAGCGGTCACGACCACGGAGGTGCTGGTAGAGGTTGTCGAGGCCTCGCTGACTGCGTTGATGCCGGCGCCCGCGGCGTTGATGACGTCGCCAGCGGACGTGATAACCGAGATACTGCCGTTGCTCGTGCTCAAGGCCAGGATGCCGTACGTGGTCGCGGACGCCAGCGTCGTATTGGCGTAGACATTAACCGCGATGTCGCCAGTTCCCGCACCTTCGGAATGGGCGTCGATGGCCTGCGCGACGGCGCTAATGTTGGCGCCGCTGGCGACGTTCACGGTGATGTTGCCGTTGCCGTAATTGTACGCGTTGATACCGATGCCGGCATCGGCGGTGATGCTTGCAGCATTGTTGATGATCACCGCGCCGCTGACGTTGAGGTTTGCCGTCGAATTCAGGCCCCCTAAGAAACCCGCGGAGATACCCGCCGGCTGATTGCCGCTGTTGTTCAGCGTCGTTCGGGAGTGAATGGTTCCGCCGGTCGTCACCGCGACGACGGCTCCTACACCCACTGCGATCGAAGTTGCCTCGTTGACCGCGTTGATGCCGGTGCTACCGGACTGGATGTTATCGCCGCTGCCTGTCGTGACGATGATATTGCCGGCCCCGAGGTTCACCGCGCCGATGCCATACGGCGCAATACCGCCGGACGACGCGCCCGTGGCCGCCGTCAGCGCCTGAACGGACACATTGGCCCCGAGGGTCACCGTCACACTGCCGATGCCGTAATTGTAGGCGCTGATGCCGTAACCAGCGGCCGCGGTGACGACGCCGTTGGCGCTGGTGCCGTCGCCGTAAACGCCGACGAAGACGTCACCATACACGTTGGGATTATAGACGCCTGCGTTGCTCGGGTTGTAGCCCGCCTGAATGGCGGACGGCGCGCTGCCGGAATTGTTGTTATTGGCGCCGGAGTTGATGACGCCTTCGGCAATCAGGGTGACGGTGCTGCCCGAGCCCTGAGCAATTGCCGTAGCCTGGTTGCCGATATTAATGCCGGTGCCGCCAGATTGGATTTTCGAGCCCCATCCGGTGGTCACCGTCGAGCTGCCGGCGCCGTAGTTGAAGGCATAGATGCCGTATTGAGTGAAGCCGGACGCAGTCGTGCCTGCTGCCGTCGCCTGGATCTGGGCACCTGATCCGAGCGACACCGTCGTGTTGCCCGCACCGTAGTTGAAAGCAAAAATGCCGGAGCCGGTCGTGGCGGTTATGTTGGCCCGGTCTTCGACATAGACATTCCCGGTGGTGCTGGAGCCGGTGAACGACGTACCGCCGTTGTTCAGAATTCCGGCCCTGATGCCAGCAGAGCCATTGGCGGGACCGATGGTCGCATCGCCGGACCCGATCGCGGCGGTGCCGGAGGTGATGGCCGATTCATTGAAAATCGTGATCGACCCGGTGGCGCCCGCAATACCCTGCTCCTGCGCCAGGATTCCTGCGCTTCCCGAGTTGATGGTGTCGAACAAGGTCGTGATGCCAATGTCGCCGGACGACGTCTGCGCATAGAGTCCGTACGAACTGGTGCTCGTCAGGCTCGCGCCGCCACCGAGAAGGATGTTGACCTTTCCAGTGGTCGCCAGCGCAGCGATCGCATATTTGGCGCCGCTGACGGCACCAAAGTCGCTCACATCTGTATTTCCGCTGCCGGAGCTGGCGCTGATGCCAGTGCCGCCGCTCGTAACCGTTCCTGCGTTGACGATGCCGATATTGGCGCCCGTCGTCGTAACACCCACGCCGACACCAGCGCCCGTGACATTGATCGACGACGACTGGTTGACCACGACCAGATATGTGTTCGCGGCGCTCGCGTCTGTCGCGTTCACCACGAAGCCGGAACCGGGACCCACGATCGTATCGTGGTCGAGGATGTAAGAGAACGCGGGGCTCGATAGCAAGTGCTGGAGACCGTCGGAATACTGGACACTGGATGACGAAATCAACATCAGCTTGTCGGCGGCCAGGATGTCGAGCATGGCGCCGGATTGCACATTCGTGACGTTGTAGGAATAGCTCTGGCTTGAGCCCGTCACTGAAATCGTTCCGCTGCTCAGCGTCGCGTTCGAAATTCCGGCGTTCGCCAGAGCGATCACGTCGCCGACAGCCAGATGATCGATAGTAGAGGTGAAACTGGAAGAAGATGGGAGATCGATCGTAAGAAGCCCGTGACCGGACGCGAAGGATACGGTTTGTCCCGCCACTGTACCTGTAAACTCAAGCTCGGATCTGTCTCCGATTGTGATCGTGCCGTTCCCCGACACATTGCCGGAGATCTGCGCCGAAGCGTTGGGCGCGACATTGATGTTGCCAGAATTGGCCAGTGCCAAACTGCCGCCGGACGCCAGCACGGCAAATCCGAGCATGTTCATGATACCGGCGTTTGTGAGCGTCCCGGCGGTGCTGCCAATGGTGTTATAGCCATTCAGATACCAGGTCGCTCCGGTCGTATTGGTCAAGCTCGCGGTGCCGCCGAGCTGGACGTTGCCTGTCAGAACGCCGCCACTGTTGTTGCTGGCGCTGACGGTGCCGTTGGTCGAATACATTGCCAGCGCGTAGCTGTTGGTCGTCTTGGCGAACAGGCTCGCCGTGACGGTGCCCGAGTTGGCGAAGGTCGCGGTATGGGTGCTATTGGAGTTGTTGATCTGAACGACTTGATTGAACACCAGGCCGGAGCCAACGATGTTACCCGTGCTGGTATTGGTCACGGAGAGCGTACCATTGACACTGGAGCTGCCGTTGCCGGTTCCCGTGTTGATACCGGTCCCCAATGACGTGATCGAGCCGCTATTGATAAGCGTGACGCTGCCGCCGCCCTGGGCGAACGCATTGAGGCCGACAACTGGAGCCTTGATCACCGATCCTGACTGTACCGTCCCGCTCACATTGCCGGTGCCGAAATTGTAGAGGTTGAGACCCCAGCCGGCAGCCGCCGTGATCGCCGCCGAGGTATTGACGACGACGTCGCCGTGGATCGCCGGATTCAACTGCCCATTGCTGGTGCTGAAGCCGGCCGCAATGCCCGACGGACCATTAGCGTTCGAAAAGAAGTCATAGCCCGACTTGATTGTGCCAGCCGCCGTGACCGAAACCTGGGTCCCGGCCGCGGCGCTCGACGGCGCCGCATTCGCGTTGATACCGGTCCCGCCCGAGGTGATCTGGTCGCCGCTGCCGGTGGTGACGAAGATGCTTCCGCCGCTGGTATTTGTGGCCTGGACGCCAACAAGACCGTAGAGCGCGCCGGCCGTGATCACGGCATTGGCCTCGACATTCAGCGTCACCGTGGAGGGTGTGGCGCTTGCTCCACTCACATTCGATGCGGCCTGGATGCCGTACTGCGCACCCCAAACGGTCGTACCGGTCCGGTCGGTCAGCGTGACGCTGCCGTTCCCCCAATTGTAGGCGAGCAGCCCCCAACCGGCGAGCGCCGTCACGTTCGCGGAGTTGTCCAGCGTGACGGTGCCGCTAATATTGGTGTTCGACGTGCCGTTGCTGCCATAATAGCCGGCCGAGATGCCCTGCGGCTGACTGCCGCCGGCGGAGAGATGCTTCCCTGAGGTGATCGTGCCTGCAGAAGTGACGCTGACGCTCGACGCCGCCGAGCTGTCGATCGCAGTCGCCTGATTGATCGCCGTGATGCCATGCGAACCGGAGACAATATTTGTCCCGGCGCTCGTGACGACCGCAATCTTCCCGCTGCCATAGCTGACCGCGCTGATGCCGTATTCGTCCTTCGCGTTGATCGTGCCAGCGTGGTCGTTGATGGTGACGTTGCCGCTGCCGAAATTGTAGCCCCGGATACCGTCACCGAAGGCGGCGTTGATGTTGGCGTAATTGTCGATCGTGACGTCGCCGTAGACGTTGGCGTTGACGGTGTTGTTGACCCCGCCCTTGTAACCCGCGAGCACGCCCGCCGGCCGGTTGCTTGCGCCGGTGAGCGCCGTCCCCGAATTGATCGTGCCATTGGACGTCACCGACATCGAGCTGGTGATGACGCCACCAACCTTCGGGATCGCGGAGTCCTGATTGTACGCGTTGATGGCTGCGCTTGCGGACGTAATCGTACCAGTGGCGCCCGTCGTGATCGAAATATTGCCGGTCCCGGCAGACTGCGCTTCGATACCGTAGCGAGTCAGGCCCTTGATCGTGGCGCTTGTGCCCGTGGTGATGATTTCGTTGCCGTTACCGTAAGTTATGACGCGAATGCCGTCATATCCGCCCGTGATGTTGCCGATCTCGTTGACCGTGACGTCATTGTTGTTCGACGTATTCAGAATCGCAGCGGTGATGCCGCTGTACGCCGCCCCTACACCGGTGACACTACCTGCCCCGTTGATCAAGATGCTGCCGACGCCCGTCGCGCCCTCCTGGGCATAGATACCCCTGCCTGACAGACCGGTTATCGGTGCGGACGCCGTGATCGTAATGGACCCATATCCGTCCTGACGGACGGAGACGCCGTTCGCAGCTCCCGTGACCGATCCCGTCGGGTTCACAGTGATGTTCGCTGGATTGCTCGATGGAGCAGCTGTCGCATAAAGATTGATTGCGTCACCGCTGATCGTCGTCACGGTGCCGCTGCCGTTGATCACAACCGGGCCGTTCGCGATCGAGATCGCGTTCAGCGCTCCCGTAAGTCCGGACGCCCCGATCTGAAGCGTACCGCCGCTTCCCGTCACCTCGGCGACGATGGGCGCAGCACCCGAGACCGTGGCAGTCGCACCATTGCCCGCGACCACGACTGGCTGGTTCACGGTGGCTCCGACGTTACCGCTGTAATCCAAAACGCGCGCAGAATAAGTAAAATTCGATGTATGGGCTGACGTGTCGTAATAGATCCAATGCGTAGCGGTTAAATTGAGGACGGAGGTCCACGTGATGCCGTCAGTGCTGACCTGAACTTGGTCGCCGGCCTGAAGGACGCTGTTGGACCCGGATACGGTAATGATCGTGCTCATGGTCGCCCCTGCGACCGAGCCGATTGCGAGGGTCTCCGACGGCGCCGACGTGTCGATGGTGACGGCATGGGCGGTCGTGGTGCCAATATTGCCGGCGAGATCGACGATGCGGGCCAAGTAGGTGAAGCTTGACGCATGCGTCACCGGATCGTCATAGCTCCACGTCGTCGGCGTCGACTGCGTGGCATCTGCCCAGGAGGAACCGCCGTCGCTGGAGACCTGGATTTTCTCACCGGAGGCCAGAGTGCCGCTGGTACCTGATACCGTCAAGATCGTGTCGTTGGTCACGAAATCGCCCGGCGTGCCAGTGTCCTGACTGATCGCCGTAATCGCCAATACTTCGGCCGGTGGCGCGGTGTCGATCGTGATCGCCTGGCTCGCTGCGGTGCCGAAATTACCAGCGAGATCGATGATGCGCGCCTGGTAGATGAAATTGGCACTGTGCGTCACCAGGTCGGTGTAGGTCCAGGTCGTCGACGTCGACTGCGTGGCATCAAGCCAGGTCGTGCCGCCGTCGCTCGACACCTGGATCTTTTCGCCAGCGGCCAGCGAACCGTTGGTACCGAAGACCGTCAGTGTCGTATCGCTCGTGACGAAGTCGCTTGGTGTGCCGGTATCCGAACTGATCGCTGCAATCGCCAGCGCCTCCGCCGGCGCAGCAGTGTCGATGGTGACCGCGTGATTGGACGTGGTGCCGACATTGCCGGCGAGATCGATGATACGAGCCTGGTATGCGAAGCTGGAGCTATGCGTCACGAGGTCGGTGTAGGTCCAGGTCGTCGATGTCGATTGCGTGACGTCGGCCCAGGTCGTGCCACCGTCGCTCGAAACCTGGATCTTCTCGCCCGCGGCCAGCGCACCGCTGGTACCGGAGACAGTCAGCGAGGTGTCGCTGGTGACGAAGTCGCCAGGCGTTCCGGTATCCGAACTGATCGCCGCGATCGCCAGCGCCTCGGTTGGCGGCGTGTTGTCGATCGTGATCGCCTGGCTTGTCGTGGTGCCGATATTGCCCGCGAGATCGATGATGCGTGCCTGGTAGGCAAAGCTGGCGCTGTGCGTCGCCAGGTCGGTGTACGTCCAGGTCGTCGACGTCGATTGCGTGACGTCAACCCAGCTCGAGCCGCCATCGCTGCTGACCTGAATCTTCTCACCAGCCGCCAGCGCACCGTTGGTGCCGGAGACCGTCAGCGTCGTATCGCTGGTAATGAAATCACCGCCGGCTCCAGTGTCGGAACTGATCGCCGCAATCGCAAGTGCCTCGGCCGGCGCCGTGGTGTCGATCGTGATCGCCTGGCTTGTCGTGGTGCCGATATTGCCCGCGAGATCGATGATGCGTGCCTGGTAGGCAAAGCTGGCGCTGTGCGTCGCCAGGTCGGTGTACGTCCAGGTCGTCGACGTCGATTGCGTGACGTCAACCCAGCTCGAGCCGCCATCGCTGCTGACCTGAATCTTCTCACCAGCCGCCAGCGCACCGTTGGTGCCGGAGACCGTCAGCGTCGTATCGCTGGTGACGAAATCACCGGCTGTTCCCGTGTCCGAATTGATCGCCGTTATTGCCAGCGCCTCCGCCGGCGCGGAGGTGTCGATGTTGACCGCGTGACTTGCCGTGGTGCCGACATTGCCAGCAGTGTCGATGATGCGCGCCTGGTAGGTGAAGCTGACGCCGTGCGTCGCCAGATCGGTGTAGGTCCAGGTCGTCGATGTCGATTGCGTGACGTCGGCCCAGGTCGATCCGCCATCACTTGAAACCTGGATCTTCTCGCCAACGGCCAGCGCACCATTGGTGCCGGAAACCGTCAGCGTCGTGTCGTTCGTGATGAAGTCGCCGGGTGTGCCGGTATCCGAGTTGATCGCGGTAATCGCAAGCGTCTCGGTCGGCGCCGTGGTGTCGATCGTGATCGCCTGGCTGGCGGTGGTACCGCTATTGCCGGCGAGATCGATGATGCGAGCTAGATAGTTGAAGCTGGCGTTGTGCGTCGCCAGGTCGGTGCAGCTCCACGTCGTCGAGGTCGATTGCGTGACGTCAACCCAGCTCGTGCCGCCATCGCTTGATACCTGGATCTTCTCACCAGCCGCGAGCGCACCGTTGGTGCCGGAGACCGTCAGCGTCGTATCGCTGGTAATGAAATCACCGGGTGTCCCGGTGTCCGTGCTGATCGCCGTGATCGCCAGCGTCTCGGCCGGCGCAGTGGTATCCAGCGTGAAAGTCTGCGATACGCTACCCGTATTGCCGAACGTATCCGTCTGGCTCGCCACAATGGTATGAGACCCATCGGCGAGGCTGCTGGGCGTGAATGACCAATTTCCGCTCGCATCGGCCAGCACGGTGGTCCCGATCGCCGTGCCGTCGACGGTGAAGTGCACCACCGTGCTGGCGAGGCCCGTTCCGGTCAGGGCCGGATTCGAGGTGTTCTGGTCGATCGCAGACGAACCGGTATCAGATGTCAGATGTTCAGTCAGGACCGGACCGGTCGTGCTCAGCGTATAGACCACCGCATTGCTGGTGATGCTGTTGCCGGCGAGATCGCTCACCTTCGCCGTCAGCGAGTTGGCGCCGGTAGTCAGCGCGACCGGCGCGCTCCAGCTGCCATTGCCCTGCACGATGGCAGTCGTCACTGCGGTGCTGCCGTCATAAATGGTGACGGTGGCACCGGCATCCGCGACATCCACAAAGCCGGTGATGGTCTGATTCACCTGGTTGGTCGGGCCACCGGCATTGGAAATCGAGATGGTCGGCGCCGTGGTGTCGATCGTGACGAGCTGGCTCGCCGTCGTGCCGACATTGCCGGCGAGGTCTACGATACGCGTCTGGTACGTGAAGCTTCCGAGGTGGCTCGCCGAATCGACGTAGCTCCAGCTTGTCGACGTGGACTGGGTCGCGTCGACCCAGGTCGCCCCGCCATCGCTCGATATCTGGATTTTTTCGCCCGTGGCCAGCACGCCATTGCTGCCGGTGACGGTCAGGGACGTGTCGTTGGTGATGAAGTCCCCGGCCGTGCCGCTGTCGGTGCTGATCGCCGAGATCGCCAGCACCTCGGCTGGCGCAGTCGCGTCGATCGTGACCGCGTGGCTCGCCGTCGTCCCGACATTACCGGCGAGATCAACGATGCGGGTCTGATAGGTGAAGCTAGCGGCATGTGCCGCCGGATCGGCATAGCTCCACGTCGTCGATGTCGATTGCGTCGCGTCAGCCCAGGACGCGCCACCGTCGCTCGACACCTGGATCTTTTCGCCAGCGGCCAGCGCGCCGTTGGTCCCGGCGACCGTCAGCGTCGTTGCGCTGGTGACGAAGTCGCCCGCGGTGCCGGTGTCCGGGCTGATGGACGCGATCGCCAGCGCCTCCCCCGGCGCTGCGGTATCTACCGTGATCGCCTGACTGGACGTCGTGCCGATATTGCCTGCGAGGTCAATGATCCGCGCCAGATAAGTAAAGCTGGAGCCATGCGTCGTCGGATCGAGGTAACTCCAGGTCGTCGACGTCGATTGCGTCACATCTACCCAGGCCGCCCCGCCATCGCTCGAAAGCTGGATCTTTTCACCGGCGCTCAGAGCACCGTTGGTGCCGGAGACCGTCAACGTCGTGTCGCTGGTGACAAAGTCGCCGGGCGTGCCAGTATCTGTGCTTATCGCCGTGATCGCCGGCGCCCCCGCCGGCGCAGCCGTGTCGATCGTGATCGCCTGGCTCGCCGTGGTACCGATATTAGCGGCAAGGTCGACGATGCGGGCTTGGTAGACGAAACTGCTGCCATGCGTCGTTGGATCGAGATAGCTCCAACTCGTCGAGGTCGATTGCGTCACGTCGGCCCATGTCGTACCGCCGTCGCTGCTGACCTGGATTTTTTCGCCGGCGGCCAGCGCGCCGTTGGTCCCGGAGACCGTCAGCGTCATGTCGCTGGTAACGAAATCACCGGCTGTTCCAGTGTCAGAGCTGATCGCGTTTATCACCAGCGGTTCGGTCGGTGCGGACGTATCGATCGTGACCGCGTGGCTCGCTGTGGTCCCGACATTGCCGGCGAGATCGACGATACGGGTCTGATAGGTGAAGCTCGTGGCATGCGTCGCCGGATCGACGTAGGTCCACGTCGTCGATGTCGCTTGCGTCACGTCAGCCCAGGTCGTGCCGCCGTCGCTGCTGACCTGGATCTTTTCGTCAGCGGCCAGCGCACCGTTGGTGCCCGAAACTGTCAGCGTCGTGTCGCTGGTGATGAAATCGCCGGGCGCGCCACTGTCCGAGCTAATTGCGGTGATTGCCAGCGCCTCGGCGGGCGCCGCGGTATCGATTGTGATCGCCTGGCTCGCCGTGGTCCCGATATTACCGGCAAGGTCGACGATGCGGACCTGGTAGGTGAAACTGGCACCGTGCGACGTCAGATCCACGTAGCTCCAGCTCGTCGCGGTCGACTGCGTGACGTCGTTCCAGGTCGCCCCGCCGTTGCTGCTGACCTGGATCTTCTCGTCGGAAGCCAGGACGCCATTGGTGCCGGAAACCGTCAATGTCGTGTCGCTGGTGACGAAATCGCCCGGCGTGCCAGTATCCAAGCCGATCGCCGTGATCGCAAGCGCTTCCGATGGCGCCGTCGTATCCAGCGTTGCAACTATCGTATTGCTGGTTCCGGTGTTGCCCGCGACATCGATCGCCTGCGAGCTCAGGCTGTTGGCGCCCGCATGCAACGAAACGACCTTGGTCCAGCTGCCGTCGGCCTGCACGGTCGCCGTGCCGATCGACTGGCCATCATCGAAGACGGTCACGGTTGTCCCGACATCGGCAAGATCGAGCGTTCCGGTGAGGGTCAGCGATATCTGATTGGTAAATCCGCTCGCATTGGCGATCGAGAGGACCGGTGGCGTCGTGTCGATGACAACGGCCTGACTGGTCGCGTTGATCGCAGTGTCGCTGGAATCGACAACCCGCACCTGGTAGGTGAAGCTCACAGCATGCGTCAGCGGATCGGTGAAACTCCAGTCCGTCGCCGTGTCCTGAACGACGTCGGTCCACGTCACGCCATTGTCGCTGCTGAGCTGAATCTTCTCGCCGCTCGTCAGAGAGCCGTTCGTGCCGGAAACGGTCAGATGTGTACTGCTGGTGATGAAATCACCGACTACGCCGCTGTCCGGAGTGATCGCGGCAATGGCTAGGGGCAACGCGATGTTGAGACTTGCCGTCGAGCTGGCGCTCTTGATCGAGTCTGTTGTCGTGTAGCTGAACGCGATTTGACCGCTGAAACCGGCCACGGGCGTATATGTCCAGGTCTGACTGTCGATCTGGGACAGGTTGCCGCCGCCGCTCTGAAGCGAGAGCGCGGTGATGGACAGCGATGGTCCGTCGATGTCGACGACGCCTTTGAGCAGATCCGCCGCGGTGATCGTATACGCTGTATTCTGCTGCCCTTCAGACAGACTGACCGGCCTGGCCATCGGCGCAAAATCGGCGGCGCTGATGGTAGGCTGGACGCCATCGTGCACCGTCACGAAAACGGGAATTGTCAGGGTGCCGTCATGGGCAGAGAGCGTAATGATAAATTCCTGGGTCGCGTCCTGTCCGTAGGACAGCACAGCAAAGTCACTTTTGGCCTCGCTGAACGTCCAGTTGATGTGCCCCGAGGCATCGAAGCTTGCGTCGAAGTTCGACGTCGGCTGGCCGAATTGATCCGTCACGCCGATTTCGACGCCGGAATAGTCGCCAGTGACCGTGATCTGGCCACTTGTGGTCAAGATCGCAGGCGACTTCGACGTTTCGACAATGACCGCGGCACGCCCCGACGTCGGATCGGCGAAGTAAATGCTGCTGCTATCTCCGAATGCGACATACTGGCCGCCGGCGCTGATCGCCACGCCGTTGTACGACCCTGAGGTGCTTCCCTCGGACACGAGTTTGTAGACGGGCGAAGCAGGGTTCGTGACGTCCACGATGTAGATGTCGGCGAAATTGTTCTGGTCGCTCTGAGTCAGCTGCGCATCGCTCGTGAAGGCGATGAAATGGCCGTCGGGGCTCAAGACCGGGTAGTAGCTGCTGCCCGACGCGTTCGCGGTGTGGAAAACGACCGTGCCGGTGTCAAGATCGTAGAGGTAGATCTCCGAATGACCGGAGCTGTTCGTGCTTTGGTATGCGATCAGATGACCGTCCGCACTGACCGTCGGCGCGATCTGGCCGGCACCGGATGCCGTGCTGGCGATCTGGGTCAACTCTCCCGTCGCCAGGTTGTAGGTGTAGAGATGGCCGGAACCGCCCGGACCGCTCGAATCCGAGTTCCAGAAAGCAATGATATGGCCATCGGCGCTAAGGGCGGGCTTCCACACCGCACCTGCGCTGTTGACGGTCCGAGCCGCGATCGTCCCTTTCAGGTTGCCCTGCAGGTCATAGATTACGATGTTGCCCGCACCTTGTTCAGCGACGATGGTGCTGCCGTCGCCGCTTACTGCCGGAGCAGAACCCGAGCCAAGCTGAGTCTGAACGTGATAATGGGTCGTGTCGGACGGATCCGTCCCGTACACGAACACATAGGTGCCGCTCCCATTAGAGCCCTGATAGACGATGTAGCGTCCATCCAAGCTGATCGTGGGCAAACCATAGGTCCAGCCGCCTGCAGGAGAAGCGATGGTTGTCGTCGTGCTTGTCGTGTGATCGTAGTAGTAAATGACGCCGTCCGGATCGTAGACGAGGTCGCCATTCGCACTCATGACCGGGCCGGTATGATCTCCGGGGCCGGAGCTGATCACCGCCACAGTCTGCGGGGTCACGATAAACGGAAGCGAGGTGGTCTTGACCACGATCGACGGTGCGGCGACAAGCGGCGGCGGAGCCGCAGAATCCGCGGTCGTCGTAGCCTGCGTGACGTTCACGGTCGTCGTTGGCGTCGTGCTCGCAGTTTGTGTGGTCGTCGTCGCTGCGGGGGGATGATATTCCGTTCCGGGCGGATCCACGGGCGGACTTCCGGCAAACTTGGAGGTGGACTTCGGACTGGAATCGTTAGGGCTGGGCTGGTTCGTATTGTCGGTGTGTTGCGGCAGATTTGGCATGATCTGCTTGGCCGCGTCATAGGTGCTCAGGACCTGCTGGAAGGCATTGAATTCCTGGGCAACCTGAGCGGCCGTCTTGTCGGTCTGCTGCGCGATGACCTCGAACGTAGCAGTCGGCGTCAGTGTCAGCGACGCGCCATTACTTGTGACCGTCCCGATCAGCGTGCCGTTGTTGCCGAAGACCTGAACCGCATGCACCTGGCCATCGCGCTGGTCGATGACCGAGACCGAGACCGTTCCGTCGGTCGAGGAAACGCTGAGATTGACGGCGGTGCCGCGGATGCCGAGCGTGGCGGTCGGCGTCGCCACCTTCATGTCGCCCGACCTTGCCACTTGACCGGCGACGAAGCTCGCGGCGCCCTGCACGAGCGTCATCAACAAGCTGTTCGACGTGCTGTTCGCGTCGTAGGTCAATTCATTCAGCTGGAACCGAGAGCTCTCGGACAGATTGAACGTTGTGCCGTCGTCGAGCGCGAGGCCAAGCGTCGAACCGCTGCCGGTCTGCACCACGTCGTTCTGATTGACGGCATCACCGACATTCGCGACGATCGTGACGCCGTTGCGGACGATGCTGGCGCTGCCGGACAGCTTGACGATGTGGCCGATCACCTTAACCGCGGCACTCGGCGCGCCGGCTTGGGCATAGGCCGTGTGGCCGGTCAGTGCATCGACGACGTGAGACGGCAGTTGCGCACCATTGGGGGCAACCAGCTGCGGATGCGCGTGGCCCGTGAAATAGTTCGGGACGATGACGCGATGGAGTTCATCCGAGAGAATCAAGTCGAGGCCGACGCGCTGGAAATCTCCCGAAAAGAGAAGATGAGCGTCTGGAATGGTAATGATCGATGTCTGCGCTCGAAGTGTTAGTGCTTCGTCATTTGCCGAAACAGAAACATCTTGAGAGCTGGCAGGCAAAAAAATGTCCGCGCGATTCATTGTGACCCGCAAGCAAAATTAAAAGAATTGTTAAAAATCCTTTAAAATGTTGCATATTGTTCCTGCCTAGAAAAGGCCTCAAAGAAGGCCCCGGCCGAAAACCTTCAGTTGTATTAACACGCGCGCGCGGATTATCGCGTCGACAAAATTGCCGTAACCATCTGATTTAATTTAGTATTTTTAATGCAACACCGCCACTCAGTTTCAGCGCGGATTGCCTATCGCCTGCCCTTCCAGAGCAAGGCGCTCGATTTGCGTTGGCGTTGTTGGCGACTGCTTTGGAAACACTGCGAGACATCGCAAGCGTTCCACACACTGCGGCCGTGACTGGCCTCTGCCCGAAGGACGTAGAGGCGGCCTTTCCCGACGCGCATCAATTCGGTCGCGAAATCCGACTTGCTGGGGCTGCCGCGATAACCCACACTAACGGAGGTGAAAACGGCGCCGAGGTCGCCGTTTGGTCAAACCGCCAAATACTTGATTTATATGGTGGGCGCAGCAGGGCTCGAACTTGGGACCCGCTGATTAAGAGTCAGTTGGTCCGATCCTAGCGCGCTGCGTCGTTGATCGAGTGCGTCGCAGGCGTAGCTACGCGAATGCGTTGCGAAGAAGTGGGCACTCTCCGCGATCGCCCCACCCACTTCAGAGAGCTTGCTCACGCTGGCTGTCGCAAGATTTTTCTTGATCTCCCGCTGCACACGTCGTGCACACACCGCCTTCTAACCGATTGAAAAACTTGAACTGTCGCTCCAATCCATCATGGGGGCTGTAGAAAATTTTCGGTCTAAGCTATTCATATTGCTAAGATATTTCGACTTCGATCAGCCCCGCATGTGATTGGAGCGATTGAGAAATCCGGTTTGACGAAGCTTCCGCTGCTTGGCTCTTCCAGGGCCATATCGGCATGAATTGGAAACGGAAATCGCCTCTTCGGATTCTCATCGCACACGTCGCGCACACGAGGGGGCGCAAGGTCCACGATTGACCTTGCGTTTCCGTCCATCAGATACCCCAGCGTAGCGCCGCGGTATGCACCTGGGCGTCCCACAATTCCTTTGACTGGCTATCGAGCACGGAAACAGTGATAGAGGCACCGGCCATGTCGAGGGACGTCACGTAGGAGCCGGTCAGGAAACGTGTCGCCGTGATCCCCGCCCCGTCCAGAATGCGCTTGGCGCTGTTTGCCATCAGATAGAGTTCGATCAGCGGTGTTGCGCCGAACCCGTTGACCAGAAGCAGGACTTCGCTGCCCTTGCTCGGTGCGAGATCACCCAGGATCGCGTCGAGCATCTCAACGGCAATGTCATCGGCAGATGCCAGCGGCACCCTGCGGCGACCCGGCTCGCCGTGAATGCCGACACCCATTTCCATTTCGTTATCGGCCAAGGTGAAATTCGGCCGTCCTGCTGCCGGGACCGTGCACGGCAGCAGCGCCACGCCCATCGAGCGGGTGCGTCGATTGACGTCATCGCCAAGCGTCTTGAGCGCAGCGAGCGGCATGCCCTTTTCAGCCGCAGCGCCGACCATCTTTTCCACGATCAACGTCCCCGCCACGCCGCGACGGCCTGTGGTGTAAGTCGATTGCTCGACTGCGACGTCGTCATTGGTCACTACGCTCGCAACCTCGCGCCCGGCCATCTCCGCAGCCATGGTGAAATTCATCACATCGCCTTCGTAATTCTTGACGATCAAGAGCACGCCTGCCCCTGTGTCGACGGCCTCCGCCGCCTCGATCATCTGATCCGGCGTCGGCGACGTGAAAACCTGACCCGGACATGCGGCATCGAGCATGCCGAGACCAACGAATCCCGCATGGAGCGGTTCATGGCCGGAGCCGCCGCCTGAGATGAGCGCGACCTTGCCCGGCTTCAGGGTGCGGCGGCGCACGAACTTCCGCTCGGCGCCGAGCAGAAGGATATCGGCATGGGCTGCTGCCAACCCGTCGAGACTCTCTTCGAGCACGGTATCGGCGCTGTTGATCAGCTTTTTCATGGCGTCCTCCCGGTTATCTTTTTTGCAGTTGCGAATTCTCAGCCGATACTTTCGGCGTAGCGCGCGAGCTGAGCAGCAAAGTCGACGATGAGCTGCTCGAGCGCGCGATTTTTCTTGTCGTCGCCGAGGTCGGGCACGGTCACGGTAACGACGCGCGTGCGCGCCTCGCGGTGGGCGCCGCGCAGCCGTCCCGGATGCGCGCGACCATAGGCTTCGAGGAATGCGGTACGCTCGGCGCCGGAGAGATGGCAGACCTCGAAGATGATTGCGACATGCTTCGCCGGGATCGGCACCAGATATGCCGGATTGGTGATCTGGCTCACGAACGAGCGGTTCTTGCCGAGCGCTGCCGCGAGCTTCAACCGCGTCCCGGATGGCCGGTTGTCGAGGGCCCGCCGCAGGATGAGCTTGTAGTCCGCAACATTGCTGTCGCCCGGCCGACTTGTGTCCTCGCCTGCATCGTCGCTCATGCGGTCACCCCGGCGATGGCAGCCTTGAGTCGAGCCACCGCGATTGGCGAGACCGAGAGGGTCGTCAGGCCCGTCGCCAGCAGCGCATTCGTCAAGCGCGTGTCGGCCGCGGCATCACCACAGAGCGAGACTTCGACGCCGCGCTTGCGCCCGGCCTCGACGGTCTGCGCGATCAGCGCCAGCACTGCCGGATGGCCGGCATCGTTGAGGTCGGCGACAGCGCCGATGTCGCGCGCCGCGGCCATTGTGTATTGGGTCAGATCATTCGATCCGATGGAATAGAATGCCGCGCCGAAATCCACAGCGCATAGCGCTGCCGCGGGGACCTCGACCATGATTCCGAGCGGCGGCCGGGCGCAGGCGATGCCCTCCGCCCTGAGTGCTGCAAACTCCGCGTCCAGCATGGCATTGGCACGGTCGAGCTCCGATGGAATCGCGATCATCGGCAGCATCGCCTTCAGCGTCCCGTGGACGGCCGCACGACACAGCGCCCGCAACTGGACGCGAAACACCTCCGGCCGCGCAAGCGAGAGACGGATCCCGCGCAGGCCCAGGAATGGATTGCGCTCGCCATCGATAGTCAGGCCAGCAATTGGCTTATCACCGCCGGCATCGAGGGTACGGATCGTCACAGGCCGTCCTGCAGCCCAGTCGAGAATACGCCGATAGACCGCATATTGCGCATCCTCGCCCGGCAGGCCCCTGGATCCCTCGAACAGAAACTCCGTCCGCACAAGTCCAATGCCGTCGCAGATTGCGGGATCGAGGCCCGCGAGGTCTTCGGGCGCGGCGACGTTGAGAAGGACGGCGATACGCCGGCCATCGGCCGTCAGCGCCGGTTTGAGGCGACCTGCGTCGGCTGCGACCTGTGCGGCGTTCGCAGCCGCCATGCGGTGCTCGAACAGCCGGCGCGTTTCGGGCTGGGGATCGAAGATCACGGTGCCGGTGTCGCCGTCGACCAACGCCAACGACGGCGGCTGTCCGTTCCATGGCAAGGGACCCAACCCAACCACCATGGGGGCGCCGCGCGACCGCGCGAGCATCGCGACATGCGACGACGGCGATCCGGCGGCCAGCGCAATGGCACCGCCACGGGTCCAGTCGACGGCGAGGAACGTCGACGGCGAAATATCATCACCCGTGACGACGGAATCGCCGGAGATTTTTGCGATCGTATCAGCACCAATCAGGCCCGCGAGCACGCGGTCGCGAATGTCGACCAGATCCGCGGCACGGGCCCTGAAATATTCCTCATCCGCCGCGCGATAGCCTGCAATCTCCGCGTCGAGCGCCACGCGCCAGGCCTCATCGGCGGCCGTACCGGTGGCAATGGCTTCATAGGCACTTTCCGCGAGCGCATCGTCGCCCAGCATCGCGACCTGGCACTCCAGGATCTCCGCGGCCTCGCCGTGAACCGTCGCGATCAGTTCGGCGAGTTCCACTGCTGCCCCCTCGATCGCCGCCTTCAGCGCTGCCGCCTCCTGAGCCGGATCGCCCTTCGTCGCTCTGCTCGCCACTGCACTCGTCAGCACGGCGACCGGGCCGATGGCGAGACCTGGCGAGGCGGGATGGCCGGTGAGATGGATCTCGCCCACGATCTTACGCCTCGCCGAAACCATCATGCACCAGCGCCAGCATGGCCGCGAGCGCCGCCTCGCCATCAGGACCAGCGATACGGAAATGCAGCGTTGCGCCCTGCGGCGCCTTCACACGCATCACCTTCACCGGGCTCTTGGCGTCCGTCCAGGGTCCGTCGGCAGCAAGCGCAATTTCGATCTTTGCGGTAAAACCCTTCGCACATTGCGTGAGCTTCACCGACGGCCGCGCGTGCAGCCCGACCGGATTGACGAGGACCGCGGAAGCGGTCAGCGGCGCAAACGTCTGAGCCGCCCGGTTGGCGTTGGCATCATGCATAGAATTCCTCCGCGCTGCGCTTGACCGCGGCAAGCGGCGAGCCGCCCGAAGACTCGGTCGCAGCGATCACAGCCCCCTCGACCACCGGGGCATTGCAGACCAGGACGCGCGCGCGCCGGTCTTCGGGAAGCATCTCCACCGCCATCTCCGAATTGGTCTCGGCACCACCGAGATCGACAAGGATCGCAACGCCTGCCGGTGACCAGGCCGTCTCGATCGCCTCGAGGATCCCGGCAACGTTCGTACCGAGCCCGCCATCGACATCGCCACCGGTCCAGGCCAGCGGCACCGCGTCGCCGACCATCTGGCGCACCATATCGGCCGCACCTTCCGCTATCTTCGGCGAATGCGACACGATGACAATTCCGACATTTCCGGGACGTAAACTGCTCATGTATTGACCTCGAACTCCAGTGTCTCAACTGCTGCACCGATCAGAAGGGACGCCGAGCGCGAGCCGGGGTCCATGTGACCGATGGAACGTTCGCCAAGAAAGGACGCGCGGCCACGGATCGCCAGCATCGGCGTGGTGCGATCGGCCGCCTGCGCCGCCTCGGTCGCGATCGCCTTGGCATCGCCGCCTCCCGCCAGAACGCCGTGCACCGGCACCAGGACATCCAGCAGCGTCTTCTGCCCCGCTTCGGAACGGCCGCGCGCCTTGACGGCATCGATCGCCTTCTCCGTCGCCACTACGAGATCGACCCGGGTCGGCTGCTCCGGAAGGGCCTTGCCCAGTTCCATGAAGAACGTCCCGACCAGCGGCCCTGAGGCGCCGCCGACCTTCATCACCAACGTCATTCCGATCGCCTTCAGCATGTCCGGGAGCGGCTTGTCGGCAAGGCCCGGCAATGTCGCGAGCACAGCCTCGAAACCGCGCTTCATGTTCAGCCCGTGGTCCCCATCGCCAATCGCCTGGTCGAGGCTCGTCAGTTCGTCCGCGTGTTCGATCACTGACCCTGCCAGCGCTCGCACCAGTCTTTCCCTGGCTACCCGATCGAGGCTCATGCCGCTACCCTCCTGCCCTTCGCATCGAAAAACAGCGGCTTGTTCAGACGGAGCGACACCACGTCCCCGGCGCCCAAGCCGGCCTCGGGGTCAGCCAGGGTCACAACCGATCGGCCGCCGAGGTCAAGATGGAGATGGCTCTGGTCGCCGAGGTGTTCGACCCGCTTGACGGTTGCCGATACGTCTCCGCCGCCCCGCGCAATCTTCAGGTGCTCGGTCCGCGCGCCAATCGTCTGGGCGCCGGCTGGCACGCCGGCGAACAGAGCCGCGGGCAGCAGGTTGATCGTCGGCTGGCCCAGCCGCGCCGCGACATGCGCGTTGATCGGGTTCTCGTAGATCTCGCGCGGCGAGCCGATCTGCATCAGTCGCCCCGCCTCGATCACGCCGATGCGCGAAGCCATGGTCATCGCCTCCGTCTGATCGTGGGTGACATAGAGGATCGTCGCGCCGAGATCGACCTGGACCCGCTTGAGTTCGAGGCGCAGTTCGCCGCGCAGCTTGGCATCCAGCGAGGAGAGCGGCTCGTCCATCAGATAGATCGCGGGCGAACGGACCAAAGCCCGACCGATCGCGACGCGCTGCATCTGCCCGCCCGACAGCTGCGTCGCCTTGTTGTCCAGCTTGGTCTCGATATGAAGCAGACGCGCCACCTCCTGCACCTTCGCGCGGATGTCGGCTTCGGGCACGCGGCGGGTCGGCGCACGCAACGCGAAGGCCATGTTCTCAAACACGGTCAAATGCGGATACAGCGAATATTGCTGGAAGACAAAGGCCACATCGCGGTCGGCCGGTGCATCGCCGGTCACGTCGCGCCCGTCGATCCGGATCGAACCGCGGTCCGGCCGCTCCAATCCGGCGATCAAACGCAATGCCGTGGTCTTGCCGGCACCGGTCGGCCCGAGCAATGCGACGAATTCGCCGTCGCCAACGGTCAACGACAGATCGCTCACGGCTTCCGTCTTGCCGAATGCCTTGGAGACGGCATTGATCTCGACCTCAGCCATGCGCGCCTCCCTCATGCAGCGCGGTACGTACAGCCCGGCCTGACGCCTTGTCGAAGATCGACAGCGTATCGGGCCGGAAGTCGAGCCCGACATTCTCGCCGGTACGAAAGGACTTACTGCTGGGTGAGCGGGCCTTGAGCGTGCCGTAGTGCGTCGTCACGGTTACGATCTGCGTCGTTCCAAGATATTCCGTCCCATAAACCTCGCCGCGCACCGTGCCACGATCGGTGAACCGCACGTGCTCGGGCCGCACCCCCAGTACGAGCTCGCTTTCCGCCATGGCCTCGCGCGCAGCGGGAATTGCAACATCATGCTCGCCGAGCCGGATTGCCTCTGCGCCGGTTTTCAGACCGCCACGGAACGGCAGAAAGTTCATGGGCGGCGAGCCGATGAAGTCCGCAACAAACAGCGAAGCCGGCCGGTCATAGATGTCGCGCGGGCTCGCGACCTGCTCGACGACACCATTATTCATCACCGCGATCCTGTCGGCCATCGCCATGGCCTCGAGCTGGTCGTGCGTGACGTAGACGGTCGTCGCACCCAACCTGTCATGCAGTGCACGCAGTTCATGAATCATGGCCTCCCGCATCTCGGTATCGAGCGCGCCGAGCGGCTCGTCCATCAGAAAACACTTTGGTTTGCGCACGATCGCCCGTCCCAGCGCGACGCGCTGCCGGTCGCCGCCGGCGAGGCCAGACACCGACCGGTCAAGGAGATGAGAGATCCGGAGGATGCGCGCGGCCTCGACGACCCGGCGCTCGCGCTCGGCCGCACTGATGCCCTCGCATTTCAAGGGAAAGCCGATGTTGCGTCGAACGTTCATGTGCGGATAGAGCGCGAAGAGCTGGAACACGAAGGCGATGTCGCGCGCCGATGCGCGGTTCATCGTCACGTCCTCCCCGCCGAGCCGGATCGTGCCTGCCGTCGGCAATTCCAGGCCCGCGATCATGCGGAGCGTCGTGGTCTTACCGCAACCGGAGGGTCCCAGCAGGCAAAGGAATTGGCCGTCCTCCACCGTGAAGCTCGCGGCCTTGACCGCATGAAACGTACCGAAGGATTTGTCGAGCGCCTCGACCCTGATCTGTGCCATCGCGCCCTACTCCCGAACCTTCGACACGATGGTGAACATCACCGTGCCAAACAGGGTCGTCACAAACGACCAGGAATACAGCGTCAGGGAGAATGGCTGCATCAGCATGACGACTCCGGCGGCAATGATCGTCGTCGCAGCAGCTTCGAGCGGACCGCGGCGCAGAACGCGGTCTGCGAGACTGCGACGCGCGATGGATGGGGTGGCATCAACACTCATTTGCGAACGGCTCCAAAGGTGATGCCGCGCAGCAGGTGCTTGCGCAACAGCACCGTGAACACCACGATCGGCACCAGAAACAGCGTCGTGCCCGCGGCCACCGCCGGCCAATCCTGTCCGCCCTCGCCGATGATAATCGGAATGAACGGCGGCGCCGTCTGCGCGTTGCCCGAGGTTAAGAGCACGGCGAAAGCGTATTCGTTCCAGGCGAAGATCAGGCAGAAGATCGCCGTCGCCGCGATTCCCGTCGTGGCCTGCGGTAGCACCACCTTCACGAAGGCCTGAAAGCGTGTATAGCCGTCGATCATCGCAGCTTCCTCGTACTCGCGCGGGATTTCGTCGATAAAGCCCTTGAGAAGCCAGACCGCGAGCGAGACGTTGACCGAAGTATAGAGCAGGATCATCCCGAGCCTTGTGTCCGACAATCCGATGGTGCGGTACATCAGATAGATCGGGATCGCGACCGCGATCGGCGGCATCATCCTGGTCGACAGAATGAAGAAAAGCAGGTCGTCCTTCAGGGGCACGCGGAACCGTGAGAAACCGTAGGCCGACAAGGTGCCCAGGGCGACGGCGAGCACGGTCGAGCCGAACGCAATGATCAGAGAGTTGACGAAGCGAGGTACATAGTTCGAGGGACCGGCGACCACCATGTTGCGGCTCCGTGCTATGCTATCGCAAAGCCCCTGCGGCGGTCCCAGCGAGCGGATGAACTCCGGCGTCTGGCGCGAGCGTGTCGTGAAGAGATTGCAGAAGCCTTCGAGCGATGGCTTGAACATCACCTTGGGCGGATAGGAAATCGCATCGTCGGGCGATTTGAACGCGGTGAGCATGATCCACACCAGCGGGATCATGGTGATGATGGCGTAGAGCACGATCAGTGAGCCGGCGAACCGCCGCGTCGTGGCCGAGGGCTCGACGACCGAATGGGCTGTGGTGGCTGACGTCATCGGCTTTTCACCTTGTTCAGCGCCTTCACATAGATGTTGGCGAGACCGAAGACCGTCACGAACAGGATGATCGCGAAGGCCGAGGAATAACCGGTGCGCCAGCTCTCGAACGCCGCACGCTTGAGCGTGATCGAGGCGACTTCCGTGGTCGATCCTGGCCCACCCCCAGTGAGCAGATTGACCATGTCGAACATCTTGAAATTCTCGATGCCACGGAAGAGCACCGCCAGCATGATGAAGGGCAACGCCATTGGCAGCGTGATCGACCAGAACTGCCGCCATTTCGACGCGCGATCGACCTCCGCAGCCTCATAGATGTAATCAGGGATCGAACGCAGGCCGGCCAGACAAATGAGCATCACATAGGGCGTCCACATCCAGGCATCGACGATGACGATGGCCCAGGGGCTCAGCGTGACGTCACCCAGCATCTGGAACGACGAGGCCGCGCGACCGGTGAAGAAGGCGACCACGTAATTAAACAGTCCGATCTGCGGTTGATAGAGGAACGTCCAGAAATTGCCGACGACGGCGGGCGACAGCATCATCGGCAGCAGGATGATCGTGGTCCACATCCCGTGGCCGCGGAACTTCTTGTCGATGAGATAGGCAAGGCCAAATCCGAGGACGGTCTCGATCACCACCGTCCAGATCACGAAATGCGCCGTCACCTGCATCGCCGCCCAGATGTCCGGATCGGTCAGGATCGACTGGTACCAGTCAGCCCCCAGCCAGATCGTCGGCACGTTGGCGCGGTTCGCGCGGTAGTTCGTGAACGACAGATAGATCGTCCAGAGCAGCGGAAAGATATTGATCGCGAGCAGCAGCATGATCGTCGGCGTGATGAAGAGCCACGCGAGCGTCTTGTCCGACAAGCCCCGGATACGACGCGCCACGCCTGGCCGGACCATGACGGCCCGATAGGTGATCCGCGAAGAGGCACTCAATTCATTCATTGCGTCGACCGATCCTGGCACCCGGGGTGTCGGCGATGCGACAATTCCGGTCATCTCGAAGGAAACCCGGAGCGCGAGCGCACGCGCTCCGGGCAGCTTGCCTCAGAACTTCTTGCCTTCTTCCTTGAAGATCGCCTTCCAGTCCTTCACCAAACCGTCGAGCGCTTCCTGCGCGGTGCCCTTGTCGGCCACCACATAGTCATGCACGCGCTTCTGCTCGGCTTGCAGCAGCTGGGCGTAGGAAGGCTCGGCCCAGAAGTCGACGACCATTCCCATCGATTGCAGGAACTCCTTCGCGAAGGGGGCGCTGTTCGGGAAGCTCGGATCGTTCAGCACGGACTTGGCGCAGGAATAGCCGCCGAGCGCCCACCACTTCTTCTGGACGTCGCCGCCGGAGAACCACTTGATGTATTGCAGCGCCTCGGCCTGGTTCTTGGAGTAGGAGACCACCGAGATGCCCTGGCCGCCGAGCTGCGTCGCCTGCCCGGCAGGGCCGGCCGGATTGACGAAGAAGCCGATCTTGTCGCCGCCGACATTCGGGTCCTTGTAGAGGCCCGGGAAAAACGCGAAGAAGTTCATCTGCAGCGCGACCTGGCCGGACTTGAAGGCATCAAGCCCCTCCGACATGTAGGAATTGGAGGCGCCGGGCGGCGTGCAGCACTTGTAAAGATCCTTGTAGGCCTCGAGCCCCTTGACGGCGCCGGGCGAGTTCACGAACCCGTCCATCGCATAGGGCTTTTTCGGATCGTCGTATTTGAAGCCGTGGTCGTAGAGGTAATTCGAGACGCCCATGGTGATGCCTTCCGAGCCACGCTCGGTATAGATCGAGGCGCCATAGACCTTCTTGCCGTCGATGTCGCGGCCCTGGAAGAACTGCGCGATGTCGCGGAGCTCATCGAGCGTCTTCGGTACGGCGAGATCGCGGCTGTACCTGGCCTTGAAATCATTCTGCACGTCCGGCCGCGCAAACCAGTCCTTGCGATAGGTCCAGCCCACCGCATCGCCCATAGCCGGCAGCGCCCAATAGTTCGGCGTGTTCTTGGGCCACTCGGAATAGCCGACCACCGTCGCCGGCATGTAGTCGTCCATGCTGATTCCTTCCTTCTTGAAGAAATCGTTGAGCTTGACGTACTGGCCGTTCTCCGCAGCGCCGCCGATCCATTGTGAATCGCCGATGATGAGATCGCACAACGCCCCGTGGGAATTGAGTTCGTTCAGGAAGCGATCGGCGTAATTGGTCCACGGCACGAATTCGAACTTCATACCAATGCCCGACTTGGCGGTGAAATCCTTCGAGAGTTCGACCAGCGCGTTGGCGGGATCCCATGCGGCCCAGCACAGCGTGATGGTTTTGCCTTGCGCCTGTGCGGGCGTGGTCCCCGCTCCGACGCCGAATGCGGCGGCAACAGCCCCGCATGCCACTACAAGCGTCTTCGTTGTCCGTTTCATTACACGTTCCCTCCGAGTGGGCCGGCCATCGACATGGCGCAGCTTTCCTACCCGCTCGAATGCTTCGAGCAGAGCGACACAGTCCGTGACGAGCTGAATAACTAAACTGACGTTTCCTCGCGCCACCCGGATTCTATAGGCCCGGCAGGCTCGATTTGTTTAGTAATGCACGGTTTACTAAACATTGCAAGCGCAGTTTGGCTGGTCGTCCGCGCGGCCGACGGCAAGCTTGTTCTACAAGCGCGTCACGAGCTGATCGCTGTTGCACACAAGCCGGGCGTCGCGGAGCGAGGCTGATCACCATGTCCAGGTGATGATAGAAAGCATGATAGCTTTTAGATGAATGACATCGACCATAGCCGAGGCCGGTCTCGCGGGTCGAACCAGACGCGGCGAATGTCGACGCGGCGTCGTCGGTGCGGAGGCGGTCAGACCAAGATTGCACGACGCTAGGGAATCCAGCTTCTATCTTGTACCCGCAGAAGCGCCGGAATTCGCCTCGACCAGGTCCAACGCGCCTTGGGGTGCATCGCGTCCCCTTCGTACAAGATCGCATTCCACAATCCGGCGCCACTGTGCAGTGACAAGGTCTCCAGCCACTCGGCCTTAAGGACGAGTTCGTTGTTCCGAATAAGCCCCTTCAACATACAATCCGCGAGACCCTTCCCTCAGATTCATGTGCAGAAGGACGACCCGTCACTGCGTTGTTGCGTTTCGCTCGAAGGGCCTATTTTCGGCGATGAATCTCGCTGCCAGCACCAAGGCGCCCATCGAGAACTCTTTTCCGTGCGCGGAGATCATGCGCTCGGAGAGCTCGGCCAGCTCTTTGAAGAACTGATCCTTGCTTTTGGCTTCGTTTGACGCTTCGGTAACTGTCATGAGGTTGCTCCTGGAATTCGCGAAGGCTCTTCGCCCAGCTCGCCATTACTTGAAGATTTGCGGCGGGAACGTCACGATCGCCGCCTCGCCGTCGCGCGTTCCGACTGCAAGATGCTGGCCGTCGTCGGACCATCGGAGGGTTTGGACCGCCCTCCCACCCGGCGGTTTGACGACCAGCTCGTCGGGTTCTCCGATCCTGGCGACAACGACCCTGCCGTCGCCGTATCCCGCCGCAACCAACCGACGCCCCGGGTGCATGTCAACGGTCTCGACGAGGACGAAGCCGCCACGGCCTGTGCTGAGGCTCTTCGGCGGCTCGCTACCCTCGCCGAGGCTGGAAACGTCCCATGCGATGATCCGATAGGCTCCACTCGTCACGAGTACGCCGGAGTCTGCACTCCACGAAAGAGACGTAACGCTCGCAGGATAGCTGGAAATATGGACGATCCGCTCGTCGGAAAGACGCAGCAACAAGATGCCTCCCTTGGCGGAGGACATGGCCAGCCAGCTTCCGTCGGGGCTCCACGACAAAGTTGAGATTGAGCCTAGCGCGAATGAAGCGGTCGGCTCAGGTCGCGGCCCGAAGGCACGAACAAGCAGGCAACCGTCAGCTCCTATCGCAAAGCTCCGGCCATCTCGCGATACCGCCATCGCGGATGAATTCCCTCCGGCGCGCTCCTGGAGCCATCCGATGTCACCGTTGGAGTCGCAGTGTATGACCGATCCGCCGGAAGCGGCCAGAATACCTCCAGCATGCACCGGGGTGACGAGATCGATCGGAGTGCCGAATTTCGCACCTTGTCGGGTCACACCGGATGCCGACACGTGGAGCAATTGGCTGCCATCACTTGCGATGAAGCCCGAAGGCTCGACCGAAGCAAGATGAAGCAGACCATCGCTGATAACGACTTTGGTCAACGGTGGCACCGGCTTGCGCCGCGGCGAGATCGTCGACCGGCCTCCGTCCAACGCTATACGACAGCGGTCTTTCGGCGGTTCGCTGTCGATCAGCGGAGCGATGGCCAGAGAGCCATCGGCAAGTGCGAACGCGGCGGCCTCTCCCGCAGCGTCGAACGCCGCGCTCGTAACCGCCGCGCCTACGCTCCAATGACGCCCAAGCAAGTCATAGAGCGTTGCGGTCTCGGCTTCCATCGTGTCCATCGATTGTCTCACTTGCTGGTCGCAATCCACCTGTCGAGATCTTCAAGGCGCCGTTCCAGCGCGGCGCATCGAGCCTCGCACTCTGCCATTCCGGCATCCGCGCTCGCTAAGCGCCCGCGCGCGTCCTCGAGCGTCTTCGTGAACGCATACGAGGCCCCTATTTCTGCAATCTCCCGCTCGATCCTCTGGATCTCGAAACCCGCTCCGCCACCAAGCTGACGGTGCAGAAGGCTGCGCGATTGAACGGCCGATATCTGCTGAACGACGAGCAACCGCTCCTTCAGCATGTCGACAAGGGTCGCCGGATCCCCGCTCATCCGCCCGACTCGAGTTGGTCCAGAACCCGCTGCAGGCCTCCAGCACCAGATACGAAGTGTTGCTGAGCGTCATTGACGTGAGATTGCAGTGAGTCCCACAGATCGACCCTCAGTAACCGCGCCGGATCTCCGGCCATCGTCTCGATGGTCTGGAGGCCGAACTGATGCCGCAGGCCGATACCCTGCAAGACGAAATCCGAGAGTTCGCGTGCATGCGCTTCGATGAAAGGACGCAATAGCGGATGTACGCCGTAACTCATCCCTCGCTTTGCGAGCTCGGCCTCGATAAACACGATGAAATGTCGCACCAGCAGGCTTTGGCTTTCGCCGATCAGGTGCACCACGAAAGTGACGTCGCGGTCCGCGCGCGCAAGGATCTGCGAGGCCAGGGTCGCCGGGGCGAGCGGCCCTCCCCCGCCCTTCTGTTGATTGCAGACAGCCGCCATGTCTGACCCCATCCCTAGGTCTGGGAACGGTATTGGTGCAATTTGCGATACAGCGTGGCGCGCGAGAGCCCCAGCTTTTCGGCAGCGGCCGCAATATTGCCGCCGGCGTTCGCCACCGCTCTCTCGATTGCGCGACGCTCCATGTCGTCGAAACGGGCGATCTCTTCTTCGGCCTCCGTCGCGCGGTGCGCCGTTTGCGCAGGGCCTGACTTGGGCTGAGCAGGACCTGGTTCGAGGAAGTCCTCCGGCAAGTCCCTGAGGGTCACAACGCCGGTCAGCGTCATCAGTACGAGGTTCTCGACCAGATTGCGAAGTTCGCGGACATTCCCCGGCCAGCTGTAGCGCTGCAGCAATTCCATCGTGTCTGGCTCGAAGCGCAGCGCCTGGGTGTTATAGGTAGTCGCAAATTTGTGGTTGAAATGGTCGATCAGGATCTCGACATCGCCCTGGCGCTCGCGGAGAGGCGGGATGGTGAATTTGACGACGCCGATCCGGAAATACAGGTCTTTTCTGAAACGCCCCTCTGTCACTTCCTGCTTCAAGTTCCGATTCGTAGAAGCAACAAGTCGAACGTCGACCGGGCGCGGCTTGCTGTCGCCGAGCCGGTACACCGCGCGCTCCTCCAGCACGCGAAGCAGATAGGGCTGGAGATCCAGCGGCAGTTCGCCAATCTCGTCGAGGCTGAGCACACCACCATTGGCGAATTCGAAGCGTCCCGGCTTTCCTTCGCGCGTGGCACCGGTAAACGCGCCGGGAGCATGGCCGAACAGTTCGCCGCCCAGAAGGTCTTTTGAAACCGCACCGCAATTGAAGGCGATGAAGGGCTCCTTGCCCGTCTTTTGGCCGGCCGCGTGAATGAGACTGGCAAACAGCTCTTTGCCGACTCCCGTTTCGCCCTCGAGCAGGATCGCCGTCCGGCCGAACGCCGCGCGCTCGACTTTCTGGACGATCTCAAGCAATGCCTCGCTGCATCCGACGATCGCGTCCTTGGCCGACATCAGCGCTGTGCGGGCTGTCGGCGACATCTCGGATGCAGCAGGATTTGCCCGTGGCTTCGACGCGAGAACGAGCATTGCGCCCTTCACTTCTCCGTTGACGACCAGTGGCTCGATCCGCTGTTCGCGCAGTTCCTCGGGCAACGCCTGCGCCAGGTCTTTGCCCAACAGACCCTCGCGGCTTGGGAGAATTTGTGATCCGATGTTCAACTCACGCGACTGCGCGATCCGCCGCCAGCGAGCCGACGCCATATCGTTGTGATGAACGACCCGACCAAAGCGATCCAGGATCACCACGCCGTCAGTGCTGCCCATCCCTGACATTCGAGAGATACTCGCCTCGAGAAGCAGTATTCTTTCGAGCCGGATCTTTTCCGAGAGCGCGAGCTCTATATGGTTGGCGGCGATCACCGCCAATGCGACGTTGTGCCGATGAAAGATCGCCTGGGGTCCGGAAAAATCGATGATGCCGATGATGCTACCGTCGATCGGGCTACGAATGGGACTACCGACGCAAGTCCAGGCCTTGATGCCTTCGGAAAAATGCTCCGCCGCGTGGACATGGACCGGTTTGCCTGTGACAAGCGCTGTGCCAATGCCATTGGTGCCGGTCACCGTCTCGCCCCAATCGGCGCCGACTTCGAGGCGAATATCGTGCCCGGCATCTATCGTCCGTTGGTCGCCCCCGACATCAAGCACGACGCCGTTCCTGTCGGTGATGACCAACATCGTGGCCGCATCGCCGAGTACATCCGCTACACGGCGAAATGTCTGAGCGCTGGAGCCAAGCAGATCATCGTTCTTCAGACGCAGCTCATAGAGATCGTCCGGCGACGCGACGAGACCGCTGCCCTTGCAACGGGCATCGACCCCCGATTGGATGCTGCGCTGCCATGACTCCTCGATGACGCCTCGGACCAGAGCGTTCTCGCGCTTTGCGTCTCCGAACGTCAGAAAGTTTTCCCACGCCCTGTTGGTTTCCCGTTCATCGTATGGCCGCCCCTGCTCCGCGTCCGTGACGTCCGGAACTTTGTAGCCTTCCAGGGAAAATGGCGGCTTGGCCATGAACGTTTCCGTCAGCATTGGGGCACCAAACCTACATTGGCAAACAGCAGCTTGATCGGCAGAAACGACATGCGCCAGACCTGATCGAGATCGATATCCCGCCAGATCCAGCTCGTGGAGATCATTCGTTGCTTCTGGCGATCGCGTCCAAGCCAAGACGACTTGAGATGACCTGCTCCAGCTGAGCCTCCGACGTCTCGTCGGGGACGCTCACGCCTTCCAGGTCGACCAGGACTTTGTACAATTCGTCATCCAGCGGATCGAAGATCCCATTCTCGTGCGTTGCCAGCGCAAAGTATCGCGACCGGCCGCTGCCGCGCAGTTCTCCAACAAAATGGAGTTGCCGCCCCGAAGCAAGATCGGCAATCACGACGCGACCATTGAAGCTGATCAGCACGTAGGGCTCAAGCTCTTTTGGGCGGGCCCGAGGCGTGGACCAGAGCTTGCCCGATGGCTGAGGCTGTGAAGGAGTCTTCGGGTGGCGCAGCTCCTGCCAACGCCCGAGCGTCAGATGATTGGCGAGCGAGTTGATGGTCGTGCGGTTCTTCTGAAGGAAGTCCTTCGCCGCCACCTCTTCGCGGTGCGGACCGTCACGTTTGGAGATGATGTAGGCCATGTCCCGCTTCCTCCTGCCCGGCTAATCGAATGTCCGTGGAGGCTTGTTGCACGCCTCCTTCGGCCCATGCCGGAGCTGCCAAGATTGTACCGCGTTCCAGATCGTTGTCACCTAAGATATCCCGACCACGGAGCCTGAGGCGGCGCGACGGAACGCAAACCACGTACGTACTCATGCGCGGCCAAGTTTCTCCGCCCCGCCGCCGAGTGCCGGTCCCTGTGTCGAGTCAATGTACTCCGGCACGTCGGCAACCAACGTGTTGGTGGTCAGGACCAGCGTGGCGACAGAGGCTGCGTTTCGAAGTGCGGTATACGTGACCCTGACGGGGTCGACGATGCCGGCTGACACCATATCGATGAAAACCCCGTTGGCAGCGTCGAACCCGACCCCCGTCCGTGAGCTTTGCAGCTCGGCCACGACCTTCTGCGCGTCGTGCCCCGCATTTCGGGCGATGAAGGCGGCAGGACGCGACAAGGTTTCACGTACCAGCTTGATGCCTTCACCCAGGTCGCCATTGATGTTGCCGAGCGTGCGCGCCACCACCGGCGCACACTGCGCCAGTGCTGTCCCGCCACCAGGCACGATGCCCTCCTCGGCCGCCGCCCGCGCCGCGCTCAGCGCATCATCGATCAACTGGATCGTACGCTTCTGTTCGACTGGCGTGACGCCGCCCGCAAAGATGACCGCGGTTCCGCCCGACAGTTTGGCCAGTCGTTCCTTGAGCTTGTCCTGCTCGATGTTGGGCGGTGCCAGATCGTGTTGCTTTGCAACCTGCTGGCGCCGCGCCGCAATCGCGGCATCGTCACCACCGCCCCGGATAATGACCGTTTCACGCGCACTCGCCCGCACCTGCCGCGCGGTGCCGAGATCGCCAATGCCAACCTCCTCCAGCCTGCCGCCGAGTTCGCGGGCGATGACCCGCCCACCGGTGATGATGGCGAGGTCGTCCATTATCGCTTTGCGCCAGTGGCCGTAGTCTGGTGGATTGACCACAAGCACCTTGCCGCGGTTGCCATCGCCCAACAGCGTGACGACGACCTCCGGCGCGATCTCCTCAGCGACGATGACGAGCGGCCGTCCGGTCGCGGCAACCATCGCGCGGAGCGGTGACAGCTCACCCGGCGTCCTGATCTTCAGATCGGTCAGGAGAATGCAGGGCTGATCCAGCACCACTTCCATCTTCTCGACGTCCGTCACCATATGATGAGAAAGGTACCCCCGGTCGAACGACATGCCTTCGACGACCTCGAGCGTCGTGCTCGTCGTCAGCCCGTATTCGGAGCTGATGATGCCGTCCTTGCCGACGCGCTCGACCGCCTCGGCTATCAGACCGCCCAGGTGAGCGTCGGTCGAAGCTATCGTCGCCACCGCCTGCAATGTCTTGCGATCCGATACGGCGACCGCCGCTCTCTTCAGGGTCTCGACAACGACTTCGACGGCCCGGTCAATCCCCTTGCAGAGATCGACGGCCTTCGCGCCGCGCTCCAGCGCCGCAACGCCCCCTTGTATGAGGCCGTTCGCGAGAACCATCGCCGTCGTCGTACCGTCGCCCGCGACTTCGTTGGTCTGCATCGAGACCTCGCGCACCACCTGGGCGCCCATGTTCTCGAAGCGATCCGGCAGTTCGATCTCGGAGGCGATGGTAACGCCATCGCGAGACACGATGGGCGTGCCGATCGGCCTGTCGACCATCGCGTTCATGCCCTTGGGACCGAGCGTCGATTCGACCGCGGCAGCAAGCTTCTGGACTCCGCGCGCGAGAGCGCGGCGAGCTTCTATGTCATGCAGCAGAACTTTTGGCATTGCGCTTCACTCCCACGTGGTCGTCTCTTGGTTATCAGGTCGGGCGGACTTGCTGTCCGCTCCGTCTATTGGCGCTCGCAGGCGCTGCGCGTATCAGCGCAACCTTAAGCAAGCGCGACGGAATGTTTCTTCATGCCTGCCGGTCCGACAGACTGCACGCCACAGCCACTGCCGCAGCCACCGCACGGCCCGGAGGTCTGGCCCGAACGATCCCCATCGAACCCGCGATAGCGAACCGCAAGAAGGCCTCTGCACAAGGAGCTGTTAAACTCCATGTTGATACGCACTCCTCGCAACCGCTGCAGATACAGGACCACTTCGTGGCGCTTGATGGTGCGCCCATCGTAGGTGACAAAGGCGCGGTCGCCGGGGAGACTGGCGAGGCTCCGTTCGACCAGAAGCTCTCGATAGCGCGGTTTCTGGCGCGCAACTTCTTCCGAGCCGAAGTTGATCGCGTCAAACGCGCTCAGATTCATCCGGCAGATCGCTGGATCCTCATAACCCAACCCCCGTAATGCCAGTATCATGACCTCCTGGCGCCGTTCGAATGCCTTGCGACGAAATTTCTCCCGCAGATCGTCGAGCGACCCGCCGGCCGCGAAGTCCTTGAGTGCATCGCCAAACGACATACCCTCGCGGACACCTCTGTTGATCTCCTCGGCCACCATGTGATCCCGCAGTTGCGGGCGGGCCTCACGAACCCACGGCAGCGACGCCACCGCCCGACGCATGTCATCGGCCATCAGGAACGCGAAGTTCGCCGAACACCAGTAGGTCGGCAGGCGAAAGACGATATCGACCCTGTCACAATGATCGACCGAGACCTGTTCGATAAATCCGAGCTCGGTAACCGACTCGTCCAGCTCGGGGTCCGTTACCGACGCAAGGCGCTCCCACACCTCGCTGGTCTTACGATCATGCCGATGTTGGAGCGCGCTCATGGTGTCTACTCCGCCGCAGTCGCGTGAACCTGCTGCGCAAGCTTCGCCTTCTGCGCCTCGACGTCGACGCCATAGAGGCGCGCGGCGTTGAGGCCCAGAATCTTCCTCTTCGCCTCCGGAGTGAGATCGACGCCGTGCTCCTGCTTGAGATCTTCCGGCAGCTCGAAATTCCAGAACTTCTCGACCAGCCAGCGCGGCGTCCAGATCGCGTAGTCGCTGCCGAAAAGCAACTTATCTTCGCCGACCCAGAACAGCAGTTCGCTGATCACTTCGGCGAAATAGCGCGGGCGCCCGTGGATGAACGGCAGCGCCACCGCGAGGCCACCGTAAACATTGGTCTCCTGCACCGCAATCCAGCAGAAATCGTCGAGACGAGGCAGACCGCAGTGCTCAATGATGAAGTTCAGCCCCTGGAAGTCGGTCGCGGCATGATCGACGTCGTGAACATCAAACGCGTCCTTGTCCAACGGAATGATCGTCGGCCCCTTATGGACGTGGACGTTGGTGATACCGAGCTTCTGGCAGAGCTCGAGGCAGCGGTAGGCATTGGGGTCCGTGAGCTTCCACCCTCGCGAATCGCCCTTCCACTCGGCTGTATAGAGCTTGACGCCCTTGATGCCGAACGTCTCCTTCATGTAGTGGATGTATTCGAGTGCCTTCTCACCGTCCCGCGGGTCGAAGGCACCGTTGACGATGAAGCGATCCTTGTACTTCTTTGCCATCTCGGCATTGCGATCGATGGTGTTGAAGCCGTTCTTGTAGAACTCTGTCAGGTAGGTCGACTGAACGACGGCCATGTCGTCCGGACCGTCGATGAACAGATCGTGGTACATCTGGTCGGCGCTGTATTTTTCGAACTGCTCCTTCGGCCAGAGCTTGTCCTTCGGGCTGAGCGAGGTGTGATAGGCGTAGAAGCAATCGATGAACTGCTTGCCGTGGATGTTGGCCTGGTTCGCCGGACTGCCGTCCCAGAAATGGGTGTGACCGTCTAAAACGAACACTTCCTCGCCGCTGGGAGTGATGAACATGGTGGTCTCCAGGAATTCTTGGTTTGCTCTATTCGATCAAATCGAGGCGCAGTAGTCGCGCGAGAACAGTTCGAGAAGCGGTGGGGCCACGAAGCGGCCCCACCCAGTCAGGGAGAATGGAGCTCACTCGATGTATTCGAAGACCTCGTCCATGTTGCCGAACAGCGTCACCGTGTTGTCGTCGACGCGCACCATCCGTCCATAGTGGGTCGAGGTATTCACTTCGAAGATCTCGGCAGTCATTTCCTTCCCGAGAATTTCGCTGATCTCATCCATCTTGAAGATCAGCTTTCCTTCGCCGTCGATGCGGATCAGGGCCGGTTGATAGGTCACGGTCACGTTCGGCTTCTTCCCCATGAATTCGGCGATGGCCCGCGCCTCGACACTGTCATTCATGGTGACGCCGCACTGATGAGAAATTGTTTGCTCGAAACGGAGGTCTCCCATCTTCTGGAAGATATTCTGATTGGTCGCAGATCTGGAAACGACGGACATTGCAATTTACTCCTTGGGAAGGGTGAGGCCGAGCTCGCCGAGAATTTTCTTGATGCGTTCGACCGACTGCGCGCGCGCGTCGGCGTACTGCACCGGCTTTGAATGCGACTGCGACCAGATCGGCTGAAGGCCGGCGGCCGCCTTGTTGGCGAGCGCCACATGCTTGTTCACCCACCCCTGGAACAGCTTCTTGTTGTGAGCGCCATGCTGATTGTCGGTCACCAGGAGGTGCATCAGGTCGATCGTGTTCGCGAGATTGCGCTCATAGTCCGCTTCCGCGGACGAAATCACCGGCGGCGTGATGAAATCGCCGTTCGACGAGGCTACCTGCATCAGGAAGCCGCTGCGGAACAGCTCGCCGACGAGCGGTTCGAAGACGATGTTGGTGGCGAAATACTGCTCGAGATAGTCGGGCGAGCCCATGATCGACTCGATCGCTTCCCGTGTGCCCTGCCAACCCTTGTCCTCCAGCCAGGCGCGCTTGCCGGCCGTGTCGTCGAACCCCGGAATGTCCATTCCGATCTCGGCGAGATAGAGCGTAATGTCCTGGGAAAGTCGAAGCTTGTAGGACGAGTTGGTCAGCGTCGCATTGTTGATCATCTGGGTGTAGCCGTAGCGCTGGGCCTGCATCAGCGACGTGCCGAGACCGAACTCGGCGTGCTTCCACGCGCCGAGATGGTTCTGCAGGACCTTGATCCAGGCCTTGTCGAAGCTCTTCGGTGCCCCCGACTTGCGACCGTTCGCGATCACGGCCTGGACCATGGCTTCGATCTTGGACTGGCGCTGATAGTGAGTACGCTCCCACTCCTGGTCGGGGGCGCGGAACGCATGCCAGTTCGAGCTGAGCGCCGCCGTGTTGTCCTTGGTGTATGCACCCTTGCCGTTCGGAAAGGAGATGATCCAGTCCTGCAACAGATAGCGTTCCGGATCCGGTTGGACGTCAACCGTCACGTCTTCGTAGTGCGTGGCTCGCTTGCTGCGTGGCTCGAAGTACCGGTATTTCCGGCTATCTGAGTCCGGGAACACCGCAGAACCTGCTGCACCGGATTTGGCTGTTTCGGCTTGAACCGCAGTCATGGTCGTCTTCCTCCTCCTGTTGTTGGGCTCTCGAATTGGTCGTCAGCCGGTCAACGCCTCTTAGTTGGTGGCTGGCGTGAACTTGTCGAAATAGACGCGATCCGACTCGACGTCGTTCATCTGCAGCACTGGCGTCAGCGCCTCGATCATCGGCGATGGTCCGCAGGCATAGACGTCCACGTCTTCGCCGTATCCCGCATTGCGAAGGTGTGATCCGACGGCTTCGTGCACAAAGCCCTTCGCTCCACTCCAGCCCGTGTCGTCGGCTGCATGGGAGAGAACGGGGACGAAGGCAAATTCCGGATGGTTGGCGGCGAGCTCTGCGAAGCGATCGAGATAGAAAAGGTCGCTCTGCGTACGAGCTCCGTAGAAGAAGTGCAGCGGGCGCACTTCTCCCGAGCTGATGTGATCGTGCAGGATTGACCACAGTGGCGACATCCCTGATCCGCCGCCGACCAGGATCATGGCTCCGGTTTTGTTTTCTCGCCGGAAGCAGGTGCCGTAGGGCCCCTTGATTTCGACTCTGGTTCCGGCGGCGAGATCTCCGTCGAGGCGCGAGGAGAAACGTCCGTTGGGGTATTTCTTGATGATGAACGCGAGTTTTTGGCTTTCGCCCGGCGGATTTGCCATGGAAAACGAGCGCGTAATCGTCTCTGGTCCCGGGAGCGTGATGTCGACATATTGACCGGCCCAGAACTTCAGAGGTTGCTCCAGAGTAACTTCAAGGCGGCGGATGTCGTGAGTCAGGGCGGAGACGCTCGTGACCGTCCCTGTGAATTCCTTGACGGGGATCGATTTCGACAGCACTTCCTCGTCGTAATTGAGGAGCTCCACCTCGAGATCCGAATAGGCCAAAGTTCGGCAGAGCAGGATGTAGTCCTGGCTGCGCTCCATCTCGTTGAGGGCAAACGTCGAATATTTCTTCAGCTCGACATCGCCTCCCGTAAGGACGCATTTGCACGCCGAGCACTGCCCCTCCTTGCAACCATGCGGAAGCGCGATTCCTTGGCGAAACGCGGCGTCGAGAACGGTTTCGTTCTCCTCGACCTCGAACTCGATGCCCACCGGTTGCAGGCGAACGACATTAGCGGGCGCGCCCATAGGGGGCCTCCTCAAACCAGAGCTTTCATGTCTTCCGGGGAAGGATCGGGAAGGAGCCAACCGGAGCCGGCCCCTTCCGTCCCGCTTAGTTGCAGGGATTGATGGTGAATCCCTTGCGATAATCGGCGATATGCGCCTCGCGGTCGGCCGGGCTCATCTCCCGCAGCGTCTGCAGCGGGCTCTTGAGGATGTGGCCACGGACGTCGTCCAGCGTCCACATTTCCTTCTGGTCGAAACGCAGGTGCGGCTGGGCGACCAGGGTCTTGCCGTCCGTGCGGACAAAGCCGAGATCCTTGATGGCGTCGGCAATATCGACATTGTGGTAGACGCTTTCCCACTCGCGACGGCCGCTGAACCGTCCCATCGCCGGGGTCGGACGTCCCTGGTACTCGCCGGCGAAGGCTTCGACGGCCGTCCAACGATCGAGCTCATGGGCGAAGGTGTGCAGCTTGCCGTCGATCTCGTCGGTGACCATGTCCTCGCGGATGAGGCATGGAACGAGACACGACCAGCAACGATGCGGATAGACATAGCCGACGTCGCTGTTGAACAGGATGTTGGTCTGGCCGCGATGCGACAGCTTCTCGTACCATTTCCAGAACTCGCCGAACTGCGCGTACCAGCCCGGATACTTCTGCTCGAACCACTCGAAGTCCTTTTCGGTCTGAGCTTCGATGCGCCAGAAGTTGGCCGACCAGCCGACCGCAAAGAACTGCGCGACCTTGTGGACGTAGTGCTTCTCGGTCAGACGCTTCCAGGCGGTCTGGACGTCGTCATGATGGATCTTGATGCCGTACTTCTCGAGCGGCAGCATATAGGTCCGGTAGTAGTCCTCGAAGATCCAGCGGTGCCACATCTCCGCGTAGGATTCCTTATTCTTGTCACGGTTCGTAGTTCCGTACTCGATGAAGGTTCCGATCGCCGCGTCGACAATGGCGTGGTTCTGCCAAAACGCATAGCGCATGTCGCGCTCGAGCAGGAGGTGGTTCTCCGGCTCCTTCAGCATCGACATCAGCATCGAGTGGCCATTACCGATATGGCGGCTCTCATCGGACTGAACCGAGAGGAACACGGTCGGCAACGCATAGTCGCCGTTCCGGGCCGCTTCCGACGGCATGGCGACGAACAACGTGTTGGTGAACGCGGTCTCTGCAACCACGGTCAGGTAGACGTTCGCGGATGTGATGGCGTCACCGGTGATGAAGCCCTCGCCGAACTGCCGGCCGATCGTGGTGGCGTAGCACTTGCCGAACGCCTCCTCCGTGATGTCGAATCCGGCCGGGTCGATGTAGTTCTCCATGTACCATTTCTTCAGGTTCATCTGGATCGTCGAGTGACGGAATTCGTCGACCATCTGCATCGTGAAGCCGGTCCGAAGATCCTCACCCGGGGCCAGACGGCCGACCATGGCCATGGACCGCGCGGCGGAGATTTCGGGGAACGGGATGATCGCCAGGAACAGCTTCATCCACTCGACCCATCGTGGCTCGACGTTGCGGAACATGTCGCCGCGGAGCGCCGCGTCGAGCGCACCGTAGACGCGATTGTCCTTTTCCTCCTGCATTGGAAAATAGGAGCGAAGGACCTGCTTCATCGGATCCTTCGGTGCCTTCGTGATCTTGTAGTCCGTGGGGAAGGTCATCGCTTCCTGGACGTAGGACGGATTCCATCCGAGGTCTGCGATCTTCTTTGCAGCCTCACCTACGGAAATGCCCCGTTGGGCCGTGATCTTGTTGAGAGTTAGTGTTCCAGACATCTAGTCTTTCCTCCTGATCGGGTCAGAAACCACATCGATATTTCGCCTGCCCTGGCCCTCGTCGGGCCGGTCAGTGCTTACCCGTGCGTTACGGGCCACCTCGCGGCCGTTCGCACGGCCGGACGCTTGATATCGGCAAGGGTCTCAGGACGACTGTGGAGCACTAGGAGGATGATCAGGCGCGATCTTCGGAGCGGCGGTCGTCCGATCGCAGTTACTTCATCCCGCAATGATGCGCCCTTCTCGACGTCCCTTCCCTCGTTCTTTTCGCGGCTCGCCCCGTAGAGAGCAGTCGACGTTCTTGTATCGGGAGCTTTGCAACGGTTGTGCCAGCAGTCAGGAGGGCTCGTTGGGTCGCTTGTAGCTGTGCGGAAGCGGAGATTGGCGCGAACGGAGGCGTTACCGCTACCAGTTGGCGGTCGGAGCCGATGCAAATTGCGACAGAAATTGCAGATTGAGAATCTCAGCAGACCAGAAGCGTGAGTTTGCGTCGCACTATTTGCACCGCAGCAACAACCACCCGCCGAGCACCGGAATTACGTCAATGGGCGTTGATCCCAGCAACGCCCGCCCCAAGCTCCAAGGCCCAGCGACAGGAATAGAGCGCGTAACATTCGTAGTCGCAGAACGACAGACCTGTGCTGAGCTCTCTCAAATAGCTTGCATGAATTGGCCCACAGCAATGCATGCAAAGGGTCTTCGAACATGGCGTCCTACCATTCACCAGAACGAACCTCATGTGACGCTCCCGAAGCGAAGCTGTACAATGCTGTTTGAAAGTCCTGCGACTACCCGGCCTGCAATCAGCGAAGCCATTTGTGGTGGCTTCCTTACGTTGTTTGAACCGATCGACTCACTTCCTGAAGCACAGCGCCACGCGCCAGAGATAGTGGCGGACAAGCCCGAACGTCCCGCGGCAGATGGTGCAGCACCTGGCCGCGCCGTGGTGGTGGCTCTGGAAGTCCGAGTGCATTTTGTCCACTGCTGCGACGCAAATTGAGACGGCGATGCAAAATGAGACTCTCAGCGTCTGCGCGGTCACTCGCCTCGACGGCTTGCCGTACAAAATGGTCAGCGAGCCCGAAGATTTTCGCCGAGCACCATCCAAGAGAGGTTCATTCCATTACGGAGCGAGAGCCCCCTCGAGTTCCATCGCGAGCAAGTGCATACCCGCGATGGATCGGGTTGGATCGGGCTCAGGGAATAAGAACCGCACGTCCGTGAATTTTTCCGGCGTTGAGATCGTGCAAGGCCTTGTTGGCATCCGCGAGGCGATACTCGGCCGTAGCGAGTTCGACCAGACCTCGGTCTGCAAGCGCCATCAACTCGGTCAACTCGGCCCATGTCCCGACCAGATTTCCGATAATGTTCTTCTCGGCAATCACCATGTCGACGGTCGGCACCCGAATGTCCTCACCATAACCGACGATGTAATAGCTTCCCATCGGGCGGGTCATTGCCAGGCCCTTCGAGGTCGTGCCCTTCTCGCCGACGAAATCGATCACCGCCTCTGCACCATTTCCAGCAGTCAGGGCCAGAACGGCCGCTACTTCGTTGCCGTCGGCCTTCACGAGGTGATCGGCGCCTGATTTTTCGGCTAGTTTCAACGATCCTTCCGACTTGTCGACGACAACAATGTCGGCCGCACACATCGCTTTAAGGCACTGGATTCCAATGTGGCCCAACCCACCCGCACCGATGACGACGCAAAATTCGCCCGGCAAAAGATGACGTGTGGCTTTCTTGGCTGCGCGATACGCCGTGAGGCCCGCGTCCGCGTATGGCGCGACCTCTTTTGGTGCAAGGGTCCGCGGCAGAGGGACAATGTTCCGCTCCGAGGTGCAAAGGAATTCTGCATAACCACCATTGCAATCGAGGCCAGGAAATGTGCCGGCACCGTGCATGTCGAAGCCCCGGCGACAGGCCAGACACGTCCCGCCGGTGATCTTCGGATGGACGATCACAGGATCGCCTTTCTTCAGTCCCTCGACTTCCTTGCCGACTTCCTCGATCCAGCCGGCGTTTTCGTGTCCCATGATCAGGGGCAGCAGCTTGTCGCCGGTCGGATCCATGTGCGGCTTCCACACGCCTTCGACGATATGGAGATCGGTCCTACACACGCCCGCACCGCCGATGCGGACGATGACGTCTGTCGATTTCGTCAGCTTCGGATCAGGCACTTTTTCTTCGCTGACCCAGCGCTCACCGGAAAGCTTTTCGTCATACGCTCTCAGTACTTGGGCTTTCATGTTGTCCTCCTTCCGCGGCGAACTTCATGCTCGCCATCGCCGGGGCGGCTCAGCATTTTTCGTGCCAGCGGAAATGGCTCGAATGTCGCAACGCACCAAGGAATGCGTATGCAAATGCCTTTCAGCTCGATCCGAGCATGTCAGTGAATTCCCCCCTTTCCGTCACCGCCCTTGCAAATTCGTCGACCGCCGCTCGATGAGGGGCTGAATATCTTCTCGCGCGTCAACGCCCTTGAGCACGCGATCCCGGATCGCGGGAATAAGGCAATCGCAACTGCCCCGCCTGCTCGTCATATTTCGCAGCATGGCGCGATGACGGAGAGGGTGGGACCCACGATTCACGGCCGTGGTGCTAAATCGGATGACCACCCGGCCACCCTCAGGCGGGAGCGCACGCAACGGCGCTGTGAAAGAACCAAACCCATGCTTCAGGTCAGCCGAACACGCACGACGTCTGGTCGCAGTTTCGAGCCCTGGAGGACCCCAATTGCTCGGTGATCTTCACCAGCTTCTGCCTTCACTGTTGTTCTTGAATCTCTGGGCGATCGGCCGAGCGTCCAGCTCCGCCGAAGCGCTCCAAGTTTGGGGGATGACGTCCCCAGCTTCCGCTGCGTGAGCCTCAGGCCGTTCACGCTTCTCCTGACATCCGCCCACTTCCAAAGATGATCGCCGACACTGGCCTACAATAGATCGTTCTTGATCTCCCGGTGCACACGCCGCCTTCTAACTCATTGAAACGCTTTAACTCTCGCTCCAATCCATCACGGGCCAGTTTGAGCCAACTACTGAAAGGCCAATCGAACATGGTCCGCTCGGCCGCACCAATCTGCCCTGCCGTCAGCTCGCCCTTTCCTTTACATACCTGCCTGGTGCGGCCTCGCCCGGAGGGTAGAGGTTGCTGCCGAGCTGGGTCCGCGCCGCCAGCTTGTCTTGCGCCCATGGTTCGAGCCAAGCGATCCAGTCATTCCACCAACTGCCCGGCTTCTCCTGCGCGGCGGCAAGCCACGCCCCGGGATCTTCGTGCCGATCGTTCGACAACCAATAGCTTCTCTTGTTCTTCGATGCGGGATTGATCACGCCGGCAATATGTCCGCTGGCGCCGAGCACGAAGCGAACGTCGCCGCTGAACAGACCAGTGGTGCGATAAGCGGATCGCCAAGGCACGATGTGGTCTTCCATCGTCGCCAGGACATAGGCGGGTACATCGACGCGGCCCAGATCGACTGACGTACCGCACATCATCAACCTGTTTGGCTTCCGGAGGTTGTTCTCCAGGTACATATTCCTGATGTACCAGCAATACATCGGGCCCGGCAGGTTGGTGACATCAGCGTTCCAGAACAGAAGATCGAAGCGCTCGGGCGGCTTGCCCTTGAGATAATGATTGACCACGTTCGGCCAGATCAGTTCCTTCGAGCGCAGCGTCTGGAACACGAAACCAAGCTCCGCGCCCCGATAGATGCCGTCCCGCCCGATCGTCTGTTCGCGCAGGGCCACGCTCTCTTCGTCCACGAACACACCGAGGTCGCCGGGCTCGCTGAAGTCGAGCATGGTCGTCAGCAAGGTCGTGCTTGCGACCGTTTCGTCTCCTCGCGTGCGCAGAAGTGCGAGCGCCGAGGACAGGATGGTGCCTCCGACGCACCATCCGACCACGTTGACCCTGTCGGCGCCCGAAATCGATCGGGCAATTTCGATGGCCCGCATTGCGCCTTTCTCTACGTAGTCGTCCCAACCGAGATGCCCGCATGACGCATCGGGATTGCGCCAGGAAACCATGAAGACCGTCAAGCCGTGCTCGACCGCAAAGCGGACAAAGGAATTGGTCGGCTGAAGGTCGAGAATATAGAACTTGTTGATGCAGGGTGGAACGATCAGCAGCGGCCGCGCAGCCACCTGCTCGGTCGCCGGTTCATACTGGATGAGCTGAAACAATTCATTCTCGAACACGACAGCACCTTTCGATGCCGCGACGTCTTTCCCCACCTCGAACGCCTGCTCGTCCGTGATCGTGAGGTTTCCACGGCCGAGATCGGTCATCAGATTGCCCAGACCGGTGGTCAGGCTTTGGCCCTCCGTTTCGGTCGCGAGCTTGATGGCATCAGGGTTGGTGACGACGAAGTTGGTCGGGCTCATCGCCTCGACAAACTGCCGCATGAAGAACCGCAGGCGATGCTTCTCCTTCTCGTCCAGATCGAGCGCTTCGACCATTTCAATGCAATAGCGCGAATTCAGGAGATAGCATTGCTTGAGCAAGCTATAGAGCGAGTTGTCGCGCCATTCCGCGCCATTGAATCTGCGATCCCCGCGCGCGGGCTCGACCGCAGTCACGCTCTCGATGCCGGCGCTCGACTTGAAAGCATCTTCCGCGAGCACATAGAGGCGGCGCAGATACTCGGCCTGGAGCTCCGCAATCCGCGACGGCGACTCCATTATCGACCTCGTCTCCGCATCGCCGGTGGCGACGGATGCCGAGGCCCACGACCGCCACAGGCTCGCCCCCGCCTTCACGAAGGCATCGACGAATTCGTCTGGCATGTTGAACGGACGGTCCATGTTACCCTCACTTGAACGACGCACAACGTATTGGTTATTTCCTGCCCGAGACCGCTCCAGCCGGCAGCCTCACGTTCCACCGCGAAAACTCGCACCTTCCCTGATGCCGTCCACGTTCACGGCAAGACGCTTGATCTTGTCGTACAGGGTCTGCTTTGGCAGGCCGAGGAGCGCCGCGGTTGCCTGGACATCGCCCTGCTTGCGGCGCAACGCGTCCTCGATGATCGATCGCTCGATGTTCTCGAGCTGGCGAGGCAATGACCCGTCAGAGCTCCCGAGCCCGGACTTGTTGATGGTTTTGCCGTCGAGGACACCAAGCACGAAGCGGTCGGCGACGTTGCGAAGCTCGCGGACGTTGCCCGGCCATGAATAAGCCAGCAAGGCAGACGTTGTCTGCTCATCGAGGATCGGCGCATCGCGCTCGAACCTCCGGGCGGCTTCCAGCGTGAAATGCTCGAACAGGAGCGGAATGTCTTCACGGCGCTCGCGGAGCGGCGGCAGCTCGATGAAGGCGACTCCGAGGCGGTAATAGAGATCCGCCCGAAACAGCCGCTTCTCGCTCAACTCCAGCAAGTTCGCCTTGCTTGCCGCCACGACGCGGCAGTCGACCGAGATCGGCTTGTTCGAACCAACGCGCTCGATCAACCGATCCTGAAGCGACCGCAACAGCTTCACCTGCACGCTGAGCGGCATGCTCTCAATTTCATCGAGGAACAGCGTTCCTCCGTTGGCGTATTCGATCTTGCCGATGCGCTGGCGCGTGGCGCCGGTGAAAGCGCCGATCTCGTGACCGAACAGCTCGCTTTCGACGAGCGATTCCGGCAAGCCGCCGCAGTTCACCGGGACATAATTCCCGCTACGGCGCCCGCTGTGATTGTGCAGGCAACGCGCGACGACGTCCTTGCCGGTGCCGGTTTCACCGTAAATCGTGACGTCGACATTGGTCGCGGCCAACGTGGCGACCAGTCTGCGCACCTCCTGGATCTGCGGCGAGCGCCCGAGCAGGCTCGCCTCGATGCCTTGGCGGTCGGCCAGGGCAGATCGCAGCGAACGCACCTCGAGGGTCAGCCGCCTCTTCTCGGCGGCCCTGCGAACCACGGACACGAGCTGCTCCGACGAGCACGGCTTCTCGATGAAGTCGTACGCCCCGTTTCGCATGGCCTGCACGGCCATCGAAATATCGCCGTGGCCGGTGATCAGTATCACCGGGAGCTCCTGATCCAGCCGGCGCAGATCGGTCAGCCAGTCAAGACCGCTCCTGCCTCGCAGGCGCACGTCGCAGACGACGATGATCGGCCGATCCGATCTGACGGCAGCATCAGCGGCCTCGACCGACGTGAAGCCGGCGACGGCAAAGCCGGCAAGCTCGAGGGCCTGGACGCCGCCGATCCGGACGTCGTCGTCGTCCTCCACGTAGATCACGCCGATCGACTGCTCATCGCTCATGCCGGAATTCCTGCTGTGTCGACCAGTGGAAGAAGCACGACAAATTCGGCGCCGCGCGGCGCGAGATTTCGCGCCTGCAGTTCGCCGCCAAACGAGCGTGCAATGTGATTTGACAGCATCAAACCAAGACCGAGACCTTTCCCGGCGGGTTTCGTCGTCACGAAGGGTTCGAACATCCGCTGAAGGACGTCAGGCGCGATCGGTGGGCCGCTGTTGCTGATGGCGATGCGGACGCGAGGGCTAAGCCCTTCCTCTCTACTCACCCGGATCGCAATCGACTTCTGTTGCACCCCTTCCAGAGCATCCAGCGCATTCGCCAGGATGTTGCACAGGAGCTGTTCGAGCCGGATCTGATCCGCGACGACGCGGAGACCGGGCTCGGCATTCGTAGAGACATCGACGCCGCTTTCCTTGATCCGCGCTGCAACGATCTTGAAAGATTCGGCCAGAGCGTGTTCGACAGACACCGCGTCGAGAGGACTGTTCGATTTATAGGCGAAGACGCGCAGCTGGCCGGTCAGGCGGCCCAACCGGCGAACCAGTTCGCCGATCCGCGTGAGATTGCCGCGAGCATCACCGATCTTGCCGCGGTCGACGAGCAGAATTGCGTTGTCGGAAGCAGTCTGCAAAGCCGCAAGCGGCTGATTTAATTCATGCACGATACCGGCCGACATCTGGCCGAGGGCCGCGAGCTTGCCGGTATGCACAAGTTCGTCTTGCGCGGATCGCAGCTCAGCGGTTCTCTCCTGCACCCTGATTTCGAGGCTATCGTTCGCGGCTTGCAATGCCGCCTGGTTGGCAAGGCGCTGCCTGAGCTCCTTCCTGCGCTGCTCGAAGAGCCCAAACGCCAGCAATGCCGCAACCCCGGCGAGCCCCGAGAAGCCGCCGATGGCGATGGCCGTCTGCCGCATCGGCCTTTCGTCGCCGAGAAGAATGAGTCGCCATTGATTCCCGTTCAACCAGCGCTCATCGAGGCTATAGGTCCAGCCATCCTCAGCCGCGACCCGGTCGGCGCCGGCGAGATACGTCCAGCCGAGTGGCTTGAGCTCGGAGTTTCCGTACGGCTTGGACCGCGCAATATCGTCGCGAACTTCAGACGACAATGGCGCGATGGGACGAAACCGCCATTCATCCCGAGAGGAAAGGATCGTGACCTGGCGAGCGTCGATCAGGACCAGATCGCTCGCCCTGTCGCGCCATTCGCGCTCCAGCGACTCGAGATTGACCTTGACCACGGCCACGCCCTTCGTCTGCCCCCCCTCCTTCAGAGCATAAGACAAGTAGTAACCGGCCCGCGAGCTCGTGATGCCAATTCCAAAGAACGCGCCGCGGCCGCTCGCAAGAGCATCGGTCATGTACGGACGATAGGAGAGGTTCATGCCAACCGGCGTGCCCGGCTGGTCGAAATCGGCGGCGGCCAATGCTTCGCCGGAAACGGCCAGGACGTAAAGGTTGTCTGCTCCCGCAAGAAGGTTGATCGACTTCAGGTACAAGCTGACCGCGTGCTGCAGTGCGGGATCGGTGGGATCGCCCAGCAACCGAAACACGTCAGGCGACGTCTCCAGCAGCGACGGCAGGTATTCAAATCGGGAGAGGTAACCATCCAGGCGCGCGATCTCGACAGCCAGCCGCTGTTGGGCCGTGGCATGCAAATCGCCCAGCCCCCGGTAGAAAGCACCCGCATATCCAAGCCACGATGCGGCCAAGACCAGCACGAGCGCTATTGCGCCGCGAACGATCCAACCCGCTGAATGGGGAGCCACCGAGCCGGCTTCGGTGCGTTCCTTGATGTTCACCAGGGATGGAAGGCCCGTCATCTCATGAACCAAACAGATCCGAGGCGTGTCGACCGCGATCAACGACCCGTCACGCATAGTCCAACTCTATGGTTTTGCCCCGGAATACGCGATAGGAAAATCCGGTATAGGCGACGATGACAGGCACTGTCACGCACACGCCGATCAGGATGACCTTGAGCGATGCGGGGCTGCTGGCGGCCTGCCAGACCGTCAATCTGTCGATCACGACGAAGGGATAGATGCTATAGCTCAGACCCAGGAAGCTCAGGAAGAAGACCAGCACCAGAAGCGCGAAAGGCAACCAGCAGAGGCTGCTCCGCACAGCAGCAGAACCGAGCAGGAGACGCACCGCAAGCAGCGCGATCCCCGCTGTGATCGGGATCGATGCCACCGCGATCAGCGCAGGCAGGGTAAACCACCTGAGGCGAACGGTTTCGCTGATCCACGGCGTCGCCATGGAGATCAGGATCAGGCCGAGCACCATCGGGGGCCACGCGATCTTGCTCCAGGTGATCGCCTTCTCCTGAAGCTTGCCCTCGGTCTTCATCACCAGCCATGTCGCGCCGAGCAGGGCATAGGCCATCGGCAGGGCAAGCGCGATGGCACCGGCAAAAATCGGATAGTTCCAACCTTCGCCAAAGCCGCTGATGTAGCGGCCGAGCATCCAACCCTGGCAGAGCGAAGCCAACATCGAGCCGGCGATGAACAGCCGGTCCCACATCGGCTTACGATCGACCTTTCCTTTCACCCTGAAGTCGAACGCCGCGCCGCGGAGGATCAGGCCGACCAGCATCAGCGTGGTCGGCAGGTACAGTTCCGAGAGAACGAGACCGTGCGCCTTGGGAAAGGCGACCAGAAGGAGCCCGACGCCAAGGACCAACCAGGTCTCGTTCGCATCCCAGAACGGGCCAATGGAGGCAACCATGGTGTCACGCTCCTCGGGCGAGGCCCTGTGCATCAGCATGCCGACCCCGAGGTCGTAGCCGTCGCTCACGACATAAACGAGCAGCGACACTCCCATCAACCCGATGAAAATGAGAGGCAATGCCTCATCGAAGCTTATCGAGATCATGCGTATTCTCCGCTGCCCAGCTGCTGCTGCGGATCATCCGTCAGTTCTACCGGTCGGATCGCACGCAGCTTCTTGTCCGATGTTTCCGACATGTATTTCAGTACACCGACATAGGCCACGAGCAGCGCGACGTAGAGCGCGACATACACGCCGAGCGTCACGGCTATGTTGGACGACGGGACGCGGGAGGCGACATCGCTCGTCCGGACCAGCCCCGAGACGATGAAAGGCTGGCGTCCGATCTCCGTAACATACCAACCGGCGATCGTGGCAATCCAACCGGCGAAGGTCGTTGCCGCGAACAGCTTGAGCATCGATCGCGGCATCCGGGCGACATCCCACCTGCTACGCCAATATTTCCAGAGGCCGGTCCAGCTCACCAGCAGCATCAGGATGCCGGTTCCGACCATAATCCGGAATGCCAGGAACAATGGGAGGACAGGCGGATGGGCCGATTGGAATTCGTTGATCCCCCGGATCTCTCCATTTGGGTCGTGGCGCAGGATCAGACTTGCGAGCTTCGGAACCGCGAGCTCGAACTCGTTCGACCGCGTCGCGCTGTTCGGGATGGCGAACAGCAAAAGCGGCGCTCCGCGCGTCGTCTCCCAGACCGCCTCGACGGCAGCGATCTTCTGGGGCTGATGTTCCAGTGTGTTGAGTCCATGAAGATCGCCGGCCACCATCTGCGCAGGCGCGGCCAGCGCAGCCAGCACAAGCGCGCTCCGCAGGACGCGCGAAGCGCTGCTGTGTGCGACGCCCTTCAGGATCTGCCATGCGCTGATCCCGATCAGCAGGAACGCGCAGGTCAGCGACGATGCCAGCATCATATGAACAAAACGGTAGGGGAAGGAGGGATTGAAGACGATTTCGAGCCAGCTCCGCGCGTGAAATTCGCCGTTGACGATCTCGTATCCCGCCGGCGTCTGCATCCAGGAATTGAGAGCCAGGATCCAGAATGCGCTCATTAGCGTGCCGAGCGCGACGAGGCAGGTCGAGCCGAGGTGAATCATCTCGCCGACCCGCCGGTGACCGAACAGCATCACGCCGAGAAAGCCGGCCTCGAGGAAGAACGCGGTCAGCACTTCATAACCGAGCAGCGGACCTGCAATGTTGCCGACGCGCTCCATATAGCCCGGCCAATTGGTGCCGAACTGGAAGCTCATGGTGACACCGCTCACGACACCGAGCGCGAATGTCAGGGCGAATATCTTCGTCCACAAGCGATAGGCATTGAGCCAGTCCAGTTTCGCCTGCGGATCGCGAGCGCGCAGAAATTTCAGGCGGAAGAATAGCAGGACCCAGCCCAATGCGATCGAGATCGAGGGAAACAGAATATGGAACGTGATGTTTGCGGCAAACTGCACGCGCGCAAGGATCACAGCATCCATCAGCATCCCTCCCCGTTCGATACCGTCCCGTCACGGAACTGCAGCGCTGTCTGCCGTCGCGCGCAATCAATGCAGCTTCACATGCGGCTCGGTCCGCCGCGTGATCAGGCGCGCGAGCGTATCGAGCGTCACCTTCACGGACCCGTGCAGCGCATGTTCGTGCATCTTGTAAAGAGAGAGGTACATCATCCTGGCGAAGATGCCCTCGAAGACGAGATTACCGCCGACCAGAGCTCCCATCATCGATCCGACCGTGGAGAACTCGCCGAGTGACACCAGGGACCCGAAATCCCTGTAGTGATAGGGCTTGAGCGGCTTGCCTTCCAGCAAACGGGGAATCTGCGAATAGAGGTGCGAGGCCTGCTGATGCGCTGCCTGCGCACGCGGCGGGACATTGCCACGCTCGCCCCACGCGCAGGCCGAGCAATCGCCGATCGCGAAAATGTTGTCGTCGCGGGTCGTTTGCAGCGTCGGACGCACGACGAGCTGGTTGATGCGGTTGGTTTCGAGGTCAGCGATGTCCTTCAAGAGGTCGGGCGCCTTGACCCCCGCGGCCCAGACGATCAGTTCAGCTGGAATGGTCCGGCCATCGGCAAGGCTGACGCGGTCTGCCGCGACCGCCGAGACCTTGGCGCCCACCAGCACGTCGACACCGAGCCTGGCCAGCAGCTTCTCCGTCTCCCTCGAAACGCGCTCGGGCAGCGCCGGCAGAACCCGGTCGGCGGCCTCGATCAGCGTGATTCCGATGTCGTTCTGGGCATCGACCTGGTCGAGCCCGTAAGCTACCACCTCGCGCGTCGTCCGGTGGAGCTCGGCCGCAAGCTCGACACCCGTCGCGCCCGCCCCGATGATCGCGACCTTCAGTTGGTGCGCGCCCAGCGGCGAGGATTGCGCATGTGCTCGGATGCATGCATTCACCATGCGCTCATGGAATCGCTTGGCATCGACCTGCGATTCCAGCTTGATCGCGTGGTCGACGACGCCGGGCGTGCCGAAGTCGTTGTTCTGGCTTCCGATCGCAACGACCAGCACGTCGTAGTCGAAGGAGCGCTCGGGCGTGACCTGCCGTCCCTCGGAATCGACGTACTGCGCCACCCTCACCTGACGCCGCGTCCGGTCGATGCCGATCATGTCGCCAATACGATAGCGGAAGCCGTGCCAGTAGGACTGCGCGAGATAATCGACCTCGTGTGCTGCGATATCCATACTCCCGGCCGCGATCTCATGGAGCTTCGGCTTCCACACGTGTGTGCGGTTTCGCTCGATCAGCGTAACTTCGAGCTTTCCTCTTCGTCCGTATTTGTCGCCGAGGCGGGTTGCGAGTTCCAATCCTCCCGCTCCACCTCCGACGATCACGACCCGAGACTTGCCCGGCTGGGGATTACTCATGGTGGCCTCGACCGATCGCCTTCACAGCTCGCCAACCGCCTTTTCGTCGATCAATCCCTGTCCGAAACGACGTCCGCAATGGCGACGGCCGCCATGTTCACGATGCGGCGCACGGTGGAGGACGGCGTGAGAATATGGGCGGGCCTTGCGGCGCCGAGCAGGATACCGCCCACGGTCAGGCCCTGTCCCGCCGCCATGCGCAAGAGATTGTAGGAGATGTTGGCGGCGTCCAGATTCGGCATGACCAGGACGTTCGCCGGTCCCTCGAACCCGGAATGGGGAAACTCGTAGTCGCGAACCGACTGAGACAGCGCAGCGTCGCCGCGCATCTCGCCCTCCACCAGGAGATCCGGGGATCGCTCGCGAACAATGGCACGCGCCTCCCGCATCTTGCGAGCCTCCGGAATCGGGGAGCTGCCGAAGCTCGAATGCGACAACAGCGCCACCCGCGGCGTAATGCCGAAGCGCCTGACCTCCGCAGCCGCCAACAGGGCGATCTCGGCGACCTCCCCGGCAGTCGGATTCAGATTGCAGTGGGTGTCGCAGATGAAGAGCTGATGCTGCTGAAGAATGAGCATCTGCATCACCGCGAGCGTCCGCGTGCCCTCCCTGTGCCCGATCACGTTGCGGATGGCAGCAAGATGATCGGCGGTCCTTCCGATGACGCCGCATAGCATCGCATCGCCCACGCCCCTCTCGAGCAGGATCGAAGCCAGTACCGTCGCATTGCTACGTGTCTCGGAGAGCGCCAGCGCCGCCGAGACACCGTCGCGCTTCCTGTGCGCGTGATAGACCTCGGCGCATTTGGAATAGACCTGTGCATCGTGCGGATCGACGATCTCGCAGTCCTGGCCTGGCCTGAGCCGGAGACCAAAGGCCTTGATGTGCTGTTCGATCGTGGCCGGCCGGCCAAGCAGCAGCGGTCTCGCAATCTGCTCGTCGACAATGACCTGTGCGGCCCGCAGAACCCGCTCATCCTCCCCTTCTGCGAGAATGAGCGATTTTCCGCTGCCTTTCGCCAGGGAAAAGACCGGCTGCATCGCGTTGCCGGACTGGTAGACAAAACGGCTCAGCTTCTGCCGATAAGCGTCCATATCGGTGATCGGACGCCTTGCAACACCGGTGTCGGCCGCCGCCTTCGCCACCGCAGGCGCAATCATCTCGATGAGACGCGGGTCGAACGGTTTTGGAATGAGGTAGTTGCGCCCGAAGCGAAGGTCCTCGCCCTTGTAGGCGGTTGCGACCACCTCGGGCACCTCTGCCATCGCGAGGTCGGCGAGCGCGCGCACCGTCGCGAGCTTCATCTCCTCGTTGATGGTGGTCGCGCCGCAGTCGAGCGCACCGCGGAAAATGAAGGGGAAGCACAGCACGTTGTTGATCTGGTTGGGATAGTCCGAACGCCCGGTGCCGATGATCGCGTCTGGACGAACCGCCAGCGCGTCCTCCGGCATGATCTCCGGGATCGGATTGGCCATCGCAAAGATCAGGGGATCGCGCGCCATCTTCTTGACCATCTCAGGCGTCAGCACCTTGCCGGCCGACAAGCCGAGGAAGATGTCGGCATCCTGAATGATGTCATCCAGCTTGCGCGCCTCCGTCTTTACGGCATAGCGCGCCTTGTTGTCGTCCATGCTTTCGGTGCGGCCCGCATACACGACGCCCTTGGCGTCGGTCACGATGATCCGCTCGCGGCGCAATCCGAGGCTCACGATCAGATCGAGACACGCGAGCGCCGCAGCGCCGGCGCCGGAGCACACCAGCTTGACGTCCGCGATGTCCTTCTTGACCAGCTTCAGTCCATTCAGGATCGCGGCCGCTGCAATGATCGCGGTGCCGTGCTGATCGTCGTGGAAGACCGGGATATTCATTCGCTCGCGGAGCTTCTTCTCGATATAGAAGCATTCCGGCGCCTTGATGTCTTCCAGGTTGATGCCGCCGAACGTCGGCTCCATCCGGGCAATCGTCTCGACCAGCGCATCAGGATTCTCCTCGGCGAGTTCGATGTCGAACACGTCGATACCTGCGAACTTCTTGAACAGGCACGCCTTGCCTTCCATGACCGGCTTTCCAGCCAGCGCGCCGATATTGCCGAGACCGAGCACCGCCGTGCCGTTAGTGACGACGGCAACGAGATTGCTGCGCGCCGTCAGCACGTCCGCTTGCAACGGATCCGCGGCGATGACCAGGCAGGGCTCCGCCACGCCGGGCGAGTATGCAAGCGCCAGATCGCGCTGGGTGGCCATCGCCTTGGTCGGGATCACGGAGATCTTTCCCGGCGTTGGCAGACGATGATATTCGAGTGCGGCTTCCTTGAGATCCCGGTCCATCGTGTCCCTCGACTTGATTCCCTCGTTCGGGAGGCCGGTACGCGGCCTCCTTGCTATTGAGCGGCCTCAGATCATGTGCTGGCCGCCATTCGCCGATATCGTCGATCCCGTGATGAAGCCGGCATCGTCGGAAGCAAGGAACACCACTACGCGCGCGATCTCCTGCGGCTCGCCCAGCCGGCCGACCGGAATCTGCGGCAGGATGTTCTTTGCAACGACATCCGGATCGATCGCCTTGACCATTTCGGTCGCGATATAGCCGGGGCAGATCGTGTTGACGGTGATACCGGCGCGGGCGCCCTCCTGGGCCAAGGCCTTCACGAATCCGATGTCACCGGCCTTGGCCGCGGAGTAGTTGACCTGGCCCATCTGGCCCTTCTGGCCGTTGATCGAAGAAATGCAGATCACGCGGCCGAACTTGCGCGCGCGCATGCCTTCCCATACCGGCCGCGTCATGTTGAACAGCGAGTTCAAATTGGTGTTGATGACCGCGTACCATTGCTCTGGCGTCATTTTGTGGAACATGCCGTCCTTGGTGATGCCGGCGTTGTTGACCAGCACATCCACCGGACCGAGATCGGCCTCGACCTGCTTCAGGCCGGCGGCACAGGCGTCGTAGTTCGACACGTCCCATTTGTAGACGTTGATGCCGGTCCGGCTCTTGAACTTCGCAGCCGCCTCGTCATTTCCGGCATAGCTCGCGGCCACCTTGTAGCCAGCGGCCTTGAGCGCGATCGAAATTGCCTCACCGATACCGCGCGTTCCGCCGGTCACCACTGCAACTCTGGACATGATCCCCTCCTGATCCTGATCGGTTCAACCATTGCCGGCTCTCGGCCAGCCGCTATCACGCGCGGGCGGCGTCATGCCGTCCGCGTTCATTCCGCTCCGGTTGCGATGACCGGCTGTCCTACCGTTCGACCGTCAGGGCGACACCCATGCCGCCGCCGATGCACAAGGTGGCAAGCCCCTTCTTCGCACCCCGCTTCTGCATCTCGAACAACAGCGTCGTCAGCACGCGGGCGCCAGATGCGCCGATCGGATGACCGATGGCTATGGCGCCGCCGTTGACGTTCACGATCGACGGATCCCAGCCCATGTCCTTGTTGACAGCGATGGCCTGCGCCGCAAAGGCCTCGTTGGCCTCGACAAGATCGAGGTCCTTGACCTTCCAGCCGGCCTTTTCCAATGCCTTGCGCGAAGCCGGGATCGGCCCGGAGCCCATCACCGCGGGATCGACGCCGGCCGTGGCCCACGACACGATCCTCGCGAGCGGCGTCAGGCCGCGTTTGCTGGCTTCGTCCGCGCTCATCAATACCAGCGCAGCCGCGCCGTCGTTGAGGCCCGAGGCGTTACCCGCGGTGACCGAACCTTCCTTGTTGAATGCGGGCTTCAGCTTGGCCAGCGCGTCCTGCGTCGTGCCCGGACGGATATATTCATCCTGGTCGACGATAACATCGCCCTTCCGAGTCTTCACGGTGACCGGAACGATTTCATCCTTGAACCGGCCACCCTTCTGCGCGTCCTCGGCCTTGTTCTGCGAACTGGTCGCAAATGCGTCCTGCTCCTCGCGGGTGATCTGCCATCTGGCGGCGATGTTCTCCGCCGTGACCCCCATGTGATAGCCGTGGAAGGCGTCCATCAGGCCGTCCTTCAGCATGGAATCGACGAACTTGACGTCCCCCATCTTGGTGCCGCCCCGCAAGTGCGACAGATGCGGCGCCATCGACATGGATTCCATGCCACCGGCAACGATGATCCTGGCATCGCCATTGGCGATCTGCTGCAGGCCAAGGGCAACCGACCGCAGGCCCGAGCCGCAGAGCTGGTTCATGCCCCACGCCGTCTTCTCCTGGGGAATGCCGGCGGCCATCGCGGCCTGTCGCGCCGGATTTTGGCCCTCACCACCCGACAGCACCTGCCCCAGAATGACTTCGTCGACATCCTCGGGCGCGACCTTGGCACGCTGGAGGGCGCCCTTGATCGCCACGGCACCGAGCTCGTGCGCAGTCAGCGAGCCCAACGCTCCGCTGAAGGAGCCGACCGGCGTTCGCGCCGCTGAGACAATTACCACGTCCGTCATGATCAATTCCCCGTTCTCGTCTGATGTGAACGAATGGCCATTTACTCCGCGCGGCCGTCAGAAGCCGCGTGCCTCGGTGACTGCTGTCTCGAAGTCAGCTGGATCGATGTCCCGCTCGAGCCCCGTGCGCAACTTGTCGCGATCAAGCTCGCCCTCCCACCACGCCACCACGACGCAGGCAACGCCGTTGCCACAGAGGTTGGTCAGCGCCCGGCACTCGCTCATGAACTTGTCGATGCCGAGCACGATCGCCATACCAGGGAGCAGCTCGGGCCTGACGGCGGCGAGCGTCCCTGCGAGCGTGATAAAGCCCGCGCCGGTGATGCCCGAAGCCCCCTTCGAGGTCAGCATGGCAACGACAAGGATCGTCATCTGCTCGCCGAAGGAAAGTTCGACGTTCATCGCCTGGGCGATGAAGAGCGTCGCAAGGGTCATGTAGATGTTGGTGCCGTCGAGATTGAAGGAGTAACCGGTCGGCACCACCAATCCGACGACGGACTTGGAGCAGCCGAGCTTCTCCAGTTTCTCCATCATTTGCGGTAGTGCGCTCTCCGAGGACGAGGTGCCGAGCACGATCAGCAGCTCGTCTTTGATGTATTTAAGGAACTTGAAGATCGAGAAGCCGGCGACGCGGGCGACGATGCCGAGCCCAACGACCACGAACAGGAACGCCGTGAGATAGAAGGTTGCGATCAGGCCGGCGAGATTGCCGAGCGCCTGGGGACCGTAGCGACCGATCGTATAGGCCATCGCGCCGAAGGCGCCGATGGGTGCGACCTTGACCACGATCGAGATGACGCCGAACATCGCATGGGCGACATCGTCCACGAACGACCGGACCGTATGCGCCCGCTCGCCGAGCCCCATCAGCGCAAAGCCGAACAGGATGGCGAACAGCAGGACCTGCAGGATCTCGCCTTGCGCGAACGCCCCGACGACCGTGTCCGGAATGATGTGCAGAACGAAGTCCACCGACTTCATCTCGCTCGCCTGCTTGGCGTAGCCGGCAACAGCTGCGGCGTTCGACTGCCCCTGGAAGCCCGAGCCTGGGCGAAGCACGTTGGCGACGATCAGGCCCAGCGCCAGCGCAAAGGTAGATACGATCTCGAAATAGATCAGCGCTTTGACCGCAACCCGGCCTACCTTCTTGACCTCGGAAATGTGGGCAATGCCGGAGACGACCGTGCAGAAAATGATCGGTGCGATGGCCATCTTGATGAGCTTGACGAAGCCGTCGCCCATCGCCTTGATCCAGTCATTCTTGCCGAGATCCGGCCAAAGCCAGCCGACGAGGACACCGAGCACGATTGCCGCGAGCACCTGAACATAAAGAATCCGGTAGAACGGCTTCTTCTGCGGCGCAGCTATCGCTCCGGACGTCGCAATGGTCGCTCCAGACATGGTGTTTCCCTCCCTGATCTCGCTGTGTGCGGCCTTGGCAGGCCGCGCTATTTCTTCTTCTGCGGCGGCAGATCGGTGCAGTGGCCCTCAAACACCTCTGCGGCCATGCCGATGGACTCGCCAAGCGTCGGATGCGGATGAATCGTCTTGCCGATATCGGCCGGTTCGCAACCCATCTCGATCGCAAGGCAGATTTCGCTGATGAGATCTCCTGCATGCGTGCCAACGATGCCGCCACCGATGACGCGATGGGTCGTCGTATCGAACAGCAATTTGGTGAAGCCCTCGTCGCGACCGTTGGCGATGGCGCGGCCCGATGCCGCCCAGGGGAAGACCGACTTCCCGAACTTGATGCCCTCGGCCTTGCACTGGTCTTCGGTCTTGCCGGCCCAGGCGACTTCGGGATCGGTATAGGCGACCGACGGGATCTGCCGCGCGTCGAAATAAGATTTCTCACCGTGAGCAACTTCGGCCGCGACATGGCCTTCATGCACGGCCTTGTGCGCCAGCATCGGCTGCCCGACAATGTCGCCAATCGCAAAGATGTGCGGCACGTTGGTGCGCATCTGCTTGTCGACGTCGATGAAGCCGCGATCGGTCACCGCGACGCCGGCCTTCTCGGCACCGATCTTCTTGCCGTTCGGACTGCGGCCGACCGACACGAGAACGAGGTCATAGACTTGCGGCCCGGCAGGTGCCTGGGCGCCTTCGAAGCTCACCTCGATGCCAGCCTCGGTCGCTTTCCCGGCGACCGTCTTGGTTTTCAGCATGACCTTGTCGAAGCGCTTGGCGTTCATCTTCTCCCAGACCTTGACCAGGTCGCGGTCGGCGCCCTGCATCAGGCCGTCGAGCATTTCGACGACATCGATGCGCGTGCCGAGCGTCGAGTAGACCGTTGCCATTTCAAGCCCGATGATGCCCCCGCCGATCACCAGCATGCGCTGAGGGATCGATTTCAGTTGCAGCGCCCCGGTCGAGTCGACGATGCGGGGATCATCGGGCAGGAACGGCAGCTTCACCGCCTGACTGCCGGCGGCGATGATCGCGTTCTTGAACTTGACGGTCTTCTTAGCCCCCGCGGTGACGACTTCGAGATGATGCGGATCGAGGAAGGCGCCGACGCCGGTCACGACCTCGACCTTGCGGGCGTTCGCCATGCCGGCGAGGCCGCCGGTCAGCTTCTTGATGACGCCGTCCTTGAAGCCGCGCAGCTTGTCGAGATCGACCTGCGGCACGCCGAAGGAGATTCCGTGATCGGGCAGATGCTTGACCTCGTCGATCACCGAAGCCGTGTGCAGCAGCGCCTTGCTCGGGATGCAGCCAACGTTGAGACAGACGCCGCCGAGCGTCTCATAACGCTCGACCAGCACGGTCTTCATGCCGAGATCGGCAGCGCGGAAGGCGGCGGAGTAGCCGCCGGGTCCGGCGCCGAGCACCAGCATGTCGCATTCGATGTCCGCCTTGCCCGAATGGGACGCCGCGACAGGCGCAACCGGCGGCGCAGCAGCCGGCTTTGAAGCCGGAGAGGCCGCAGGCGCTGGCGCAGCCGCAGCTGCCGTCGTCTTCAGCACCAGGATCACGGATCCTTCGCTGACCTTGTCGTCGACCTTGACCCTGACGTCCTTGACGACGCCCGCATGCGAGGACGGGATCTCCATCGACGCCTTGTCGGACTCGACCATGATCAGGCTGGTGTCGACCGCCACGGTCTCGCCAGGCTTCACCATCACCTCGATGACCGCGACGTCCTTGAAGTCGCCGATGTCGGGAACCTTGACTTCGATCTGCTCAGCCATGCTGCTTTTCCCCGATCCTCAGAACAGCACGCGCCGCAGATCGGCGAGCACGTTGGCGAAGTAGACGTTGAACCGCGCGGCCGCCGCGCCGTCGATGACGCGGTGATCCCAGGACAGCGACAGGGGCAAGGTCAGGCGCGACGTCCAGCTCTTGCCGTCAGGCGAATGCTGCTTCCAGTAGCCCTTACACACGCCCATGATCGCGACTTCTGGCGCGTTGATGATCGGCGTGAAGTAGATGCCGCCGATGCCGCCGAGCGATGAGATCGAGAAGGTGCCGCCCTGCATCTGGTCCGGCTTGATCTTGCCCTCGCGCGCAAGCTTGGCGAGCGCGTTCATCTCATTGGCGATCTCCGGCAGCGACTTCTTGTCGGCATCGCGGATGACAGGCACCATCAGGCCGTTCGGCGTGTCGGCTGCAAAGCCGATGTGCCAATAGTCCTTGTAGACCAGCGTATCGCCGTCGAGGCTGGCGTTGAACTCCGGAAACTTTTTCAGCGCCGCGACGGCTGCCTTCACCATGAACGGCAACAGCGAGAGCTTGACGCCGCTCTTCTCCAATTCCTTGTTCATCTTCACGCGGAACTGCTCGAGTTCGGTGATGTCGGCCTCGTCATGGGTCGTGACATGCGGGATGACGACCCAGTTGCGGTGTAGATTGGCTGCGGAGATCTTCTTGATACGGCCGAGCTCCTTGCGCTCCACCGGACCGAATTTTGCGAAATCGATCTTGGGCCAGGGCAGAAGATCGATGCCGCCAACGCCGCCTCCGCTTGCTGCCGCAGTCTGCGGCTTGGCGGCCGCGGCCCCGCCGCCCTTGGCGAAGGCCTCGACGTCCTCGCGCTGGATGCGGCCGTGATTGCCGGTGCCCTTGAGCTTGCCAAGGTCGACGCCCATCTCGCGCGCCAACTTACGCACCGCCGGCCCGGCATAGGCCAGCGCGAAGGCTTGTTCATCGATCCCGCCTGCTTGCACCGCGGGAGCCGCGACTGCCGCAGGTGATGCCGGCGCGGGCGCAACATGGCTCGCGGCAGCGGATGCGTCGCCGGTCGCGAGCACGAGGATGATCGCTCCCTCGCTGACCTTGTCACCCGTCTTTACCTTGATCTCCCGCACGGTGCCCGAGAGCGGCGCCGGCACTTCCATCGTCGCCTTGTCCGATTCGAGCGCGATCAGCGGATCCTCGGCCTTGACGCTGTCGCCGGGCTTCACGAAGATTTCGATGACCGGCACATCCTTGAAGTCACCGATGTCGGGGACCCGCACCTCGGCGACGCCCGCCGGCGCGCTGACGGGCGACGGCGGTGCGCTGACGACCGGGCGCGTTTCAGCGTGCTCGCCCGCGCCCTCGAACTGCACGATCACCACACCTTCGCTCACCTTGTCGCCAACCTTGACGACCACGGACTTCACCACACCCTCGCGCGGCGACGGCACCTCCATGGTCGCCTTGTCGGACTCCAGCGCCACCAGCGGATCCTCCGCCTTCACCTTGTCCCCCGGCTTGACGAAGATCTCGATGACCGGGACGTCTTTGAAGTCACCGATATCGGGAACCTTGATGTCGATCAGACTACTCATCGCTCTGCCCTCGGCTCCCTGGCTCACACGGTCCACGGCGCAGCGCGCCCGGCGTCGATCTGGTATTTCGCGATGGCCTCGGCCACGACGGCGGGCTTGATCGTCCCTTCATCGGCGAGCGCCTTGAGCGCGGCGACGGCGACGTAGTGCCGATCGACCTCGAAGAACTTTCTGAGCTTCACGCGATAGTCGCTGCGGCCGAACCCGTCGGTGCCGAGCACGACGTAGCGGCGCCCCGCCGCCTGGACGTATTCCCGGATCTGGTCGGGGTAGTTGCGCATGTAGTCGGTGGAGGCCACGACCGGCCCCAGATGGCCCTTGAGCTGCGATTCCACCCAGCTCTCGCGACGCGGCTCGGTCGGGTGCAGCAGGTTCCAGCGCTCAGCCGCCATGCCGTCGCGACGCAGCTCGTTAAAGCTGGTCGCGCTCCAGACATCGGCGGTCACGCCGAAATCCGCCTTGAGCAGGTCGGCGGCTGCGATCACCTCGCGCAGGATCGTGCCCGAGCCGACGAGCTGGACACGCAGCCCTTTCTTCGCGGTCTCGCCGCCGTCCTTCAGGAGATAAAGGCCCTTGAGGATGCCCTCCTCCGCCCCTTCACCCGCATCGGCCAGCGCGGGATGCGGATAGTTCTCGTTCATCAGGGTAAGGTAGTAGTAGACGTCCTCCTGCGCCTCGTACATGCGGCGCATGCCTTCGCGGACGATGGTCACGACCTCATAGGCGAAGGTCGGATCGTAGGAGATGCAGTTCGGGATGGTCGCCGCGAGCACATGGCTGTGGCCGTCCTCGTGCTGCAGGCCTTCGCCATTCAGGGTGGTGCGGCCCGCGGTGCCGCCGAGCAGGAAGCCGCGTGCCCGCATGTCGCCTGCGAGCCAGGCGAGATCGCCGACGCGCTGCAGGCCGAACATCGAGTAGTAGATGTAGAACGGGATCATCGGCACGTTATTGGTCGAGTAGGACGTCGCCGCGACGATCCAACTCGACATCGCACCACCTTCGTTGATGCCTTCCTGGAAGACCTGCCCGCTCTTGTCTTCGCGGTAGTACATCAGCTGGTCGGCATCCTGCGGCCGGTAGAGCTGACCGACCGACGAATAGATGCCGAGCTGCCGGAACATGCCCTCCATGCCGAAGGTGCGGGATTCGTCCGGCACGATCGGCACGACGTGCTTGCCGATCGCCTTGTCGCGCACGAGGGCGCCGAGCAACTGCACGAACGCCATCGTCGTCGAGATCTCGCGCTCGCCGGTATTTTCGAGCAGCCGCTGGAACGTCGAGAGCGGCGGAATTTGCAAGGACGCGGATTTCCGCCGGCGTTGCGGCAGGTAGCCGCCGAGCTTTTCGCGCTGCGCCCGGAAATACTTCATTTCCGGACTATCTTCCGGCAGCCGGAGGAAAGGCACCTTGGCCAGGTCCACGTCGGCGACCGGCACCTGGAAGCGGTCGCGGAAACCGCGCAGCGCGTCCTGCGTCATCTTCTTCGCCTGATGGGCGATCATCTGGCCTTCGCCGGATTCGCCCATGCCGTAGCCCTTGACGGTCTTCGGCAGAATGACTGTCGGCTGCCCCTTGTGGTTTACGGCCGCGGTGTAGGCGGCGAAGACCTTCTCGGGATCATGGCCGCCGCGCGCAAGCTGCCAGATCTCGTCGTCGCTCATGTCGGATACGAGTTGCTTCGTTTCCTCGTACTTGCCGAAGAAGTGTTCGCGAATGTAGGCGCCGCTCTTGCTCTTGAAGTCCTGGTATTCGCCGTCGACGCATTCTTCCATGAGCCTGAGCAGCAGCCCGCTCCTGTCCTTTTCCAGCAGGCGATCCCAGCCCGAGCCCCACAGCACCTTGATGACATTCCAGCCCGCGCCGCGGAAAACGCTTTCGAGCTCCTGAACGATCTTGCCGTTGCCGCGAACGGGTCCGTCGAGCCGCTGCAAATTGCAGTTGATGACGAAGATCAGATTGTCGAGGTGCTCGCGGCCGGCGAGCGAGATGGCGCCGAGCGATTCCGGCTCGTCGGTTTCGCCGTCGCCCATGAATGCCCAGACCTTCCGATTGGACGTCTCGGCCAGCTTGCGGTTCTCGAGATATTTCAGGAACCGCGCCTGATAGATCGCCATCAACGGCCCCAGCCCCATCGACACCGTCGGGAACTGCCAGAAATCCGGCATCAGCCACGGATGCGGATAGCTCGACAGACCCGTGCCTCCGGTCTCCTGCCTGAAGCTAAGGAGTTGCTCCTCGCTCAAGCGGCCCTCGAGGAAGGCGCGCGCATAGATGCCGGGGGAACAATGCCCCTGCACGAAGATCAGGTCGCCGCCATGGGTGTCGGTCGGAGCGTGCCAGAAATGGCCGAAGCCGATGTCGTAAAGCGTCGCAGCCGACTGGAAGCTCGCGATGTGGCCGCCGAGCTCCGAGCTCTCCTTGTTGGCGCGCAGAATAATCGCTAGTGCATTCCAGCGGATGAGGGAGCGAAGCTTGTGTTCGATGGCTCGATCGCCCGGCAGGGGCGGCTGCTGGTCTGCGGGTATCGTGTTGCAATAAGGCGTGGTCAGCGACTGCTCGATCTCAAGGCCACTACGTCGCGCCGCATCGAGCATCGCGTTGACGACGAATTCGGCGCGTTCGTTGCCGCGGTGGCCGCGGACCGCCGACAGGGCATCAAGCCATTCCCGGGTTTCCTGCGGGTCCTGATCGTGAGCGTCCGCGATCGTCATTATCTTCTCCATTGCATGCCAAGCCGAAGTCGAGCGCCAACATTCATTGCGGCCCGCGTTCATGCGGACGCGCAGCAATGCCGAACGGGCGATATCCCGGTCGCTTTAGGTCGTGAGTTGAATGTTGCCTGGCATCTGAACGTCCCCTCGCGCTGTCTATTTTAGAGCTGTCGCTTCTTTTGACCGGTCATTAAGCAGCATTCATGCCAGCCTACGGAAAGTACGGCATTCTCAGCGATGTCGTTCAATTTGCGTGGTTTTTGCCGGATAGCGCGTCGCTGCCGCTAGGATATCCGAGCCGGATCCGTCTGAAGCTCCGGAAAACCGGCCAGAGCGACCACCCGAAATATCGGATTGTCCCGACGGAAGGTTCCGAATGCCGGGCGATGCCGTCGTCCTCGCAAGGCCATTGGGGACAGGAGCATCCGCGAAGGATGCGCCTGGTTACGCGTGAGAACAACGCGCGTTCGCAAATCAGGTTGACGCGCCTCGTCGCGATAGCTGAATGTCAGCGGCCAAGCGCACGAGACTCCGGTGTTACCGCACGATTGCTTGCGCAGGTCGAGACGTATCGCGCAGTTCGAGCGGGGCTCTAGCACATCATGGGATGGGTGTATGACGGTGATACTTGATCTCCTCAACAACGATCCGCGCGCGACGCAGCCGACCGAGAGGTTGCGCCATCCCGAAAAGGCCAATCGCCCCGACACGCCGCTGCAAAGCAAGCCTGCGTGGATCCGCGTCAAAGCCCCCGGCTCTGCCCAATGGACCGAGACGCGACGTATCGTGCGCGAAAACAAGCTCGTGACCGTCTGCGAGGAAGCGGGCTGCCCCAACATCGGCGAGTGCTGGGAGAAGAAGCACGCGACCTTCATGATCATGGGTGACACCTGCACGCGCGCTTGTGCGTTCTGCAACGTACGCACCGGTCTGCCCGGCCCGCTCGATGCCGACGAGCCCGGCAAGGTCGCCGACGCCGTGGCCAAGCTTGGGCTCGAACATGTGGTCGTGACTTCGGTCGATCGCGACGACCTCGCCGACGGAGGTGCCGCTCATTTCGCCGCGACCATTGCCGCGATCCGCGCAACGAGCCCGGCGACGTCGATCGAAATCCTTACGCCTGATTTCCTGCGCAAGCACGGCGCACTCGAAACGGTCGTTGCGGCGAGACCGGACGTGTACAATCACAATCTGGAGACGGTGCCGTCAAAATATCTGACGGTCCGCCCAGGCGCGCGCTATTTCCATTCTGTTCGCCTCTTGCAACGCGTGAAGGAACTCGACCCGCGCATCTTCACTAAATCGGGGATCATGGTCGGCCTCGGCGAGGATCGCAGCGAGGTGTTGCAATTGATGGACGATCTGCGTTCGGCCGACGTCGACTTCCTGACCATTGGCCAGTATCTCCAGCCGACGCGCAAGCACCATGCCGTGATACGCTTCGTGCCTCCTGACGAATTCGAGGCCCATGAGAAGACCGCCTATGCCAAGGGTTTTCTGATGGTCTCGGCCACGCCGCTGACGCGATCCTCACACCACGCGGGCGACGACTTCCGCAAGCTGCGCGAGCGCCGACGCGCTTAGCTATCTCTGCGGCTGGATCGCGCTCCTCCACAAGCGAAGAAGATCGAGGCTGATCAAAAGTGGTCCGAAGCGGCCACTAGCCCGGTGGCACCTGCTCGTTGCAGCAGGCGCGAAGCGGCAACAAGATTCTGCGTTTCAACGCCTTCGGTGAATTGTTGATAGATCGGGGCGAGCAGTCGCTAGGAGATATATCGACATGATCGAGCTCACGGTGAACGGGATCAAGCGCCAGGTCGACGTCGTTCCCGAGATGCCACTCTTGTGGGTGCTGCGCGACGAGCTCGGCATCACCAGTGCCAAATACGGCTGCGGGGTTGCGCAATGGCCTATTGATCGACGACGTGGATTGGTCTCCTGTGAGAGACCTTTCGTCGTGTGCATCAGGGTGAAACCAGCTTCTTGCGTACGGCATAGCGCACCAGTTCGGCGGTGGAGGACATTCTGAGCTTGCGCATGGCCGAGGCACGATGGGTCTCGACCGTCTTCACGCTCAGATTCAGGATCGCGCTGATCGACCTGTTGGTGTTCCCTTCCGCGATCAGCTGGACCACGCTCTGCTCGCGCGACGTCAGCAGCATGTCGGCCCGGTTCTGCTTGTTCGCCTGATAATCATGAAGCAGCTTCTCCAGGAGGACGCTGGTGAAGTAGGGCCTGCCGTCGAGCAAGGCTTCGATGGCGGAAATCAGGTGCTTGCGGGCGTCGGACTTGAACAGGAAGCCGCGAATGCCGGCCAGGATGGCCTCCGTCAGGAGTTCCTCGCTTTCATGCATGGTCAGGATCAGCACCTCGGTTCGCACATGCAGCGCCCTGAGCCGACGGCTGACCTCCAGGCCGTTCATGATCGGCATGGAGTAGTCGACGATCACGATGTCCGGCCGGCTCTCCAGTGCCAGCGCGACCGCCTGCTCGCCGTTGGTGGCCTCTCCGCTCACGATCCAGTCGGAACGCGTTCCAACGATCGCGCGAAGCCCGGAACGCACGATTTCATGATCATCCGCAATCAAGATGCGTTTCACGTCGTCGTTCCCGCTTGCCGGCCCCGCCCGACCGGGCGGACAACGGCAGTGACCGGCCGTAAAGTCGAGCGATCATACGGCGCCCTGCGGCAAGGGTTATCCCACAAAACCCTGAGACGCCCCGGCGAAGGTACTGACGCCCCGGGGGCGGCTCGCCGATGTCACCGTTCAGGCCTCGACCAGCCCGGTGCGGACCGCGTATCGGACAAGGCCCGCCGTCGAGTTCACCTCCAGCTTGCGCATCGCAGCGGCCCGATGCGCCTCGGTTGTCTTGACGCTGAGATTGAGGATCGCACTGATCCCCTTGTTGCTGTAGCCTTCCGCAACCAGCTTGACCACGAGTTGCTCGCGCGCCGTCAGCTCATGGTGCCGCTCGCCGTTGACACCCGACCCGCGATCGAATTCCGTCACGCAGCTCGTGGTGCAGAACGTCCGGTGCAGCAGCAGCGCCTCGACCGCCGCTAGCAACAGCTTGTTCGCGTCCGACTTCACCAGGAACGCACGCGCGCCGGCCTCGAATGCCTGCTGCGCGATCAGGCCCGAATTGTGCACGGTGAAGATCAGAACCTCGGTCTGCAGCGGATGGTCCTTGATCCGCCGCGCCGCCTCCACGCCGGTCATCCGGGGCATCGAGAAATCGAGGATGGCGACGTGGGGCTGGCTCTCGATCGCCGCAGCGACCGCCCGGCCGCCATCGGTGACCTCGGCCACCACCTCCCAATCCGCCCGCTGTTCGAGCACCGCCCGCAAGCCGGACCGCACCGCTTCGTGATCGTCGGCTATCAGAATCCGCTTCATGGCAGCACGCTCCCAATCCCTCGCGGCGGTCCGGCCGCCCTTCCGGCCTGCCGCCGCGGGCTAATGTTCCTTTGTTGATCGTGTGCCTGCGTGAGCCCTCATGATGCTCGTGGCTCCTCGCCGATGCCGCCTGCTCGCTGCGAGACGACGCGGAAATATCGCGCACAAGACGGTTCCGGAAAGTGGCGCCGTCCGGCTCGACCGGATGTCGAGCGTGCCCCCGATCTCATGCAGCCTCACCCGCATCGCGGGAATTCCGACCCCGATCGATACCGGCCCGTGGCCGCGCCTGCCGGCATCGGGAAGACCGCGTCCATTGTCGCTGATCGTCAGCACGAAACGGTTGTCGGCAACGTCGATGATGATGGCCACCTCCGTCGCCTTCGCGTGACGGAAGACGTTCGTGAGGGCTTCCTGAACGACGCGCAGCAGCGAACGCTTCGTTTCATACGGCAGCCGATCGACATCCGGCACGATGTTCACGGTCACACGCAACGACGTGCGCGCCGCAAATCCTTCCGCATACCGCTCGATCGTGGCCTTCAATCCCTCACCTGCCAGATTCCGCGGATGCAGGAGATAGGCAAAGGCGCGGAGCTCCCGGAGGGCTTCGTCGATCGACGCGTCGATGTCGTCGCAGAGCCGCTCTGCCAAGGTCGCGTCGCCCAGACTGCTCCGCAGCCGCATCAGGCCGAGGCTGGCGGCGATCAGATGCTGGCAGGTCGAATCGTGCAGATCGGAGCCGATCCGTTGCTGGATGCCCTCCTGAATGGCGAGCAGGCCGACGTCGATGTCGAGCCCGTCGTCGCATGCGGCGGCATGCTCGAAAGGAGCATTGCGCAGCTCGCGGTGGCTGCCGACCAACCGAACCAAACCGCCGTCCATGATCGGCGTGACCGTCGTTTCCATCGTCCGCGGCGCCCCGCCAAGCGCGAGCCGCTGGCGGATCCTGACCTCCGTTCCCTCCGCGAGGCCCGCCCGAAGCGCCTCGCAGACGGACCTTGCGTCGTCCGCGCTCATGCAATCGAAGACGTCCATGTCGCTGACGTCCTCCGACGATACGCCGAGCCGAGACTCGAATGCGGGATTGATTCCCTCATAGGCGAAGTGACCGCGCAAGGACGGGCGCGCGGCGAAGAGAAGATCTGCCGAAGAGGTCCAGTAGAGTTCGTAGATCGATTCTTGCGAACCTATGCGCAGCCAGTTCTTCAGACCGGTTCGATCCGACTCGCTGTCGGGGGAGCCATGTGGCTTCACGGTACGCACTCACTGTATTCCGGCGACGCCCGATATTGGCGACGATATCGCAGGTCCCCTCCCCACCCCACCGGCAAGACATCCGCCACCGGATCCGGAAGACGCACGCCGCTGGGGCTGGCCAATCATACACCCCGCCGCGCAACCACACCATCAGGTAGTATTATTTCCAGATTGAAATCTCGAATTCGTGAGGCATGCTTTCCGCGGCGGGCGATATGCAGTTTGTGCCACGCCGGCGACGTCAAATCCGATGCAACAGAGATTCAAAATCAAGACGTGGATGGCCGCGAAGTCACTGCGGCAACGTGGGTGCAGCGATACGCAGCAGCACACCTTCCGCAATTCGCCAGTGCCATTCCCGGCGCGCGGCAGCCATCGGACACGATGCGCGAGCAGGCTAGCGGCTGCTGCTCGTGCCCGACTTCTTCTTCCTCGCTGTCGTCGCCTTCGGCGCGGCGCGGGTCGGCGCAATATCGAGAGGATGGGACGGCTGCTGCAGACGATGCGTCGCGGCGTCGTCGCGAAGCGCATCGGTATCGAGACGCTGGCCTCGATCCACCGAATCGCGAGGATCGGCAAGCGCGACGGATGCGGCTAGACTTCCGGCGACGATGCACGTCAGCGTCAACAGGCGTCTTGCGGGCATCTTTCGGGCCTCCATCAAAAAGCGAAGTCCAGGCGAGGGCCGATGCGAACGTCCCTGTATCGCCGCAGCGGAACGTTCGACGTTCGCGCCTCGTACAGCACCGTGGTCGTGAGCGCCACGTTGCTGGCGAAATTATACTTCAGTCCGACATCGACCGAATAGAGCTGATCGTGACGGCCGGTATTGAGCCCGTCGGTGAACCAGTAGGCCTCGAACAGCGGCGTACTCACGATCGACCATCTGGGATCGAGCTTGACCTCGATACCGAGCACGGCGTCAAAGCGCCAGCGGCGCGCTTCCGCCAGATCGGAGAACCGGTAGGTCAGCAGTAGCAGCGGCGAAAACGTCGCGTTGTCGACGCGGAAGTCGCGCGCCACCGAGCCCATCACGTCATGGGACACGAATGCGAGGTCGCGGTAGACGCCGTCGAAATCATATCGGTTTTCGTAGATGGCGGAGAAGCGCCAGCCGTCCCAATTCTCGGTCAGACGCGCGCCCATGCGCGCCACGGCGAAGTTGCCGTCCTTCTCCCGCGAAAAGGCTTCGTACTGTGCCCGCGCATAGAGCCGGTAGGACAGATCGTTGGTGAGGTTTCCGTCGAGCCTGACGCTCACGTCCGGCTCATAGTAGATGTCCGACTTGCGGTTGTCGCGGGTGAAGAGCGCATTGTCGGTGAAGGTCGGCGAGATGGAACCGACGACGCTCCAGGACGGCGCGGAATAGTAGGGTACGGCGGCAACCGGGCTCGTCTTGAACTCGTTGAGATCGAGGTCCGCCGCCCCGGCCGTGCTCGCGCCGAGTAAGCCGAGGACTGGCAAGCCGACGATCGGCAGAAGAAATCCAGCGCTTCGCATGGCGCCCACCTCCGATGCTGCTGCGCAGACCGGTCTCGCGCCAAGCTGCGCAATGATTATGGCGTGTTAATGTCACATTTTTAAATCACTGGTTGACGCGCTCATTCAGCGTGCGACGGAGGCAGCAAGGTCACACCCGCCTTAGTAGTCGACCGCGTCCCTGATGATCGGGCATGTCATGCAATGACCGCCGCCGCGCCCTCGTCCGAGCTCTGCGCCGACGATGGTGATCACCTCGATCCCCTCCTTGCGCAGCAGCGTGTTGGTGTAGGTGTTGCGGTCATAGGCGAACACGACGCCGGGGGACGCGCAGACGAGATTGGCGCCGCTGTCCCACTGGGTTCGCTCGCGCAGATAGGCGTTCCCGCCGGTCTCCACGACGCGCAGCCTCTTCAGGCCGAGCGCTTCTGCGACGACGACCACGAAGGGCTTCTCGTCCTTGCGCAACTCGAGGCCGGCGGCATTGTCGGCCGGCCGATAGGAAAATGCGGTAATGTTGTTGACGATATCGGGATAGAGCAGCACGCAATCGCGGTCGGCGAAGGTGAAGACGGTATCGAGATGCATCGCCGCGCGGAGCTTGGGCATGGCGGCCACGATCACCCGCTCGGCAGCCTTCTTCCTGAACAGGGCCGCGGCAAGCTGGCTGATCGCCTGCCTCGAGGTCCGCTCGCTTAGCCCGATCAGAACGTTGCCTTTGCCGATCGGCATCACGTCACCGCCTTCCAGCGTGGCGAGGCCGTGATCCTGCGTCGGATCTCCCCACCAGACATTGACCTTGCCGGCGAAATCCGGATGGAACTTGTAGATGGCGGTGGCGAGGATCGGCTCCTCATGGCGCGCCGACCAGAACAGCGAGTTCAGCGTTACGCCGCCATAGATCCAGCAGGTGGTATCGCGCGTGTACAGTGTGTTCGGAAGCGGCGGCAGCAGGTATTCGGTCATGCCCGCCGCTTCCCGGATCAGGCGGAGCATCTCGCCGCCATGCGCCTCGGGAAAATCATGGGTCGACAGTCCACCGATCAGGGTCTCCGCCAGTTCACGGGGTTTGAGGCTTTCCAGATAGCCGCGCAACTCGTCGATCAGCCCGAGCCCGACCTGGTTGGGAACCACCTGGTTGTCGAGAATCCACTTCCTTGCCTCCGGAATGGCCACGGTGTCGGTGAGCAGATTGTGCATCTCGACGACGTCGATCCCGCGGTCACGCATCTTCTGCACGAAGTCGAAATGATCGCGCTTGGCATTGTCGACCCACAGCACGTCGTCGAACAGCAACGTGTCGCAGTTCGTGGGCGTGAGGCGCTGATGCGCGCGGCCCGGCGAGCAGACCATCACCTTGCGCATCTGACCGACTTCCGAATGAACACCGAACGGGATCCTTGAATCCGACGTCTGCGCTGTCGCCATGGGAGATGCCTCGCCTAGATGGTGATGTAGCCGGTCGCCAGGCCATGAATCCCGATCACCGCGCCGATCACGGCCGCGATGAAGATGACCCAATCGATCGTAGTGAAGATCTTCGCCTTCTGCTGGAGGCGCGCCCAGAAATACAGCACCGTGCCGGGAGCGTAGAGGATCGCCGACAGCAGCAGGTATTTCATTCCGGCCGCGTAGATCAGGAAGAGCGTGTAGACGACGGCGATGCCGGTGAAGATCAGGTCGCGCCTGCGCTCGTCCGGGCTCTTCTCATAGGTCTCGCCCCGCTTGACCAGCAGGAGCCCGTAGGCGGCGACCAGGAAGAACGGAATGAGGTTCATGACGCTGGTCAAATTGAGCATCAGCGCGAAGGCGTCACGGGACCAGTACGTGCTGATGACGAACAGCTGCACGACGATATTGGTGAGCCAGAGCGCCGCTGCCGGCACCTTGTTGGCGTTTTCGGTGCCGAACACGCGCGGCATATCCCTGGTCCGGCCGGCGGCGGAGAGTACCTCGGCACAGATCAGCGACCATGCGAGATAGGCTCCGAGCACCGAGACCAGAAGTCCGATGCTGACGAAGACGGCGCCCCAATGCCCCACCACCGCCTCCAGCACCGTCGCCATCGACGGCTGCCGCGCGTCGGCGATCTCCGCGCGCGGCAGCACGGCATAGGGCAGCATCGTCACGAGCACCATGAGGCTCGTGACGACCGCAAAGCCCATGATCGTCGCGGCACCGACGTGCGATCGCTCCTTGGCGTAGCGGGAATAGACGCTGGCCCCCTCGATCCCGAGAAAGACGAACACCGTGACCAGCATGGTCGCGCGGATCTGATCGAACAGACCCTTGTCCGGCATCCCCTCGCCGCCCCAGAAATTGGCGCGGAACAGGCCGGTCTTGAAGGCAAACGCCAGGATGACGATGAAGATCAGGATCGGCACGATCTTGGCGACGGTGACGATGGTGTTGATCGCGGCCGCCTGTTGCACGCCGCGCAGGATCATGAAGTGGAACAGCCAGATGCCGATCGAGGCGACGATGATCGCGGTGACCGTATTGCCGTCGCCAAACACGGGAAAGAACGCGCCAAGGGTCGACTTGATCAGGACCCAGTAGGACACGTTGCCGATGCAGCTGCCGGTCCAGTAGCCGAGCGCCGACAGGAAGCCGGGATAATCGCCAAACCCTTCCTTCGCATAGGCGTAGACGCCGGCATCGAGATCCGGCTTCCGCTCGGCCAGAGTCTGAAACACGCGCGCCATCGTGTACATGCCGCCGCCCGCGATGCACCAGGCGAAGATGGCGCCGAACGGGCCGGTTGCCGTGCCGAACGTACGCGGCAGCGAGAAGATGCCCGAGCCGACCATGGAGCCAACGACCATTGCCGTCAGCGCAAACAGCGAAAGCTTTTGGGTCGATGGCGTCGCAGTCATGGAAAGACCTCGAACCGCGAGCGAAGACCGATGCCGTGACCGACGTCCTGAACGACGTTCCGAACGAGGTCTTGGCCGGTCTACTCATTCCAGGGCCGAACATGCGCCCCGGCGTGAAGGCGGCCTATCAGGTGATTACCTAGTCAAAGTCCGGGATTACCCTCGCGGCACGGCGCTCACGCCGCGCTGGATGCATCGGGAGCCGCGACCGGCTCCTTCCCGCCCAGCCAGGCCACGTACAAGGTCGGCAGGAAGACGAGGGTCAGAGCGGTTGCGACGAGCAGTCCGCCCATAATCGCAAAGGCCATCGGCCCCCAGAAGACGGTCGGGGCAATCGGAATCATGCCGAGGACAGTGGAGACCGCCGTCAGCATGATCGGACGAAAGCGCGAGCTGCTGGCATCGACCACGGCCTCCCATGCGCCCTTGCCTTGCGCGCGCTCGGCCTCGATCTGGCCGATCAGGATCACCGCGTTCTTGCTGATCATGCCGAGCAGCGCGAGGACGCCGAGAATGGCGACGAATCCCAGCGGCCGTCCCGACAGCAGCAGCGCCGCGACCACGCCAATCAGACCAAGCGGCGTAACGCTGACGACCATCAACAGCCGCGGGAAGCTCTGCACCTGGACCATCAGCACCGTGAACATGACGAGCAGCATCACCGGCACGACGGCCATCACGGACGCCTGGGACTTCCGGCTCTCCTCCACCGTGCCGCCGACCACGACATCATAGGACGGCGGCAGCGTCGTCCTCAGCTTGGCAATGGCGGGCGCCAGCGTATTGACTACCGTCTCCGGCAGTACGGTGTCGGGAATGGCAGCTCGGACCGTCAGGGTGGGCACGCGGTCGCGCCGCCAGATCAGCGGGAATTCCTGATCGTATTCGAAAGAGGCAAACTGGCTCAGCGGAACGGTCCGTCCGCCCGGGAGCGGGACCTGCAGGGTTCGCAGGGTCGTCAGCGAGACGCGCTGTTCGTCCGTCGCGCGGGCCACCACGTTGACCAGATAGATGTCGTCCCGAACTTGCGTAACGGGCGTGCCGGAGATCACGGTATTCAGAACGGTCGAGATCGCCTGCGAACTCAGGCCGAGAAGCCGTGCCTCATCCTGATTGACGCGGATGCGCACCTGGCGATCCGGCTCCATCCAGTCGAAATTCATGCTTCTGGCGCTGGGTTCGGTGGCGAGGATCTGCGCCACCTCGAGCGCGATGTCGCGGACCCGCTCGACGTCGGGACCGCTGACACGATATTGCAGCGGCCATCCGACGGGGGGACCGAGGCCGAGCGGCGAGACCGACGAGATCGCGTTCGGGAATTCGTCCGCCAGGAACCGCTCCAGCTTCGCCTGCAAGCGCTCGCGCGCCGCGACGTCTCTCGCCACGACGACCGCCTGGGTGAAGAACTCGTTCGGCAGCTCGACGCTCAGTGGCAGATAGAAACGGATCGCACCGCGCCCGACATTGGTGCTCCAGTGCGCGACGTCGGGATCACCGGACAGCGCGCCATCCAGGCGCTTGGCCGCGGTTTGGCTGGCGTAGATCGACGCGTTCTGCGGCAGGCTGATGTCGACGAGCAGCTCCGGCCGGTCGGACAGTGGAAAGAACTGTTGCGGAATGAGCGGGAGCGCGAGCAAGGATGCGACAAAGAGCGCTGCCGTGCCCCCCAGCGTCAGCCATTTGGCGCGGATCGCCAGCACCAGAAAACGCCGATACAGCCGGAAGACCGCTCCGGGAGCGGCAGCGCCCGTCTGCTTGGGCGGCACCAGGATGACGATGCCCAGCAGCGGCGCGAAGATGACCGCGACGAACCATGATGCCAGCAGTGCGATCGCAACCACCACGAACAGCGAGAACGTGTATTCGCTGGCGGCGCTGGCGGCAAAGCCGACCGGAATGAAGCCGGCGATGGTCACCAGCGTCCCGGCCAGCATGGCGGGCGCATGGGTGCGGAAGGCGTAGCTCGCGGCCGCCGTCTTGCTGTCGCCCAGCGCCAGCCGGTTGAGCGTGGCATCTGTCGTCGTCATGGCGTCGTCGACCAGCAGCGCAAGGGCGATGATGAGGGCGCCGAGCGATATGCGCTGCATGTCGATGCGAAGAAGCTCCATGCTCGGAAACACGATCGCAAGCGTGAGCGGAATCGCCAGCGCGATGACGAGGCCGGGGCGAAGACCGAGGCTGACGAAGCTCACCGCGAGAATGATCGCTATCGCCTGCACCAGCGAGGTCATGAACTCGCCGATCGCCTTGTCCACCACGACGGCCTGGTCGGCAACCAGGCTCGGCTCGATTCCGATCGGCAGGTCGGCGGTGATCGTTGCCATCGCCGCTTTGATGTTCCTGCCGAGAGCGAGGATGTCGCCACCGTCGCGCATGGCGATCGCGAGCCCGATCGCCGGATGACCGTTGATCCGGAACAGCGGCTGCGGCGGATCGGCATAGCCACGACGCACCGCCGCAAGATCGCTCAGGCGGAGCATGCGACCACCGGCGGCGAAATTGATGCCGGCGATGTCCTGCTCGGACTGGAAGCTTCCCGACACCCGAAGCGAAATTCGCTCGGAGCCGGTCTGGATCGTCCCGGCCGGCATCACGATATTCTGCGCCTGCAGCGCGGCGATCAGCGCCGTCCGGTCGACGCCTAGATTTGCCAGCTCCTTCTTGGAGAATTCGACGAAGACCACTTCGTCCTGCGCGCCCAGCAGCTCGATCTTCGCGACGTCAGGCACGCCCAGGAGGCGCGAGCGGATCGCCTCGACCCGGTCACGCAGTTCGCGCTGGGTAAACCCGTCGCTGGTGAAGCCGTAGACGATGCCGAAGGTGTCGCCGAAATCGTCATCGAACGCCGGGCCGATAACCCCCGCAGGAAGGGTATGGCGGATGTCCCCGATCGTCTTCCGCACCTGATACCAGGTATCGGAGACGTCCCTTGCGTTGGCGCTCCCCTTCAGGTTCACGAAGATCGTGGTGAGGCCGGGCCGGGTGAAGCTGCGCAGGAAATCCAGATGCGGCGTCTCCTGCAATTGACGCTCGAGCCGTTCGGTCACCTGCTTCATCGTCTCTGCAGCCGTCGCGCCCGGCCACGCCGCCTGTACGACCATGGTCCTGATGGTGAATGCGGGATCCTCGTTCCGGCCCAGCCGGACATAGGACAGAACGCCGGCGAGCACGGCGACGAGCATGAGATAGATGACGAGCGAGCGACGCTCGAGCGCCCATTCCGAGAGATTGAAGCCGGTCATGGCTCCGACCCGAGCACGCGCACCTTCTGGCCGGGATGAAGCGCCTGGACACCCGCGGTCACGACGATCTCGCCAGCGTCGAGCCCTTGCGAGATGATGACCTGTGCCTGATCGAACCGCAGGACATCGACATTCCGGACCGAGACTGTCTTGGTCGAGGGATCGAAGATCCAGACGGCCGGCTGTTGGTTCATCCTCGTCAGCGCGGTTGCCGGAATGTCGATCACCGGTCCGGCGCCCGCCTCGGCGCGGCCGACCACCGTGACCCCCAGCCGCATCGCCGCGGGCGGATCGCTAAGTCCCACCTTCACCTCGAAGGTCCGCGTGACCGGGCTCGCCTGTGCGGCGACCTGCCGGATGCGGCCTTGCGCGGTCACTGTCGGATCGTCCGTCAGGGAGACGGTCACTTGCAGATTGGCCGGCGCCGCACGCACCAATTGGGCGGGCACTTCGAAGATTGCATCGCGGCCATCCTGCCGCGCAATCCGCGCAATCGTCTGTCCGGCCTGGATCACCTCGCCGGCGGCTGGCCCTGTCTCGGTGATCTTGCCCGGCGCGTCGGCCCGCACCTCGGTGAAGTTGACCTGGTCATGCGCCGCGCTCAACTGAGCCTCGGCCGCGTCGACCTGGGACTGGGCGGTCTGTTGCGCCTGCGTTGCCGCCTCGAAATTGGCCCGCGTGGTCCATCCCTGCGCGAGCAATGTCTGCTGGCGTTCGAAGTGATTGCGCGCCTGGGTGAGCTGGCCTTGCGCGGCGGCGAGAGCCGCCTGCGCCTGCCGCAGCGCATTCAATTCGTTCTGCGATTCCAGTTGCGCCAGAAGCTGGCCGGCCTCGACGCGATCGCCGAGCCTGGTGTTGTTCGCGAGCAGCCGTCCGGAAATTCGGAATGCGACGCTCATCTCATCCTCGGCTTCGATATGTCCGGTGAAGGTGAACGGCGTCGGCGATTCCCGCTTCTCGATCGTCGTCGTGCGAACCGGGCGCGGAGCCGGCGCGACGTCCTTCGCAGCGTCCCTTTCGCAGGCCGCCAGCAGCATCGATGCCGCTCCAGCCAGAATCGTCGTCCTGAGCGTCCGCGTCGGCATGACATGATCTCCGGTCGACTTCACCGGACAGGATTTTGCCGAGGCCCCATCGCTCTTGTATCGGTAAATCTACTGAGCATCCCTGGATACAATCGTGATCGGCGCTCTTGCCGGACAGCTGATCGATCACGCGCGGTTGCACGACAGCGTCCACGTCAGATCTCCGGTAGGGACTGGATGATTCCCTCTCCTTCGTCAGGCAATCACCCGATAGCGAGAGCGTCACGCACGGCGCATAACGCCTGCACCGGCCATCATGGTGGCGCGACGCGCGCTCGCCAAAGCCGCCGGCGCCTGGGCGCGCGCAGGATCTGGCGTGGTGCACGAAGATCAAGGGAATGACCAACTGCATGTACTCGACGCGCCAACAATGCCGCGCATCGATCAGCGGACGAAACGGCACCTGTATTCGGAATCGTCACTCGGGGTAGTGACGGCAGAACCCGGCTTGTCCAGACCTCGCCGGTCGGGCGTCGCAAGACGATTCTGGTCGTCACGCGCCGCCCAACCTCCGAAGCGGGCCGCGTGTGCGGGTGCGCCTATTGGGACATTCATCCGCCCGGGGCAGGGTTTCCTCCGATCCCGGAGGTGCCGCCAGCAAGATACCGTCCCCGCCAATACTCCGGTCCGCTTTTTCGATCCAACGGGAGGTCTCCATGTCCGATCTGGTCGCGATCGTGTATCCGTCCGAGGCGAAAGCCGAAGAAGTGCGTCAGCGGCTGCTCAAGCTGCAGAAGGAATATCTGATCACGATCAGCGACGCCGTGATCGCAGTGAAGACGGATTCGGGCGACATCAAGCTCGATCAGCTCGTCAACACCACCGCCATGGGGGCGATGACCGGAAGCTTCTGGGGCCTCCTCATCGGCGTCCTCTTTCTCAATCCGATTCTCGGCGTGGCCGTGGGCGCGGCGTCGGGTGCGCTGGGCGGCGCGCTTTCCGATTTCGGCATCGACGATTCCTTCATGAAGAACCTGTCTGCCAATCTCCAGCCCGGCAACGCCGCCCTGTTCGTCCTGATCAAGCACATGACCGCGGACAAGGTGATCAAGGAGATCAAGGACGCCGGCGGCGTCGTGCTCAAGACATCGCTCGATGAGACCAAGGAAGCGGCGCTGCGCGACGCACTCGCCAGTGCGGTGGAGCGGCCGGCGGCCTGAGCCGCCGCCTCCCGCCTCTCAACGGCGGCCGCCCGCAAGCCGCAACAGCATCAGGAACAGGTTGAGGAAATTGAGATAGAGCGACAGCGCGGCAACGACCGACTTGCGGCCCGCGGTGGTGTGGTCATCCATGATGTCGTACATCGCCTTGATCCGCTGCGTATCGTAGGCCGTCAGGCCGGCAAACACGCCGACGCCCACGATCGAGATCAGCCAGTCGAGCGCGGTCGACGCCAGGAACAGGTTGACCAGGCTCGCGACAATGATTCCGATCAAGCCCATGAATAGGAAGGTGCCCAATCCCGAGAGGTCGCGCCGGGTCGTGTAACCGAGGAGACTGAGCGCCCCGAACGTTGCGGCGGCGATGAAGAAGACGCGGGTGATCGACGCATTGGTATAGATGTGCAGCAGTATCGACAGCGATACGCCGACCAGCGCCGCATAGACGAAGAACAGAATCCGCGCCGTGGACACCGACAGCGTGTTGATGCGCGAGCCGATGAAGAATACCAGCCCGAGCGGCGCCAGGATGAAGACCCACATCAGCGGACTCTGCAGCAGCTCGGGGCCGATGAGCTGATAGGTCACCCAGGCGACGACGGCGGTCAAGCCGACGCCGGCGGCCATGTAGCCGTAGATCCGCAGCATGTAGTCGCGCAATCCGGCATCCACCGCGATCGCGCCGCCCGCGGCGTCTGCGGCTGCAAGGTTGTGATCATAATTCGACATCGCTCGCCTCCTCTGGATCCCGTCCAGTGAAGTCAGGCTAGGCTTCGCCCCCGCGGAGCAACATCGGACAATCCCCCGAAGACGCCAGGTGAAAATCACCCTCCTCCGATGCGACCGCCGGACGCGCCAGTGCGGCCCGCAGCGCCGCGCTCCTTACAAGGCCGTAAGCCGGGAACTTGTGCTGTGCCCTAAGCCTTTTGGTGGAGGCACCTTACGCCTTTGTCACTGGAGGCCGGCCGCGCTCCGGCCTAATCGGGGACATGCGGTTTTTCTTCCATATCACCGACAAATACGGTGTCTCGGCCGACGGCACCGGGTGGGAATATTCCGGGCAGGACGCGGCCGTGCTGCATGCAAGCCGCCTTGCCGCCGAGCTTGCCAAGGCCGGCGAATTCTTCCGTGGCAGTGTCGTGCTCGTTGCCCGAGCCACGGAGTCCGCCTCCTGCCGCGCGAGCGAGGACGGCGCCGCCGCATCGCATCCCAAGTCCTGACGTCTCAAGTCCTGACGTCTCAAGTCCTGACGTCCCGCGCGCCCGCCGATTTCCTGCCCCGCTCCCTACAGAGAATCCCTGATGGGCGCACCGGGTGCGGACCTCTAAGGTCTTCGCGTGGGGCGGCCGCGGCAAATGCGGCCGTCCCGGATTGGAAGGCCATCCGTCATGGCGGCGAACGAGGCCGATCAGAAACTCTCGCGCAACGCGCTGATCGCGCTTGTGATCGGGTCGATGGTCGGCTCCGGCATCTTCGCATTGCCGGCCCAATTCGGACGCGCCACCGGCGCGCTCGGCGCGATCATTGCCTGGGCGATCGCCGGCACCGGCATGCTGACGCTGGCCTTCGTGTTCCAGTCGCTGTCCCGGCGCAAGCCGGAGCTCGACGCCGGCATCTATGCCTACGCCAAGGCCGGCTTCGGAGACTATATCGGCTTTGCCTCCGCCGCGGGCTACTGGATCGGCTGCTGCCTTGCCGACGTCGCCTGTCTCATCCTGATCAAGGCCACGCTCGGGCAGTTCTTCCCCGTCTTCGGCGATGGCACGACGCCAATCGCGATCGCTTCGGCGTCCGTGCTGCTGTGGAGCGTCCATGTCCTGGTGCTGCGCGGCATCAAGGGGGCTGCCGCGCTCAACACGGCCACGACCTTCGCGAAGATCATTCCGATCGTGCTGTTCATCGTCGTGGCTGCGATCGCCCTGAATGGCGAACTGTTCTCGGAGAATTTCTGGGGCGCGGAAGAGCCCGGCGCCCGGGATGTGCTGGCCCAGGTCCGCGGCACCATGCTGCTCACGGTGTTCGTCTTCGTCGGCATCGAGGGCGCGAGCGTGTATTCACGCTACGCCAGAACTCGTTCCGACATCGGCATCGCGACAGTCACCGGCTTTCTGACGGTCCTCTGTCTGCTCGTGCTCGTGACGCTTCTGTCCTACGGCGTCCTGCCGCGAGGTGCGCTTGCGGATCTGCCGACACCGTCGATGGCGGGCGTGATGGAAGCGATGGTCGGCCGCTGGGGCGGCGTGTTCATCAGCGTCGCCTTGCTGGTCTCGATCCTCGGCAACTACCTGTCATGGTCGTTGCTTGCGGCCGAGATCCTGCACTCGGCGGCGAACGAGCGCACCATGCCGGCCTTTCTCGCGCGCGAGAACGCGCACAAGGTCCCCGTCGGGGCGCTCTGGCTCACGAACTGCGCGATACAGACGTTTCTCGTCGTGAGCTGGTTCGCCGAATATGCCTTCACGCTCGCCCTGAAGATGACGAGCGCGATGACGCTGATCCCGTATTTTCTCGTGGCCGCGTACGGCCTGAAGCTCGCATCAACCGGCGAGGCCTATGAGGCCGGCGAGCGCGCCCGCACCACCGACGGGATCGTCGCGACCGTCGCGACGCTCTATGCGGCCGGCATGATCTACGCCGGCGGCCCGAAATTTCTCCTGCTGTCCGCAATCCTCTACGCACCGGGAACGCTGCTGTTCCTGATGGCCAAGCGCGAGCGCAAGGAGAGGCTCTTCAAGCCGGTCGAATCTGTCCTGTTCGGGGCGATCGCAATCGCCGCCGGCGCCGGAATCTACGGGCTTGCCGTCGGCGCCATCTCGATCTGACGAGTAGTCGCTAATCGCAATGGAGGCGCGCATGAATATCCGGGCCGTGTATCGCACCCTGATGCTGGGTGCAGCGGTGTCCGTCGCCGCTCCGTCGACCATTTCCCTGGCTCAGCCCAAGGACACCACCGTGGCGGCACCGAAGCAAAGCGGCGCGGCCGCGCCAAGCGATACAAGACCCAACACCAATACCAATCCGGTCAAGCACCGGTACTGGCGACATCGCGGCGGCAAGCATCCGCACTTCGGCGGCCGCCGCGTTCGTAGCTGAGGCATGGCCGCGCATGGCAGTGGATCGGTCGATGAGCGATTCCGGGACGGGAGCCGAGCGAATCCGCGAGGTTGTTCTGCACGAGAGCCTCGTTGAGGACTCCGCGGGAGCCGGACGGCCGAGCCTCCTCGCGATCGGGCTCACTTTGCTCGCCGCGGGCGTTGCCCTGTTCCTGGTGTGGCAAACGGTCTCCAGCCTCCTCATCGTCTTCGCGGGGGTGCTGTTCGCTGCCTTTCTCGATGCCGCAGCGCGGGCTCTGGCGCCGGTCCTTCCGTTCGGTCGCCTGTCGCGTTTGACGCTCGTCCTCCTGCTGCTCTCCGCCCTGTCCGGCTTCGGACTGGCCTGGGGCGCGGGCAAGCTGCCGGAGCAGACGCGCATCTTGCTCAAGGTCATGGATGCCCAGGTCGACATCCTGCAGGAGCATCTGTTGTCCTATGGCGTCGACCTGCTCGGCCCGGAATGGGGCCGCGACTTCGCACAATGGCTGTTCGCCGATCAGGGCCGCTTTCTCAGCCACGCGCAATTCCTGCTGGGTGGCGCCTCCAGCCTCCTGACCGGGGTGCTCGTGATCCTGTTCCTCGGGATCCTCTTTGCCTTCGATCCCACCAGCTACCGCGAGAGCGTGGTCGTGCTGGTCAGGCAATCCAATCGCGCCCGCACGCGCGCGGTGATGGACGAGATCGGCAACGTCATGCGGCTATGGTTCGTCGGCCAGTTGATCCGCATCATCCTGATGACGCTCTGCGTCTGGCTCGCGCTCTATCTCATCGGGCTGCCGGGGCCGTTCGTGCTCGGGCTGCAGGCGGGCTTGTCGAATTTCATCCCCTATCTCGGGCCGATCGTCGCCGCGATCCCGATCGCCCTCGTGGCGATGCCGCTCGGCGCCTCGCTGCTGATCTGGGCCGTCGTCGTCTACACCATCATCCAGTCGATCGAAGGCTACGTGATCGGCCCCCTGATCCAGCGCCGGGCGGTCGAGACGCCGCCGGCCTGGACGCTGGTTGCGATCGTCCTGCTCGGCGCCCTGTTTGGCGTCATGGGCATCGCGCTTGCCATGCCGCTCGTCGCCGTCGGACGCGTCGCGATCATCCGGTTCTATGTCGAGGACTATCTCGGCGACGGTCCCGAGCCGGCAACGGATCATCGTGAGTGACCAGCCATGAGCGAAATCGACGCACAGCAACACGATGCCCCCGAGCCTCCCCCGACGCGCGCAGGAGCAGCTCATTTTCTCTGGCAGCAGCTTCCGTATGCCGTCGCACTGCTGCTCGCCATCGCAGGCGTCGCCTATACCAACGTCTCGCACCAGCCCCTGGTCGGCTATTGGGAGTTTCTGGCGCTCGCCATCGGCGTCGTCTGCGTCATTACCAAATGGCCGGAGACCGAAGGCAGGGAGAGGCAGATCCGTCTGATATGGACCCAGGCGCTGCACTGGATCGCGGTCCTGATCACGATGAACATCATCCTGGTCTCCGGGGTTCAGCAATTGCTTCCGACGCCCGCGACCGGCCTCGTCCTGCTGACGCTGCTTGCGCTCGGCACGTTCCTTGCGGGCGTGAGCCTGCTGTCGTTGCAGATTGCCTTTCTCGGCCTTGCGATGGGCGCGGCCGTGCCGGCGATATCCTGGCTGAAGCAGTCCATCTTCTTCTTCCTGCTCGGCGCCGTGCTGCTGATCGGCCTCGCGATCTCGTTCTGGCTGCGCCAGGACGGCCGCCCCTCGGGCGGCGCAACGGGCGCCAAACATCCGACGGAGGCTTGAATGCGAACATTGCGATATCTTGCAGGCATCTGCGCGTTGACCGTCCTTTGCACCACCACGTCCGCGCGCGCCGAGAGATTCAGGATCGGCAGGCTGCTGTGCTTCTCGGAGCCACGCGTCGGGTTGGTGCTCGGGTCGACGCAGGCGATGCGCTGCGTGTTCAACGGGCTGCGTCCACCCCGGCAGTACATCTACGAGGGACGGATCAGGCGCGTCGGCCTTGATCTCGGCGTGACCAGCGCCGGCACGCTGTCCTGGGCCGTCTTCGCCCGGACCTCGCGGATAGGTCCCGGCACGTTGCGCGGCAGCTATGTCGGCGCGAGCGGCAATTTCGCGCTCGGCCCCGGCCTCGGCGCCAACGTCCTGATCGGCGGCTCGCGGAGAAGCATCATGCTGCAGCCGATCTCGATCGAGCGATCGATCGGACTCAATCTCGCCGCCGGCGTCACCCATCTGACGTTGGGCCCGCGAGGCCAGCCATGATCGGCATCTCGCCGCGCGCGAAACTGGCGGGGCGGATCGGAACATTCCCGCCCCGCGCCTCAGGGTTTCGTCCGATGTCGGCCTTCCCCATTCGACGCTAGGGTTCGGTGCGTATCGCCGCCCGGGAGGAATGCATGTCAGTGTCCGACAGTCGCCGAACCGTCGACGCCGTGCTCGCACCGCCTCGGTGGGCTTGTGCGCTCCTTGGCATCGTCCTGATCGTCGCCGGCCTCTTCGCGCTCGGCGACCTCGCCTTCGCCACCATCATCAGCGTCAAGTTCATCGGGCTCACCGCAATCGCGGCCGGAGCGTTCGAGGTCGCGCATGCGTTCTGGATCAGGGAATGGGGCAGCTTCCTGTGGCGGATCGTTCTCGGCGCGCTCTACCTCGCCTTCGGCCTGGTGCTGCTCACCCAGCCCATCTCGGGCGCGCTGATCCTGACCTATTTCCTCGGCGCGGTGCTGTTCGCGTCCGGCGTCGTTCGATGCGTGCTGAGTTTTGCCTACTGGCGTCAGAACGGCTGGATGATGCTCATCTCCGGCATCTTCGCCGTCATCGCCGGGGTGCTCATCCTGTTCGGCTTCCCCGACATCAGCGTCTGGGCCCTCGGCTTCCTGCTCGGCGTCGACCTGATCTCGCACGGCCTCGCATGGTTGCTCTACGCGCTGCAATCGCTGCGGACGACCGAAACTCGGAGGAGAAAAGCACAATGAATGCTCCCAACCGCCGTGCCTTCCTCGGCCTTGCAACGAATGCCATTGCCGCGGCCGCAATCGGCGCCGTCGGCGTTCGCCTCATCGGCGTCGCGGAGGCGATGCCGATCGATCCCGATCCCGGGCGGGCCGGCGGGTCGTCGTCCCCCGTGATGCCGGCGCAGTGGGGACCGGGGCCCGGTCCGGGCTGGGGCGCCCCGCCACCGCGTCCGGGTTGGCGTCCGCCGCCGCCGCGCCGCCGCCGCCGCTGGGTTTGCTGGTGGCATCGCGGCCGTCGTCATTGCGGATGGCGCTGGCGCTAGGACGCCTCCCGAACCCTTGCCAAGGTGATGGAGGGAATCGTGCGCAACAATTACCAATGGGTCATCGCCGCCGTGCTGGCCGCGCTTCTCGTTGCGGCCACCTGGTTTTGCGTGTCGGTCTGGCGATCGACGCCGGCGATGCCGGTCTACGGCAACGTCATCCTGGTCGGGGCCGCGATCCTCATCCTGGTGTTGGGCTGCGGCCTGATCGCACTGATGTTCTACAGCCATCGCAAGGGCTACGACGAACCCGCGCGCAGCGACAGGGCCGCGCGGGAGTGACCCAGTCCGCTGTTCTGAGCGTGGAGCAAGGAGCGGACAATGAAGCTTGCCGACATCCCGATCCGATTGCTGGCGGCAGGCCTCATGACCGTGCTGACCGACGGGGCCGCCCGGACTCAACCCGCCAACCCCGCGCCTGCCGTCGGAATCGTCGAAGCGACGCGGCGGCCGATCACCGAGAGCAGCGAGTTTCTCGGCCGCATCGAGGCGATCAACCGGGTCAACGTCGCCGTCCGCGTCACCGCTTTTCTGGAACAGCGGCTGTTCAACGAGGGCGCCGAGATCAGGAAAGGCGACCAGCTCTATCGCCTCGAGCGCGGCCCATTCGAGGCCGATCTCGCGGCCAAGCAGGCACAGGTGGCGCAGCTCGAGGCAACGCTGGAGAATGCCAGGCAGACGACGGAGCGCGCACGCACCCTGCTCGGCGGACCGGCCGGGCAGCAGTCGACCTACGACGCTGCGATCGCAAACCAGCGCAGCCTCGAAGCCCAGGTGCAGGCCGCGCAGGCCCAGGTCCAGGCCTCGCAGATCAACCTCGACTACACCGTGATCAGCGCGCCGATCGACGGCAAGATCGGGCGCACGGCAGTGACGGAGGGCAACATCGTGAGCCCCTCTTCCGGCGTGCTGACCACGATCGTCAGCCAGGATCCGATGTACGTCACGTTTCCCGTACCGTTGCGCCAGGGGCTCGAGCTGCGCGAGCGGTACGGTCCGCAAGGCGGCCTTGAAGCGGTGGTGATCCGGTTGCGCCTGCCCGACGGGCGCATGTACGGCCAGTCCGGCAAGCTGAACTTCGTCGACAACAGCATCGCGCAGAACACCGACACGATCACGGTACGAGGCGAGATCGCCAATCCGATCCTGCGCGCTCCGTCCGCGGCCGGCGTCATCGCCCACGAGCTGACCGACGGCGAGTTCGTGACCGTCGTGCTCGAAGGCGTCCAGCCGATCGAGGTGCTCGCGATCCCGCGCTCGGCGGTGCTGTCCGATCAGCGAGGCGACTACGTTCTCGTGGTGGGCACGGACAACAAGGCCGAGCAGCGGCGTATTCAGCTCGGACAATCGACACCGACGATCGCCGCGGTCGTCGACGGGCTTGCGGCCGGCGACAAGGTGATCGCCGAAGGCTTGCAGCGAGTTCGTGCCGGCCAGACCGTCGCTCCTGATCCGGCAAGCGCCCTCATCCTGTCGAGCATGAAGGACGCAGCGAGCGGGCCGGCGCCGCCGGCCGACCACGGCAAGCGAGCTCCGGCGCGTCCGGCAGGCGGCAGCCCATGATATCCGGCGTCTTCGTCGACCGTCCGCGGCTTTCGATGGTGATCGCCTTCATCATCACCATCGCCGGCGCGCTGGCGCTCACGCAAATTCCGGTGGCGCAGTTTCCGGACATCGTGCCGCCCCAGGTCACCGTGGCCGCGACCTTCCCGGGCGCCTCAGCTGAAGTGGTGGAAAGCAGCGTCGCCCAGCCGCTCGAGGCACAGGTCATCGGCGTCGACCGCGCGCTCTACATGAAATCGACCAGCGGCAACGACGGCAGCTACACGCTGACGGTTTCGTTCGCGCTCGGTACCAATGCCGACATCAATACGGTCAACGTCAACAACCGCGTGCAGAGCGCCTTGTCGCAGTTACCGACGGAAGTGCAGCAACAGGGCGTGACGGTGCAGAAGCGCTCCTCGTCAATCCTGCAATTCCTGGTGCTCTACAGCGCCGACGGCCGGCAGGATCCGCTCTTCATCACCAACTACGCCATCATCAACGTGCTCGACGCGATCGCGAGCACGCCGGGGGTCGGCCAGGCGAATCTGTTCGCCAAGATGAACTACTCGATGCGGATCTGGTTCGATACGCAGCGGCTTACCAGCCTCAACCTGACTCCGTCGGATGTGATCGCCGCGATCCGTTCGCAAAGCGTCCAGGCCGCCGTCGGCCGCATCGGCGCGCGGCCGATCAGCGACGATCAGCAGTTCCAGTTCAACGTGCAGACGCTGGGCCGGCTCGCCAGCGTCGATCAATTCGCCAACATCGTGTTGCGCGCCAATCCGGATGGCTCCTCTCTGCTGGTGAAGGACGTCGCCCGCGTCGAGATGGGCGCGCAAAATCTCGACAGTGAAGCGCGGATCGACGGACGCGCGGCCGTTCCGATTGCGATCTACCTGGCGCCGGGGGCCAATGCGGTGACCACCGCGCGGGCGGTGGCAGACACGATGCAGCGCCTGTCCGCGCGGTTTCCGCCAGGGCTGAGCCATCTCGTGCAATACGACTCCACGAGCTTTGTGCGGGACACCATCACGGAGGTGCTACGAACGCTGGCCGAGGCTTTCGTCCTGGTGGTGCTCGTGGTCTATCTGTTTCTCGGCAATTTCCGCGCGACGGTGATCCCGGCCGTCGCCGTCCCGGTGAGTCTGGTGGGGACCTTCGCGATCCTGTTCGTGTTCGGCTACTCCGCCAACACGGTATCGCTGCTCGCGATGGTGCTCGCCATCGGCATCGTCGTGGACGACGCCATCGTCGTGGTGGAAAACGTCGAGCGCGTCATGGCCGAGGAGCCTGACCTGTCGCCGGCCGAGGCCGCAAAAAAGGCCATGACCCAGATCACGGCACCGATCATCGCGATCACGCTGGTGCTGCTCTCGGTGTTCGTGCCGATCGCATTCATTCCCGGCATCTCCGGCACGATGTTTCGCCAATTCGCGGTGACGATCAGCGCCGCCATGATGATCTCGGCGTTGAACGCCCTGACGCTGTCGCCGGCGCTGTGCGCGCTGTTGCTGCGCCACGGCGGCCCCAGGCGGGGCATCATGGGCCGCGTGCTCGGCGGCATCGACTGGCTGCGCGACCGCTACAGCGACGGCGTCCGCCACCTCGTGCACAGGGCCGCCCTGTCGCTGCTGCTGGTGGCTGCCTTTGCCGGCGGCATCTTCGGCATGTCGCTGATAACTCCGACGGGCTTTCTGCCGGAGGAGGATCAGGGCGCCTTCTTCACCTCGGTGCAGCTGCCCGACGGCGCCTCGGTGGCGCGGACCAGCGAGGTCGCGCGACAGATCGAGGACACCTTGAAGCAGATGCCTGCCGTCGATCACGTGCTCGCGGTGATCGGCTTCTCCCTGCTCGACGGCGCTTCCGAACCGAACAGTGCGCTGGTGGTGGCGCGCCTGAAGCCGTTCGCCGACCGGACGGCGGCCGCGGATTCGGCGCAGGCCCTGATCGCCAGGACATTCGCAGCCGGCGCGCAGGTCCGACAAGCCAACGTGCTGCCGTTCAACCTGCCACCGATCATCGGGCTCTCCACCGGGGGCGGCTTCGAATACCAGCTTCAGGCCCTGGAAGGACAGAGCCCGGCCGCGATTTCCAGCGTCACCAACGCGCTGATCGGCGCCGCCAACGCCGATCCACGGCTTGCGCGCGTCTTCTCCACATTCACCGCGACGAACCCGTCGCTCTATCTCGATATCGACCGCCGCAAGGCCCAGGCGCTGGGCGTTGCGGTCAACGACATCTTCACCGCCCTGCAGGCCACGCTCGGCGGCATCTACGTCAACAACTTCAACCTGTTCGGACGCACCTGGCAGGTCAACGTCCAGGGCGAGGCCGCCGATCGCGCCGACATGTCGGATATCTGGCGCATCTACGTGCGCAACGGCACCGGGCAGATGGTGCCGATACGATCGCTGGCCGGAATCAGGATCGTGACCGGGCCGCAAGTCATCACCCGCTACAACAACTATCGCTCGGTGACGGTGAACGGCAGCCCGGCGCCCGGCGTCTCCTCGGGCACCGCGCTGGCCGCGATGGCGCAGATCTCCGATACCGTGCTGCCTTCCGGCTATGGCTTCGCATGGACCGGCACCGCCTATCAGGAGCAGGGAGCCGCCGGCCAGACACCCATTGTGCTCATGCTGGCCGTGTTGTTCGCCTATCTGTTCCTGGTCGCGCTGTATGAAAGCATGGTGATCCCGATCCCGGTGCTGCTGTCGGTCGTCGTCGGCGTGCTCGGTTCCTATCTCGGCATCAAGATCGCGGGCCTCAATCTCGATCTCTACGGCCAGATCGGACTGGTGGTGCTGATCGCTCTCGCCGCCAAGAACGGCATCCTGATCGTTGAATTCGCGAAGGAGCAGCGCGAAGCCGGCGTCGCGCTCGACGAGGCCGCGGTCCAGGGCGCTCATATGCGCTTTCGCGCGGTCATGATGACGTCGGCCGCTTTCATCCTCGGCCTCCTGCCGCTCGTGATCGCGACCGGCGCCGCCGCGCTTAGCCGCCGCGCGGTAGGCACGGCGGTGTTCGCCGGCATGCTGGCCGCAAGCTCGATCGGAATCTTCCTGGTGCCGATGCTCTACGTGATCTTTCAGCGCATGCGCGAGCGCGCGAAAGCAGCTTTCAAATCGGGCCATCGGCCAAATTCGCCCGAACGCAAAGCAGTCTAGACAGATTTCGGGGGCTGGACGGCGAGGCCTCCGAACCAGGCGCCGAAATAGCCTGCATAGAGCGCGGGGACTTCGAGATTCATCGAATGCCCGATGCCCGGCACGACCACAAGCCGGCAGTCCGGCATCGCCTCGGCCATGGCGCGAAGATCAGCCGGCGGGATCCAGCCATCCCGTTCGCCCCACAGCACCAGATGCGGATGCCACAGCTCCGGCATGCGGCGCTCGAGCTCCCTGCTCTCGCGTTCGCGCGTGAGGTTGACCGGCGTCCCGATCCAGATGCCTTCGGAGACGCCGAAGGTCTGCTCGACGATGCGATCGAACAGGGCCTCGATCTCTCCCAGCCCCTCGCGAAAGCGGGGCACGGCGTTCGGCGCCATGCTCTCCGGCACGAACAGCGAGGACGCTGCGGTCGCCATGATCGTCCGCGTCAGCTCCTTGCTCGCCATCATCGCGCGGAACACGCCGATCTGGTCGGTATTGAAGGCCATGCCGCGCGGCGTCACCGGGTCGAGTGCGAACACGCGGCCGAAGCGCTTCGGCTGCATCAAGAGCATTCGTGTGGCGATGATTCCACCGGTCGAATGTGTTGCAAGATGACAATAGCCGATATCGAGCGTATCGAGCGCCGCCAGCATGTCCTCGGCGTGCTGCTGCATGGAGTAGTTGGCATAACCTGCGGCCGGCTTCGGCCGATCGCTGTCGCCACAGCCGCGCCAGTCGATTGCGACCACGCGGAGACCAGATGGAAACAAGGGCGCTGCCAACTCGATCCAGTCCTTGCTGGCGAGATTGCCGTGGATGAAGACGACGGTAACGTCGCCCCGTCCCCACTCCCGCCAGCCGAGCTGGACTTCACCCGCCTGCACCCGCGGCATCAACCCGTCCTATTTGTTCAAGCCTGCGGTGGGAGCGGCGCCTGGTGGTGTCGGCGCCACCGGCAGAGCCGACACCACCGAGCCCCTGATCATGCGATCGGTGCCCAGCGGCGACGAGGTGTCGACCGTCCCCTTGGTCACGAAATCCACGACGTCGGCGGAATATTCCACCGGATTGTCGGTGTGGATGAAGTGTCCGGTCTCCGGATAGATCTTGAGCATCGGCCGGTTTCCGGCGTTGGTCATGCGCGTCATGAACGGCGTGATGACGTCGCGCCCGAGATCCGTCAGTCCGTTGAACGCGGGCGTCGGGATGAACGGCTCCTTGTCGCCGAACGCGAGGAAGATCGGCGCCTTGATCTCAGTCACCCGCTCATAGAGGTTCTTCGGATCATCCTGCTGAAGCTCGGCTCCGATCGTGTAGATGTCGAAGATGAAGACGTTGCACCATTGCTCGAGCTCCTTCGGATTGCCCCTGGTGAGCCCGACGCGCTGCTCGGTGTGGAAACGGGCATATTCACTGTCGCTGAAGAAGTACCCGCTCTTGGCCGCCGACACAGTGCCGGTGCTCGGATCACGCTTCTTGAAATAGAAGAAGTCGCGGATGTTCTGTTCGTCGCGCGCCTTCTCCGCGGCGAGGATTCCGGTCTGGTCCCAGACCTGCTTCCACTTGTCGAAATCGCGGCCGAGGCCGTCTGCGAACAGCGGCGCCTTCTTGTCCTTGGCGATGGTGATCTCGCGCGGATATTCCTCGAGGCCCGAGGGCGCTTCCAGCGCGAGGCCCTGCACCGCATCCGGCCAGGTCAGGGCGTAGCCGACCACGAACTGACCGCCGAGCGAATGGCCGAGATAATAGGCCTTCTTGACGCCGAGCTGGTTGACGACGAGGTCGTAGATGACCTCTCGCATGTCCTGCATCGTGCGCGCCGGGTTCTTGTCGAGATTGCCGGGCCCGGACATGCCGTAGTGCGGCAGGTCGGGCACGATCACCCGCAGGCCGCTGCGCAAGGCATACTGCATGATGTTGCCGTAATGCCCGCCGAACGCGCCCTTGCCATGAATGATGACGAGCACCTTCGGGTCCTTGTCGGAGCCGGCATATTCATCCATGTAGCCGATCTGCCAGGCATTGCCGCTCTTGTCCTTGGCATTGGCGAATTTGACGGGATAGGGATAGGTCACAAAGTCCTTCCAGAAGGATTTTTGCGGATCGATCTTCGCGGCGACGCCGGGCACGCGATAATTCTTGTCGACGAACTTTTGCGCACGATCGAGAGCCGCCACGTCGTCCATGAAGGCGACGAACTTCGGATCGTTCTTGCGGTTGTTGATCAGCGGGAATACGCCGTAATGCGCGACCGGACTTTCCTCCGCGATCAGATCTGCGCCCGGCACGCGGTCGACGGCCTGCTGGGCGAGCTTGAAGTTCAGCCAGAGATCGTTGGTGATATGCATCACCAGCGTGCGGGCCTGGATGCGGCCGAGATAGGGATTGACGTTGTGGATCTCGCCGACCCGGTTGCGCCAGACGAGGTCGACGGCGTCATAGAGCTTGGCGCGATTGGTGACGTTCAGACCGGCCTTCTCGTTGGGCGGATCCCAGTAGAAGATCTCGGGCTGCACCGCGTTGAAATTCTGGGTCGTACGAAAGCCAAAATCGTATCCGGTCATGCCGAGGATGGACCAGCCGAACGCGACGCCCGGCACCGGGTGCTTCTCCTTGGGCATCTTGTAGTAATCGCCCTTGGTGGCCTGCCACACCGGATCGGACTCGATTGCCGCCGTCATCATCTGGAAAGTCCAGTTGCCGACGGGGTCTCCGGCATCAGACTGCGTGGTGCCGCCGATCGGCATCAGCGCGTTGATGTATTCCGGATGCATGACGCCCCAGACGTAGGTTTGCGTACCGCCCATGGAGACGCCGGCCACCAGCGCGACGCGCGCGACCTTCAACTCGTCGCGCAGCAAGCGGTAGTTGGCCTGCACCATGTCGTAATAGCTGTACTGAGGAAACTTGATGCCGAGGCCATCGGACGGCTTGCTGGCACCCCAGGTGCCGAGCGGATCGACCATGATGACGTAGTAGCGGTCGGTGTCGATCGGACGGCCCGGTCCGATGACCGGGACGCCGCCGGACAGGGCGGCGCCCTTGACCCACTGCTCGTACATGTCGGTGGAATCGCCGGAATAATAGGAGTTGATCACGACGGCATTGGTGATCTCGCCAGCGGCATTCCGCCGCGCGTTGCCGATCGCGATGTAGGCGGTGCGCAGCTTGCCGCCGCCGAGCGACTCCAGCGTCACGCCGCCCTCACCGCCGAACTCCCATTTGGAGGGATCGGACAGGTCGTACTTGCCGCCGATCCGGAAGTTCGCGATCTCGTAGGTCTTCTTCAATCCGTCATGCTGCATCTGCGACGAACGCCGCGTATAGGGTTGTGCGGCCGCGAGCGCAGTGCCGACCAGCAGCAGGATCAGGCTGACAAAGCAGCGCTTCACGACATCTCTCCCGATCATGACGGAGTCCTCCCTGGCATTTTGGCGAAACGCTAGGCAGCGCGACCGGGCGAGCTTTGATCTAACTCAATGGAATGCACCTGCGGAGGTTGAGGATCGCTCGGTCGAAACCGCCCCCCGGTCGCTGCAATGCCCTTCCTCAGTCATGGCTCATACCGGATCCGCTATGAGCTCGACGGGCCGGCGGACGCGCCGGCCTATGTGCTGGTCAATGGACTGACGCAATATGCGGAGCTATGGACCGCCTATCGCGACGCGCTGCTGGCCCAGCATTTTCGCGTCGCAACCTTCGACCTGCTCGGCCAGGGCGCCTCCGACAAACCGGCGCTCTTCATCAATCAGGATGACCATATCGCCGTGCTGCATCGCCTGATCGGCGAGCTCGGCGACGGCCCGGTCTTCCTCGCCGGTATCAGCTTCGGCGGCCTGATCGCGCTGCGCTATGCGATCGAACACGGCAAACGGCTGTCCGGCCTGGTACCGATGAGCTGCTTTGCCGAGCTTTCGCCGCAACTGCTCCTGATCGGCAATGCCCTGCGCACCGGCCTTATCCTCGGCGGCACCGGCTATCTCCAGGACCTGCTGCTGCCGATGAACCTGTCCGATCAATGGCTCAAGCCGCTTCTGGACAAGCTCGACAGCGTCAAGCGGCAGGGCTGGCTCGTCAACGACGTCTATGCCCTGCAAAACCTGATGGAGTCCTTTCTCGACTTCAAGCCGATCACGTCGCAGCTCTCGTCGATCACGGCCCCGACGATGATCCTGAACGGGGAATTCGACTTCCTGACGCCGCGCTCCCTGCACGAGACCCTGCGGGTCGAAATCCCCGACAGCGCGCTGGTGATCATTCCCGAGGCCTACCACGCCTTTACGCTCGAGAAGGGCGCGCTCACCGCCGATCTGCTCGCGCGCTTCGCCGAGGATGTTCTGGCCGGTCGCTGGCATGGCAACAAGGCCGTCTTGGTCGCACCGAACGACCCCGGCGGCGAGCTGTCGCCGTTTCCGGCCGGTTACGACCATCTGCGCGCAATTCCCGTACAGAGGCCGATGCCATGAGCGGCTTCCTCGGGCCACTTGACGCCGAAGGACGCGTGCCGCCGCGCCAGCAGACGCGCGTTGCGGCCTTCCTGATCTCGGCACACGGCGCGCTCGCGCGCCAGTTCGCATTGGCGCTGCCGTTGCGGATCGAAGCTGCCTGGCAGACCGAGTTGAACGCACAATTCTACCGGGAGTCCGAGATCGTCTCGCTGCTCCAGCGCTCGACCTCCTGGGTCCCGGATGTCGCTGTGGGCTATATGGCGGCCTCCTGGGAGGCAAGCTGGCTTCCCGCGCCGCTCGAGGCGGTCGCCGACCGCGTGCTCGCGCCGGCGGTCCATCTGGCGACGCTTGCGCATGCCGTTCACGCCGGCATTCGCCCTGCAGCGCTGCTGCCGACCGAGGCCAGCGCGGCCGATCCCTTCGTCATGGCGCTGCGCCGCATCGAGTTCGAAAGCGGCCGCCTGATGCAGGCGCAGATCCTGTTCTTGAAGGGGCCCGACCTCGTGCCATTTCGGGACGCAGTCAGCGCGGCGCTCGAAAGACGTCACGCCGAAGTGCGACGACTCTGGCGCGCGATGCTGGACAGCATCGACATCGATATCAGCGAATGATCGGAAGCCTTGACGCAGATCAATGATGGCAAATTGCCGCCCTCCAACATTCATCCATCGCCTTGCCTGCGCCGCCGAGCGGAGTCCCGTCCATGAAGGCCGTTTCCCTCGAAGAAGCCGTTGCGATGATCCCCGCCGGCGCCAGTGTCATGGTCGGCGGATTCATGGGCGTCGGTACACCGGAGCGACTTCTGGACGAAGTGGTCCGGCAAAGGAAAACCGGACTGACGCTGATCTGCAATGACGCGGCCACACCCGGCAAGGGCGTCGGCAAGCTGTTCGATGCGGCGCTGGTCTCGCGCCTGATTGCGACGCATATCGGCCTCAATCCGAAGGTCCAGCAGCAGATGCTGGCGAACCAGATCGCCGTCGATCTCGTTCCCCAGGGCACCTTCGTCGAACGTATCCGCGCGGGCGGTTGCGGCCTCGGCGGCGTGCTGACGCCGACCGGCGTCGGCACGCTGGTCGCGGAAGGCAAGCGCCAGATCGAGGTCGACGGCAAGCCCTTCCTGCTCGAGACCGCGCTGCGGGCGCAATTCGCGCTGGTGCATGCCTTTCTCGCCGACTACCTCGGCAACCTCGCCTACGCGCTGACGTCGCGCAATTTCAACCCGGTCATGGCGATGGCCGCCGAGACCGTCATCGTCACGGCAGAGAACATCGTCCCCGTGGGCGTCATCGCGCCCGACCACGTGGTGACGCCGGCGCCGCTCGTCGACTATCTCATTACCAACGGGTGACACATGGACCCGCAGATCATCATCGCCCGGCGCGTCGCCAAGGAGCTGAGAAGCGGCAACCTCGTCAACCTCGGGATCGGCATCCCGACGCTGGTCGCGAACTACGTCCCATCCGAGCTCAAGGTGTTCTTCCAGTCGGAAAACGGACTGATCGGCACCGGCCCGATTCCCGAGCAGGGCATGGCGCATCCGACGCTCACCGACGCCGGCGGCCGTCCGATCAGCGCGCTGCCGGGGGCTGCGACCTTCGACAGCGCGATGTCCTTCGGCCTGATCCGCGGCGGCCATGTCGACGTCACCGTGCTCGGCGGCCTTCAGGTCGATGCACAAGGCCATCTCGCCAACTGGATGATCCCGGGCAAGATGGTGCCGGGCATGGGCGGTGCGATGGATCTCGTCAGCGGCGCCAAGCGTGTCATCGTCGCCATGCAGCACGCAGCCAAGGGCAAGTCCAAGATCGTCGCCAAATGCACCCTGCCGCTGACCTCGGCGCGGCCGGTGAATCTCGTCGTCACCGATATCGCCGTGATCGGCTTTCCCGACGGCAAGGCGACGCTGCTGGAAACCGCGCCCGGCGTCAGCATCGGCGAAGTTCTGGCGGTGACGGAAGCCGAGATCGTCGTGCCCGACACTGTCCCGCAGATGAAACTCTGACGAGGCGCCCATGCGGATATTCGGCGATTTCAGCGAGATCAAATCCGCCGTCGGCACCGAGATCGGCGTCAGCGACTGGGTCGAGGTGTCGCAGGACCGCATCAACCAGTTCGCGGAGGCGACCTGCGACGAGCAGTGGATCCATGTCGACCAGGAGCGCGCAGCCAAGGAGATGCCCGGCGGCAAGACCATTGCCCACGGCCTGCTGTCGCTCGCGCTCGCGCCGCTCTTCATCCGCTCGGTGATCGGCCTGAAGGGCCTGCGCAATACGCTGAACTATGGCGCCGACCGGATCAGATATCTCGCGCCGGTGCCGGCGGGCTCGAAGCTGCGCGGCCGCGTCACGGTGGCCGAAGCCGAGGACGTGCCGCCGGACGGGCTGCGCGTGAACTACCATCTCGTGATCGAGATCGAAGGCGGCAAGAAGCCGGCCTGCATCGCCGAGCTGATCGCCCTGCACTACCGCTGAATCAAAACGCTGAAAACAACCCCATGCACAGTAGCCATGTGGTTGTCGGCATTATGCTTTTCAGACGACAAAACCGCCTCGACGAAATCACTTCGGAAAATCCGTTGACCCGTCGGGCAAAACACCGGCATAATGCCATGATCCGCCCAACGCATCCCTGCTCGCCCGCCTCGACCACGCGATGACACGCGTTCAGTCGATGATGTGATAGCCGCCGTCGATGTAGAGCACGCCGCCGGTGATCAACTTGGCGCCGTCGAGCGCCAGGAACGCGGTGGCATTGCCGACATCGTCGATGCTGACGAGGCTGCGTGACGGCGCCTTGGACTGCGCCCTGTCCATGAGCTCATCGAATTCGGGGATGCCCGACGCGGCGCGCGTCGCCAGCGGTCCCGGCGAGATCGCGTGCACGCGAATACCCTTCGGGCCCAGCTCGGCGGCGATGTAACGGACCGATGCCTCGAGCGCGGCCTTCGCCACGCCCATGACGTTGTAGTTCTCCACCACCATCTGGCTGCCGTAATAGGTCATGGTGAACAAGGTCCCGCCGTTCTTCATGAGCGGTTCGGCAAGATGGGCCATGCGCATGAACGACCAGCACGAGACGTCCATGGTCTTGAGGAAGCCGTCGCGGCCGACGTCGACGACGCGGCCGTGCAAGGCTTCCTTCGGCGAGAAGGCGATGGAATGAAGCAGGAAGTCGAGCTGCCCCCACTCCTTCGCAATGCGCTCGAACACCGCCTCGGTCTGGCCTTCGACCATCACGTCCAGCGGCACGAAGATCGGCGCCTCCAGCGCCTGCGCCAACGGCTCGACGTGTTTTTTGGCGCGATCGTTCAGATAGGTCACGGCGAGATCTGCGCCGAGGGCACGAAATGCCCGCGCACACCCCCAGGCGATGGATTGGTCGTTGGCAATGCCGACAATCAGGCCCTTCTTTCCCTTGAGGGCCACCTTGCTGTCCGGAAAGACGGGAATCATGACACCCTCTCAGCTCTCGAGTTATGCGAATGACCGTTCATCAGAAGCGCCAATGTGTGCTGCGCAATCATCAACTCCTCGTCGGTCGGAATGACGTAGACGGGGAGCGCGCTGCCGGCGCGCGAGATCAGCCGGGCGTGGCGTGCATTCGCGGCCGGATCGAGCGCGGCGCCGAGCCATCCGAGCTGTTCAGTTACGCGGGCGCGGATCGAAGCGGAGTTCTCGCCGATGCCGGCCGTGAAGACGAAGGCATCCAGCCCCTGCAAGGCGGCTGCGAGCATGCCGGCATTGAGGCCGATGCGGTGGACGAAATAGTCGATCGCGAGCCCTGCCTGCCGGTCCGTGCTCGCTTCCAGCTCCCGCATGTCGTTGCTGACGCCGGACAGGCCTTTCAGTCCGCAATCGCGGTAGAGAAAGTCCTGGACCCTTGTGGCCGACATGCCTTTCTCGGAGACGAGATAGAGCACGACGCCGGGATCGATCTGCCCCGGCCGCGTCCCCATCGGCAAGCCGTCGAGCGCCGTAAATCCCATGGTGCTCTCGACGCTGCGTCCGCCCCTGAGCGCGCACATCGAAGCGCCGCTGCCGAGATGGGCGACGATCACCCGCCCCCTGGCAATCTCGGGCGCCACGTTCGGCAGGGTCTTGGCGACGTATTCGTAGGAGAGACCGTGAAATCCGTACCGCCGCACACCCTCGGCATAGAGCTGCTGTGGAATGGCATAGTGGTCGGCAACCGGGTCATGCGAACGATGGAACGCGGTGTCGAAGCAGGCTGCCTGCGGGAGCGTCGGGAAATTCGCAAGAAGCGAGCGGATCGGCGCGAGGTTGTGCGGCTGATGCAAGGGTGCCAGCGCGACGAAGCGCTCCAGACGGCACACCACCCCCTGGTCGATCAGGACCGGCCGATCATAGTCCGGGCCGCCATGCACCACGCGGTGACCGACGGCGATCGGCGTCACCCGGATCTCGTCCCGCAACCAGTCTCCCGCGACCGACATTGCCGCCGGAACATCAGGCACGGTTTCGATCGGGTAGGCGCGATCGGCCAGCGTGTCGCCACCGGCGGCCGTCGCGCGCAGGCGCGGCCGGCTGCCGATGCCGTCCATCTGTCCCTTGATCTGCCGTCGAAGGGTGCCCTCGCCTTCGATCGAATAGACCTGAAACTTGACGCTGGAGGAGCCGGCATTGACGACGAGGATCGTATCCATGGCGTCACGCAGCCACTGTCGGCGCCTTCTGGCGCCGGGCGCGAGCATAGAGTGCGGCGACCGCACAGGATGCCATGCGTGCGCGCGGCGAGTCCGCGCGCGAGGTCAGGACCACGGGCACACGGGCGCCGAGCACGATGCCGGCGCCGTCCGCCTTGGCGAAATAGGCAAGGTTCTTGGCCAGCATGTTGCCCGACTCGAGGTCCGGAACCATCAGGATCTGGGCACGGCCGGCGACCTCGGACGTGATGCCCTTGATCCGCGCAGCTTCCGGATCGATGGCGTTGTCGAAGGCCAGCGGTCCGTCGAGCACGCCGCCGGTGATCTGGCCGCGGTCGGCCATCTTGCACAGGGCGGCCGCCTCGATCGTGGATGGAATCTTCGAGGTCACCGTCTCCACGGCCGACAGGATCGCCACCCGCGGCGTCTTGCCGAAACCGGCCTGGTTGTAGAGATCGATCGCGTTCTGGATGATGTCGCGCTTGGCGTCGAGATCGGGGAAGATGTTGATGGCGGCATCCGTCACGAAGATGGTTTCGGCATAGGCCGGCACGTCCATGACGAAGACATGGCTGATGCGCCGGTCGGTGCGCAGGCCGCCGGTCTTCGCCGTGACGGCGCGCATCAACTCATCGGTATGGAGGCTGCCCTTCATCAGCAGCTCGCCCTTCGCGGCGTGAATGAGCTCGACGCCCTTCGCGGCAGCATCGTCGCTGTGGGCGGCGTCGACGATCTCGAAGCCGGACACGTCGAGATCGAATCTGGCGGCCGTATCCCTGATCTTTGTCTCGGGGCCGACCAGGATCGGCCGGATGATCCCCGAGCTGGCGCTGTCGACGGCACCGCGGAGCGAGGTCTCGTCGCAGGGGTGCACGACGACCGTTGGTATCGGCGGCGACGCCCTGGCCGCCGCGATCAGACGGTCATATTTGCTGCCGGATTGTGCCTGCGCCGTATCCGCCGACATGATGCTGCTCCCGATTCCGCCAATCCGCGCTACGACGCCCTTGCCTTGGGATCGGCCTTGGGATCGAAAGGGGCGACGTTCGACGTCCACTCCCCCTCCCCGTCCAGGCCGAAGAGTCCGGCGATGCGCTTCAGACGATTAGCCCGCTCGCCGGTAATGTCCTCGCTCGCCGACAGGACCTCGCGCATGGCCGCGAACGCCGCGCGCTTCTGGTTGAGGTCGTCCGGCAGCATGGCGGGAATGGCGGCGAGTGCGGCGTCCCGGTCCAGCAGCAGCATGAAGAATTGCTCGCGCACCAGCATCTTGAACTCGGTCAGCGTCAGCCGCGCGCCGTCATGCTCGCGCCGGACCTGACGCAGCGCCTCGATGCTTCGCTCGTCGACCATGCCGCGGGCCGAGCCGACATAGAGCAGCGCACGGATGGCAGCTTCGCGAAGACCACCCTCGCCGATCTTCGCCCTTAGCTCGGCGACCCGCCTGTCGAGCATCGCGCGGTGCTCGGCCGACATCTCCCGCCTCCGCGACGGCGCGGCGGTCGGATCGATGCCGACCGCGGCCTGGAGCGCCGGCGAGCCATAGACGTTGAGAAAGATGGTCTCGCTCAGCGCCTCCTGCGCGTCGCGCCAGCTATCGAGCGCGTGGACGATCTGCTTCGACATCTGCTCCTGGAACACCAGGAAGGGATTGTCCTGCGAGACCGGCTTGCGGTTCTCCTCGACACGATCGGCGGCCGACTTGACCGTGGACATCAGCGGATTCTTGCTGCTGAACGCTTCATATTGCATCCGCAGCGGATGCACGTTGCGCGCCCAGTCCGCCATCTGCGGGGTCACCATCTTCTTGACCCAGGGCTGGACGAATTTCTGATAGGCCGCCAGATTGAGCTCGGAGACGCGCTTGGCGGCAGCAAAGCGCCGCTCGTCCTCCGGCGAATTGCCGCCCATGGCGCGGATGTCGTCGAGGGTGCGGGCCTCACAGCGCATCACCCACTGTCCGGCCGCGAGATCGGCATTGAGCGTCTCGCTGCCCCTCGGCTCGAACGTGGCCTCATAGAGCCCGGGCGGCAGCACGTCGATCAGGTCAATGTTGCTGGAGAATTCGGCGTGCTCCTTCTTCGCCACGCCGCCGGACACGAAGATGCCGAGATGGCCGATGCTCTCGTGAACGGTGTAGACGATGGTCTGGCCATAGGCCCTGATCTCGTCGACGTCGGCGTAGCAATCGAGAATCCAGTCCAGCGCCTGCTGCGGCGGGGTGACGTTGTCGCCCTTGGAGCAGAACACCACGATCGGCGAGCGGATGTTGCGCAGATCGACCTTCTGTCCATCCGACATCTCGATGCGGCCGGCGGCGAGATTGTTGCCGATGAACAGTTCATCGACGATGAACTGGATCTCCTCGGCATTGAGGTTGACGTGCCCGCCCCACCAGCGCTCGAAATCCAGATAGCGGTCGGCTTCGGTATCGACCTTGGAGTAGACGTTGTACTGCTTGGTCCAGAGCGTGTTGGACGGATTCTGGTTCTCGAAATTCTGCACCAGCCAGGCACCGTCGAACTTGCCGGCGCCGAGATCGCTCGCAAGCGCCGTCAGCCAGCTTCCGCCCAACAGGCCGCCGGAATAGCGCATCGGATATTGGCCGTGCACACCCGCCCAATAGGCGAGCGGCGCGCCGGCGATGATGAGGGGCCCGAACAGCTCCGGCCGCAGCGAAGCCAGGATCATGACGGCCCAGCCCGCCTGGCAATTGCCGATCACGCAGGGCTTGCCGTCCGCGTCGGGATGGCGGCTGATGACGGTCTCGATGAACCCTGCTTCCGCCCGCGCGATGCGCTCGATCGTCTGGCCCGGCATCGGTTCGGGCAGGAACCCGATGAAATAGCAGGGATGTCCCGCCTTCATCGCGACGCCGATCTCGCTGTCCGCCTTGAACCCGCCGATGCCCGGCCCGTGGCCGGCGCGCGGATCGACCACGACGAACGGCCGCCGGCTCATGTCGATCTCGACGCCAGTGGGCGGAATGATGCGCACCAGCGCGTAGTTGACGGGCTCGTCGAGCTTGCGCCCGTCCGTGATCAATTCGGCGGCATATTGCAACACATGTGGCGCGGTCTGCGCGACATGCTCGCGATACTGGTCGCCACGCTGGCGCATGACGTCCAGGAACAGCACACTGCGCTGTCCCGCATCGACCATGTATTCCACGGCCGAGGCAATCAGCCCCGACATGGGACCATCAGGCAGCTTCAGACCATCAGGCAGCTTCAGATTTTCAGGCAGCTTCGGATTTTCGATCGCCATGTTCGACCTCGTCGTCGCGCTGGGACATTCAAGAAGCGCGGCGAAGACCGACGTTGATTTAAGTCAACGGTCGGCGACGACCTGCGCGGCCGGCGCGGCGCGATCGGTCCTGATCCAGGCCGCTGCGAGTTCCCAGGAGACCGAAAGGATGATCGGCCCGATGAACAGGCCAACGATCCCGTGCGCGAGCGTTCCGCCGATGACCCCGATCAGGATCACGAGCGTCGGCGTCGTCAGCCCACGTCCCATGACCAGCGGCTTCAGGATGTTGTCGAGGAGACCGACGATGACGAGAAATACCGTCAGCAGCAGTGCCGTGGTCACGTCCTTGTCCATCCAGATCCAGATCACGACGGGAATGAGGACGATCGCCGCGCCGATCTGCACGATCGACAGCAACAGAACAATGACGGCCAGCAGGCCCGCGCTCGGAATGGCCGCGAGCTTGAAGCCGATTCCGGCCAGCAGTGCCTGGACGATCGCGACGCCGATCACGCCCTGCGACACGGCCCGGATGGTCGCGCCTGCGAGTTCGAGAAAATGCTCGCTCTGTTCCGGCACGATGCGGGACAGGAAGCCGCGGATCGCAGCGACGAGCTGCGGGCCATAGGGAAAGAGAAATCCGGCGACCAGCACCGACATCAGGAACTGGAGCGTGCCGAGGCCGGCACTGCCCGCGAACGACAGCATCATGCCGGCAATCGGCTTCAGATACGGCGCAACCTCGCGCACGGCCGCGCGGATGTTGGAGTAGGCCTGATTCCAGAGTTCGTGGAGCTGCGGGCCGACCAGGGGCCAATCCTTGATGCGCTCGGGAGCCGCCTGAAGCACGAGCTCGCCGCTGCCGAGTTGATCGGCGAGGTCCTTGATCCCTTCGACCGCGCTCAGGCCGAGCCAGGCCGCCGGGCCGATGACGACGCCAAGCATGACCAGGGTGAGGAGAGCCGCGGATGTCCGCGGGCTGCCGCCGAGACATTTGGCGAGCCAGCTGAAGACCGGATAGAACGCCACCGCAAGCACCGCGCTCCAGGTCAGGATCGGCACGAAGGGGCGAATGATCAGGAACGTCCACAGGATCAGCAGGGCCAGCAATCCGAGCCGGATCACGAGCTGGACGATCTCATCGGTGGACAGAAGCTGGCGAAGTGTCTTCAAGGCTTGAGGCCTGCGTCGCGGGAGTGGCTCCGTCCGGCGAGCCTAGCGGCCCGTCTCGCACCGCAGGCTTGATCCAGATCAAGCGGCACGCGACCGGCGCACGGCCTCATCGGCCGAACGACGCCATCGAATGTCGGCCACCAATCGCGGCGCGAACGCATGTCGGATACGGCAAGTTATACCCGGACGGACCAGCTGCGCGACGGCACGCCGGTCGAGATCCGGGCATTGCGGCCGGATGACGAGGCCGACATGCTGGCCGCGCTGGAGCAAGCCAGCGCGCAATCGCTCCAGCGCCGGTTCTTCGCGCCGAAGCGTCACTTCTCCGACAAAGAGCGCGCCTTCTTCGTCGATGTCGATTTCGAGAACCACGTGGCGCTGGTGGTGTGCGCGACGGATGCAGGCCGGATCCGCATCGTGGGCGGCGGACGCTATATCGTATCGGAGCCCGGCAGCGCCGAGATGGCCTTCACCGTGATCGACGCCTGGCAGGGACGCGGCATCGGCGGGCTGCTGATGCGTCACCTGATCGCCCTCGCCCGGGATGCCGGGCTGAAGGAACTGACGGCGGAGGTGCTGGCGGAAAACACGGCGATGCGCCGCGTGTTCGAAAAGTCCGGGTTCAAGCCGGCAACGGCCAGCGACCCACATACCGTTCACGTGGCGCTGAAGCTGGCCTGATCCTGCGTCCGCCAGCGGGACGCCCTACCGCAGGGAAATCGTGATCTGGCTGATATTGGCAGCGAGCTCCAGGCCTGCTTTGGGCCCCTGCATCACGATCGTCACGCCCTTCTCGTTGCGCAGGTGGACGCCGTTGACGCCGCCGACCAGAGCGAAGCCGCCGCCGACGGAGCTGTAGGTGCCGGCGAAGTCGCCGATCTCGCGGATACCCGAGGCCCAGCCGTCGAGCCGGCCGACCGTGGCGCCGACCGTGATGCCAAAGCTCATGCCTGATATCCTGAACGGATAGGCCTTGCCGCGATAGGTCAACACGCCGCTGCCGGCGCCGCCGCCGATCACGAGGCCGCCCTTGACGATCTTGGCCCTGACGTGACCGGCCGCTTGCGCAAAGGACGGCGTCGCAGGCAGCACGAGGCCGAGTGCCAGCAGGACCATTGCGATCAGGCGGAGCACGCGCATGCGCCTTTCACGGTTTTGCGGCATCGACCTTCTTCCAGGTCTGGTCGGGATCGAACAGCGTGGCGCGCTCGGCGATGAACGCCGTGCGGTTGCCGAGATCCTTCTGGTAGACGGTGCCGGCATGGTTGACCAGGAACGTCATCACGCCGGAATTGCCGTACTCCGCAGGCCAGGCGATCAGCGCGAAGCCGCCGATCATCTTGCCCTTGACGACATAGTTGAGCGCGCCGCCGGGGGCATCCGGGCCCTGCCCCTTGAGGATGCGGAAGTAGTAGCCGTGGTAGGGCGCAGGCCCGACGTCGCCTGCGCGATAGCCCTCCTTCGAGGCCTCCGCCGCCAGCGCGCCGAGCGGGCTCGGATCGCTGTCGTCGCGCCAGAACAGGCCGTCCTTCTTGCCGGGCGAGGAAACGATGCGCTGCGCGTAGACGCCGGCGCCTTCGCCGCGATCCTTGTCGGCATATTCGTTCTGTGCATCGACATAGGCGAGCGCGGTCTGGATCGCATCGAGCTCATTGCGGCCGATGCGGCGGCGGAGCACCTCGATCCGTCCCTCGTCGGTGTCGAACTCCCAGCCGGTTTTGGTGTTGACCATCGGAATCGGGAACGGAAAATCGTCCGGTCCCAGCATCAGGGTCGCGGTCTTGTTGCCCTCCGCCTTGATGCCATGCTTGGCGTCGTACATCGACGTGAAGCGCTGGCGGATGTCGTTGTCGGCGACCTCGTCGCCGGAGGAGACGATGTCCTCGGCGGCCTTGCCGAGCACCTTCAGGATGTCGCCCGGTCCGCTCTTGACCGCCGCCGCAAGCGCGGCGGCCGCGTCCTCCGGTGTCTTGTAGGATTGCTGCGCCTGCGACGCAGAGCCTAGCAGCGCCAGCGCCACGATGCCAGGCAACACCGCGCGGCGGAACGATTTCAGGCCGGACGATTTCAGGCCGGACGATTTCAGGCCGATCGATTTCAGGCCAGTCATGGCGTCACCTCCGCAGGGATCTTCGCGCCGCCGGCGAGCCAGTCGCGGTAGGTGCGGAATGTCAGCCCGAGCTTTTCGTATTGGACGCGCAGATAGCCATCGCTGCCGCGGGTCACGGCGTCGGGCATCACCTGCTCGACCTCCTGCGCCATCACGCCGACATAGGCCTTGTCGTTGCCGATATAGCTGAAGCGGTAGTAGCCGAGGCCGCTCGCGAGATGACCGAGCAGTGTGATGTCGTGCTTCAGCGCGATATCGGAACGCCGGCCACCGCCGCCACCGCCGCGCCCGCCTCCTCCGCCGCCGCCACGGAATCCGCCGCCGCCACCACGGCCGGCCATGCTCGGTCCGCCGCCACCACCGCGCGGCATGCTCGCCATGCTCGAACGCCCGCGTGCAGAGGCCGCAGCCGCAGACCTGCCGGAGGAGACGTTCATCGCGCCGCCGCGATTGCCGCCACCGCCACGGTTCGCTGCAGCACCGCCGCCCGCACGGTTCGCAGACTTGGCACGATCGCCGCCACCCTTGGCGCGATCGCCACCGCCCTTGGCGCGATCGCCACCGCCCTTGGAGCGATCTGCAGCACCGGCACGGTCACCACCGCCGGGCCGATCGCCACGATTGCCGGCGCGATCACCGGCGCGATCTCCCGCACCACCACGATCCCCGGCACGGTCGCCCGCGCGATCGCCCGCCCGGTCTCCAGCGCCCTGATCGGGACGCAGCACCTGGTTGCCGTCACGACCGCGGAAATCCATCCGGTCCGACGCGCCGGCCTTGATGTTGTTGTTGCCGAAGCGCTGCTGCACGTTGGTGTTGTTGTAGCGCACGCCCTGGCGATGGGCCGGATTGTGCTGCCAGCCGTTGCCGATGTTGGTGGTGCGGTGATTGACGTAGACGTTGCGGTTGCCCCAGTTGCAGCCGCCGCCCCAGTAATTGCCCCAGCGCCCGATCGCCCAGGCGGTGCCGAAAGCGAGGCCGGCCGCGACCATTCCTGCACCGATATAGGACGGATAGCCCCAATAATACGGCGGATACTCGGCATAGGGCCAGCTGCCATAGACCGTCGCCGGATCGTAATACGGCACGTACATCTCCGCGGGATTGGCTTGCTGGATCACGACGACCTGCTTGCCTTCCTGGGACTGGACGCTGACCTTCTGCTGCTTGGTGGTGACCAGCTTCTTGTTGTCATAGGCCTTGTTGCGCAGGCGCTGGATCGCATCCATCACGTCGGGTTGCTGGGCGAGAAAGGCGTCGCCGAGCTTCTTGGTCCATTCGAGCTGGTCGCTCATCATGGTCAGGACATCGGCGGTGCTGGCGAGCGCCTTGACGCTGTCGTCCCAGCCCTGCTTGTCGACCTCGGTCTTCAGCGCGTCGCCCTTCAGGGTCTTGCGCTCCTTCAGCCAGCGGTCGGCCTGCACCACTTCGAGCGGATAGGTCGATGCGGCCAGCACATTGGCGAGAAGCTCGTCGGGATAAAGCGCGATCGGCGCAACCAGAGCTTCGAGCTGCTCCGGCTTCAGTAACTCGGCCGCCGGCGTTGTCGGACCTGCGGGCTGCGCCTGCGTATTCGGGGCGGCCGGCTTGTCGGCCGTCTGCGCCATTGCCGCGACCGGCATCGCCAGCATCAGGGCAACCGCCATCAGGGTCTTGCCGCAGCGAAACATTCCACCCTCCATCGAACTTTGCGCCCGCGAAGATCGGATCGCGGCACGGGGGTATGTTGATCAAGATCAACGAAACGGAGCCGCGCTTTCTGCTGCAACGCGACACCGAGACATCACTCGATCAGCTCGGCCTCCATCAGAAGCCGGCCCGGCACCGTAAGCCCGAGCGCATTGGCTGCCTTCATGTTGATGACCAGCTCGAATTTTGTGGCGAATTGCACCGGGAGCGTGCGGATGTCGGCGCCGCGCAGAATGCGGGCGACATAGCCGGCACCATCGCGAAACTGCTGGGTCAGATCGGCACCGTAGGACATCAGGCCGCCATTGGCCGCATAGAAGCGGACCGCGAAGATTGCCGGCACGCGACGCTGCGCCAGCAACGGAATCGTCATCGCACTCTGCGCACCGAAGAAGCCGCCGTCCGGCAGCACGACGAGCCCTGCGCCGGTGCGTGCCGCGGCCTCGATGACGCCCGCGATCTCGGCTCCGTTGCGAACACTGGCGCCGGCGACCTTGATGCCGAGACGGCTTTCCATCTGGTGCGCGGCCTGGACGTAGAACGGCGCATAGGGTGCCGATTCCGGATTGAACAGAACGGCCGCATGCGTGATGCCCGGCACCATGTCCTTGAGCAGACTGAGCCACTTCCCGCTCATCGAGTGCTCATAGAGCGAGAAGCCGGTGAGATTGCCGGTCGGCCGCGCCAGGTTGACGACGAGGCCGGTTCCGACGGGATCGGAGAGCCCGACGAAAACGATTGGAATCCTCTGCGTCGCATCGCGCAGGGCCCGCGTCGCTCCCGTGCTGGTCGCAAGCAGTACGTCCGGCGCCGAAGCGACGAGTTCGTGCGCCTCCAATTGCTGCCGTGCCGGATTGGAGCCCGGCCAGCGCACCTCGAGCCGGTAGTTCTGGTTGGCGATCCAGCCGAGATCGGCAAGCCCCTGCTGGAACGCGTCGACGCGCATCTGCGCGCCGGGATCGCCCGCGACGTTGCCGGTCAGCACGCCCACCGACGGCATCGACCGCCACGGCGTTGCCTCCTGGGCCCTCGCCCAAGCCGGCAACGCTGCCGCCGCACCGACCAGCGAGATGAACTCACGCCGCCTCATGACCACGCAACCATTCCGATCGTCCCCGCGTCCGTCCCCGTGACGCAATTGCGAAAGGACGGCCTCACCGGACGGCGAGGTTTGATCAAGATCAAGATACCGGCTGTTATCGGACGATCGGGAGGCGGACCGTGAACAGGGCGCCGCCCGATGGTCCGTTCTCGGCGGCAATCGTGCCGTGATGGGCCTCGACGATGGTCCTGGCAATCGCCAGTCCCATGCCCATGCCCTGCGGCTTGGTCGTGAAGAACGGATTGAAGACATTGCCGAGATCGGCGGACGCTATCCCCGGACCGGTGTCGGCGACCCTGATCTCGGCCTGGTTGCCATCGCGGAGCGTCGTCACGCTCACCTCCCGCTTCCTCATGTTCCCGTCGGAGACCGCGTCCATCGCATTGATGATCAGGTTGAGCACGACCTGCTGTAGCTGCACGGGATCGCCCTTGACATGCAGGTCGACAACCGCCGGCACATAGTTCAGCGCGATGCGGCGGCCATCGGCAACCGCCCTCGCCAGACCGATCGCTTCCCGCACCGTGTCGTTGAGCTCGATGTCCTTGATCTCGAAAGGCGACTTCTTCAGAACGCTGCGCAGCCTGCGGATGACTTCGCTGGCCCGCTGGTCGTCGCGTCTGATGTCAGCGAGGATCTGACGGACCTCGTTGATGTCGGGCGAAGCGGCCTTGAGCATCAGCTCCGCGGTCTCGGCGTTGGTCAGGATCGAGCCGAGCGGCTGATTCAGTTCGTGGGCGATCGAGGTGGTCAACTCGCCGACGGCCGAATAGCGATTGGCGTGAGCGAGCTCGGCCAGGCGCTGGCGCGACTCGACCTCGGCGAGCCGGCGCCGCCGGCGCTCGTGCAGCAGCCCGCTGATGAGACCCGCCTGCACCAGGAATACGGCCGAGATCATCAACATCTGCCAGCGATAGCGCGCCCAGATGTTCGGCTCGCGAAACAGGATTTCACTGCCGGGGGGCAAGCGACTCTCACTGATGCCCCAGCGCTGCAATTCCCGCCAATCATATCTCGGTGCCGCGAAGCCGAGCGGCTCATAGCTGATGCTCGCAGGCTTCGCGCCGCCGAGCGCGCGGATCGCGGCGCTGACGGTCCTCGCGCTCGTTTCCGCAACCGAATGCATCGGTCCGCCGACGGTGTTGGCGCCGAAGAACGGATCCTGGTAGGAAAAAATCGGCGCATTCGCGACTGCATGCAGGCTGTGCAGCGCAATGTCGCTCTCATGGACGATCCCGGCGGCATCGACCGACATCAGGCCCCAGAACAGCGCGGTGTGCGGCGGAAGCCTCGATGCACGTTTCAAGATCTCCTCGAACGACAAATCCGAATACCAGACGAGCTCTATCCGCTCGTCCAGAGGCTTCAGCTCCCGCTTCACCTCCTCGACCCAGAACCTCTCGAGTGGCGAGGCGCCGATCACGATCGCGATCGTCCTGGTGTCCGGCAGGAGCTGAAGGATGTTGCCGAAGGCGGCCATGAAATCGTTGTGGATCGCCACGACGACGTCGTTATCAGTGAGATCGGCGCGATCGATCAGCCGGTTCTCGACCGCGGACAGGATCATCGGCGTGTCAGGGAACAGTCTCGCGCGGTATCTCTGCGCAAACCGGGCGGCGGGCGCACCGATGCTCAACACGATGTCGGGCAACGCCCCCTGGTAGAGCGATTGCAGATACTCGACGAAAGGAGCCTCGGGACCGGGATTGTTGAAGCGCGCCGTGAGGAGCGCGTGCTCCTGGATGTCGAGCGGCCAGGGTGATTGCCGCTCGAGCTCGGCCTTGATGCTCCGGGCATACTCGCTCCACGGCCGAAACTCGCGGCCGAAGGAATGCAGCACCAGGACGCGCTTGAGCTCGCCGCGCAGGCTCCGCTCGACGGCACCGGCCCGTTCGGGCAACATGCACACGGCGACGAACAAGCCAAGGCCTAACAGCGCGGCCGCGGCTGGCCACGGCCTGACCGAGTCAGTGGACATGCGTCCGCTCAGCTCCAATCCCCGCAGCTTCCGATGGCTGCTTTCCGGATAATTCTAGCGGGAATCGCGGAGCACGGACAGCCTGCAAAGATGCCTCTCGGCAGCGCCTGGTGGCGCGCCCACAGGCACCCGCGCGGTGTGCCGTTCCAGGACAGTCCCACGGCGAATGCGGCCGGCGCCTCGAACGGCACAATCTGTCGCTAAGGCGCCGGGCAACGGTGATAGCGGATCTCCATGTCCTCCATGCCCGGGAAAAGCCGGACCAGGCTATTTGCATCCAGCTCCTTCAGGCTGAACTGAATGCTCGACAGCATCATGTCGGTCGCGCAGGCCGCGATCAGGTTGACGTTGGGGCCGTTGTCCTTTCTTGCCTTGATCCGGCAGCGCGCGAACTTGCCGATGATCTGGTCGCCTTCGACGATGAAGCCGCCACCAAAGACGTCGGACATGTCGGTGAAGCCGAGCTGCGTTCCCTTGCGCGCGAACACCTTGGCGCAATTGTCGGGATCGCCGGCCCACGCGCCGTTGAGTTCGAGCGCATTGGCGCTGCCGTCCAGCACTGCCAGCGAGACCAATATCGCGCCGAGCCCGATCACCTTCCATGAACCCATTTTCGATGAACCCATGCCGCTTTCCCTTCCTCCGGCCGGTCAGTGGCCGCTCAGAACCAACGTCTGGATCGGCAGCAACAGCGCCTGGATGCGCAGCAGGAGCGCATGCACGAGGCCGACGCCGTCGACGACGTGCAAGACGATCTTCCGGCTGGTCGGAGTATCCTTCGCCGAGATTTCCTCGTGGTTGCTGGTATAGGCGTTGACGATGCAGCTGCTGCCGGGCGTCACGCCATCGAGGCCGCCCTTGTAGAGCGGCTCCAGGAAGACCAGGATGGTGCCCGGACGGGCGGCGTTCTGCGGATCGATCAGCTGCTCGCCGGAGCGAAACTGTCCGGCGGCGATGTAGTCCTGCACCGTCGTGATCACCATCGGGATGATCACCCATGGCTTCGAGATGCAGGTCGCTTCCGCCACCATGCCCTCCTTCATGACCTGCGCCTCGATCTGGCCGAAGCCGGCCTGAAGCACCTTGCGGCCGGCGCCTTCGGGAATGAGCACGCCTGCGGGACGCATCAGCTGGTTGACGACGTCGCCGGGGCGAACCAGGAATTGCTCGACCCGCCCATCGACGCCGGCACGAACGACCGTCTTGTCGAGATCGACCTGGGCCTGGTCGAGCGCGGCCTCCGCGCTGGCCTTTTGTGCCGGCAGCAGGATGGAGATCTGCAAGGACGCGGATTGCTTCGCGGCCGTCGCAGCATCGACGCCGGACTGGCGCTGATCGACCAGGACCTGGAGCTTTTCGATATCACGCTGCGGAACGATGCCGGGGTTGCGGCGCTGGAGCTCGCTCTTGACCTCGAGCTCATCCCTGGCCTGCTGAAGGTTGGCTTTCGCCTCCCCGATCTGCGCCTCGGCCTTGACCACGTCGGCCTGCGCCGTCTGCATGGCGGCATCGACCTCCGCGACCTTCCGCTTGGCGGTCTCGAACGCGGCGCGTTGCCTGGCGGGGTCGAGCGTGAACAGAACGTCGCCCTTCTTCACCGGCGCGCTGAAGCCGACCTTGACCTCGGCCACGCGGCCCGAGCCTTCCGGCAGGATCGGCACGGTGCGGAAGTACAGAGCCGCCGACGACGTCGCCGGATGGAAATAGAAGATCATGGTGATCAGCGACACCGTCAGCATCAGGCAGCCGGTGATGCCCCAGCGCAGCTCGTACCAGATCGAGAAGAAGGTGATCTCCTTGCCGAAACGTTTGCCCTGAGCGTAGCGGCGATAGAGATAATCCGGCAGGATCGTCAGCAGCGAGCAGAACATCAGCTCAAACATGGCTGTGCTCCTTCTCCTTGACGGGTCCCGGCTTGTCCGGCGAAGGCGTCGCGGCCGCGGTCCGGATGTCCTCGCCGTCGGCGGCCGGCGTCGCCTCCGCAATCTTCTCGACCGACCCGGCAATGCTGCGCAGCGGCGTTCCGAAATCGGGAAGATCGATCAACGCGAGCAGGAGGCCCGCGACCCAGAAGATGTGCATGTGCGTGAACAGGGAGATCAGGCCGAGCACGGCGACGAGCTCGAATTGCAGTTTTTGCGACTTGTGCGCCATCCGCTCGGGCAGGCTGTGCAGTTTCCAATACAGCGTGCCGACCCAGAGCACGGTGCCGATCAGGAACAAGCCCATGACCACCATCAGCGTGTCGGTCCCGCTCCCCGGCGCAAGATAGAACGGCAGATGGTGCGGGGCCATCGGATGAAGCTGCTCGCTCAAGCGTCTCTCCCAGTCACGTGCATGTGCAGCACTGTGTCCGGGCAGTCTCGCTGTTTGCTTGATTTGAATCAAGGGAGCGCCCCCTGCCAGACCTAGCGTTCCAGAGGTGCTGATCGCACAACCATCAGGAGCCGCAGCCATGCCTGGCCTCGACGATCTCATCCCCAACGCCGCCCAGATTCGGAAGGAAGCCGCCCTCAAGGAGGCTGAGAAGGCCGAGGAATATGTCCGCCTCGCCGCCGCCGCCGAGGCCGAGAAGCGCGCGCTGATCGAGCGCCTGAGCAAACCTTCCGGCAAAAGTGAGGAGGAGAAGATCAAGCTCGCCTCGACCATCATCCAGCGTGCGGTGCGCAACGGCCTGACGGAAGTGCTGGTCTATCGTTTCCCCAACTCGCTCTGCACCGACAAGGGACGCGCCATCAACCAGATGGAAAAGGGCTGGGAGAACACACTGACGGGCATCCCCAAGGAGATCTTCCAGCTCTGGACCGACTATCTGAAGCCGCGCGGCTATCGCATCGCCTACCAGATCATCGATTTCCCCGGCGGTGTGCCCGGCGATATCGGCGTGACCATTGCCTGGGACGATTGATTTTGGGGACGATCGACGAGCGCAGCAGCGAGAGGACCGGCATGGCCAAGGACGCGCCCGCGGAGAAGATGAAGCGGAAGGCCTATGAGAAGGAGCTCGAAAAGCTCCAGGTCGAGCTGTGTCACCTCCAGGACTATGTCAGGGCGAACAAGCTCCGGGTGATCATCGTGTTCGAAGGCCGTGACGCGGCCGGCAAGGGCGGCACGATCAAGGCGATCACCGAGAAGGTCAGCCCGCGCGTGTTCCGCGTCGTGGCGCTACCGGCGCCGTCGGACCGCGAAAAGACCCAGCTCTTCTTCCAGCGCTACATGGAGAGGTTTCCGGCCGGCGGCGAGATCGTGATCTTCGACCGGAGCTGGTACAATCGCGCCGGCGTCGAATATGTCATGGGCTTTGTCGCGCCCGCCGAGCACCAGCGCTTCCTCACTCTCTGCCCACAGATGGAGAGATACGTCATCGATGGCGGCATCATCCTGATCAAGATATGGCTCGAGGTCGGAATGGAGGAACAGGAGCGCCGTTTCCACGCCCGCATCGATGATCCCGTGCGGCAATGGAAGCTGAGCCCGATGGATCTGGAATCCTACCGGCGTTGGTACGACTATTCGCGAGCTCGCGATATGATGCTCAAGCAGACCAGCACGAAGGAAGCGCCCTGGTACATCATCCGTTCCGACGACAAGCGCAGGGCGCGACTGAACTGCATCGCGCATCTCCTCGGCGCGATCCCCTACAAGCGCATCAAGAAGGACAAGATCAAGCTGCCGAAGCGCTCCGACAAGGGCCGCTACAACGACCAGGCCGGCCTGAAGGGGATGAATTTCGTCGCCGAGCGGTATTGAGACGCGAAAAGGGCTGCCGGTGAGGCAGCCCGTTTGCCCTGATTGCCCTTGGGATCACTTCAGACGGATCGTGACGCCGCCGACCGCAGCCGACACCTCTGCGCCGATCCTCGGACCGGTGAGCTGCAGGATCACACCATTGCCGTTCTGCAATTGAACAGCCCCGGCCCCCGCGGCGACAGCGCCGCCGGCGCCGCCCACCGCGTAAGACCCTTCGATCGACGCTGGTCCTCTCAGATTGAGGGCCCGGCCCACGAACTTGCTGGTCGATGCGCCGATCGTGAAGCCGACGCTCATCCCGGAGACGGTGAAGGGGTATTTCTTGCCCCTGAGAAGCAGAACACCCTCACCGCCACCGACACCGACGATGAAGCCGCCCTTGGTGAAGACGACGGCGACCTCACCGGTCTCGGCACGCGAGGGCGTGCTGAAACCGGTGACGGCTGCGATCGAGACAGCCAGGGCGACACCGATAGCAAGTTTATTCATGACTTTCTTTCTCCTTTTGATCATTGCGCCAGAATCATCGCGAAGTAGCCGAACACGGTGAGCAGGATGCCCGATACGGCGTAGCCGACCGGGAATCCGATCCAGGGCACCGAGCTCTGGATCTCGACAGCGGCCTCACGGCACGGGCCGGAATGCGACCGCGCACCGGCAACGCCGCCCATCAGCACGGCAGGGTTGATCTTGAAGACGTGGAAGCCGATCGCCCAGACGATGAACGGCGGGATGGTGCAGGCAATGAAGCCGACGAGGAAGATCTTCAAGGCGACCGCACCCGTGAGCTGCGACAGGAGGCCCGCGCCGGCATTGATGCCGACGATGGCGACGAAGACGACGAGGCCGAGATCCTCCAGCACATTGCGCGCCGCGTTCGGCGTGTTGCCGAAGAACCGCAGACGCGACACGATCGACGACACGATCACACCCGACAGCAACAGGCCGCCGGCGTTGCCGAGGCCGATCTTGGCGCCGAACGCCGGGAATTCGATCTTGCCGATCAGGAAGCCGATGATCATGCCGACCGCCAGCGTCAGCAGATCGGTCGAGGTGTTGCTGCGCGCGATGCGCCCCCACATCTCGCCGAGCTCGTTGACGGCGGACTTCAGACCGACCACCGAGACGATGTCCATCCGCTCCAGCTTGGTCTTGAGACCGGCCGGAATCTGCACGCCGCCGCGCTCGACCTTGGTGACCTGCAATTGGCCGGCGATCGCGGTATCGCGGAAGGACTCGAAGGTGCGCCCCACCATCTCCTTGTTGGTGATGAGGATGTCCGCCTGGTCCATGGGAATGCCGAGCGTCTTGGCGTCCGCAACCTCCGGGCCGATCAGGCCCATCTTCTCGGTGAGGTGCTCGGTCGAGCCGCCGAGGGCGACGATGTCGCCCTTTTGCAGCACGAGGTCGGCATCCGCGCCTTGCGGCTCGCCGTTCCGCCCGACATTGACGATCCGGTATTCCGGATTCATCGCGCGGAATTTCGCGATGCTGATGCCGACCGTCGCCGGGTTCTCCAGCCGATAGGCCCGCAGGCCGAACTGACGATAGCCGGTCAGGCCGCCGCCTTCGAGATCCTTGACGCCGAATTCCCGTTCGTATTGCTTCGCGGCGGCCTTGGCATCGACGCCCCACCAGCGCGGCAGATATTTGCAGATCAGGATGATGCCGACGGTGCCCCAGATATAGGTGATACCGTAGGACAGCGCGATCATGCCGGAGGCTTCCTCTGGCTTCATCCCATCCGGCAGTTTGACGACGCCGGAGGTGATGGCCTGCTCGGCCGAACCGATCGCCGCCGACATGGTCTGCGATCCCGCCAGCATGCCGCCGGCCGCGCCGGGCGGGAGCGAGAACATCTTGGCGCCGATCACGACAAGTGCCAGGCCGATGACGCTCGACACCATGGCCAGGATGCAGAACTTCAGTCCGTCGCCTTTCAGGCTGTTGATGAAGGACGGTCCGACCCGCAAGCCAACGCCATACATGAAGAGGTAGTAGAACAGGCTTTTGGCAAAATTGTTCAGTTCGAGCTTCACGCCATAGGTGGAGGCCCATACCGAAAGACCGGCGCCCACCACGATGGCACCGGCGACCATGCCGAGGCCATAGCCCTTGATGCTGGCCCGGCCGATATAGACGGCGAGACCGACGACGAAGAACAGCAGCAGATACGGATTTTGCTGCAGGAACGTGAAAAACGGCTGCATGTTCGTCCCCTGTTTACGAGGCGGCCTTGAGCTTGGGCTGAGCGCCCGGCTTCGGCTTGCCGATCTTGGCCAAGGCTTCGGCGCGCACCAGCTTCAGCCCTTCCTTGGCGTCGTAGCCGTGAATCTCCTTGACATCGAGCTTGCGCATGAAGTCGATCGTCTCCTGCGTGATGACCTGACCGGGCACCATGATCGGGAAGCCCGGCGGATACGGGATCACGAAATTGGCTGAGACGAGCTCCGGTCCCGCCTTGAGCCGGCGATCGATCTCGGGATCGTTGAGGCGGATATGCTCGCAACCCGCCACGTCGTAGGCCGCGTAGAAGCCGCTGCGAATGTCGCCTTCATTGGTCTTGCTGCCGGCATCGCCGCGGAAGCTCGGGTGGAAATGCGAGAAGTTGGGCAGATCAGGCACGTCGGTCATCAGGCTCTTGACCCGTGCTTCGAAGGTCTTCTTCGCATTGGCACCGCCCTGCGCCAGCCCGCGATCGACCTCGCCCGCGATCTCGGCGAGGACGCGGATGAGATGCGCGACGTCGCTACGGGTGTTGTTGATGTTGGACTGGACCAGGACCGAGTTGCGCGAGGTTTTGTTGACTTGGATGTTGTACTCGTTGGCGAGGATGCCCTTGAACTGGGTGCCGTCATAGCCGGCCATGCCGCACACCAACGTCATGCGGGTCGGATCGAGGCAGAACTCGTCCTCGTCCAGGCTCTTGAGGGTGTTGACCCAATTCACGCCGGCGGCGAGATAATCGGTAAAGCCGCTCTGGCGATACTGGGCAGGCACCATGGTGTCGGCGCCGAGGATGCGGAAATATTTCGAGATCAGCGGGTTGTTGTTGACCGCCTGGCGAATGGCAAGCGCGATCTCCATCGCATTGGCGACGAGGCCGTAACCTTCCAGCTCCATCTGCCGCCGCGAGATGTCGAGGCTGGCGATGAGCTGCTGGTTCGGGCTGGTTGAAGCGTGGGTGAACACGGCCTCCTTGAACTGCTGCTCGACAGTGTGGAATTCGACGTCCTTGACCGAGAGCATGGAGCCCTGGCGGATCGCCGACATCGACTTGTGGGTCGAGTTGGTCTGGTAGACCCGCAAGCGGATCTGTCTGGGATCGGGAATGAGCCTGGTCTTGAGCAGCACATCGTCCGACGGATTCTTGCCGAGCTCGGCCTGTTGCTTCTCATGGGCCGCGACCGACTTCGGATCGTGCATCCACGCCTCGATCTCGTTCGCCGCACCCATCGCGGTACGCCGCCGCAGGAACGGCGAGAAGCGCGCAAAGCCGAACCAGGCCTCGTCCCAGAGGAAGATGAGATCCGGCTTGATGGCCAGACATTCCTCCATCACGCGGCGGGTGTTGTAGATGTGGCCGTCGAAGGTGCAGTTGGTGAGGTCGACCATCTTGACGCGGTCGAGCCGGCCGTCGGCCCTGGCGCCCAACAGCGCCTGCTTGATCGTCTTCAGCGGCACCGCGCCATACATCGAATATTCCGTCATCGGGAAGGCTTCGACATAGAGCGGCTGGGCGCCCGCCAGCACCATGCCGTAATGGTGCGACTTGTGGCAGTTGCGATCGACGATCGCGATGTCGCCGGGCGCCAGCAGCGCCTGCACCGCCATCTTGTTCGAGGTCGAGGTGCCGTTGGTGACGAAGAAAACGCGGTCGGCGCCGAGCGCCCTCGCCGCCTTCTCCTGCGCCTTCTTGATGTTGCCGGTCGGCTCCAGCATGCTGTCGAGGCCGCCGGTGGTGGCGCTGCTCTCGGCGAGGAACAGGTTCGGGCCGTAGAACTCGCCCATGTCGCGGATCCAGTCGGACTTGAATATCGACTTTCCGCGGGCGATCGGCAGCGCGTGGAACGTACCGATCGGACGCTGCGCATATTTCTTGAGATTGTCGAAGAATGGCGTGTCGTAGCGATCCTGAATGCCTTCGAGGATCGACAGATGCAACTCGAGGAGCTCCTCGACGGAGTAGAAGATGCGGCGAACGACGTTGGCCTCGGGATTCCCGGCCAACTCCTCGACGTCGCGGTTCGAGATCATGTAGAGGTCGAGCTCGGGACGGACGCGCTTGATGATCTGGGCGAGCCGGAGCGCAGAGGCGTCGGATTCGTCGTTGAGCCCGGCCGCAGCGGTGATCGAGCGCAGCACCGGTGCATTGTGGCGCGAGCGCAGCCCAAAACCTTCGTTGACGATGACGGCCGCAATATTGGGATTGAGCATCGTCGCGCAGAAGGCATCTTCCAGACTGCCGACGATCACGGGCTCATAGATGAAGCCATCGACCGGGCGGCGCAGCTTGCGCCATTCGGCGGCGAGCGCCGGCCAGTTGCCGGGCGACACGCCGGTGACGATCAGCGTCTCGAAATAGGGCCGGCGCGCCGCATGGGCGCCGAAGGTCGGCGACACCAGTTCGGGCGCATCGCCATTGCCGTCGTCCTTCGCACTCCAGTCGCCGGCATGCTGGCGGAAGGAACGCGTCGCGAGCGCCTGGGTGATCCGCGTCGCAAGGGCCAGTGACGTTGCTCCATCGCCTGCGGCTGCGGCCTCCCGCAGCGCCGCCATCAGGTGCAGGCCGGGATAGCCGTTGAACTCCTCCGTCACCGAGAGATCGGCCAGCGCGGCATCGTAGATGGCGCGGTTGCCGACGCGCGCCCACACCTTCGCGGCCTCCACAAGGTCACGCCAATCGTCCGCGCGGCCGCCGGGTCCGGAAAAGAACTGATCGATGCGCTTTTGCGCCGGCTTGGTGTCCTTGGCCATGTGTCTCTCCCGATTCTCGGCGGTGCCTTGATGGTCACTTGATGGTTGCTTGATCGTCGCCTGGGGCGAGGATGAGCGTCATCGTGAGTCCGGCGCCCGGGCCTCCATTGATCCAAGTCAACGGTCGGCCGCATTCTGGCGAGACCGTCGGCGGCAGCGGTCATTCGCATTGCAATACGCTCGCTCAGGCCTTTCGCTGCGCCGTCACGGCCTGCTCGTCGCCGAGAACGCTGTCGAGCGATCGTAGCCACTGGCCGCTATCCGTCCGCTCCGCCAGCCCTTCCGCGCGCAAGAGGTCGCGGAGCTGCGCGTGCGCGCCGACGATGGAGAAAATCACCTTTCGCGCGGCGAACTCGTCGTAGAGATCGTGCAGCATGCGCGCACCCGCGAGGTCGATATAGGGCGAGGCCGAGAGATCGCAGACCACCAGCCGGATCTCAGGCGAGCGCCGAAGCACGACCAGGACGGTTTCCAGGATCGTCTCGGCGTTGATGTAGAGCAGCGAGGCTTCGGGCCGGAACGCGATGATGCCGATCAGCGGCTCGACGTCCGCGTGCCTTGAACTGTCCGAGTAACGGCCGCTGCCGGGCAAGCGGCCGAGAAACGCGACGTTTGGCCGCGAGGCCCGGGCCAGCAGCAAGAAGATCGACGCGATCGACGCCAGCAGCACGCCTTGCAGGATTCCGAGCAGCAGCACGGAGACCAGCGCAATCGTTGCGGCGTAAAAGTCGATCCGGCTGACCTGCCACATCCGCAGCAGCCCGCGGACGTCGACGAGCTTGTAGACGGCGGCAAAGACGATGGCTGCGAGCACGGCCTTGGGCAGGTTGGTCAACAGCCCTGTGAAGAACAGAAGGCACAGCCCGAGCGTCACCGAGCAGATCACCAAAGCGAGCGGCGTCCGTGCGCCGGCGCTGTCATTGACGGCCGATTGCGACAGCCCGCCGGCAACCGGATAGCCATGACCGAAGGCGACGACAAGGTTCGCGGCCCCCAGCCCCAGGAATTCCTGCCGGACGTCGAGGGGATAGCCGTGCTTGGCGGCGAAGCTGCGGGCGGCCGAAACGCCCTCGATATAGGCTAGCAAGACACACCCCGCGGCGAGCGGGAAGAGGTCGTCGAAGTCCAGCAGGCCGAGCGTCGGAATGCCCATGGCCGGCAGTCCTTCCGGTATCTTCCCGGTGACGGGCACACCGAGCGCCGGCAGGCCAAGGAGCGTCGCCGTCCCGATCGCGAGCGCGACGATGGTGATGCCGACCGGTTTGCCCGGCAGAAGGCGTTCGCCAAACAGGAGGAGCAGCAGCGCGACCGCGCCGACGGCGAGCACGAGCAGGTTGATGGTTCCAAGCTGCCCGACCAGCTTGATGGCGCGGTCGAAGAAATTGTGGCCGCCGCCGGCAACGCCGAGCAGGCTCGGCAGCTGGCTCATGATGATGGTGAGCCCGGCACCGGCCTTGAAGCCGACCAAGATGCTGTCACTGACGAGGCGGACCAGGACGCTGAGCTTGCACAGCCAGGCGATGAAGCACAGCAGCGCCACCGCAAGAGCCGCAAGGCTCGCGATCTGCGCATAGCGGATTGCATCGCCTCCGGCCAGCGCGCCGACGGTGCCCGCGATCATCAGGGAGATCGCCGAGGTCGGCCCGACCGCAAGCTGCCGCGACGAGCCAAGCAGCGCATAGCCGATGCCGCCGAGCATGTAACCGTACACGCCGATTTGTGGCGGCAGGCCGGCCAGCGCCGCATAGGCGAGCGAAACCGGGATGGCATAGGCCGCGAGGGTGACGCCGGCGATGGCGTCGGACGGCAGCCATTTCGGCTCATAGCCGGCGAGCCAGCCGGCCGGCGGAAAGAACTGCATCCAGGTCGGTTTGGGGAACTGATTCATCGGACGACCTCCCGACGCGGCGCTTCGCAGCGCAATAGAACGATCAGCAATGCGACGACGGGAAGACCGAGCGCGAGATCGGGGATTGCCTTGGTGGCCAAGGCACCGGAGGCGGCGCCGAAGCCGAACACCGCGCACAATGCGAAGAAGATGCCCGACCGGCGCAGCGTCCCGAGCGGCGCGCTTGCGGATACGACCGCGAAAATGGTTTCGATCGCCTGGCGCATGTTGCCGGTGATCATCACCGTGCTGCAAACCGTGCCCTCCACGCGCGTGAAGACCGCGGCCTGCATGGCGGCGACGAGCGAGATGCCGAGCGTGCCTGCAAGATCGGGCAGCCGGTTATGCAGGATGCCGATCGCAATCAAGAGCACGATCTCGATCAACGTGCTGATGGCGCTCGCGCGTTCGCCGGCGGCGCGGCGCAACCAGGCCGCGATCACGATGCCCACCGCAAAGGCCAGCATTGGCGGCACGAAGTGAAGTCCCTTCGTCCACTCTCCGGCCGTCGCATGGACCCAGAGAAAGATCAGGTTGGCGGTCTGGGCATTCGCCATCACGCCGTGGACAATCCAGGTATAGGCATCGATATAGCCGCCGGCGAAGGCGAGCAGCAGAACGATCTCCACGGTTTCGTCGCGGCGTATCGCGCCGGCAGCGACATCCAGAGTACTCATGTCGGCAACGGAGACTGTCGCAAGTTCAGCATGCGCCGATAGGCGGAGTCCCCTCGCCCGCGGGGCTTGATCTGGATCAAGCAACCCCGCGATTTCGAGAATCAGATCGACGCAAAGCGCCGGGGGAAATGCGCCATGAATACCGTCAGATGGATCATCTCCGCGGCTCCGGAGATTTTTCTGCTGCTCGCAGTTGCCGTCGGGACCATCCTGGGCCGCGTCCGGATCCGCGGCTTTGCCGTCGGCACCACGGCCTGCATCCTGATCGTCTCCGTGCTGCTCGGCCAGCTCGGCAGCTTTACATTCCCGCCGCTGCTCCGCATCATCCTGTTCAGCCTGTTCGTGTTCACGATCGGCTATCGGTCGGGACCGGAGTTCTTCGCCTCCTTGAGCGTCCGCACGCTCGCCCAGGTCGCCATGGCGCTGGTGCTGGGCGGCACCGGCCTCGTTATCGTCCTGCTGTTTGCCCAAGGCTTCCGGCTCGATCCCGGCACCGCATCCGGAATCGCGGCCGGAGCCCTGACCCAATCGTCGGTCATCGGCACCGCCTCGGGCGCGCTGGCCCAGCTCGGGCTGCCGAGTGAGGTGCTGAAGCAGCAGGAGGCCAATATCGCGGCCGGTTACGCCGTGACGTATGTCCTCGGCTATATCCTGACACTGCTGTTCGTCCCCTTCGTCGCGCCGAAGCTGATGCGGATCGACCTGAAGGCCGAAGCGAAGAAGCTCGAGGCGGAGCTCGCCGGCGGCGATCCACCAAAAACCGAGAACCTCTCCTATCGCAAGTTCCAGGCCCGCGCCTATCGCGTGACCGCGGGCGCCGGGCGCACCGTCAAATCGATCGAGGAGGAAATCGGAAGCCGCACGGTCGTCGAGCGCATCGTCCGCCAGGGCGCGGACGTCGAGCCGCATCTGGAGACCGTGCTCCAAGCCGGCGACGACATCGTCATCGCCGGCCGGACCGCGATCATTGTCGCCGCCAGACCCATCATCGGCACCGAGATCGACGCCGACGAAATCCTCAAGGCCGTGCCGGGCAACGTGCTCGAAGTGCTCGTGGACAATCGCCATCTCCACGGCCGCTCGATCCAGGAGATCGCGGCGCGGGTCGGCGTCGACGCGCGGGGGGTTTTTCTGCGCGGCCTCGCCCGCATGGGCCGCGAGGTGCCGTTGAGCGCGGAGACGCGAATCTATGTCGGCGACGTCATGACGCTGGTCGGCAGCACGCGCAACATCGAGCGCGCCGCAAAAGCCATCGGCCAGATCCTTCGCGCGGGTGATCGCACCGACATCGCCTTTCTCGCCGCCGGCATTGCGGCCGGCCTGCTCGCAGGGCTCGTCAGCTTCAGGATCGGCGGCGTCGCGCTCACGCTCGGCGGCGGCGGCGGCGCGCTGATTGCGGGCCTCGTCTGCGGCTGGCTGCGGTCGCGCAAGCCCTCGATGGGCGCGATGCCGCCGGCTGCGCAGCAGACCCTGAGCGATCTCGGGCTCGGCGGCTTCATCGCGGCGATCGGGCTCGGCAACGGCGCCGCCGCCTGGGCCGCGATCCAGGCCCATGGGCTGCTTCTGGTCGGCATGGGCCTCGTCGTCACGATCGTGCCGCTGATCGTCGCGACGCTGTTTGCCTTCTACGTGTTGCGCATGAACCCGGTCTTGACCTGCGGCGCACTGGCCGGCGCCATGACTGTCGACGCCGCCGTGACCGGCGCGTGCGAGGTGGCCGAGAGCCAGACGCCGGTGCTCGGCGTCGCCGTCCCCTACGCCGTCGGAAACGTGGTGCTGACCGTGCTCGGCCCGATCATCGTGGCTGCCACCTACACCGGATAAGGGGGAGCAGCGATGCGGCAACCGGTCAACTCAGTGCGGGGATGCTTCGCGGCCCTCCTGCTCGTGCTGGTCGCTTTCGTCGCGACCGCGCGCGCCGAGGATGACGTCCGGATCCAGGAAGAGATCTGGGCGCTGCCGCTGCCGCTACCGATGTTCGCCTATCTGGTGCGTCCGGTCGGCGATGGCCCCTTCCCGCTGGTCATCATGAACCACGGCGTCTCGCTCAACCCAACCGACCGCAGCTTCTTTCCTCTGGTGGAATTCCGCGATGCCGCCAAATGGTTCGCAAGGCGCGGTTACCTCGTGGTCGCGCCGGTCGGCAGCGGCTACGGCGCGGCCGCCATCGACATCCCCGAACGCGCGCTCTACGGGCCGTTCTTCTCAAAGGTCGGCAAGTGCACGAACCCCAATTTCCTCGATGCGGGCCTTGCCGTTGCGCAGGTCGATCTCTGGATCATCGACTACCTCGCCGCCGAGAAACGCGTCATTCCGAAGGACGTGATCGTGGTCGGCCAATCCGCCGGCGGCTGGGCTTCGATCGCCCTGTCGAGCGTCAACCCGCCGCCGGTGAAGGCCATCATCACCTTTGCCGCCGGTCGCGGCGGCCGGGTCGGCGGCAAGCCGAACAACAATTGCGCGCCCGACAAGCTGGTCGAGGCCACCGGACATTTCGGCGCCACCTCGCGGGTGCCGATGCTGTGGATCTACATCGAGAACGATACCTTCTTCGGCCCTGACCTGTCGAAGCGCATGCATCAAGCTTTCACGGCCGCCGGCGGCCGGGCCGAGTATCACCTGATGCCGCCGTTCGGCAACGAGGGGCACTTCTTCATCGGTTCGCCGGATGCGATCCCGCTCTGGTCGCCGCTGGTGACGACGTTTCTCGACGCACAGAAATAGAGCGTGGCCCTGGAGGCGCTTTCATGCCCAACGCGAACACTCGTCTAGCAGGACTGCTGGCGTTCATCATCGCCGGCATCACGACGTCCTCCGGAGCCGCCGCACCAAGGAAAGCGGATGCGGACAAGCCGCCGGAAGTGGCGATCCGTGGCCAGCGCGAGGCCAGGGACATCACTTACGGCGACTGGCAAAAGCTGTGCTTCAAGGCCGGCGGCGCGCCGACGCTGTGCCGGACGTCCATCACCGGAAAATTCCCGACCGGCCAGATCGCCGTGCGCGTGGACCTGATCGAGCGCGAGGGGACATCGACGTCACGGCTGCAACTCTTCGTGCCCGTCGGCATGTACCTTCAGCAGCCGGCCAAGCTGAGTGTCGACCAGGGCACCGCCTTCCGCTTCCCCTATAGCTGGTGCCTGACCAACGCGTGCATTGCCGCCGACGTCGCGCCGCCCGAAATCATCAGGCAGATGGCGACGGGAAAGACGCTGGCGCTCGAGGTCGTCGACTCGAACATGCTGGCTTTGACCACATCGGTGCCGCTGGCGCAGTTCGCCTCGGCCCACAAGGGCGCACCGGCCAGGACGCTCGAGCAATATGTCGATGAATGAGCGGCCCCGCCGCGCTAAGGCGCGATGAGATTTGGATGGATCGTCATCGCGCTTTAGATTGTCGTATACGCATGATCTTTCCGGAAAACCGCTTCGCACTTTTCCGGATCATGCTTTAGGCGGCCGATGCGCGGGCGACCGAATCGATCAGCGACTGCGCGGTAAACGGCTTCGTCAGATACGCGACGCAACCCGACGCGATCGCCGCGGCACGGTTCGCCGCGCTGTCGTTGCCGGTGATGTAGATCACCGGTGCGATGACGCCTTCCTCGGCCAATCTGCGGCGCAAATCGATGCCAGACATTCCGTCGATATTGATGTCGAGGACGATGCATATCGCACTGTCGAAACGCCCGTAGTCGAACAAGGCGCTCCCGGATTCGAACAGCGTCGCGACGAAGCCGTGCGCGCGCAACAACCTGCTCATGCTGGCTCGCATGGATGGATCGTCATCGACGACAAAAACGGATTCGCGCGTCGGCAAGGAAGCGACCTTTCGGGGACCCGGCACGAAACAGTGATGCGCGGCACCGGCAGACAACACGTGCGGCCAGCCTCTCCTGCGAAAGGTACGAACGCCACGCGTGCCGCGAATGCATCGCAGCACCACGTCGACGAACTTCATATTGTCCTTTGGGGCAATGACATCGCGGGAACCGCGTTCGAGTGACAGAACGGCTAACGGCCGTTCGAGTCGAGCATTCCAAGCCGCTCCGCGATCGATACGAGCTCCGCAAGCGAATGGACCTGCATCTTTTCCATCACCTGGTGACGGTGCGCTTTCACGGTGCGCTCGGTCGTTCCAAGCTCATAGGCGATCTGCTTGTTGATCTTGCCGCGGACGATGAGATCGAACACCTGACGTTCGCGCTGCGTCAACGTCGCGAGGTGCGCGCGAAAGGCCTCGAGCTTGCCGCGCTGATTGCGCGCGGCGTCCTGCCGCGACAGCGCGCGCCCGATCGCATCTAGCAACTGCTCCGATGACACCGGCTTGGTCAGGAAATCCTCCGCCCCCGCCTTGATGGCCTGCACGGTGGTCGGCGTGTCGGCGTGACCGGTGAGGAATATGATGGGCAGCGTCGAACCCGAGGCGATCAGGCGGCTTTGCAACTCGGGGCCGCTCAATCCCGGGATACGCACGTCGAGCAGGATGCATCCCGGCTGCTCCTCGTCCGGCGCGGCATCCAGGAGGTCCTGCGCCGATGCATAGGTCGCGACCTCATAGCCGGCGAGCTTCAGCCGGCGCTCGATCGCCGTCCGGAACGATGCGTCGTCATCGACCACATGAACCAAGCCGGGCACCACTCACCTCGCGCAGAATCCAATCATAAATGAGTTCTTTAACCGACCTGGCGCGAACGCCAAACGGTTCAAAAATCGAAACATGAACTTCGCAACATAAAACTTTCCGACTGCATCAAATTCTTCTCACTCCGCGCAGCAAAACGACCGTGCTGTCCCATGGTACATTGAACCTTGGGACAATGGATTGGAATACCGCATTAGTCCTAAATCGACTTCGGCGGGAGTGGGATTGCGCGGCGCATTTCCCGCCGCGAGATTTTTTTGTCCGACAGACCAATTCGGCGTTTAGCTGAGGAGTTGGCCTATGTTCATCCGCATCACAGCCGAATCCGCGCCGCGCCCCAATTCCCTCCGTGATCTCGGCGTGACCGGTGAATCAACTGCGCTCGTCAATTTAAGTGAATTTTCGTATAAAAAAGGCACCGAGATTTACGGCGAGAAAGAGCCGGCCGAGTACGTCTATCAGGTCAAGTCTGGCGCGGTACGAAGTTACAAGCTGCTGTCGGACGGCCGCAGGCAGATCGGGGCGTTCCACCTCGTCGGCGACATCTTCGGGCTCGAGAACGGCAACGAGCACCGGTTCACGACGGAGGCGATCGTCGACACCACGGTGCGCCTGATCAGGCGGCAAAGTCTCGAAACGGTGGCCGAGAGCGATGCCATGGTGGCCAGAAACCTACTCAGCATGACCACGAACAATCTCCAGCATGCGGAGGACCACATGCTGCTGCTCGGCCGCAAGACCTCGCTGGAGCGGGTCGCGGCATTCCTGCTCGAAATGGACAAGCGGCTGACGGCGGCGGGCGTCATGGCGCTTCCGATGTCGCGGCGCGATATCGCCGATTATCTCGGCCTGACGCTGGAAACCGTATCTCGCGCCCTGTCGCGGCTGCATGAACTCGGCGTTCTCGGCTTTGTCGGCAACACCCAGCGCCAGATCGCGCTGCTGGACCGGCACCAGCTCGCGAGCCTCGATCTGCAACCTTGACCTGGCGAGACATCGATCGCGATTGACGAACGACGGGGGATGGGGCCCTCCGCGGCCGCATCAGGTCGGCGGTGGCGCCTCGGTCAGGCCGAGATGGTCGAGCGTCTTGCGCAAGACCTCGAACAGAATGGCGGCGGACCAGCCGAACAGCAGAACGCCGTTCATGGCGGTCAACGGGCCGATCAGCCGCCATTCGCGGACCGGCGTGATGTCGCCGTAACCGAGCGTCGTGTAGTTGACGAACCCAAAGTAGAGCAGATCGCTGTCGGCCGCCGCGGCCTGGACGATGGCGTAAGTCGCGGCCCACACAAGGACCTCCGCCGTGTGCGCGACCATCAAGGCGACGGCAGTCGCGATCATCACGCCCATCAGATGCAATCTCGGTCGCGCGGTGCGACGCAGGCCCGCGTTGCGGGCGATCCCGACGGCGACGACCGTCACCAGCGCGTGAAGCCCGATATTGGTCATGCTGACCAGCATGCCGACAAGAAACTGTAGCGTCATGTCCGGATTGGTTCGTGGTTGTGCCGCCGGTGCAGCGGCGCAAACTTGGTCAGCCGTTCCGACCGCATTATGACCGCCACGATCGATGAGCACTATCGACAACTTCGGCGATTGATCCAGGTCAATGGCGGGCCCAGCGAGGCGACGGAACCGATGCCGACGCCGGGCGTGATCCGCGAGAGGACAGCCGAAATCGTTCGCGCGACATCAATATCCATATCGCGCGCAGCCGGGGGGTACCTCGGATTAGCGGCCTTTAACTCCGAGTTTGCAATGCTGTTTTCTGTCGCAGCCGATGGTCCAAGCGTTTAGATACGTCAAGCTCGAGCAGCGGGCCGGTGGTTTGCCCTCATTTGACCCCTGTGAAGTCATTGGATAGGTTGCGCTCAACCTCCGATGTCAACCCAAGAGAGCCGCGACCAAGGTGAGCGCACTCGTCTCTGCGACCAGCAAAGCTGCCGATCTCCTATCCCCAACGGGCTCCAGTTTTCGACGCTTTACCGTCGGATTCATCGGATTTATAGCGATCCCTCCCCTCGCCCTCTCCGCGCTCATCGTCTTGGTCGATCCCTACTATGTGTTCGGGACCCCTGACATCCCGGGGATCAATGTCGTGCGGCCGCGCTACGAAAATCACGTTCCCGCCGTGAAGCCATATCAGGTGCGGCGGATCAGGCCCGACGCGATCATATTGGGAAGTTCCCGCGCCGAGGTCGCACTCGATCCGCAGCATCCCGGATGGAACGGCAAGAACGTCTTCAACTTCGGCCAGCCTTCGGCCACCAGCTACGAGATCATGCTGGCATTTCTCCACGCTCAATCCGTCGCACCGCTCAAGCAAGCCGTGATCGGCCTGGATTTCTTCGGCTTCAACATCTTCTTTCCGCGTGATCAGGAATATCTGGAGGGGCGCTTCTCCGGGGACGGGGTCCGGGCCTTCGACGATTTCCTGACAACCGAGCTTGCAAAGCGCCGGCCCGCCGGCAGCGGCAAACCTCCTCCCCCCGTTGCGACGCCTTTGCCCGGGGAAGCGACCCGCACGGAGGCTCAGCAGGCGCTTCCGGCGGCACCCGCCACGGACCCTGATTGCAAGGATGCCGCCCCCGGAAATTGCACACAAGCCGGAATGGCGGAGGGCAGTCCCCCCGTCGACTGGAACGAAGCGCTTTATCTTCGCCTTTACCCGGACGTCGCCGCCGCAGTGCGGCGTGGCACTTTCACCAGCGGCTATCATCACTATCTTGCCGCCGGGCGTGCGGAAGGCCGTCAGAGCAGCGTGCCGCCGCGTGACTGGCAAGAGGGCCCGTATCTTCGACTTTACCCGGATGTCGCCGCCGAGGTTCGACGCGGCACCTTCATCAGCGGTTATCATCACTATCTTGCCGCCGGGCGCGCCGAAGGTCGGCAGAGCGGCACGCCGCCCCCTGGCTGGAACGAGGCGCAATATCTTCGAATCTATCCCGATGTCGCTGCCGAAGTTCGGCGAGGCACTTTCAGCAGCGGCTATCACCACTATGTGGTCGCCGGGCGCGCCGAAGGCCGGCAGGACGGCACGCCGCCGCCCGGCTGGAACGAAGAACTCTATCTGCGTATCAATTCAGACGTCAGAGCAGAGGTCGCGCGCGGCACCTTCAGCAGCGGCTATCACCACTATGTGGTCGCCGGGCGCGCCGAAGGCCGGCAGGACGGCACGCCGCCGCCCGACTGGAGCGAAGATCTCTATCTGCGTGTCAATTCAGACGTGAGAAACGAGGTCGCACGCGGCACCTTCATCAGCGGCTATCACCACTATCTCGCCGCCGGCAGACTGGAAGGCCGCGAGGGCGGTTTCACGCCGAAGGGTTGGAACGAGAGGAGATATCTGCAAGTCAACCGCGACGTCGAGTATCAGGTCTCGCAAGGTTCTTTTCTGAACGGCTATCACCACTATCTGGCGGCCGGACGCGCCGAAAAGCGAAGCGGCGGCTTCCTTCCCGACGGCTGGGACGAAGCGAATTATGTCTCCAAAAATCCCGTTGCGCGCGTCCGATTGGCGCTTGGCGAATACAGCGACGGCTATACGCACTACGCCGCGGTCGGTCAAAAGCAGGGACTGGCGGGTGGATTTCCGCGCGCCGATTTTTCGGACGCGCTGCTGTCACGCTGGCAAACGCTCGGAAAAACGGCGTTTCAGATCGGAGAGCTATTCCGGCTGGTTTTCTCGACAACCGCCGTGCGCGACACACTCGCAACGCTTCGCGGGCAATCGGAGCCGGTGTCCTTCAACAGCCGTGGCATGCGCATTTGGGATTGGCAGGACAACAGCATTCGCAAGAATGGCGGAAATGGCCGGGTTTTTCGCGATAACGTCCTGAGCTGGCGCTGGTACATTTGGCTCATGCCGCCGCGATACACGTACTGCTTCAACAACCCCGACTGCTGTACTCCGCCTTCACCTACTACACCGGCTTCAAGGTCAATTCCGGCGAATACAAGCTGATGGGGCTTGCGCCCTATGGCGAACCGAAATACGCGCAGCTCATCCTCGATTCACTGATCGATCTGAAGGCGGACGGCTCGTTTCGTCTCGACATGTCGTATTTCAATTATTGCACCGGGCTGACGATGACCGATGACCGGTTCGCCAAATTGTTTGGACAGCCGGTGCGCACGCCGGACGAACTGCTCACGCCTTTCCACATGGACATCGCAGCCTCCATCCAGGCCGTCCTCGAGGAGGCGGTGCTTCGTTTGACCCGCAGCCTTGCGGTTCAGACCGGCGCACGCAATCTGTGCCTCGCGGGCGGCGTTGCGCTCAATTGCGTCGCCAACGGCAAGGTGCTGCGCGACGGAAAATTCGATTCGATCTGGATTCAGCCGGCCGCCGGCGACGCCGGTGGTGCAGTCGGAGCTGCCCTCGCGGCGTACCATCAGTTCAGACAACAACCGCGGCATGTCGCGGCCGGCGACGGCATGTCCGGCGCTTTTCTGGGACCTGAATTTTCGCAAGAGGAGGTTGAGCAGCGGCTGCGTGACGCCGGCGGCCGCTTCGACGTGCTTGGCGAGGATGACATGATCGAGACGACAGCCGCGGCCCTCGCCGACCAGCTCGCGGTCGGCTGGTTCCAGGGCAGGATGGAGTTCGGGCCGCGCTCGCTCGGCGCGCGTTCGATCCTGGGCGATCCGCGCTCGCCCGCCATGCAAAAGAACCTCAATCTCAAGGTGAAGTTTCGCGAAAGCTTCCGGCCGTTTGCGCCGGCGGTTGCGCGCGAGGATGTTGCCGATTGGTTCGAGCTCGATGACGACAGTCCGTACATGCTTCTGGTCGCCGGCGTCAGAAGCGACCGGCGTCACATGATGAGCGCGGACGAGCAAGCATTGTTCGGCATCGACAAGCTCAACGTGACGCGCTCAACGATCCCCGCGGTGACGCATGTCGACTATTCCGCCCGTATCCAAACGGTCAGCGCCGACACCAATCTGCGCTTTCATCGCTTGCTGTCCCGTTTCAAGGCGCTCACCGGATGCCCGGTGCTGGTCAACACCAGCTTCAACGTGCGCGGCGAGCCGATCGTCTGTACGCCGGAGGATGCCTTCCGCTGCTTCATGGGCAACGAGCTCGACATGCTGGTGGTCGGCAACTGCGTACTGAGAAAAGAGCAGCAGGATCCCGCACTCAAGCGAGATTACAGTGCTGCCTTCACGCTCGACTGAACTCCGGGCCTGGCATCACGGCATCCTTGTCAGGATCGTCCGAGGACCGAAACAGCCTAGTTGATGGTCGGCCTGTTGAGCTGCTTTTCCGCCTCTGCGGTCACGATCTCGGTGTGTGCCACACAGTGCCTTGCGGCCAGCTCGCGAGCGGCCGTTTGATCCTGGTTCCATCCCGGCTCGCGGCGCGCACGCCGTTCTCGATAATCGATCAACCAAATGGTCTCTTCAAAAGTGAGGCCCACGAAGACTTCACGGCTAGCGGAGTCCGTTGCGATCTCGGTGAGGTAGGTCACGTGAGTACGCAGCTTCTCGGCCGTCATACTGTTTCCTCGCCTTTGGCGAATGGCGCGCTATCGGCGCGGTCTTCGCAAGGGAATGACCTGCCCCATGCCCATCGGTTGCGGCGGTAGGGGTGAAGTCGCTTCTGGTATTCGTCTGGTCTTTAACTTCGTCCAGCGCGGCCTGGGCGGATAGCCGTAGAGCACATTGAGCCAGGTCTCGGACGTGGTCGCGCTCGAGAATGGCAATTCGGGGATATCCCAATCAGCATCGCTCTCGTCGCCCGGGGTCATAGGCACGGGAACAGCCGACCCCGCCCACACGATGCCCCCCTCGGGCAACTTGACGTATTCACAGCGATCCTTGTCCGTCCATTCGTGCACAGAAAGGGCGAGACTTCCGGGATGGTCGGCGAAGAAAATTCCGACGATCTGGTGATTATCGATTAACCGGACAAGATATGCGGGCATGGCCAAATCCGAAAAGTTGAACATTGCCGAATTTTCCCGATCTTGCCAAGCCCCTTCTATTGCCGGTTGAGGCGCTCCTCGCCCGGGGACGCTATCGGAAATCGGCAAATATTTCCGCGAAAGAGGATGGGGATTCATCAAGACATCCCATGAGGTCTATTCCTGTTTTTCCCGCCATATCAACCGAATGGTCGATACTTTCGCGGCGCGGAATTGATACCGGGGATGCGATTCAATGGTTCGAACCGGCCGTCAGCGACCGCAGACCGGAATAACCGGGATTTTGCATCACCCTCCCGGGGGGCTGGAGCAACGCCGTCCGCCGATACATTTCAAGCCGACGGCGCTGTTCGACCATACGGAGTTACCGGGCCCAAGTAGACCAACCACGCGGGCCGCAACCGCTCTTGGTGGATGGCTATGAAAAAAAATGACTTATCCATCTTCGGAATGAAGCGCGGCCTTCATTCTCCGCAGCTCAGCTATCCGCCACAATATTCGCTCGACGACGCCGTCATCAAAATCCGAAAACTGGACGACGAGCTGCTTGTATCTGTCGATCCTCCTGTCGAGGATCAAACAAAGCGCGCACATTCTTTGCAATTGCCTTCGCGGAACATCGCTTTTTTTAATGCCTCATCGACCAACCCAACCAAAATATCAAACGTGAAATTAATGGTCGCTTGTCCTTTTGGACGATAAGCGGAGCGACGCTCACATAGCTGTCGCAACCCTCCGCGATCGCGCCGATCGCCCGTCGAAAGGGCGAAGACGCGCTCAGGCGACAAGACCGATGGATCTGTACGCCCAGCCCCGGGGGACCTGGCCCGGCTTGCTTCGGCGTGCGGCCAGAGCGAAGATGCCTCAACGAACTTTTACGATCGGCATAAATCTTCATACTGAAATCTTTAATCAGCAGGTATTTGCCTTGTCCTCACCTATAGAACTGATCGTCGCCTCTCATGTGGAGTTGAAGGACCGCCGGGCTCTGGAAGAGTTGCGGGAGCACCGGCGTCGGCTGCTTGAGCAGCTACGCACCGTCTCCGGCATTGATCCGACCCGCACCATCGAGCAGGTCGAGGAAGACATCCGCGTGATCGACGACGGGCTCGAGCAACTCAAGCCGCCACCGGGAACGCTGCCGGAGAACGACTGGCGCTGACTCAGACCCGCGCCTTCAGAAGCAGCGTTGTCTGCCGCTCCATTTGAGCTGCGAGCTGCTTGCGTTCGAATTTGAGCACCGCTTGCTCGTCCAGCGTGATGTGCCCCTCTCGTTCGAGAACGTTGATCAGAAAAACCCGGTCTTCAATATGCCGTTGGCGCTTCTGGATGTCCTCCATGACGCTTTCGAGCTCGGCTCGAAGGTCTGAATCCATAATATGTGCCTTTCAATCCCGATCCTGAAAATGGATTCAGTATGAGGGTGAGTGCTTAAGTGATGCTTGAAGCTCGAGTTTCGCCCTGGCTACCCCTTTTTCCCGCTTCCGAAGCGCACCAGGAACCGGCCAGGCGGTATTCTGGTCTGAATATCCCGCTCGCCCACCCGAGGAGGGTCGGCAATTAACAGTTGCAATCGTGATTCACTGGCAAGCCGATACATCCCAGCCGGGTCGAACCCCATCGATGGGCCATCAGCGAAATTCCGGGTCCGTTGCCAATGATCGTCGTTAGGCTGCCCGACTAGACAGCCAAGCCAATCGCCATAAGCGCGGCCTAATCTACGATTCGCTTGGGGAACACGACCCTTCGGCTGATCGTGATGCCAATCCTCAACTGCGGAACTGAGGAAAGCATCCGGACCTGAGGCAAATCCCTGCGGCCACCTGTCCTTTCCCGCCCCCGACGCACTCAGCCTCCATCGATGCCCCGACCGCCAGTCCGCCCGGAGAGATCGTCCTGCAGCAGCAACGCACTTTTATCAGCAGGATCAAGACGCTACCTACAGTTTACACGCACGGATTTGTGCAACGCAGCAGTCGCGCAGGTGACGGGGGCGGAGGTAACGGCCAAGCCAATCCGGGAGAGCTGTCCTACTCGCGCAAACGGGAAGCTCGGTCGATTGCTGCAAGCTGTGACTGAAATGTCATAGGTGAGGTCGTAGCATTTTGCTAATTCTTCCCAGTCAATAATATTTGTTAAAAGACTTTTTATGGTGGGGACCATGAAGCCGGCGCATTTAGCCTTCGCAACGATCATCCTGGCGGCCGCCCCCGCGAGAGCTGAGCAATTTTCGATCAACGATGCCTTGCGTCAGGCAATGCTGACCAACCCCGCGGTAAGCGAGGCGTCCGCGAACCGCCGCGCAACCGAGAGCGAGCTCCGCCAGACTCAAAGCACGCTCCTGCCGCAGGTGCGCATCGACGCCAGCTATGGACCGGAAAAGTTCGACCAGTCGCCCGGCTTCATAGCCCCCAGCATTGCGGTTCCAACGACGGGATCCGGGCCTTGGCGGAACGGGAGCCAGGAATCGGTCGTTGTCCGGCAGCTCCTTTTTGATGGATTCACCTCCATCCACGAAGTCTGGCGCCAGAATGCACGGGTGAACGCCGCCGCAGCACGCGTCAAAGAACGAACCGAGCTTATCGCCCTTGATGCCGCCGAAGCTTACGTCGACGTCGTGCGTTATATGCGCCTGGTGGGCCTCGCCGAGCAGAACGTCGCCAATCACGACAAGATCTTCTCGAACGTCAACTCCCGGTTCTCGGGCGGACGGGCCGGTGAAGGCGACCTCGAGCAGTCGAGAGAGCGCGTCGAGAGTGCGCGCGCGGCCCTGGCCGAATTTCGTCGCAGTCTCGAGGACGCGCGGGCGAAGTACCGCAAGGTCGTTGGCATAGAGCCTTACAATGTGCGCTTCCCAGGCCCGTTGAGGGGGCTTCCGGCCAGCCGGGATGAAGCGCTCGCGGTTACGCTGCGGTTCAACTCAACGATCTCGGCGGCCCAGTCCGATGCCGATGCCGCCAAGCACGCCTTCAAGTCCACGGACGGCCTGTTTGCCCCGAAATTCTATCTCGAGGGTCGGGCGACTCATTACGACAACGCCTTCCCCTACGTTGCGGCCGCCGGCTCGCCCGCCGTCACCCATGAGGACTATAGCGGCAAGGTGGTGATGTCCTGGGACATCTTCCGCGGCGGACAGGATGCCTGGAACCGCTCGGAAAAGGCTGAACGGTTTACGGAAGCGACGGCACGGCACGCCCGCTTGCAGCGCGATGCGTATGAGTCGATCGACAAGGCCTGGAACGCCCGCACGGTCACCCAGACCCGCATTGCGGCGCTGACCAGTGAGCTGGAGGCGGCCCGGAAGACCATCGTCGCCTTCCAGAAGGAATATGAGCTGGGCCAGCGCTCGCTCATCGATCTTCTGAACGCCCAGAACCAGTTCTTCAATGCACAGGTCTCGCTGACGTCGGCGCGGGCGGTTGTGGTGTTTGCCGATTACCAGTTGCTCGCCGCGACAGGCACTCTGATCGAGTATCTGAAGGCCCCTCCCCCTGTCGACGCAGCCCCGACCGATCTGAACCTGTTCGGCCTGCCTGATTACAAGGCGCCCACGTTCCGCTGGACGCTTCCGCAGAGCGGCTCCGAGCCGTTGCGGGTCGCGGTCCCGGCGCCGACGGCGGCGCCAGTTCGCCTGTCCTATGCTGCGACCGAACCCGCCACGTCGGCTTTCGGCGACCGTTTTTCGGGCGAGCCTGCCAAGACGGGCGCGTCAGCCAAGGTTGCCGGCGTGTCTGCCTGGTTTGCCCAGCGGGAAAACTCCGGCGGACCGATCGTGCTTGAGAGCTCGACAAGCCAGCGCAGCTCATACGCCCAGGCAGAGAAACCCCATTGGCTACTGACCGCATTTTCGCCGACGGCAAGGTAGCGAAGTCGATCGACTGACTAAAAAAGCCCGCACAATTTGTGCGGGCTTTTTTATTTCGGCCTCCCCCGATAATGCACGGATAGAATTTCGGCCCCGCGATCGTTAATCCTTAATCGGGACGGTCCAAATAAGTAAATGAATTAACTAGCAATTTGTCGTATCGTCCTGTGACTTTGCCAAGCTCGCTTTCATCGCTTTTCATTTAAGTAAGGCATATCAGCTTGTTGTTCCGTCGAACAAAGAAGTCCTCCGTCCAAGATGCACGACCGACCAGAAGCGGCGAAGAGCACGCGGCACCGGCTCGGCTCGAGAAGGTTGGGGTGAAAGAAGGCGACCCGTTGGTGGATTCGCTCATCTTTCTCGCCGGACATCACGGCAGAGCCGTGACCCGCGAGGGATTGCTCGGCGGCCTGCCAATCCTCGACGGACGTCTGACAGTTTCTCTCTACGACCGCGCGGCGCGTCGTGCCGGCCTGGAAACCGAGGCCACCAAACGAAAACTGCAGGATATCCCGTCTCTCGTTCTTCCCGTCGTCTTGATCATGAAGAACGGAACGACGCTCATCCTGCTGAGCGTCGACGAGGATAGGCGTACCGCCAGGGTGATCGACCCAAGCGGACGACCGCATGTGCCGCAGGTGCTGGGTTTGGATGCCATTGCTGCGGGTTATACGGGTTACGCATTTCTGGTCCGGGCGGCGGCCGAGTCGGACGCGCGAGCCGTCGCGGCTGGGAGCCTTCCCCGGCAGCACTGGTTCTGGTCCGTCGTAAAGGCCCATTGGCGCAACTACGGGCACATTGCGCTGGCCGCGCTGCTTATCAACATTCTGGCCCTGGCCATGCCGCTGTTCACGATGAGCGTCTACGACCGCGTCATCCCGAACGGGGCGATCCCCTCGTTGATCGCTCTTTCCATCGGCATGGGTCTCGCAATCGTCTTTGATCTGATCCTGCGCATGGTCAGGAGCAAGATGATCGACGTGACCGGCAAGACTATCGATGTTGTCCTCGCAGCCAATATCTTTGAGCACGTTATGGCTGTGAAGATGTCGCAGCGGCCGACGTCGGTCGGCATTATTGCCAACCAGCTCAGGGATTTCGATTCCGTTCGCGAGTTCTTCACCTCGGGCAGCGTTGTCTCGGCAACGGATCTGCTGTTTGCCATCCTGTTCGTTGCCGTTCTCTTCGTCGTCGCGGGACCGCTCGCCTGGGTGCCGCTGCTGATGCTGCCGGTGATGATCGGAATTGGCCTCGTGCTGCAGCGTCCGCTCAATCGGGCGATGAAGCGCTTGCAGGCAGAATCCGCGGCTCGCCACGGGGTACTCATCGAATCGCTCGCCGGTCTGGAAACCGTGCGCGCTTCCGGTGGTGAGGCACGGATGCAGACGGCCTGGGAGCGTTCGGTTGCCGCGACGGCCCGATCCGGCGAGGCCGTGCACTTCTGGTCATCCCTGGCGTTGACCGCAGCCAACTCGGCCCAGATGTTCACCAGCCTGCTCCTGGTCGTCATTGGCGTCTTTCTGATCCAGAACGGCACCCTGACGGTCGGCGCGCTGGTCGCAGCCAACATGCTGGCCGGCCGGGTCCTGGCGCCGATTGCGGGCATTGCATCCGTGATCACCCGCGGCACTCAGACTTTCTCGGCGCTCAAATCCATCGATCGCATCATGACCCTGGAACGGGAACGTTCACCGGAACGGACCTATGTCGCCAGAAAGATCGAACAAGGCACCATCAATTTCGACAACGTCACGTTCACCTATCCCAATGCGCCCGGAAAGGCGCTGGACAAGGTCACGTTCAAGATTCAGAGCGGCGAGCGCGTTGGCATCATCGGTCGAGTTGGTTCAGGGAAGACAACCGTCGGGCGCCTGTTGCTCTCCTTCTACGAGGCACAGGATGGCCGCATCCTGGTCGACGGCGTCGACTCGCGCCAATACGATCCCGCTGACCTGCGCACCGGCATCGGCTTTGCGATGCAGGACACCGACCTGTTCTTCGGCAAGCTGCGCGACAACATCACTTTGGGCTATCCGGCCGCGACCGACGAAGAAGTGCTTGCGGCAGCGCGCCTGGCCGGCGTCGAAAGCTTCATCGCGGGCCACCCCATGGGTTACGACATGCCCATCGCGGAGGGCGGACGCAGCCTCTCGGGCGGACAAAAGCAGGCCATCGGCCTCGCCCGCGTCTTGATCCGCAAACCCAAGATCCTGTTTCTGGACGAGCCGACCGCCCATTTCGACGTCCGCAGCGAGAGCGAATTCCTGGAGCGACTGAAGAAGCTCGACGATGCGCAGATGACGATCATCATCTCCACTCACCGCCTCTCACTGCTGTCCATGGTTGATCGCCTGCTGCTGTTCGACAACGGCCGGCTGGTCGCCGATGGACCACGCGACCAAGTCTTGAGCCTGTTGCAAGGCAAGACCCCGTCCGCCGAGCCTGTCACCCCTCCCAGAGTTGTTCAACCCGTCCCGGCTGCGCAGAAATCCAATGTCAGCTGATTTCACCTACGCCAACGATATCCGTGCGGCCGTCCGATTGAGAACGCCGCGAACCTCCCGGATGCTGTTGTGGGCGTTCTTCGCCCTGCTTTCCACATTCCTGATCTGGGCTCACTTCGCCGTGCTTGAAGAGGTCAAGCGCGGCAACGGCAAGGTCGTTCCCTCGCGGCAGATTCAGGTCGTCCAATCGCTGGAAGGTGGGATCGTCGGCGACATCCTCGTCCAGGAGGGCGCGGCGGTCCAACAGGGGCAGTCCCTGATGCGCATCGACGATACCAAGTTCGCTTCCGAGTTCGGTGAGATACGGGAGCGGCGTGCATCGATGGCGGCCCGCTTGGCGCGACTTGACGCCGAAGCGAAGGGGCGCAGCGAGATTGTCTTTCCTGACCAGATTGACGAGGTCGCCCCTGCTGCCGTGGCAACCGAACGCAGCGTCTTCAAGAACCGCGGTCTTAAGGTGGCGCAGGACGTCGACGTTCTCAATCAACAGATCGCAAGGCTGACCCAGACATCGGCCCTGCTCGATCGCGAGCTCGCATTGACGCGCAAACTCTACGAGCAGAAGGTGGTTCCCGAGATCGAAATGCTTCGGCTGGAGCGTCAATCAGCAGAAGCGAAAGGCCAGATCGCCGAGGCCAAGGCAAAGATTGCCACGACGATCTCGACCTTCCGAGCGCAGGCGGACGAGGACCTGGCCAAGTCGAGGGCTGACCTCGCCGTCCTCGACGAGAACATCAAGTCCGCTCAGGACAGGGTGCGCAGGACGGATCTGCGTTCGCCGGTTCGCGGCATCGTCAACAAGCTGAACGTCACCACGATCGGCGCCGTCGTGCAGCCTGGTGCGAACCTCATGGACATCGTCCCGCTCGACGACACCTTGCTGGTCGAGGGCAAGATTAGACCGCAGGACATCGCCTTCATCCGCCCGGGCCAGGATGCCGTCGTCAAGATATCCGCCTACGACTCCTCAGTTTACGGCCATCTGGCCGGCAAGGTCGAGCGGATCAGCGCCGACACGATCCTCGACGACAAGGGCGAGGCGGCGCAGCGGCCGGAGACCTACTATCGCGTGATGGTGCGAACCGACAGGAACCATCTCGGCACAGAGGAAACCCCGCTGCCGATCATTCCGGGCATGATCACGACTGTCGAGATCTTGACCGGCAAGAAGAGCGTCCTGGATTACATCATGAAGCCGGCCCGCACGCTGCGGGATGAGGCGCTGCGCGAGCACTAGAGCGTTTTCGAGCGAAGTGGGTCCCGGAATCTAGAGCCCCGTTTCGATTCCATCGGAACGGAAGCGGGCTCTAGACCCCATCCCGCGATCCGCCTTGCTTAATGCGTCCTTAACGCGCCCCCCCAAGCTTTAGCATTGCTGGTGGGGCGCGGTTCATCGCACCGGCCCATTCCCGGCCACGCCTCCCCGGTTTTAACCCGACTTAAGCGCGCCCACGCGCACGCTGGCTCCCGATAAACAGGTCGGGATGACGATCAGGCGCGCAAAGACGCCGGCGACGTCCCGAAATATGGGGACGGTCAATGAAGTCGCGTTTGGGACGGCGGCGGCAAGGCGTTGCGGCGCTCGCGGCAGCCATGCTGGTTTCGCTCACCGGTGCTGCGACCTCGGTCGCGTTTGCTGCCGATGCCGGGCCGGTCGATCCGACTGAAATCGCGCCATCCGGTGCGGATACGATTCAAGCTCCCGCGACATTCTTCACGATCAACGCGGTGCTGGCCAAGCTGGACCGCGAGCGTGGCCGTGGGCCGAATGCCGTGCGTCTGGCGGCACTGACGCCGCCCTCTTCGACGGCGACGGATGCCCTGCCTGAGGCCGCCTCTCCGGCCGGCCCGCCGCTCGGCAATGAACCCTTCGGCCTCTTCACGTTCCGGGCACCCGACAGCGTGATCTGGCGCAAATGGCGTGCGGTTGAAGACGAGATCGGCAGGGAGCAGGCCGTGCTCGAGCGCTGCCGGGCCGATGCCGCGAGCTGCCCATCCAACGCTGCACAATTCCTCAGGCTCGTCGGCGCCGTTAAAGCGAAGTCCGGGCGAGCCCGGCTCGAGGAAGTCAATCTGGGCGTCAACACCGCGATCCGCTATGTCAGCGATCTCGTCCAGCATCGGGAGCTCGACCGCTGGAGCTCGCCGCTGGCGAGCTTTGCGACGGGCAAAGGCGATTGCGAAGACTATGCGATCGCCAAATACGCCGCATTGCGCGAAGCGGGTTTCCCGGACGCCGACATGCGCCTGCTGCTCGTCCGTGACCGTACGGTCCGGCAGGACCACGCGGTGCTTGCGGCGCGTCTCGACGGCCGCTGGCTGATCCTGGACAACCGCTGGGCGGGCCTGCGGGAGGACAACGGCGAGCTGAACTTCGCGCCGCTGTTCGCGATCAATCACGAGGGCGTACATCTGTTCGCCAGGCCCTACGCCAAGGCCCAGCCGCTCTCGGCCGAAGCCGCGCCCGCGGCCGCCGGATCGGAATGGGCGGGCTCGGAGCCTGCGAACACGGCTGGCGGCGGGTCGCTGAGCACGCTGCCGCTGCTCCTGTGAGGCAAAACAAAACCGCCGAACAAAGCCCGCCGCTGTAGCGGACTAGCGAGCCCTGACATACTATGTTGATCGATTTGATGGGAAGCTTCGCAGATGCCCCCAACCCAGTTATTCATTGCGGTGCCTGCTTACGGTGAAAGCTTTTATACACCTTGTGTTCAGACCCTGTTTAAACTGGGTATCGAGCTCGAACGACGGAGCCTCCGATCCAACCTTGCTGCAGTGTCCTATGCTGATGTTGCCGAAGGCCGCAACGCATTGCTGACGCACTGGTTCGACAAGACGGATGCATCTCATTTGCTTTTCGTTGATGCCGACATGGGCTTTGAACCGCAGCTCATATTCGACATGCTCGAGTTCGATAAACCGATTGTCGGGGCGATCTATCCAAAGCGGCAGATTGACCTCAATCGATTTGCCAAAGCGGTGACTGCCGGACAATCAATGGAAAAGGCGAGCGCGGCCTCGCATGACTTCGTAGTGCAGAAGCCGTCTCGTACCTCAGGCCGAAACGGGTTCGTTCGGGTCGACGGCTGCGGAACGGGGATCATGCTTGTGCAGAGATCCTGCATCGAGGTCATGATAGCGAAGCTGCCAGGGATTGTGGACAAACGGCCGGGGCTCAATCTGGGTAAGAAGAGCTCCCGACTCATCCGGGCATTCGAGTTTCTGATAGTGGACGGACTAAGACTGTCAGAAGACTACTCATTCTGTCACCGTTGGCGCGAAGATTGCGGAGGAGAAATCTGGGCCAACATTTCGCACGCGATCACTCACGTCGGGCTTCGACATTTCACCGCTCGATTCAGCGATGCACCTGGCACCGGCGTTAAGATACTAGAAACACCCATCACGATAATTCCCAATCAGCTGAGGATGAAGAAATCGGGTCCTCCATCGAGCTGATCTCGTATCTGTCGATTGCCCCGTAGACGAATTAGGCCCGCGGAAGACACTCCCGCGGGCCTAATTCTTGGGAATCACATTAGCTCATGCAACGTGAATATTCGCCGCAGCAGGCACGCCGGTGCTCAAGTGTGCCAAGTCAATCTTGTCACTGCCAGTTCCGTTTGCCGAATACCAAAGCTCTTGCGTCGTCGCGTTGAAGAAGAACTTGTTGGTGCTTCCGCTTTCGTTCCACGCACTCGCCGCGTTTTCATTCTGGCCCGTGGCAAGCGAGGTCGTGTATTGACCGGCCGATATCGCCAAGGACTCAGCCGTTGTCAGGCTAAGGCTTGCAATATCGACAACAATTTCGTCCGCTGCAGCGTTGAAGTCCGACAAAATGTCGTGTCCTCCTCCCGACGCCTTCAGCGCAAATATATCGTTCCCCGTTCCGCTAACCAGCGTATCGTTGCCGCTACCACCCACGAGCAAGTCGTTACCTGACGTGCCGGTCAGAGTGGCGCCGCTCGCTACGTTCGAACCGCCAACAAGGTTGACCTGAAGGCTGCTGGTCGCTGTATCAGCATCCGTATCGGTTGCCGTCACATCGAAAAGCAAGTCGGTGCTCGGGATAAGCGTCTCGTGATTGTAGGTAATGCTGTTGACCGTGAACGTAGCACCCCCGCTGACCGTGTGATCGTAATCTACGTCCACCTCGGTGAAGTCCTGCCCAACGTAGAGCGTGTACGTCTGCGTCACGTTATTGAAAGCGGACGTATTGATAAGCGCGACATCCGACGTCTCCTGCACCACGATGTGGGTGTCACCGGAGGCGGGCTTCGGAATGTTGATATCGAATTCATGAACGAGGGTTGCGCCATTATAGACGTCGAACTTGACGTCTGCGGTACCGTTCGACTGCCATTGGGTGAAAATGAAGCTTACCTGCGTCTGCTCCTGAGCAAAGTTGAGGTGCAGATCTTCGTTCGCATCCATTTGCAGTCCCGAGTGACCAACCGCAATGCCGTTGTTTGAAGCCTTGACTTCGAGGAAGTTGCCATTGTTGTCGGTTCCGGTGATGACGAGCTGGCCGTCCGGAGAGGTGAGTGAGGACTGGCCGCCGCCGGACGCTCCGAAATCGGAACCGTTCACCGTGACCTGCGTCAACAGCCCGACGCTTTCGAGATCAAAGGTATAGGTGCCGTTTGGATCAATCAACAATGTGAAGAAGGGATTGCTAAGCGCCCCGGCTGTATCTGTGTAGTAGGCATCCAGTTCCACGCCACCGCTGACAGCGTGGGTCGTGTAGTAGAAAGTATAGTCGTCACCGTTTCCGGTGACGTGCACCGAGGTGATTCCGCCTCCGAGATTCGTCGTTGCCAGGTTGAACCCCGTGCTGCCAACGGAACCGTTGTGGACGGCGACGGCCATCGACGCATCGCCGTCTGCACCAAAGTTGATGTTGTAGGTGCCGTTTGCGACTTGGTTATCCTGAGCGGCAATGATTGCGGTCTGAAAGCCATTCATGATCGGGCCGTCGTCCAGGAACGTCACCCGCGTGCCGAGATCGACGCTCGAGCTCGCCTGGTCTCCGTCATGGTCGGTGATCGTCGCCGACAGCGTCACCACGCCGCTGGCAAGGCTGATCCCTTCGCTGGTGTCCGGATTGGTGCCGGTGTTCTCCTTGACCGCCCGGTCCTCGGTGAACGTCACCTTGCCACTGCCGTCGACCGACAGCGTGAACACCAGCAGATTGCCGCCCGCCGTGCGACCTTCCACCGTCGTGCCGTTCATCACCAGAACGACGTTCTGACCGGTCTGCGCATCCACAAGACCCGTCGACTTGCTGGTGTCGATCGACAGCGCATAGCTGATCGAGCCGGACTGACCGTCCGCACCGGGGTTCGAGATGAACACGCCGGCGAACGACGCACTCGTCGTCGTCTGCGTGAGATCGGGCGTCGTCCCGTTGATCCCGTTGGTTCCCGCCGTCAGGTAGCTCTCGTCCAGCGTCAGCGACGGACCCGTGCCCGACGCAACCATCGTCGGGCCGTCGTCCAGGAACGTCACCCGCGTGCCGAGATCGACGCTCGAGCTCGCCTGGTCTCCGTCATGGTCGGTGATCGTCGCCGACAGCGTCACCACGCCGCTGGCAAGGCTGATCCCTTCGCT